>JALORC010000013.1 GCA_025459175.1 Planctomycetota bacterium | reverse complement strand
GGTCGCGCCGCACGCGGCGGTGACGACGTTCGTCGCGGAGCCACGAACGCCGCATCCGGCCCACGCGACGGCGCCGAGGCCGGCCGCGGCATCACCAGCGCGCGCGCCACCGCGGCGCGCACCGCCGGCGCCGCGATGGCATCCGGCTGCACGAGCACGGTCTTCCCCGCCGCCGCCGCCCCGCAGCGCGCGAGCAACGCGTCGTGCACGTGCGTACCGATGGCCACCACCAACTGCGCCTGTTCGACGTGCAGCGGCAGCAGCTGGCCCCAGGCCGAATCGAACGTCGCGTTGTCGAGCACGACCACCCGCGGCAGCTCGAGCAGATGTGCCGCCACCAGGGCCGGCAGCGAACCTTCGGCGAGCCCGTGCGACCACACCAGGTCCGCGCCCCACGCGCGGATCCAGCGCGCGTACGAGAACGCCTCGTGGAGTTCCGGCCGACGCAGCAACTCGGCCGGCGACATCCCGGTCACGCCTGCGAGCGCCGCCAGCAGCCGCTCGCAGCGCGCGCCGAGCGTGCGCTGGCAGTGCGCGAGGTCGTTGCGGTGCAGCTGCGGGTTCTGCGGCACGAACAAGCCGCTGCCGAGGCGCGCGCGCAGCGGTGCTGTGAGCGACCGCGGATCCGGCACCACGGTGTGCACGGCCCGCAGCTCGGCGCCGAGGTCGGCGGCGAGTTCGTCGAGCTGCGCATAGCACGACGCCTCGGCAGCCAGCGGGAACACAGCCCCCGAGAGGAACCCGAGCCGCGGCCGTTCGGGGCGGCCGGCGAACAGTGACCGATCGGCACCGCTCGTCATCGGGGCTGCAGCACGAAACCGGTGCCGGCGCGCCACTCGATGCGCTGGACCACGTTGCCCGAGCGGTCGGTGACCACGGCGACATCGGACAGACCATCGCGGTCTTCGTCGGTCCACGTCACCTCGAGATCGCCGCTGCGTGACTCGACGTAACGCCGGTAGAGGCCACCCTCGTAGCGGTCGCAGGCCATCACCCGCTTGCCCGCCGGGTCGAACTGCTCGATCCGTTCGTACATCTGGTCGTGGTCGCGATCGAACAGCAGGCGCATCAGGCGGCCGTCGCGGCGCAGCGTCTCGCGCAGTGCGTCCCCGTCCCAGGCGTAGTCGAGATCGGGCGCCGGACTCACGAACTTGCGAGCTTGCTGCTGCCACAGGAACGCGAACACCACTGCTGCACCGACCGCCGCCAGCAGCAGGAGCCACGCCAACGACATGGGCCGGGCCGCGGACGCACGATCCGTCTCGACAGGCGCAGCTCGCTCGCCGGCGGCCGCCATCGCCTCACGTTCGAGTTCGTCCGGGTCGACCTGCACCGGCTGCAGGATCTCGCGCGCCCGCGGCAAGCTGCTGGTCGGCACCATCACCTTCACGCCGGCCAGATTCATCAGTCGGCGGCTGGCGGCGAACTCGTCGGTCAACGACTCGCCGTCGACGCGCGCCGGGATGCCTTCGGCCTGCAGCATGGCGACGAACACCTTCGCCTGGGCCGGGGTGTTCGCGGTGCGGACGGCGGTTTCGATGGGTTCGCGCATGGCGGTTGGTCGGTCGAACTGTTGCGACGCCTCGGCAGTCGACGTCCCCTTCATTGTGTCGCGCCTGCACACCTTCGTCAGCCGGGTTCTCCGAAAGCGAACCGACCGCGACCGACCCCACCACCGCATTCGGTGCTAGCATCCAGCGATGCCTGCCTCACTGCGTGCCAACGCGTCGCCTGCCAGGTCCTGGTTGGTTGGTCCGGTGCTGCTCGCCTGGCTGATACCGACCGTCGCCGCCCAGAGCTGGGCCACGATCGGCGCCCCACAGCCGATCGGATCGTTCGGCACCGTGAACCAACTGCTGGGCCGCGACCTCGTCGGCCTGGTCGGCTTCGACGAACAGCAGGGCCGCACCATGTTGCCTGCCGGGGCATCGTGGGTGTCGTTGCCGGCCGCGATTCCGACGCGACAGCTCGCCACGATGTTCACGAGTCGCGACCGTGTGCACCTGTTCGGCGGCCTCGACAACTCACTGGGCCCGGTCGATGAACTCTGGCGTTTCGATCGCACCACGCTGGACTGGACCCTGATCCCGCATTCCTCCGGCCCGTCCCCACGCCTCGGGGCCGTCGCGGCGTCGATCGGCAGCGGTCAGCAGACGATCGTGTTCGGCGGCACCGACGCCACCGGGGTGCGCAATGACACCTGGATCCTGCTCGACCTCGGTCTGCTGCTCTGGGCCCAGCAGGTGACCCCACCGGGCCTGGTTGCCCGCACCGGCATGGCGTTGGCGAGTGGGCCCGGCGGCAGTGCCGTCCTGTTCGGCGGCCAGGCCTCGACGCTGCTGGGAGATACCTGGATCTTCCGCGGCAACACCTGGACGCAACACCAGGGCAGCGGCCCACCAGCGGCGGCGGAAGGCCGCATGCTGTTCGACCCGCAGCGCAACCTGACCGTGCTGCTGCATCCGAACGGCGAGACCTGGGAGTGGAACGACTTCCACTGGCGCCGGGTGCCGGCCAGCGGAGGGCCGCTGCTCTGGAACCGACCCGCCCTCAGCCACGACCCGGCGCCCAATGCGGGGCTCCGCGCCCACGTCGTCGATGTGGCCGGTCTCACGACCTGGGCCTACAGCCCGAGCCTCGCCTCCTTCGTGTTGACCGAGGACAGCACCTGCGTGGCCGACGGCCAGGCCGGCATCCGGCTGGCGCCCCATCAAAACAGCCTGCCCTACCTCGGCCAGACGTTCCAGCTGCGCACCACCGGCGTGGTGCCGAGCAGTCTGTGCCTCGGCGCCCTCGAACTTTCGACCGCGAACCGGATCCCGTGGGGATGCGAGTGCATCATCGGCCTCACCGGGAACGGGACCTTGCTGCAGTTCGTACCAGGCACGACCGTGGTGCGCGATTGGGCGCTGCCGATCGCGCCGAATCCGCTGCTGCTGGGCGTGCCGATCGATGTGCAGACGTTCCTGATCGACGCCAACCAGCCGTGTCTGATCATGACGAGCCAGATCGGGATGCTGACCCCCGGGAACTGAGCCGGGTCGCCGCAACGCGGCATGCACCGACGGCGCGGTCGAATCCGACCGCCCCGAGCCGCAGCCCGCCGGCGAACCTCAGGTGTAGTGGAACGTCACCGAGAGCCGCCCCCCGTTGCAGGCGCGCACCCGCACCCAGTGGGCGCTGAAGCCGGTCGGGAACACGTGGTGCGCGTAGCCGTTGCCGCCGACCGTCAGTTCGGTGTAGGGGTGCCAGGTGCCGTTGCCGAGCACATCGACCTCGACGACGACGTTGGTTGCGGCCGCGGTGGCGTTGACGACGTGCACGACTTTGTGTTCGTAGCCGGTCATCAGGAACGGATCGCTGACCGCCCCTGCCGCCACCGCCTCGTCCCACCACACCGAGCCCCAGCCCTGCGGCTTGCCCCACTGCCACAGCTCGTCGAGGTGGCCGAACCACAGCCCCGACTGCGGCTGACCGACCGCGTTGTCGGTCTGGTCCCCGGCCAGCACCAGCATGCCGCGCCACGACAGGAAGTCGGGGCAGATGCGCAGATGGGTCGCGATCGGCCGGATGCCGGCGACGGTGCCGCCGTAGACCATCGGCGGCAGGTCGAAGAACGTGCCGAACGCGTCCATCAGGTAGCGCTCGGTCTGCACCTCGCGGATCCGCATCCACTCGGTGTTCCAGGTGTGGTCGAACGACTGCGAGCCCTTCGGCAGCCGGTAGCGCGTCCAGGTGCCCTGGTGCAGCACGCGCAGGATCACCGACGCGCGGTCCCAGCCGAGCGCGTAGAGGGTGTTGCCGTAGCGGGCCCCCGCCACCTGGTTGTGCTTGCCGGTGACCTCGACGAACGGGTTCTGCTCGAGCACGGTCCAACTGGTGCCGTCGTATTCGGCGAGGCAACCGGCGCGGCGTTGGCCGAGATACTCCGGCTCTTCGTAGGTGTTGTTGGCGACGACGAGGCGCCCCTGCGCACTGAAGGCGCCCTTGAAGTGCGGCTGCGCGCCCTTCGGCAACGCCAGCTTGTCGACCAGGTCGAACAGCTGCTTCGCCGCCAACGTCGCCACGTCGACCTCGAACAGCAGGCCCTCCATGGTCAGGAAGTAGACCTGCTTGCCGGGCTCGACGAGATGCCGACAGGTCGCGGTCAGGCGATGCCCGGCCAGCGCCTCGATCGTGCGCACGGTGCCGTCGGCGGCGATCGCGTGCGGCCCGAGGAACACCTGCTTGCTGTCCCAGTGCACCAGGCGGTTCGCGAACGTGCCGGTCACCGACGCCGGGTGCCGGCGCAGCACCAGGTCCGCCCCCATCGAGTAGAGGCCGATGCCATTCCCTTTCTTGTGCGCGACGTAGCCGATCGCCCACAGCTGGTCGGCCCACGGGATCAACGCGCCGATGCCCGTCTCGCTGTCGCTGCCGGTGCCGGATGCCATCACGGTGGCCTGCGGCAGCACGTTGCCGATCCGCATCGGCGGCGCCTCGGCACCACCACCGACCGGTTCCTGGGGCAGACAGAACGACGCCAGCAACACCGCGTGCAGCATGGGGCGCGATCCTACGCCGGCGACCACGGCATTGCCGCGCCAGCCGCGGTTCACGATAGTCGACGGCGTGAACTACGGCGCCATCTCGCGGGTCCTGGCCGGCTTCGTCGCCTTCTTCACGGTCGCCCAGCTGGCGCCGCTGGCACTCGCGTTGGGCGAACCGACCGCGGGTCGCGGCGCGGCGCTGGCCGGCTTCACCGCCAGCATCGGCATCGGCGCGCTCGCGGCCTTGGTGTTGTGGCTCGGTGGCCGCCGTGCCGCGCCGGGCTTCTACCGCCGCGAGACGCTGTTCGTCGGCGGCGTGTCGTGGGTCATCGCCAGCGTGCTCGGCGCGCTGCCGTTCCAGTGGTCTGGCCTGCTGCCGAACGCGGCCGACGCGCTGTTCGAGAGCGTCAGCGGCCTCACCACCTGCGGTGGCACGGTGCTGGGCACCGCCGGCAACCCGACGCCCGAACAGACGCCGGGCAGTTTGTTGCTGTGGCGCGCGCTGCTGCAGTGGCTGGGCGGCATCGGCATCGTGCTGATCTTCGTCGCGCTGCTGCCGTCGGGCAGCGCCAGCAAGAACCTGCTGGTCGCCGAGTCGGTCGGCGTCAGCAACGACGGCTACCAGCCGCGGCTGCTGCAGCAATCGCGTTGGGTCGTCGGCGTCTACGTGCTGCTGAGCGGCGCCTGCATCGCCTTGTTGATGACGATCGGCGGCATGGGCTGGCTCGACGCCGTCTGCCACGCGTTCTCGGCGGTCGCCACCGGCGGCTACTCGACCAAGACCTCGCTCGCGGTGTTCGATCACCTCGGCGCCGAGATCGTGCTGACCACGTTCATGTACCTCGGCGGCTGCAGCTTCACGGTGATGGCCGGGGTGCTGCGGGAAGGCCGTTCCGGGCTGCGCAGCATGCTGCAGACCGGCGAGTTCAAGCTCTACACGCTGTTCACGCTGGCCACGATCGCGCTGGTCACGATCGATCTGGTGCGCGGGGGCATGCCATGGGACACGGCGCTGCGGCAGTCGTCGTTCAACGTGGTCAGCATGTTGAGCTGCTGTGGTTTCGCGACCGCCGACTTCCAGGCCTGGCCGCCGCTGTCGCTGATCGTGATCTTCACCTGCACGATGGTCGGCGGCTGTTCGGGCTCGGCCGCCGGCGGCATGAAGCAGGTACGGGTGCTGGTCTGCCTGCGGCTGTTCGCGTTCACGCTGCGCAGCTTCGTGCAACCAAAGCGCGTCGACCGGCTGCGGCTGGACGGCGAGGTGCTGCCGGCCGGAACGGTCTCGTCGATCCTGGCGATGGTGCTGCTGTGGTTGTTGTGCGTGCTGCTCGGGGCGATGGTCTACGCCTTCGACCAGCGACTGAGCTTCGTCGGGGCGATGACCGCCAGCGCGAGCATGCTCGGCAACTGCGGCCCGGCGATGGCGGCCGTCGATCCGGCCGCGCTCGCGGTCGGCCTGCCGGCGCTGGGCCAGGGCGTCGCCGTGATCGGTCCGAACATCGGCCCGCTCGGCGGCTACGGCGATCTCGCCGGCTGGACCAAGCTCGCGATGTGCGTGCAGATGGTGCTCGGCCGGCTCGAACTGCTGCCGCTGCTGGCGCTGCTGGCGCCGAGTTTCTGGCGGCGCTGACGGGACGCCGCTGGCCGCCCTGAGTCCGGCCGGCCCGGCGCCGCACTTTTATGCGTTCCTTATGCCGCCGACGGGGTTCCTTGTGCGACCACGATCGCCATCGGCAGCTGGAGCCCATAGCTGTGGGGCGGTGAGGATCCGCGATGCACGACCCGTGGCTGCTGCCGGTGCTGGCCGGCTGCTTCTGGTTGCCCGGCCTGTTGGCGCGCTGGGCCGCGCAGCTGCTCCCCGGCGACGACGATTCCCAGCACTCTTGACGGTGTTGCTGGCGTGTGCCACCGCCGCCACGGCGCAGCAGGACGGTGCCCAGGCGCCCGCGCCGGTACCGGCCCGCCGCGGCCTGCCGGCGGCGTTCGATTCGCCGCCGTTCCCGTCGAGTGAGTATCAGGGCTATCCACTGGTCGGCGTGCCGCCGAGTGCGACGCGCTGGCCGCTGGAGCAATCGTTGCTCGGCGAACTCGGCGCCGAACCATCTCGGTTGCGCGCCTACGGCTGGATCACCGCCTCGGCGAACGCCAGCAGCGCGCGCGACTCCAACCTGCCGTCGTCGTACTGGCTGGTGCCGAACAGCGTGCAGCTCGAGCAAGCCGTGCTGCGGTTCGAACGCGAGGTCGACAGCGTGCAGCAGGACGAGGTCGACTGGGGCTTCCGCGCCACGTTCCTGTACGGCACCAACTACCGCTGGATGACCGCCGGCGGCTGGTTCAGCGACCAGCTGCTCGAGCGCAACGAGCTCTACGGGTTCGACCCGACCGAGCTCTACGTCGACCTGTACGTGCCCGGACTCGGTGACGGCACCGTGCTGCGCGCCGGCCGCTGGGTCGCGTGTCCGGACATCGAGACGCAGTTCGCGCCCGACAACTACATGGCGACGCACTCGCTGCTGTTCACGCACGATACCTACACGCAGACCGGCGTCATGGTGACGACGATGCTCGATCCGCAGTGGACGGTGCAGGCCGGCGTGCACGCCGGCACCGACATGGCACCGTGGTACGAGGGCGCCACCGCGACCGGCATGCTCGGCGTGCGCTGGACCGCGGCCGACAACGACGACTCCGTCTACCTGGTGCTGAATGCGATCAACGAGGGCAAGTTCCGTCGCTTCGAACAGGATGGACGGCCCGCCGGCGCCGACAACTTCAACTACCTGGTCGGCACCTGGCAGCATCGCTTCGATCGCGATGTGCACAGCAAGCTCGAGAGCTACGTGCTGTGGCAGGAGGACACCGTGGTCGGCGGCCGACCGAGCCTCGGCCCGGTGCGCAGCTTCGGCGGCGGCGGCGGCCTCGGCGCCGACATCCCCGGCACCACGTTCAGCTACGGGCTGCTGAACTACACGATGGTGCGGCTCGCCGAGAACGCGTTCTGGTCGGTGCGCAACGAATGGTGGCGCGACGAGGACGGGGCCCGCGCGGGCACGGCCGGGAATTACACGAGCCACGGGGTCGGGCTCAGCTGGGAACCGACACCGCGCCTGATGCTGCGGCCGGAGGTCGTCTACTACCGGAACTGGGACCGCCCGGCCTTCGACCTCGGCACCGACCGCGGGCTGTTGGTGATCGGCTTCGATCTCACGTGGCGCTTCTGATCCACCGGCGGCGCCGCCGCACGGGCGCGCCCGGCCCGCAACGGCTACGGTGCCGCAGCGCCATGACTGCTGCCCCACCACTGCCGCCGCCGGACGCGCCGCCCGCCCGCTGGTGGTCGTGGCCCGAACTCGGCTGGCTGCTCGGCACCACCACTACCGCGATCGGCCTCGCGGTGCTGTGCCACGTGCCGGGCGACCTGTCGACCGAGGCGATGGTGCTGCTGCTCGGAGTGCTGTGCGTGTCGCTGCGCTGCCGACGACCGCTGGCGCTGCTCGGCGTGCTGCTGATCGGCGGCGCGTTCAACTTCCTGCTGACCGAGCCGCGGTTCAGCTTCGCGATCACCGAACCGGAGGCCGTGCTCGCGTTCGTCACCATGCTGGTGCTCGGCACCGCGGTCACGTCGCTGGTCCAGCGCGTGCGCAGCAGCAACGAGAGCGTGCTGCAGCGCGAGCGTGAGGCCGCCAACGAACGACTGCGCAGCACCCTGCTGGCCTCGGTGTCGCACGACCTGCGCACGCCGCTCTGCAGCATCACCGGCGCGGCCAGTTCGCTGCTCGACGAGGACATCCGACTGTCGGCGGCGCAGCGCCACGAACTGCTGCAGGGCATCTGCGACGAGGCGCAGCGACTGAACGACCTGATCGCCAACCTGCTGTTCGCGACCCGGCTCGAAGGGGACCAGGTCGCGGTGCGGCGCGAATGGGTCAGCCTCGAGGAGATCGCGGCCGCCGCGCTGCGGCGGGCGGAGCCGCAGCTCGGGGCGCGCGCGATCGAGTTGCTGCCCATGGCCGGCCTGCCGTTGGTCGAGGCGGATCCCGTGCTGCTGGAGCAAGCGGTGTTCCTGCTGCTCGACAACATCGCCCGGCACACCCCCGCCGGCAGCGCGGTGCGGATCGAAGTCGGCAAACGCATCGGGGCGCTGTGCATCGTGGTCGCCGACGACGGCGCCGGCATTCCCGCCGAGCTGCACGGCCGCCTGTTCCGCCGCTTCGAACCGGGCTCCACCAGTGGTGGGCTCGGCCTCGGCCTCGCGATCGGCAGAGCGATCGCGCGCGCCCACGGTGGCGCGCTCGGGTTGGTGGCACCGCTGCTGCGCGGCGCGACGTTCTGCCTGTCGCTGCCGATCCCGCATCACCAACCGCGCCTGCCCGACGAAGCCGCGCTGGCCGGCGACGGCAGCGCCACCACGACCGCGGAGGAACGATGACGGTCCCGACCGAGACCACGGCCCGCACCACCATCCTGGTGGTCGAGGACGAGGACCCGATCCGTCGCTTTCTGCGCACGACGCTCGATGCACGCGGCTACCGCGTCACCGAAGCGGCGACGCTGGCCGCGGCCCGGATCGCCGTCACCGCGCGGCCACCGGAACTGATGCTGCTGGATCTCGGCCTGCCGGACGGGGCCGGCCTCGGTCTGCTGCGCGAGGTCCGGGGCTGGTCGCGGTTGCCGATCGTGGTGCTGTCCGCGCGGGGCCAGGAGGACAGCAAGGTGCAGGCGCTCGATGCCGGTGCCGACGACTACCTGACCAAACCGTTCGGGGTGCCCGAGCTGCTGGCACGGCTGCGCGCGGCGTTGCGCCGTGGTGCGAGCAAGGCGGCCGACGAGGCGCCTACCATCGTCGTCGCCGCCGCCGACGGCCATGGCCTGCGCCTCGACCTGCAGAGCCGCCGCTGCCAGAAGGTCTCGCCGGGCGGCGCCGTCGACGTGGCGCTGACGCCGACCGAGTATCGACTGCTGGTCGAGCTGGCGCGCCACCGCGGCAAAGTGCTGACGCACACCCAACTGCTGCGGGCGGTCTGGGGCCCGCGCCACGACGGCGACGTCGCGTATCTGCGCGTCTACCTCGGGCAACTGCGCCAGAAGCTCGAGCCGGTGCCGGCGCGGCCGCGCTGGCTGCTGACCGAACCGGGCACCGGCTATCGCTTCGAAGCGGGCCCGGATCCGGGGCGCGGGGACTGACGCCGGCCCCAGCCGTTCACTCGCGCGCGGCTTCCTTGCTGCCGACCAGGGTCAGGTTCAGACCGATCTGCACCGACACCGCCTTGCCGTCGACCATCACCGTGGTCTTGCCGTTCAGGTACCAACCGAACGAGCCGGTCGAGAACGCCTTCACCTCGGCCAGCATCTCGCTGCCGGCGATGTTGACCTTCATCGGTTCGGCCTTGGCGAGGAACTGCGACTGCGACAACGGGCACGACGATTTTGCCATCGCGGTATCGTCGACCGCCGCGCGGCAAACGCAAGCGCGGCCCCGCTCCGAGCGACCGCGATCAGCCGAGATACTGGCCGATCAGCAGCTGCAGCCGGCGGCGGGCATCGGCCGAGATCGCGTCCTTGTGGGTGATCAGCGCGTGCTGCATGCAGCCCGCCGCCGACATCGGTCCGTTCGCCGCCATCGCGCGAGCCAGCTCGACCACCACGCGGCGCGCGAGGTCGGCATTCTGCTTCAGCACCGCGAGCACGGCGGACACGTCGACGTCGGCCTCGCTGTCGTGCCAGCAGTCGTAGTCGGTGACCAGCGCGACCGTGGTGTAGGCGAGTTCCGCTTCGCGCGCGAGCTTCGCTTCCTGCAGGTTGGTCATGCCGATCACGTCGACGCCCCAGCTGCGGTAGAGGCGCGACTCGGCGCGGGTGCTGAACAGCGGCCCTTCCATGCACAGGTAGGTGCCGCCGTCGTGCGCGGTGGCGCCGGCTGCGCGCGCCGCGCGCAGCGCCAGCTGCCGCAGCGGCTCCCACACCGGATCGGCGAAGTGCGCGTGCGCGACACAGCCGTCGCCGAAGAACGTCGACTCCTCGGTGCGGCCGCGGGTGCGATCGAGGAACTGGTCGATCAGCACCAGGTGGCCGGGCTGCAGCGCCTCCTTCATCGAACCGACCGCCGACACGCCGACCACCGAGCCCATGCCGAGCTGCTTCATCGCGTGGATGTTGGCGCGGAACGGCAGCTCGTGCGGGGCCAGCCGGTGGCCGCGGCCGTGGCGCGGCAGGAACGCCATGCGCACGCCGAACATGGTGCCGGTGACCAGCACGTCGCTCGGCGGCCCGAACGGCGTCTCCACCGCGACCTCCTTGCGGTTCTCGAGACCCGGCAGGTCGTAGAGACCGGAGCCGCCGATGATGCCCAACGTCGCGTCTGCCATGGTTCAGTCCTCCGGGTGATCGAAATCCTGGATCGGGAGATCGGGTGGCTTGCTGATCGGCCCCGGCGCCGCATCGTCGTGCGGGCCGAACGCCAACGAGCCGCGCGAACCGCGCTGGATCGGCGGTCGCGGCCCGCGCGGGGCCGGCGGCTGCCGATCGCGTCCGGGGCGGTCGCCGCGCGACGGACGGTCGTCGCGGCCACCGCGGTCGTCGCGATCGCCGCGATAGAGCCCGCGATCGCCGCGGAACTCGGCGCGCTCGCCACCGCGATCGCCACCGCCGCGACCGAACCGCTCCTCGCCGTCGCGCGAGTACCAGCTCGGCGCGAACAGGCGCTTGATCAACATCGTCGCGTAGGCGCCGCGCGGCAGGCTGAACTGCAGCGTCGCCTTGACCCGCCCGCCGTGCATCTCGTCGGGTTCGATGACCACGTCGGCGACGTCGGTGGGCTTCGCGAACGCCTCGCGCGGCTCCTCCTTCCAGATCATGCCGGGCACCTGGTTGCGCAGGAAGTCGTCGCGCGTGAGCCCGGCGTCCTGCAGCTCGTCCTGCATCACGCGGCGGAACGGCTCGCTGCCGCCGTCGCCATCGGGGCCGAACAGCGGCGTGCGCATCAGCTTCAGCTTCTCCTCGCGCTCGGGCGCGAGGTACTTCCATGCCATCAGGTCGCCGGCGATCGTCGCGATGCGCAACCGCTGCGAACTGTCGACCCCGCCGCGCAGCAGGCGACTGACGGCGCGGTTCCACAGGAACGACTGGTAGGCGAACGCGTGGATCACGCGCTGCCGCAGCGGCACCTGTTCGAGGGCGCCGCGGAAGTCGTCGGGGTGGGCCAGCAGGTGCGCGAAGATCGGCTCGTAGACCGGGCCGCGGGCGATGCGGGCGCAGACCTCCCAGTCGCGCCAGCGCAGCTGCAGCGTGCGCTTGAGCTTGACGTCGCCGGTGATCGCGACCGGCGACGGCTCGGCGATGAACTGCTGCAGCGCGCGCTCGTAGTCGCCGAGCAGCACGCTGCGCATCGGGAACCCCTGGCCGTGGCGCAGGCAGCCGAAGCGCTGGTCGTCGAAGTAGTTCGGGAACCCGGTCTTCAGCAGCGACGGCATGCTGCGACGCAGCTGCGCGGCCTGGGTCGGGGCCAGGTCGCGGACCACGATCGTGAACGCGTTGCCGGCGCTCATCCGGCTGGTCAGCGGCTTGTCGGTGGTGCCGACCGGCTGCACACGCAGGCTGGCGAGCTTCAACTCGACCGCGCGGCGTTCGATCGACACGTACTGGTCGGTGACCGCCTGCCGGTCCTTGAGGCCGGCGTAGGCGATCGCGCCGCGGTCGACGTTGGCCTCACGCACGAGCAGCGACAACGCCTCGGGCGTCGACAGCTTCTCCTTGTGCATCAGGTGCACGACGTAGGCCCCGTTCGGGACCTCGTTCCACTGCAGCAGTTCGCGGACGCGGAAGTCGTCGGGGGAGCACTTCAGTCGCATGGGGGCCGCCGGCGTTCGTCGAAACTCTGGAGTTGTCGCAGGGCCACGGCCAGATCTGCTGGCAGCGGCGAGTCGACCTGCACGGCGGTGCCGTCCAGGTCATGGAAGCAGATCTGCTGGGCGTGCAGGAACAAGCGTGGGCACAGCGGGCGCTCGGGCACGCCCTTGCGCAGCTTGTAGCCCGGCTTGATCGCCGACAGCAGCAGCGGTTCACCACCGTAGTCGGAGTCGCCGACGATCGGGTGCCCGATCGACTGCAGATGCACGCGCAGTTGGTGACTGCGCCCGGTGCGGGGCTGCAGCGCCAGCAACGCATGGCGCGCGAACGACTCGATGCGCACCACGTCGGTGTGAGCGTCGCGGAAGCCGGGCTGTTCGGCCGCCGCCGCCACCACCTTGCCGGGGCGGCGGCGATCGGGGCCGAGCCACGCATCGATCGTGAGCGTCGCTCTGGCGGGCACACCGTGCACCAGCGCACCATAGGTCTTCTGCACCAGACCGTCCCGGAACTGCACGTCGAAGTGACGCGCCGCCTCGATGCCCTTGGCGAGCACGAGGCACCCCGAGGTGTCGCGATCGAGCCGATGCACGATGCGCAGATCCTGGCCGGGCCGGAGGGCCTCGAGCAGGCCATGCACGCCGGTGTCCCGCCCGCTGCGGTCCGGAACCGTGGTCAGGCCGGGAGGCTTCTCGATCACCAGCGCCGAGGCGCTCTCGAAATGAACGGCAGGCAGCTGCCGCGCGGGGCTGGCCACCGCCGCGGCCGTCGGCAGCTCCGCGGCGAGCAGCACCACGTCCCCCGCTCGCAGCCGCCGATTGGCCAACACCACCTCGCCGTTTACCGACACCTCACCGGCGCCGATCGCCTGGCGCAACCGCACCGGCGCCCGTCCGGGCAGGGCCCCAGCCAGGAAATCGACCAGCTGTACCCCCGCCAGCGGCGGTTCGACAACCAGGACGTGGCGCGGGGTGGTCAACAAGGGGGAAGCACCATACGGAGCGGCGCCTAGCGCGCAACCCTCGGCAGGCCAGGAACCTGGAGGACCCGCTCAATGACACTCCCCAGCCGTGCCAACAACCGATCCCAAGTCCCGCACAGAAATCCTCCGAATGGGACGCGCCGATACGCAACCGTGGAGAAAGTGGCCACCGCCGCCCCGGAAACGCCTCGTTCCCCATCGCTCCAGCCGTGGCATGCCCCTTGCCATGGGAGGCTCATGCAGACGAGTGGCCGTTGTCCAGTGCGCGATACCGAGCAGGGGTCCCAGGCCTGCCCTCGCGCCCCGCTGGCAGCGGTCCGACAGAGAGCTGTAAGTAGCAGACACCGCGCCGGTGGACCGTGGTTGGCGAGACCCGGTTTGCATGGCGTTGGCTGGTGGTCGCCCGCGGGGTCGAGAAAGGCGAATCGAGGCCCTGCAAAGTGGAGGTCGCTCCTGGTTCCCGGGAGTGGCATTCGCTGACCGGCAACCAGCCGGGATTTGGGGCTTAACCGCCCCGTTCCGCCGCCCGACACGCGAGTGTCGGGCGGTTTTTTTTCGCCCGCAGGTTGCCCGGGGACCGATGGGACGGGCATGTCGTGTTCCGTGGTGATCCCGTGCTGGAACGGCGCCGAGCTCACCCGCGCGTGTGTGCACAGCCTGCTGCAGCAGACCACGCCACCCGACGAGATCCTGCTGGTCGACAACGCCAGCCGCGATGCCACCCCGCAACTCGGCGCCATGCACCCGAGCGTGCGGGTGCTGCGCCAGCCCCACAACCGCGGCTTCGCCGGTGGCGTCAACGCCGGCGTGCAGGCCGCGACCGGCGCTTGGCTCCTGATCCTCAACAACGACACCCGCGCGGCGCCGAACCTGCTGCACGAACTGCGCACGGTGCACGCCATGGACGCGGCGATCGGTGCCGTGGCACCGGTCAGCAACGAAGTCATGGGGCAAGGCCGGCTCGAACTCGGCGACCGCGGCCGCGACGAGGCCACCCGGGCCGCGATCGCGGCGAGCCTGCAGCACGAGCCGAGCCTGCAGGACGTCACCACGCTGTCCGGACTGTGCCTGCTGCTGCGCCGCACGACCATCGACGAGGTCGGCCTGTTCGACGAACGCTTCGGCGCCGGCAACTTCGAGGACAACGACTTCTGCCTGCGACTGCGGCTGCGGGGCTTTCGCCTGGTGCTCGCGCGCCGCGCATTCCTGCACCACGAAGGCCATGCGACGTTCCGCGCCATGGGGCTGCCGATCGAACGCGAACTCGAGGCGCGCCGGGCGGCGTTCGCGGCCAAGTGGCGCGGGCAAGCCGCCGGCCGGGCGACGCTGGCGGCCCTCGACGGCAACGTGATGGCAGCCGCGGCCGCGGCGAACGAAGCGCTCGCGCAATGGCCGCACTGGCCGGATGCGCATTGGTACCTCGCCCAGGCCGCGGCGCGGCGCGGCGACCCCGAGCGTGCGATCGCCTGCTTTCACAGCCTGCTGCGCCAGTGTCCGCAGCACACCGACGGCCTGATCGGGCTGGCGCTGGCGCTGCTGGCGGCCGACCGCGAGGCGTCGGCGCCGCTCGACGCCCTCGCCCGGCAACCGCTGTCGGCGCTGCAGCGCCGCCATCTGTGCGAACAGCTCGGCAAGGAGGACTATCGCCGCGGCCGGATCGAGTCCGCCCGCGACCACTTCGCCGTGGCGCTGCAGCTGGGTACCGACCCGAACGGCGAGCTGCACAACTGGCTCGGCCTGTGTCAGCTCGCCGGTGGCGCCATCGCCGAGGCGCGCGCGAGCTTCGCCGCAGCCGCGGCCGCCGGCCACGCGCTCGCCAACACCAACCTCGGCATCTGCCTGCATCGGGACGGCGCGCTCCCCGCCGCGCGCCGGCACTTCGCCCGCGCCTGCGAACTCGCGCCGGACGATCCGGTCGCGCGCGCGAACTACGCGCGGTCGCTGGCGCCGACCTGAGTCAGCGCCCGGACTGCGCCGATCGGGTCCGACTCGGCGCGCGCGATGGCCACCAGTTCGGCGATGATCCACGGCAGCGGCGTGTTCGGCACCCAGCCGATCGCGGCCCGCAGGCGCTCGAGCGACGGGACCCGCCGCGGTGGATCGCCGAAGCCGGCCGGGAACACGTTGTCGAACGGGATGGTGCGGATCGGCGACGCGCTGCCGGCGGCACTGCGGACCAGTTCGGCGAGCTCGCGCATCGTCGTCTCGTGCTCGCTGCCGACATTGAACACGCGCCCCGCCGCACCGCGCGCGCGGGCGAGATCGAGCAACGCGCGCACCACGTCGTGCACGTGGGCGAAGCACCGCGTCTGCGCGCCGGTGCCGTAGACCGTGATCGGTTCGCCGCGCACGGCCTGCTCGACGAAGCGCGGCAACACCATGCCGTGGTCGGCGGATTGGCGGGGACCGACGGTGTTGAACAACCGCGTCACCACCACCGGCAAGCCCGATTCGCTGCGGTGCCCGAGCGCCAGCCACTCGCCCATCGCCTTGGCGCAGGCGTAGCCGCCGCGCCGCCCTTCGGTGGCGCCGGGCCGGACCGGGTCCACTTCGCGGAACGGCACCGGACCATCGCCGTACACTTCGCTGCTCGAGGTGATCAGGATCGGCACCGAGGCTGCCGCCGCCGCGCCGAGCATCGCCTGGGTGCCGCTGAGATTGCGCTGCATCACCGCCAGCGGTTCCGCCGCGAGACGCTGCACCCCGACGGCGCCCGCCAGGTGGAACACGAGGTCGGCATCGGCGCAGCAGGCGGTCGCAACCGCGACGTCGGCGACCGATGCGCGCGTGAACCGGAACGACGGCTGGTCGGCGACCGCGGCGAGGTTGGCCAGCGAGCCACCCGACAGATCGTCGACCGCGTGCACCCGGCTGCCGCAGCGCAGCAGCGCCTCGACCAGGTGCGATCCGATGAAGCCGGCACCGCCGGTGACGACCACCCGCAGGCCAGCGAACGACGCCGGGGCCAGCGCGGGCGCCACCGTGCCGGAGCAGGGCAAGTCGGAGCGGGACGAGTCGGCGGGTGGCAAGCGGAACATGTTCAAGCAGTGCGGGCGCCGAGCCGGAAGCGTGCGCCATCGCGACCCACGATTCCACCGCCAGCGCCCATTCCTGACGCCGCTCGGACGGCCGCAGCGGCCAGCTATTCCCGACCCTGCTTCTGGCGCAGCTGCTCGAGCTGGCGCCGCAGTTCGGCCAGCTCGCTGCGCAGCGCTTGGAGCTGGGCCTCGAGCTCGGCGTCGCCACGCGCGGCGTCACCACCGGTGCCCGCGGCGCTGCTCGGCGCCGGCGTTGCCGCCGTGGTGTTCGGGGCCGGCTTCGCCGGTGCGGTGGCCGCAGGCGCCAACGGCACCACCTTGGCCGTGTCGATCTTGGGTGCGGCAGCCTTGATGACCTTGACCTGGTTGTCGCTGCCAACCGGGGCGGTGCTCGCAGCGCCGGTGCCAGCCGCGCTCGAGCCGGCACTGCTCGGACGACGGCCCAGCGTGACGACGATCGTGCGCGGGCCACTGTCGCCCTGCACCTGCAGTTCGAGCTTGCTGCCCGGGCCGGCACCGACCAGCACGCTGTCGAGGTCGGTGAGGCCGCCCACCGACTTGCCTTGGACCCGGCGCAGCCGATCTCCGGCCTGCAGCACGCCCTTCGCCGGACCATCGTCCAGCACGCGATCGACGACGACGGCGCCGTCGGCCTCGCGCAGACTGACGCCGAGATAGCCGCGCTCGGTACCGCTGGTCGCCGGGGTCGGAGGCACCACTTCGATCGCCGGCATCGGCCGCTCGGGGCGCGGCGGCGCGGTGGCGAGACCCGGGTCCATGACCATCTCCGGGCGTGCGCCGACGACGACCTGGATCGCCTGCTCGCGGCCCTCACGCCGGATCTGGATCGACACCCGGTCGCCGGGCTTGGTGGCCTGCATCGCGGCGCGGAACTGTTCGCGGGTCGGGGTCTTGGTGGCGCCGACGGCCAGCAACACATCGCCGGCCTGCAGGCCCGCGCTGGCGGCCGGGCCGCCGGGCAGCACCTGCAGCACGGCAACGACGTCGTCGGCGTCATCGAGGCTGACGCCAAGGTATCCCGTACCGGCGGCCGCGGCGGGTGCCGGCGGCGCCGTGGCGACGGGCGGCGCACTTTCGACTGCCGGCACCGGCTTGTCGCTCGGCTTGGCCTTCGGCGCGGCGGTCGGCACCGGCGTCGGCACCTCCTCGGGTCGATTGCCGAGCCGCACCATGACCACCTGCTCGCGGCCTTCGCGGCGCAGCTGGATCGACAACCGATCACCGGGTTTCTGGGCCCGGATCGCGGCGATGAAGGCCTCGCGGCTCGCGGTCTTGGTGTCGCCGACGCCCAGCAGTTCGTCGCCCGCTTGCAGGCCGGCGCGCGCGGCCGGGGAATCCGGGATGACCTCGGCGATCACCGCTTCGTTGCGCTCGTTGTCGAGGTAGATGCCGAGCCAACCGTCGATCGACGGTGCCAGGAAGAGGAGGGGCAGCAAGGTGAGTGGCAGTGAGTGCATCGGGATCTCCACCGCGGGAGGCAGGGGTGAGGTCCTGCAGAGTGGACCTACGTGGCGGGCGGGCGCAACGAGCAAGGGGGCCGAACATTCCAGGATCGCCAAAGCTCGACCCGACTCTTGACCTGCCCGGCTCGGTTCCGTAGAAATCTCGCCCTCCTGGCGTGCCCTCTTCGTCTAGCGGCCTAGGATCCGTGATTCTCAGTCATGTGACAGGGGTTCAAATCCCCTAGGGGGTACCAGTGGCGCCCGGCGGGTGAAAACCTGCCGGGCGCTTTCTTTTTCCGCCCGCTAGCCTTCCGCCATGGTTTGGCTGCGCCGCGAAGACCACGAAGACCGCGAACTGCGCTGGCTGCGGCCGGTCGCGACGCCGAGCCGGAACAGCGGCGGGCGCCGGCTGCCGGAGGCCGAGGATGCGCTGCGCACGGTGTTCCAGCGCGACCGCGACCGCGTGCTGCACGCGACCGCGTTCCGCCGCCTGCAGCACAAGACCCAGGTGATGGCGGCCTTCGAGGGCGACCACTTCCGCAGCCGCATGACGCACTCGCTGGAAGTCGCGCAGATGAGCCGCGGGGTCGCCCGCGCGCTGCGCTGCAACGACGACCTCGCCGAGGCGATCGCGCTGGCGCACGATCTCGGCCACCCACCCTTCGGCCACGTCGGCGAAGAAGCGCTGCACGAAGCCATGGCCGCGCACGGCGGGTTCCGCCACAACGCGCAGGGCGCGCGCATCGTCGACTACCTCGAGGACCGCTACGGGCACGGCTACGGGCTCAATCTCACGCGCGCGGTGCGCACGAGCCTGCTGAAGGGCCGGATCCCCGATGGCTTCCCGCTGAGCCCCGATCTGCTGCCGAAGGGACCGTTGCCGGTCGAGGCCCAGCTGGTCGACCTGTGCGACAAGATCGCCTACCTGAGCCACGACCTCGACGACGGCCTGCGCGCGGGCCTGTTCGCGGAGGCGGAGGCCGGCGAGCTGCGGCTGTGGCAGGAAGCCGCGCGCAGCGCCGGCACCGAACAGCGGCAGCGGGTCGTCAGCGAGGTCGCGTCGCTGTTGATCCATGACCTGGTGCAGACCGCCGACGTCTCGCTCGGCAACTCGACCGGTAACTCGACCGGTAGCTCGACCGGCGACGCGGTGCTGCCGCGCGTGCAGCACGGGCCGACGATGGCCGTGATGGCGCAGGAGCTGCTCGAGTTCCTGCGGGTGCGCTTCTACCGTTCGGCGCGGGTGCTCGGGGTCATGAACGACGGCGCGGCGCGGATCCGGCGGCTGTTCGACAGCTACCTCGCGCACCCGGAACGGCTGCCGGAAGGGGCGCAGCGGCGGCTCACCACGGATGGGCTCGAGCGCACGGTCTGCGACTACCTCGCCGGCATGACCGATCGCTACCTGTTCAAGGCCAGCGACGCGCTGTAGGGGCTGTACCTGCGCTGAGCTGTCGATGCTCTGGGCGCAGCGAGCGATGGCCCGGCGGTCAGCACGAGTTCGCCCTGGAAACGAACGCGCGCGAGCCCGACCTGACGGTCAAGCTCGCGCGCAAGTGGTTACCCCGAAAGGATTTGAACCTTTACAAACAGGACCAGAACCTGTTGTGCTACCGTTACACCACGGGGCATCACGGGACTGCAAACTTCGATCTGGAAAGAACTTGCGGTGCTTTCGGCGGCGGCCAGCAAGCGCTGGCCGAAACCATCGGCACCACCCCACCACCTGGCGACCCGTTGGCCAGCGGCCACAGGTCATCGGGGTTTTGGTTACCCCGCCTGGACTCGAACCAGGAACCAACAGGACCAAAACCTGCTGTGCTACCGATTACACCACGGGGTAGTGGGCGCGGCAGTGTAGCGACCGCGCCGCCGTTCGCAACGACTTCCTGGCGGCTGCCGCGGCGGCCTCACTTGCCCGCGCGGCGATACACGATGGTCATCACGGACTGCCCGGCACCTTCGCCGAACACCGTGCGCAGCGTGCGCGCGTCCTTGCCGACCGAAGTCGCCGTCGAGGCAACCTTCTGCCGTTGCCCCTGCTGGTCGTAGCACGTGCCACTCATCGTGCACGTCCGCTTGCCGGCGTCGTAAGCGCCGTCGGTGCGCATCCACGCGCCGCTCATCGAGTCGATCCAGAAGCTGACCATCTGCTCGGTCTTGGCATCGAAGCCGACCAGGCAGTGCCCTTCGAACGGGGCCCCCATCATCGCGCCGGTGAACGTCGACCACGACCACTTGCCGCCGCAGACCGGGCCGACCACTTCGCGGCACTTCGACTGCATCGGCGGTGCGCCGGGCATCTCCATCGTGAAGTCGGCGTCCCACGTGCCGAAGTCCGCATGCATCGCCGCCAGCGGCGGCGCCAGCTTCTTGGTCTCGGATGGCACGGTCTCGGATGCCACGGTCTCGGCCGGCGCAGTGCCCGCAGAGGCTGCGGCGGCGCCCGTGACCCGGGTGCGCACGATGCGCAGGAACTCGGTCTCCTTGCCGTCGTCACGCTTCGTGAAGCCGACCTCGACCGAACGATCCGGAGTCTCGAACACGAGTTCGCTGCGGAACGGCCCCATCGGCGAGTTGCCGTGGAAGTGCCAGACCTTCGTCGCTTCGTCGTGGCGCCCGTCGACGCAGCACGGGGCATCGTCCATGTTGGAGGCGGCCAGGCACTGGTAGGTCTTGGCGATCGAGTCGTAGCCGAGCAGCCACAGCCCCGAACAGGCTTGCCCCTGATACGTGCCGTCGCCCGCGACCTTCAGCCACAGGCCGTTGCAGACCAGCTCGGCGCGCTCGACGCCGACCATCTCGCTCGCCGCTTCCATGCCGGGCACACCGGGCATCGCCGCCATCTTGGTCTCGGTGCGCCAGGTGCCGGCGAACGCGGCGAGGCGTTCGTGCTGCGGCGTCTTCGGGTTCGGCATCGCCGGAGCGGCTTGCTCTTGCGCGGCCAGTGCGGTGGCGAGGGGCAGGACGAAGAGAAGTGTGTGGCGTCGGGCGTGCATCGATCCAGGTTCCTATCCGCCGCTGGAGGCGCGGCAGCAGGGAGCAATACTCCGCCGCGGCGTAGCTCAGCCAGCGTGATCCCCGTTCCGGACACCCCTTCAACCTGCTGCGATACGTCTACGGGCTGGCCAGAAAGAGAAACGCCCCGAGGCCTTTTGGCCCCAGGGCGTTGATCTCCTGCGGTTGTCCGCAGGACTGGTAGCGGGGGGAGGATTCGAACCTCCGACCTTCGGGTTATGAGCCCGACGAGCTACCGGGCTGCTCCACCCCGCGTTGGGTGAGGGAAGGAAGATAGCGACCGCCCGCGGCACGGCAAGAACTTCCTCGACCTTTCTCGTGCGGTCGTGGTCTCGCTCCCCCACCCGCCCCGCTCACCGCGAAGTCCGCATCTGCTCGAACGCGTCGCGCTGCTCCAGCGGACAGTCCGGCGCCGCGAACATCGCCGCATACGCAGCAGCCCGCGCCATCACTTCCGGGCGCGACTCCGGCCGCAACCGCAGACTGTTCTGCATCCAATCGAGCAACCGTGCGCGCATCGTCGGATCCTCGGGCGGCGTCGCCCCGAGCACCCGCTCGAACAACTGCACCGCCCCCGCGAGATCGGTCGCCACCAGCGCCCGCCCGATGCGGCTCTGCAGATCGACCACCGCCGGATCGACATCCTGATCGCGACCGCGTTCGTCGAGCAGCCGGCGCGCGGCGTCCGGCCGGCCCAGCGCCAACTGCGCCTCGGCCGCGAGGCAACGAATGCGCGCCCGATCGTCGTCGCCGAGCACCGCCGCGGCCGGCCCCGTCGCCGCGAGCCACTGGGTCGCCTTCTGCACCACGTCCTGCGGCTTGCCGGCGGCGAGATCGACCTCGAGCCGCAGCAGCCGCAGCGCCGCCGAGTCGACCAACGCCTCGGCGATGGTGTCGAGCGCGTTGAAGGCGGTGCGGACGTCGCGCGCTTCGCGCACCAGCTCCTCGCTGCTGCTCCACGCCTCGCGCGGCGGCTTCAGCAGCGCCGTGTCGATCAGCAACCGCATCGCCTGCCGCGCCCCGGTGGCGAGCGAAGGGTCGGTACTACCGACCTCCTTCGCCAGGTCGACCGCACTGTGACTCTGCAACACCAGGCGCAGACTCTGCCGCTTCCGGTGCACCTGCAGCGACAGGCACGCCGCCGTCCACTGACCGAGTTCGGCGCGCGAATCCGCGGCGATCGTCGCCAGCGCCTGCAGCAGCGGCTCGAGCCGGAACTGCTGATCGGCCGGCACCGGAGTCGGCATGCCGCCGATGACCTTCTTCAGCGCGCCGATCGCTTGTGCCTGCTTCTGCGGCTCTCGACCGCAGGCCTGCATGCAATCGACCAGGTTGCGCAGCACCGCGGCATCGGTCTCGACCTCGAGCCGGTCGCGCACCGCGAAGATGGTGCTGTTGATCCAGTCGACCCGTCCCTTGAGGACCGACTCGGTCAGTTGGCCCAACGACTCGGCCGCCTGCAGCCGGATCTGCGCCTCCGGGTCGGCCAGCAGGCCTTGCACTGCCGCGACCCAGGCATCGGCGACCGATTCTTCGTTGCGCCAACCCTGCAACAGGATCAGCGCCGTCGAGCGGAACTTGGTCTCCTGGCCCGCATCGTGGACCAGGTCGAGCAACAGCGGGAACACCTCGACGACGCGACCGTCCTTGCCATCCAGGGTCTGCGCCAGCATCAGCGCCGGCTCGCGCAGTTCGAGTCGGGGCTCACTGCGGCAGCAGGCCGCCACCAGCCGCAACCAGTCGGCCTTGTCGGCATCGGTGGGCAGCGGCGCGGCCCAGCGCGGCGCCGTGCGCGCCGACAGCACTCCGAGCGTGGCCGCCAACAAGTCGCGCCCCGGCTCGCCCCGTTCGAGTTGCTGGTGCGCGAACGCGACCAGGCGGGCCCGCGTCTCGGTGCCGGGGAACCGGCGCAACCCGCGCAGTGCCGCCAGCTCGCAGTCGCGGTCGGCGAGCTCGAGCTGAGCCAGCAGCAACGTCACCACCTCGGCCGCCAACTCGGTCTCCTCGGGCCGCGTCAGGTAGGCCGCGACCTCGAGCAGCATCGCCCGCGTGCGCAACGGATCGGCACCGGAGGCGCGATAGCGCTGCAGCAACGCGCGTCCGAACGCCTGCCGGGGCACGGCCGCGTCCTCGACCGGCAGGCCGGCACCGAGGGTCTGCTGCAGCTGCTCGAGGCAGGCGGCCAACACCTCCGGCTCGTCGACCACCGTGCGCGCGTGCACCGCCGCCCAGTCGATGCCGAGCGACCGCACCACCAGCGCCCGCACCACGTCGCGGGCGGCCTCGACGCGCAGCCGGCTGATCTCCTGGCGCAATCCCTCCTGCGGTCGCTGGGTCCCGCGCGCAGCTCGCTCGACCAGGTCGAGGTAACGCTGGTCGCCGAACTGCTGCTGCCAGAGCTCGAACTGGGCCTTGGTGCGCAGCGGCTCGTCGGGATAGCACAGGAACTGCAGCGCCTCGGTGGCGCAACTGCGCAGCGCCGCGTCGCCGGCTTCGAGCTGGCGGGCGATCACCGGCGCCAGCAGCGGCTGCTGCAGATCGCCGAGACAGCGCAGCAACGCACACGTCGGCCGCGGCTCGGCCAGCAGCTGCCCGGCGACGTCGACCAGTTCGCGGCCCGGCACCCGCTGCAGCGCGAGGCGCGCCAGGCGCCGCAACTCGACCTGCCCGGGCTCGGCGTCGCTCGGCGTGGCCTCGCTCCACAGCGGGGCCAAGGCCTGGGTGTAACCGACCAGGATCTCGCGTCGTACCCCGTTGCCCGCGCCGCCGAACTGCGCCGGCGGCGCCCCGAGCAGATGCCGCGCGAACGCGGTCAGGATCGTGGTCGACAGGGCGTCGGGATCGGGGCGCCGGAACAGATGCTCCTGCAGCAGCCGGTGGGCGGCCGGTTGGTCACTGACCAGCAGACGTTCGACCGCGGTCTCGCGCGACAGCCGCCCGTCGGCCCCAGGCTCGGCCAGCATGGCGCGGAGCCGTTCGGGATCCTGCGCTGGTTCGGGGTCCTGGGACGCGCCCGGCTCCTGAGCGCAGCGGACGACCGCGGCCAGCGCATGCGGGCAACCGACCTCGGTGCGAGCGTCGACGGGCCCGGCTGCGCGTGCAGCCGATGCCATCGCCCAGATCACGAATGCCGCTGCACCGATCGCCGCCATGCCGTGCCTCTGCGTCTCGCCTCGCTCTGTCGGTCCGCCACTGGCAGTGAGAACCACTCACCGTCCGCATCCTAACCAACTCGCGAGCGGGAGAGGACCATCGGCATTCCGCGGCGCCGACTGCACCACAGCGACAACTGCGCCGCGGCCGTTCTGCGAACGGTCAACTATCGACGATCCAACGCACCGCCTTGGCCTTGCCGATCTGCACGACATAGGCCCCGGTCCCGTAGGCGGCCTTCACGTCGACGACCACGTTGCCGTCGACGCGCACGCCGCGGCCTTCGATCAGGCGGCGCGCATCGCTGCTCGAACTGCAGAGACCGCACGCGTGCAGTCCGGTCGGCAACGCGATCCGACCATCGGCGGTCCGGCGCACCTCGGCGCCAGGTCGCCACTCGGGCAGCACGTCGGGCAAGCCCCCGCCCTGATGGACGCGGTCGTACTCGGTGCGGGCCGCGGTCGCCGCCGCCTCGCCGTGGAAGCAGGCGACCACCGCCGCCGCCAGCGCGAACTTGGCGTCGAGCGGGTTGCCGAGCAGCCCGTCGACGCGCTCCTGGGGCTCGTCGGTCAGCAGCAGGAAGTACTTGGCCAACAGCTCGTTGGGCACCTTCATCAGCTTGCCGAACTGGACCGAGGCCGACTCCGCGATGCCGATGTAGTTGCCGAGCGACTTCGACATCTTCTGGGTGCCGTCGAGGCCCTCGAGCAGCGGCACGGTGATGCAGACCTGGGCCGGCTGGCCGGCCTGCTTCTGCAGCTCGCGGCCGACCATCAGGTTGAACAACTGGTCGGTGCCACCGAGCTCGACATCGGCCTGCAGTTCGACCGAGTCGTGGCCCTGCAGCAGCGGATACAGGAACTCGTGCACCGAGATCGGCTGTTCGGCCCGGTAGCGCTTCTGGAAGTCGTCGCGCTCGAGGATGCGCGCCACGGTGTAGCGACCGGCCAGCGCGATGCAGTCCATGAAGCTCTGGCGATGGAACCACTCGCCGTTCTCACGCTCCTCGGCGGCCTGCACGTCGAGCACGCGGGCGACCTGGGTGCGGTAGGTCTGCTTGTTCTGTTCGACCTGCTCGCGGGTCAGCGGCGGGCGCGTCTTGTTGCGCCCGGTCGGGTCACCGACCATCGCCGTCGCGGTGCCCCACAGCACGATCACCTGGTGGCCCAGGCGCTGGAAGTCGCGCAGCTTGCGCAGCACCACGGTGTGACCGAGGTGGATGTCGGGCGAGCTCGGATCGATGCCGAGTTTGACCCGCAGCGGACGACCGCTGGCCAACGACGCGGTCAGGCGCTCGACCAGTTCCGCCTCGTTCTTGATGTCGACGGTGCCGCGCTTCAGCACGGCGAGTTGCTCGGCTACGGGTGGGAACTTCACCGCTGCTGTCTAGCGGCGCTGCTGCCACCAGGCAAGCCAACCGTCGCGGTCCCCCACCGGGATCTCGGCCCCGGTGATCGCGCGCAGCGCGGCCATCGCCACCTGCGCCTGGTCCGAACGGCCGAAGCGCACCTGGTCGATCAGCAGCGCCACGGCCGCCGGCCGTTCGTCCGGGCCGGTCTGCAGCGCGGCCAGCCACGCGCGCGCGAACTGCCGCGGCTCGAACGTACGCAGCGCCGCCTGCAGCTCGGCCAGCGGCGCCTTGGCGAGCGCCTCGTAGCCGCTCGGCCACTGCGTGAACGACGCCGCGGCCAGCCGGGTGCGGCGGATCGGCACCCGCCGCTCGGCCACGCTCACGTAGCCCGGCATCACGTCGACGCGGACCAGGATCGTGCGCCGCACGGCGTCGCCGCCCATCAGGTCGACGGCGACCGGCAACCGCAGCACCGCGTCGGCCGCCAATTCGAAGTCGGCCGGCAGCCAGACGAACTCGGTGGTGCTCGACGACCGGCTGCCGCCATCG
The DNA here is from genome assembly GCA_025459175.1 of Planctomycetota bacterium. GTDB lineage: Bacteria > Planctomycetota > UBA1135 > UBA1135 > UBA2386 > UBA2386. The sequence continues at coordinate 48,139 of JALORC010000013.1, read as the reverse complement.
ACGAACGAGTCGTCGACGGTCACGGCGACCGCGAAGCCGACCGGATCGTCGGCATCCCGGCCACCGATGCGCACCGGCTCGGCCCCGGCCGCGAGCTGCAGCTCGAGCTGCAGCGCCTGCCCGAGCGGCGGTGCCGCCGACGGCGGCGCGTCGCCCGGGGCGGCCGGCGCCAGCACCAGCCGCGACTGCCGGGGCGCATCGTCGAGGAAGCGCAGGCCGATCGCGACCGAGCGATAGCCGGCGACGTGCTGCTGGATCGACACCGGCAGGTCCGGGCGCTCGTAGCTGGCGAGCAGCGTCTCAAGCTGGCTCAGATCACGCTCCTGCGCGGCTTCCTGCATGCGCTGCAGCACCGAGCGGTAGAACGAGGCGATCTCACCGCCCTGGTCGGCCTCGCCGCCGAACGGGATCGTCACCGAGGCCGCCGCGGGGGCCGGCGCCGGAGCGCCGTTGGGCAACCCCAGCAGCGGCGCGTCCTCGTAGGTGGTCACACAGCCGGCGAGCAACAGCAACGGTGGCAGGCGGTGGACCCTCGCCCACCACCCGCCGCTGCCTGCGCTCGCCGGCGCCGAGCTCACTGCCCCTCGTTCTCGGTCTTCTTCGCGGCCTCGCGTGCGCTGACGCGCTGGCCGATGCCCTTCAGCTGGTCGGCGAGCGAACCGATCGCCGGCGTCACGACGCGCTCCGGCTCCTTCGCCGCGGCGGTGCCGCCGGTCGGCTGCGCCTCGCCGGCGTCGCCTTCCTCGAAGTGGGCCTGGATCAGCGTCAGGCCGATCTTCCGCTCGTCGGTGTCGATCTTGATGATGCGAACCTCGACGCGCTGGCCGACCTTGACCACTTCCTCGGGGTTGTCGACCTTGTGGTCGGCCAGCTCCGAGATGTGCAGCAGGCCTTCGAGACCCGGCTCCAGTTCGACGAACACGCCGAAGTTGGTGATCTTCGTGACCGTGCCCGGGACGCTGTCGCCGATGTGGTAACGAGCCGGGATGTCCCCGCTCCACGGATCGGCCTGCAGCTGCTTGAGACCGAGCGCGATGCGCTTCTTCTCCTGGTCGACCGAGAGCACCACGCACTCGATCTCGTCACCCTTCTTCACCACCTCGCTCGGGTTGGTGATCTTGCGGGTCCAGCTCATGTCGGTGATGTGCAGCAGACCGTCGATGCCTTCCTGCAGTTCGATGAAGGCGCCGTAGTTGGTCAGGTTGCGCACCTTGCCGCGGATGACGGTGCCCGGCGGGTAGTTCTCCGCCACCATGTCCCAAGGATTGACCTCGGTCTGCTTCATGCCGAGCGAGATGGTCTGCTTCTCGGTGTCGATCTCGAGCACGACGACCTCGACCTTGTCGCCCTGCTTGACGACCTCGTTCGGGTGGTTGACGCGCTTGGTCCACGACATCTCGGAGATGTGCACCAGGCCCTCGACGCCGTCCTCGAGCTTGACGAACGCGCCGTAGCTCATCAGGTTGACGACCTCGCCGTCGATGCGCTTGCCGACCGGGTACTTGTCGCTGATGTTCTCCCACGGCGAGGCGCTCTTCTGCTTCATGCCGAGCGCGATGCGTTCCCGCTCGCGATCGATCTTCAGCACCTTGACCTCGACCTCGTCGTCGAGCTTCAGCATCTCCGACGGGTGGTTGACGCGGCCCCACGACATGTCGGTGATGTGCAGCAGGCCGTCGATGCCGCCGAGGTCGACGAACACGCCGAAGTCGGCGATGTTCTTGACGACGCCCTTGCGCACCTGACCCTCGGCCAGCTCGGCCAGCAGCATCGCCTTCTTGGTCTCGCGCTCTTCCTCGATCAGCTTGCGGCGCGAGATGACGATGTTCATCCGCTCCTCGTCGATCTTGATGATGCGCGCCTCGATGTCCTTGCCGATCCAGTCGCCGATGTCACCCGCGCGACGGATGTTGACCTGCGACGCCGGCAGGAACACCGGCACGCCGATGTCGACCAGCAGGCCGCCCTTGATCTTGCGCAGCACGAGGCCCTTGACCGAGTCGCCTTCCTTGTGCGTCTGGATGATGTTCTCCCAGCCGCGGATGCGATCGGCCTTCCGCTTGCTGAGCAGGATGTAGCCCTCGGCGTCGTTGATCTGCTCGACCAGACACTCGATCTCGAGGCCCGGCTGCACGGCGAGAGGATCCGGGAACTCGTCGAGCGCGATCTGGCCCTCGGCCTTGTAGCTCACGTCGACCACCACGGTGCCGTCTTCCATCACCTTGATGACGCGCCCCTTGACGATCTTGTTGGGGGCCAGCTCGGCGACGGTCTTGCCGATGGCGTTGTCGAGCTCCGCCAGCGTGGAGCTGCCGAGCGCCTCCGAGGTCAGCCGCGACAGCTCGTCGGCGGACATCGCGAACTTCTTGATCAGATTCTTGCCGTGCATCAAACGAAACAGGGTTGAAGGGTAGGGGAAACGAACGGATGACGATGATGATCTGACCGACGTCGGAACGACCGACGCCGGCAGCGCACACAGTCCCGGCGGCCGGACCTTCCGGTCGCCGGTTCGCCGAAGCGGGGGCTCACGCCCCTCCTTCGGCAGATGAGGTTGTGGAGGATCGGGTTTCGGGCCGGGCAGCCGGCGCGCGGTCGCCCGCGACCGTTTGCGACTCGGCCCGCAGCGGCGCACGGGCCAGCGCCGCGACCCGGGCCCGCAGGGCCTCGACGCCGCCGGGCGCCAGCACCTGGGCCGCGGTCCACGGCTCGCCGTAGCGCACGATCAGCTTGCGCGGCCGCGGCAGCCAGGCCTTGCGCGGATACGCGCGATGCGCGCCGTCGAGGCCGATCGGCACCACCGTGGCGCCAGTGCGGCGCACCAGGAACTCCACGCCGTTGCGGAACGGGCCGACGCTGCCGTCGCTGCTGCGGGTGCCTTCGGGGAAGATGCCCACCGCCTCGCCGGCCGCCAGGCAGTCGGCGACCATGCGCAAGGCCGCCGTCGACGGTGCCGAGCGGTCGATCAGCGTGACCCCCATCTGCGTCAGCCACCAGCGCAGCGGGCCGAACTTCGCCAACCCGGCCTGCGCCAGGAACGCGACCCAGCGGCCCGCCGTGGTGCCGACCAGCGGCGGATCCAGGTAGCTCGCGTGGTTGGCGACCAGCAGCACGGGGCCACTCGGCGGCACGTTGGCCTGGCCTTCGACGCGCAGCCGGAACCAGACCTTGCTGAACAGCAGCACCGACCACTTCGACAGCCACCACCAGAACCGGCTGCGTCGCACCACGCGCCGGGGCTCGCTCGGGGTCGCGGACGGCGCGCTCACAGCGCCTCCCGGACTTCGTCGCCGCGCACGCGGGCGAACAGCTGGGCCACCACCGACTCCGTGGTCAGCCCGGTCGAGTCGATGTAGATCGCATCGGCCGCCTGCCGCAGCGGCGCGTCGGACCGGGTGCTGTCGAGGCGATCGCGCACGAGGATCTCCTCGAGCACCAGCGCCTCGCTGACCTCCCGGCCCTGCCGGGCGAAGTCCTGGCAGCGCCGCCGCGCCCGTTCGCTCGGGGCGGCATCGAGGTAGACCTTCCACCTCGCCATCGGGAACACCACCGAGCCCATGTCGCGCCCTTCGGCGACGACCGGCCCGGCTTGCGCCACCGCGCGCTGCAGGTCGCGCATCGCGGCGCGCACGAACGACAGCGCCGACACCGCGCTGACCTGCGACTCGACCTCGCGGGTGCGCAGGTGTTCGGTCACATCGCGCCCGTTGAGCACGACGCGACCGTTCTGCAGCTCGAGCCGCGACTGCTGCAGACACGCCCGCATGCGCGCGTGGCCCTGATCGGGCTCGGCCGCACATTCGGCCGGCGCACAGCCCGCCTGCAGGAACAGCCACGTGATGGCGCGATACATCGCCCCGGTGTCCAGGAAGCCGAAGCCCAGCCGCTGCGCCAATTGGCGCGCGACGGTGCTCTTGCCGGCCCCGGACGGGCCGTCGATCGCGACCACTTCGGTCGGCATCGCGGGTTGCCCCGCTCTGCGAGCATCGGAACTGCCGGTCAAGGGGAAATGGGGAACAGATCGTGGAGAGAAATCGATCCAGGTTGGAAAAGATCGCGGCCGGACCACGACCGCGGCCGACGATCCGGGGCCGGACGGGTGGCCCGACCAAAGGACGGAACAGTCTAGCGACCGGGCGGCGCGGCTGGCAATCACCAAGTCGGCCACCCCGGCCACCCGGGCCTCTCCCGGCGATCCCGGCCGTCGGGAACGGCTCGGCTCGGGCTCCTCGGCACCTCACCCTGGCAGGTCGGTAGGCCGCTGCGCGTAGCCCCACAGCTCGCGGTACCTCGGCTGCACGTAGGCATGCAGACCGTCGGCGAAGTGCTCGCCGAGCCGGTTGCTGCGGATCAGCTGGATCACGTCATCGAAGTCGCGCGGGCGATCGGGCGCCGTCAGGCCACTCGCCAGCTTCAGCTCGACCAGCGCCGCCAGCGACACATACTTGCGTCCCGCCTGCTCGATCGCGACCGCGGCCGATCGTCGCCGCCAGCGGCAGGAACGCAGTGCGTGCCAGGTGCTACCTAGTGCCATCACGCGCCGGTTGCGGTCGGTGCTCGCGCCCACGACTGCGGGAACGGCCCGCTGTCGGTATCTTGCGTCGATGACGAGCGCGCACGCCGGGTCGTGGATCGCGGGGATGCTCTCGCTGTCGGGGCTGCTCGCACAAGAGCCCGCCCCGGCGCAGGGCCGGCTCGAAGGGGTGGTGGTCGACTGCCGGTCGGCGCCGGTGCCGCTGGCCGAGGTCGAACTGCTGTGCGACGACGAAGTCGTGGCCCTTACCAAGTGCGACGGCATCGGGCGCTTCGTCTTCGGGCGGCTCGAGCCGCGCTCCTATCAGGTGGCGGCGCGCGCCCCGCAACACACGGCGGCGAAGAAGTGGGCCGGCATCGTCGGCGCGGGCGACGCTGCATGGGTGCAGCTGCAGTTGTTCGACGGTGTCCAGCTGCACGGCGTCGTGCGCGACGCGGCGGGCGCGCCGATCGAAGGCGCTCGCTTGGTTGCGGCGCGCATGGGCATGGGCGAGCTGTTGGCGACGATGGTGGCCGCCGAGGCGACCAGCGACGCCGAGGGTCGCTACCGACTGTTCGGCGTGCCGGTCGGCGGCGCCGAGCTTGCCGTTGCCGCGGCGGGATTCGAACTGCTCGAGACGTCGTGCGAACTGGCCGCCGATGGTGAGCTCGATCTGCAGTTGCTGCGCGGCGACTCGATGGCGCTGAGGCTTCGCATCGAGGGGGCCACCCCCGAGCAACTGCGCGCCGCACGGTGCGACATCCAGGCAATCCGTGGCCCGGGCCGGCGGCTGGTCCTGCTGCCGCAGGCGCTGCGGAGCGGGCGTCCCGGTGATGACGGCATCTGGCAGGCATCGGGCCTGCCACGGGACGCACAGGTGTCCTCGGCGCGCGTCGTGATCGCGGGCGCGACGGTGCTGCCCCGCCCCTCCGGTGTGACCCCATCGGGCCCGGTGCACGAGCTGGTGTTTCAGGTGCTCGGTGCCGGTGCACCGGCGGTGGCACCGCCACCTCGCTTGCGTGGGCGGCTGAGGGACCGGAGTGGTGCGCCGCTGGCGAAGCGACGGCTGCTGGTCCAGCCACGCGACAACGGCCGCCGCACCATCGAAGCGACGACCGGGGACGACGGCACGTTCGCCGTCGAGAGCCCCGTTGGAACCGGGGCGTGGTTGCGCATCCGTCTCGCCGACCAGGATCTGGTCGTGCTGCAGGAAGGTCGCGAGCCGCGCATGACGCTCTACCACGGCAGCGAGCAGATCGTGAAGTGTGATGGCGACCAGGAACTTCTGGTCACCGTCGCACCCGCGGTGCGATTGCGCGGGCGCTTGCTCGATACCGACGGTCGGCCGCTGTTCGGCGTGCGCGTCGAGCTGTGGCAGGCGATGGGCGAACAACTGCCGTCGCACGACCGCTTCGCGTCCACGTCGACCGATCGCGATGGCCGCTTCGAGTTCCGCCAGCTGAACGGTCACCTCGACCGCAAGCTGCGGCTCGACGTCACCAACGGCGCTGCCCACTCGATCGCCCTCGAGCTGCCGCACGAGGGTCTCGACGACATCGGCGACGTACGGCTGCCGAATCCGGCCGAGATCCACGGCGTCGTCACCGATGCCGATGGCGCCCCGCGCGCCGGCGTCGAGCTGGTGTTGGCCGAACTGCAGCACGCTGGCCGCATGCACGACTTCGTGCTGATGCGCTGGACGATGAGCGATCGCCAGGGCCGCTACCGCTTCGCCGACCTCGTGCCCGGCCGCTACCGCGTCGGGCCGGTCGGCGACCCCGCGACGACGAAGCCGTTCGAGACCGAATGCGAACTCGAAGGCGACCGCCACGACCTGCCACTGCAGATACCGCGGGCGAAGTGAGCGGCAGTGGACCGAACGGCAGCGCCGGCCGCGGCCGGCCAAGCCATCACCCCGCCAACGGACACGGCCCAGGCACCGGCACCTCGACGAGCCCCCCGGCATCACAGCGCACCGGCACCGCCGCCCCACCCTCGAGCCACAGCCCGACACCCGTCGCGTCGAACGCCGGCAGCACCCAATAGCCCTGCGCCCCGATCCGATCGTGCGCATGACGATGGATGTGTCCGAACACCAACCGCTGCACGCCGATCGCCAGCGCCTCCCCCACCGCCGCCCTGGTCGGCAGGAACCGCGTCTGGTCGCCGCTGGCGATCACCGTGCGGCTCTTCTGCCGCGCGCGCTCGGCGACCCGCGTCGCCAACCACACCGGCAGCGACCGCGCCAGCAGCCGCACCGATGGCCGTCGCAGCCAGCGCTTCGCGCGCTGGTACGGCAGGTCGTTCTGGCACAGCTCGTCGCCGTGCAGCAACAGCGTGTCGACCCCACCGAGCACGCCGCGCAACCCACCGGCGACCAGCTGCACGCCGGCGTCGCGTTCGAACTCGGCGCCGAGCAGGAAGTCGCGGTTGCCGTGCAGCAGCGCGATCGGCACGCCGGCCTCTACCGCGCGGCGGAACCGCGCCGCGGTATCGCGCCAGATGCCGTGGCGGACCTGCCAGCGACTCACGTACGAATCGAACAGGTCGCCGAGCACGAACACCGACGCCTGCCGCTGCGCCGCCGCGGTCAGCGCCGCGTCCAGCATCGCCACCACCGCCCCACCGTCGCTCGGCACGTGCAGATCGGACAGCAACAGCGCCCGCGCCGGCGCTGCCGCGGTCGGCAGCACCGGCGTGCCGAGCACTCGCGTCACTCGAGGACCTCGAGGAACAGCGCCGCGCTCGGGTCCAGCTTCAGCTCGAACCGGGTGCCGGTGCCGATGCGTTCGCCGCCCAGGTGCCCCAACGTGCGCACAACCGGCAGCTCGACGACGATCGAACGCGGTCCGTCGGCGCCGAGCCGCTGCAGCAGGCCCGGCGCCGCCAGCGCGTTCAGCCGGATCGCCAGCACCGTGCGGCCGTCGCGCAGACGCAACCGCACCCGTTCGAGGCAGGTCGGCAGCGCTTCGCCGCGCACTTCGCACGGCGGCTCGACGCCGGCGCGCTGCAGCACCGCGCGCACCGCGCGCCGCAGCTCGCGCGCCGGCTCGACCAACTGCTCGTCGAGGCGCTGGCGCTGGTAGGCGAGCACCGGTGCGTTCAAATAGACCGCGCGACCGCGGCCGACGGTCGCCTCGACGTGGGCGTCACCGCCGTCGCGCGGCTCGGCGAGATCGCCACGCAGCCCGAGTTCGGCCAGCGGCAGGCCGCGACTACGCGCGGTCGACGCACCGTTGCGCACCAGCAGGTCGTCCCACGCGAGGCTGCGCGCGCGGATCCCGAACAGACCGTCGAGCGCGCCGTGCTCGCGGCGCAGCAGGTCGTCGTCGTAGAGGCCGGTGCTGTGGTCGGCGAGCACGGTGCCGCCGTTCTGCACGTAGGCGAGGATCGCCTGCGCCTGCCGGTCGCCGAGCGCCAGCGTCGCCGGCAGCACCAGGCAGCGCGGGCGCTCGCGCAGCAGCCGCTCGGGCAGGTCCGCGGTGCCGACGAAGTGCGGCTGCAGGCCGAGATCGCGCAACAATGCGATCCAACTGCTGCGCGCCGCCTGGCTGCTGCTGTTGGCCGCTTCGTACGACGCGAGCCGCCGGATCCAGGTCATGCCGTCGGCGGCCGAATCGAGCATCCACCACGCCCGCACCGACGCCTGCGACTCGACCAGCCACACCCCGTCCGCCTCGACGGTGGCGCCGGCACAGGCATCGAGGGCGGGGCCGAGCCGGGTGAACGCCTGCTGCACGGCGATCCCGAACGGGGTCAGCGCGCCCCCGGCGGCGACGGTGCCGTCGTTCCACACCACCGCGCCGGCGAGGCCGCGGCAGGCCATCGCCGCCGCTTGCGCGCGCACCCAGTCGGCGAGCGGCAACCCGGCCAAGGCGCTCGGTCCCGGCGGCAGCAGCGTCGCGTAGCGATGCGCGCCGCGGGCCGCGAAGCTGCGCGCCAGGTCGACGGCGCCGCCGATGTCGTACGGCTCGACCAGCGTCAGCTGCGGCAGCAGCCGGGCCGCATCGCCGCCACCGTACGCGCCGGGCGCGGAGGTGCCGGTCAGACCGACCGGCACCCCGGGCACCGCCGCGCGCACGGCGGCCGCGATCGTGTGCACGGCGGCGGCGAACTGCTGGTCGGTGAACTCCCGCAGCAGCGCGAAGGCGCGCAGATCGGCGGGCAGCAGGCGCTCGCCGAGTTCGCGGCGGCGGATCGGATCGGTGGTCGGCGGCACCACGTCCTCGAGCCGCGCGAACTGCGTGCCCAGCACCTGGTTGACGTTGCCGAGGTCGCCGCAGCGGGCGGTGATGAAGGTGCGGAACGCGGCCAGACATGCTTCGCAGCGGCAGGTGTCGAGCGGCGCGTCGTGGCGCGTCGCCGAGGCCTCGTCGGCGAGTGCCACGAACCGCAGCCCGTCGCCGCGCACCCGCGTCGCTTCTGCCGCCGCGGCCGCAGCCGCGGCCGTCAGCGCCCCGGGCCCGGCGAGGCACCCGGGCCGCAGCAGCCCGGCCGGATCGCGGGTGCGTGCGTAGGCTTCGGCGACCGGTCGCCAGTCGTCGTCGCGCAGCTCGAGCTGGCCCTTGCCGATCGGTTGGTCGAGGTAGTAACCGAGGCCGAGCGCACGCAGCGGCGCCGGGTCGGCGCCGCGGCCGAGCTGTACCGCGGTGTAGCCAGAACGGGCGGCCAGGGCCGCTCCGGCGCCATCGCTGCACCACAACACCCGTTCGAAGCGGACCGGGGCTGCTGGCGCCTCCTGCGCGCGCGCAGGGCCCATTGCCATCGCCACCGCGATCCAGCCAAGAGCGATGCCGGCGCCGAAGCGAGCGAGGTCGTTCATTCGATGCCGTAGTCCTTGAGCTTCTCCCAGAGCACCTTGCGCGAGATGCCGAGCACCGACGCCGCCTTGGTGCGATGGCCGCCGACGCCCTTCAGCACCACCTTCAGGTGTTCGCGTTCGGCCTCGACCAGCACCTCGCGCAGCGAACGCAGCGCGGTCGGCGGCTCGAGTGCGGCGCGGCGCGACTTGTCGACCGGCAGCAGGTGCTCCTTCTTCAGCACCGTCGCACCGCCGGACAGCGCCACCGCCTGCGCCAGCCGGTTCTCGAGCTCGCGCACGTTGCCGGGCCAGCTGTAGTCGCTCATCGCCTCGAGCACGTCGGTCTTGACGGTGAACATGCGCCCGCCGCCGAGCTTCTCGATGAAGTGCTGCACCAGCAGCGGCAGGTCGCCCTCGCGTTCGCGCAACGGCGGCAGCCGCACCGGCACGACGTTGAGCCGGTAGTAGAGGTCCTCGCGGAACTTGCCCGCCCGCACGTGCTCGAGCAGCGGCACCTTGGTGGCGGCGATCACACGGATGTCGACCTTGACCAGCGTCTCGCCGCCGACCCGCTCGAACTCGCGCTCCTGCAGCACGCGCAGCAGCTTGACCTGCACCGACATCGGCATGTCGTCGATGTCGTCGAGGAAGATGCTGCCGCCGTCGGCGACCTCGAAGCGGCCGCGGCGCTGCCGCTGGGCGTCGGTGAACGCGCCCTTCTCGTGGCCGAACAACTCGGTCTCGAGCAGGGTGTCGGGCAGCGCGCCGCACGACAGCGCGACGAACGGCTTGTCGCGGCGCGGGCTCAGCAGATGGATCGCGCGCGCGATGCGCTCCTTGCCGGTGCCGCTCTCGCCCTCGATCAGCACCGAGGCCTCGGTCGGCGCCACGGTGCGCACGGTCTTGACGACGGTCTGCATCGCGCGACTCTGGCCGATGACGCCCGGCAGGCCCTGGCCGTGGTTGCTCTGCAGCTGCTCGCGCAAGCGCTGGTTCTCGCTCAGCAACGCGCGGAACTTGCCGATCCGCAGCAGCCGTTCGAGCACGTGCTCGTTCATGAACGGCTTCTGGATGTAGTCGTCGGCGCCGAGCCGCATCGCCTCGACCGCGCTCTCGACGGTCGCGTAGGCGGTCATCACCAGCACCTCGGTGTCGGGCCGCGCGCGTTTGGCCGCCTGCAGCACCTGCATGCCGTCGGCACCCGGCAACCGCACGTCGGTGATCACCACGTCGTAGCTGGTGTGGGCGAGCTCGGCGATCGCGAGCTTGCCGTCCGCGAGGTGCTTGACGTCGTAGCCAGCCCCTTCGAGGTCGTCCTGCAACGTCACCGCGATCGTCTGTTCGTCCTCGACCAACAGGATCCGCATCGGGCCATCACTCATGGCCTTCTCCATCGCGGCGGTCGCTGGCGCGCCGACGCGGCGACGCGCCGGGGCCGGCGTCGGACCCGCCACCGCGCAGCTGGATCTCGCCGAACGAAGCCACCTGGTCGCCGCCGTGGTCGGCGGCGTACTCGAGGGCCGCTTCGGCCTGCGCCAGCATGGAATCGAAGAACAGCGTCTTCTGGTCGTCGCAGGCGGTGACCCCGACGCTCAGCGACAGCGACAGTTCGCGGCCGTCGACCGCGACCCCGAACTCGTCGAACAGCTGGTGCAGGCGCTCGGCGACACTGCGCGACTGCGCCAGGTTGGTGTGCGGCAGCACCAGCAGGTAGCGGTCGTCGTTGGTGGTGCCGAGCAGGTCGCTGCCGCGCGTCTTCTCGCGCACCAGCCGCGCCACGGCGGCGCGGACCGCCTGCCGCAGGTCGACGCCGTGCAGATCCACGAGCTGCGGCAACCGATCCACTTGCAGCATGATGCAGCCGAGCGGCACACCGTGCCGGCGCGCGCGCGCGAACTCGTTCTTCATCAGGTGCAGGATCTGCGCCTGGGAGAACAACGCGCTGCTGAGGAAGCCGTCGCCGCTGTCGGCGCCGGAGGTGGGTCGCGCCCCTCCCGGGCGGCCCTTGCGGAAACCTGGTCTGGTCATCGCGATTTGGGGTATGGGAGCCCGCGGCGACCGGCGGAACGGGCTGCGCGGCCAACCTAGCACGCATGCGGCCAAACGCTACCGCTGTCTTGCAACGATCGCCTGCGGCCGCGATCGCTGCTGCTGGCGCCGGTGGCGCCTCGGTGCGCACCGGGGCGCGCGTTCCCCAGGGGAAAAAAAGTACGGGCCTCAGCCGGTCAGAACTGAGGCCCGTGAATGCGGGCCAGGGCTGCGCAATGGAGAGGGCGGTTAGGGAGGGGGATACTGGTCTCCACCACACAGCCAAGACCCGTCGGTGTTCGCTGGATCGGAACCAGCAAGCTGGCTCCAGCTGCCTCGATGGTCAGTCGAGACAACGACGTTCGGTCGAACAAGTCAGAGAACGCCTCGCTGGTGTTGGCCGAAGCCACCACCACTGTCCCTCACTTCGCCACAGCCAGACTAGCTGCGACTCCGCGCGGGCCAGGAGCGTCATCATGCCGCCACTCCACCGGATTTCAACACCACGCCCCGAGATTTTCGACATCGGGTGCAGAGTTGCCAAGCCCGCGACCTGGCTGCGACCCCACCACTCCGTGGCAACGCCGGCACAACCCGTTTCTGATCAGGCGACTACAGTCCCGGAATGATGTCGGGCCGGGCCCGACCGCGGCGTGGAGAGTCGGTGGAATGAAGCTGGCTCAGCGCTTCGCGCCGAAGGTCTGCTGGCACCAGGTCAGGACTCGGTAGATGTCGAAGTCCGGCAGCTTGTACTTCAGCAGCAGCAGCAGCACGATGATGACGACGGTGTAGATCGCCCCGAAGATCAGCTGCGCGGCGACCCGCGCCACGAAGCTCTTCGTGTGGTGCGCGATGCCGGGCCCGGGCGTCTCCCGCCCACCGCGCAGGATCCAGTCGCGCTGCGCGACCAGTCCCTGTTGCACCAGTCGCTGCGGCTCGATCGGCTCCGCCAGCACGGCCTGCGTCACGACCTGCCACGGATACTCCGCCGGGCTCTGTTGCACGGTGCGCTTGAGCTGCTCGAGCGTGCGGCGGGGCACGGCCCCGGCCATCAGGCGCAGCGAAACGGCGCCAACCGCCTGCAGCGTGTCATCGGGCTGGCCCAGATCGGGAGCAGCCGAATCGGATGGGCGCGGATTCGGCGGGGTCGGAGCGGGAGGGGTCGCGGACATGCGCCCTGCTTACCAGATCGCGCTCACGGACGGAGCAGCTTTGCGCGCGGCCGGCCGACTTCCCGCGCCGCCGCGGCGACCGCTGCGGTCAGGCCTTCTGCGCCTTCGTGAACTGACGGTTGCGACCACGCACCGCCTTGACCAGCGGGAACGAGACCTGCTTGTCGCCCTTCTTCAGCGTGATCACGCCGCGCTTGATCACCTTGGTGCACAGCTTCAGCGTCTTGACCTGGCCATCCGGGGTCAGGATGCGAACCGGCTGCAGGTTCGGCTTGAACGTGCGCTTGCTGCGGCCGGTGACGCGGCGGCCGACACCGCCGTCCTTCTTGGCCAGACCGCGGCGCTTGACTTGGTGACCAATGCGGGTGCGACGACCGGTGACTGCGCAGACTCTGGACATGGCGGCTCTGGAAGGGGAAAGGGGCGAGGAGGATAGCAAGCCAGCCTCGGCTGGCAAGGGCTTCTTCGCTGCGAATCCGCAGCGGCCGAGGCCAATCGCCGGGCGGCGGCAGCGCCCGGTCAGCGCGGCGCCGGTGCCTTGGCCTGTTGGTAGCGCGCCAGTCGCTCGGTGTACTCCGGGTTGCCGTTGCCCCCCTTCTTGATCGCCTCCTGCTGCAGCTCGATGGCGTCGTCGACCCGCCCGGCCAGGAACATCGCCAGCGCCGCGGTGTCGAACTCGAAGTAGTCCATGCCTTCGCGCTGCTCGAGCATGCGTTCCGCGAGGCCGGCCGCGAACACATCGAAGCGGCCCATGGTGCCGAGCTCGGTCATCAGGTACCAGCAGTCGTTGTTGATCGAGACCCGCATGTCGTTGTCCTTCAGGTACTCGTCCAGCAGCCGCTTCTGCGCATCGCGATCCTGCGCGCAACGCACCGCGATGCCGTAGCGCGCCGCGGTCACCAGTCGCGGCATCGCCTGCAGGCGTTCCGCCGCATCGACGGCGAGCGTGGCCAGATCGCGGTGCGCGGCGGCGTTGCCGTCGAGGGTCAGCAGAGTCGCGAAGTCGAGCGCATGGTCAGGAACGACCGTCACGAGCTTGCGGCTGCGCATCGCCACCCGACCGACCTCGCGGTCGAGGCCGAGCTGCACCAGCACGCGCAGCAGCGCCAGCTGCACCACCGGGTCGTGCGGCTGGGCCTGGGCGGCGGCCTGCAGCGGTTCGCGCAGCAGCTGGCAGAGTTCCGGCCGCCGCGGATCGCCGCGCAGCGCCAGATCGGCGAACACCGCCAGCGGGCGCGATTCGCCCGCCATCCGCGCCACCGCCGCCTTGGCGGTCGCCAGCGCGGCGCCGAGGTCCGAGGCCTTGGTCGCCTGCACCAGATACAACAGGCCCTGCAGCAGACCGTCGGCCGGCGCGTGCGCGACCGCCGGCAGCAGATGTTCGGCCGCCGCGGCGGTGACGTCGTCGAATCCCGCCGGCAGCTCGAGCCGCAGGTCCGCGACCTGGCGGTCCCGGCCCGGCTCGCGGCGACCGGACAGCACCGACTCGATCGCATCACACAGGCCGGCCCCGGCGGTGCCGACGAACGCGACCCGACCGGCCGCATCGAGCAATACCAGGTTGGCCGATGGCGCCGGAGCGAGCTGCCACGCGATCGCCACCGCGGCCTCCTCGTCGAGCGCGAGTCGGCAACCTACCCAGCGCTCGCCGCCAGGGATCGCCGCATCGCCGACCACGCCGACCACCACCAACCCGCGCTCGCCGTGGCGACGCTGCAGGTCGGCGAGGTAGCCACCGTCGCCGGCGAACCAGCGCCCGCTCGCCGCATCGCCGTAGAACGCGTAGACCACCGCCTTCGGCGCCTGGTCGCCGCTCGCCGCGATCGGCTCGCCCTGCAGCCAGCACGCGAAGGTGGCCGCCGGCGCCGGTTCCCCGAGCACCGCTTGGGCCGACAGCGAACCAGACAGGATCACCGCAGCGATCCACCCACAGCAGTTACGCATCACACGCATGGCATCGACCTTCCGGTGCCGACCGCTGCACCGCTGCCGCCCATGCTACCGCCGCCGGCCCGCGCCGGCGGCCCGGCTTCAGCGGCCCGGGGTCGCGGCGGTGTCGCCGGCCGCGGTAGCCGCCGCCCGCGCGGCCGCGAACAGATCCTGCGCGCGCATCCGCTGCACCAGCGCCGCGGTGACCTGCTGCAGGCCGGCCGACAGGCCCTCGACCGCGGCCGCGGCGTCGTCCGCGGCAATCGGCTCGGCAGCGGCGAATTCGTCGTGGAACAGCACCCGCCCATCGGCGGCTTCGAGCCACAGCTCGAGCGTCACCCGCGCCTGCCGGCCTGAGCCGGCAGCGGCCGCGGCTTCGGCGAACTCGACGATGCGGCCGCGCAGCGACCAGGTCTCGGCGCCGGGATCGCCGGCCCCCTTGACCAGTTCGCAGACCCGGGCGCGCGACAGCCCGAGCACCAGCGCATCGCTGACCAGACGGTCGAGCGGCGCCACCCACCGCACCAGCGGCCACGGCGTCATGCGCACGCCGTCCTGACGCATCACACAATCGGCGTCGAGCGCGGTGCCGAGCTGCAGATCCTGCACCCGCAGGATGCCGGCCCGGCCAGGATCGGGCGCCTGCACCGACGGCAACGCCAGGCGGTAGCAGCGCTCGGTCGGCACCGCGACGCTGCTGCAGCCGCTCAGCGACCAGCCACCGGCGAACAGGATCCACGCCGCGAACTTGCTCATCGTTCTCCACCCACCGGCGCCGCCGGTTGTCGCACGCCGAACAGCAGGCTGTCCGGGGCCAGTTTCAGCTGCCGCGCGAGGCCGCGCAGATCGTCGAGCGTGACCCGCAGCGCCGCCAACGCGGTCTGCGACGGGCCGCGCAGCGCCCCCATCAGCGCCGTGCCTTCGCGCAGCATGGCGCGCAGATCGGCTTCGGCGCGGCCGATCGCCTGCAGCGACGCGGTCGCCGCCTCGGCGCTGCCGCGCGCCGCCAGCACCGTGCCGCGCGCGTCCTCGAGCAGCGTCGCGGCGGCCGGCACCACGCGGTCGGCGAGGCCCTGGGCCGCACGTTCGGCGTGCGCAAGCGCCGCACCCAGGTGCTGCTGGTTGGTGGCCCCGAGCAACTGCTCGGCATGCGCCAGCACCCGGTCCAGCCGCGCCAGTACGCCGCTGGCGCGATCGACGACCTCGGGCAGGCTGCCGGTCAACGCATGCAGCGGGTCCTCCTTCGGCTCGATGAACGACCCCGGCAGCAGACTCTTGCCGCCCTGGCCGTAGCCCTCGAGTTCGACGGTGACCTGACCGGTGACCAGCAACCGGTCCATGCGGGCGCGGGTCAGGTCCTGCAGGTTGGCGCGGCTCGGATCGACGCGCAGCTCGACCAGCGTCTTGCCGTCCTGGAAGCGCATGTCGGCGACCACGCCGATCGGCACGCCCTGGAAGTTGACCTTGGAGCCGACCACCATGCCCTTCACGTTCTCGTGGAACAGGATGAAGTAGCTGGCGCGCTCGCGGCCGAAGCTGTTCTGCAGGATGAACACCAGCAGGGCGATGAACAACGCCCCGGTGCCCAGCACGAACAACCCGAGGCGGAAGCGACGGCCGTGACCTTGCATCTCAGACCTCGAGGTGGGTGATGACGTCCATGCCACGGCTGTCTTCGGCCGGCAGCCGCCGTTCGATGAAGTCGCGCAGGCGCGGATTCGGGTCGTGCCAGACGCGGTCGCGTTCGCCGAGGGCGGCGACCTTGCCGTCGAGCAGCACGACGATGCGATCGGCGATCGCGTGCGCCGACGGCAGGTCGTGGGTGACCACCACCATGGTGATGCCGAACACCTTGTTCAGCTTGGTGATCACGTTGTCGACCTCGGCAGCGGTGATCGGGTCGAGCCCGGCCGACGGTTCGTCGAAGTAGACGATCTCGGGGTCGAGCGCGATCGCGCGCGCGATCGCGGCGCGCTTCTTCATGCCGCCCGACAGCGAGCTCGGCAGCAGTTCGGCGGCGTGCAGCAGACCGACCATGTCGAGCTTCATGCGCGCGGTGGCCAGGATCACCGACTCCGGCAGGTCGGTGTTCTCGCGCAGCGGCAGCGCGACGTTCTCGAGCACGCTGAGGCTGCCGAGCAGCGCGCCGCCCTGGAACGACAGCCCGGTGCGCAGGCGCAGGTTGTGCAGCAGCTCGGGCGCCGCGCTGTAGAGATCGTGGCCCGCCACCGACACCGAGCCGAGCGTCGGCGGCAGCAGCCCGCACAGATGGCGCAACAGCGTGGTCTTGCCGCAGCCCGACGGGCCCATCACGACGAACACCTCGCCGCGGCGGATCGCCAGGTCGATGCCGTCGAGCACCGTGCGCCCGTGGAACTCGGTCGTCAACGCGACCGCGCGCACCAGGTCCTCGGTGTTGCGGCGTCCCTTCGGCACGGCGTCGGCGAGCCTCATGCGAGCACCAGCATGCGTTGGCAGGTCACGAACAGCGCATCGGTGACGATCACCAGGAAGATGCCGAGCACGACCGCGTTGGTGGTGGCGCGGCCGACGCCCTCGCTGCCGTCCTGCACACGCAGGCCGAGCGCACAGCCGACCACACCGACCGCGGCGCCGAACGTCGCCGACTTCAACAGTGCGACCAGGAAGTCGGACATCGACAGCGCGGTGCGCAACTGTTCGGCGAACGCATCGAGCTCGATACCGGCGATGCCCCACGCGAACAGCGCCCCGCCGCACATCGCGACGACGTCGAACACGATGCCGAGCGAGACCGCCGCGAACGCGCAGGCGACCACCTTCGGCAGCACCAGGAACGCCAGCGGCCGGATCCCCATCTGCTCGAGTGCGGCGACCTCCTCGCTGACCACCATCGCCCCGAGCTGGGCCGCGTTGCGCGAGCCCGAGCGCGCCGCCAGCACGATCGCCGTCATCAGCGGCCCGATCTCGGCCATCACCGACACACCGACCATGTCGGCGATGTAGATCTCGGCGCCCCACACGCGCAGCTGCACGTAGGCCTGCATCGCCAGGATCAACCCCAACAGGAACGCGATCAGCGCGATGATCGGCAACGCGCCGGCGGCGCAGTGGTCGATCTCGAGCGCGGTGCGGTCCAGGCGCAGCGGCCGGCGCCGGAACGGGCCGGTGACCAGCTCCTGCAGCGCCTCGCCGGAGGTCCGCAGCACGGCCAGCGCGCCGTCCAGCATCGGCTCGACGAAGCCGCCGAGGCGGCTCACCGGGTCGGGCCGCACCACCGGGGCGGCCTTCGCACACAGGCGTTGCACCGACACCAGCGAGAAGAAGTCGAGCATCGACTGGCTCAGCCCCTTCAGCTTCAGCTCGACGCCCGCCTCCTGCGCGGCCCGCATGCCGGCCACGACCCCGCCGAGACCGGCCGAGTCGAACGACTCCACCGGGCCGAGATCCACGTAGACGCGCGTCGGCTTGTGCAGCAGTTCGCGCTCGAGTTCGGCGCACAGGCGGCCGACCGTGGATCGATCCAGGGTCGCCGCAGCCGTGATGGTCGGATGGCTCACCATTGCTGCCTGGGTGCCTTGCTATCGGCGCGATCGGCCCCGGCCTTGACTCCGGCGCGCCGTTCGAGGCGCCGGTTCGGGCTTCCGCCGGCCGCCTCGCAGCGCCACAATCGACCGCGGTCGCTCCCCCCTCTCTGTCGCGCTGCCCATCCAGCACCGCTTCGGCCCCTCGGGCCAGCTCCCCTTCTGCCCATGAAGCCCACGACCCTTCTCTGGTGCGCCACCGTGGTGGCCGCCTGCGCCAACATCGCTTCCCCGTCCGCCGACGAGAGCCGCCGCCTGGCCGAAGCACGCGCGCTGCTGAGCAGCGACCCGCATCAAGCTCTCGCCGTGGTCGACAGCCTGCTGGCGACCAACCCCGGGCTGCAGTCCGCCAGGCTCGTGCTGGGTGAGGGTTCGCTGCTGCTCGCCCGCACCGACGCCAAGAACGCGGCCAGCCTGTACGAGGACGCCGCCCGCAACCTGGAGCTCGGCCTCGATGGCCTCGACGCGGACGCCGAGCCCACCGCCAGGAAGCAGCTCGCCGAGTGCCAGTACGAGCTGAGCCGGTTCGAGGACGCCAGCCAGAACGCGCTGCGCGCCGCGGCCGCCTATGCGGCGCAGAAGGAAAAGGCGCCGAACACCCGGCGGCTGGCCGCCGAGGCGATGCTGATCGCCGGTCGGGCGGACCTGCAGACGTTCGTCGCCGCGCGCAAGCAGGAACTCGACGGCGGCAGCCCCGACCAGCAGGGCCGCATCCCGGTCGGCCGCGACACGCTGGGTCTGGCGCTGGCCGCCGCCAGCCGGTTCTCCGCCGCGCGCGCCGAGTTCCCCGGCGAGGCCGCGACGCGGCTCGCCACCATCCAGCAGTGGCTCGGCCAGGACGACGAGGTCGTGCGCGAACTCGAGAGCGGGCTGCGCAACGCGCCGCAGGTGACCGAGATCCACGACGCCTACATCACCTGGATGCGCGAACGCGGCGAACTCGACGCGCTGGTCGGTTCCTACCACCGCTTCGTGCGCGAGAACCCGAGCACACCGATCCTGCGCTGGCACCAGGGCCGCGCCGTCTACGCCCGCGCCGACCGGCTGCGGCAGCAGGGCAACTTCCAGGGCGCGCTGGCGGCCTACGGCAACAGCGACAAGATCTTCCAGGAGTACCTCGGCATGGCGCCGAGCCATGCCGACGCCGCCAACCAATGGCGCGCGCTGTGCCAGCTGGCGATGTGCCGCACCGCGGTCGAGATGGGCGACCTGGTCGCGGCCCAGGAGCACCTCTACACCGCCGCCGTGGTGTCGCCGGCGACCACCGACTACCGCGACGGCGTGCCGCAGCTGGTCGACAGCTTCGGCGGTCACTACACCGGCGCCGTGTTCGCGATCCATCGCGCGCTCAGCGAGAGCGCCGACGAGGCGCTGGCGAAGACGCTGGCGTTCAACGAGAGCGTGCTCGCGCAGCAGCCCGACCGCTGGGGCTTCGTCTACAACAACGCGGCGCTGGCCGCGCGCGACCTCGGCGTCGCGGTCGCGCAACGCGGCGAGCAGTCGAAGGCGATGGAGCTGTGGGAACGCAGCTACCGCTACTACAGCAAGGCCGTCGAACTGGTGCCCGACGACGCCCGCATCGCCAACGACTGCGGCCTGATGCTCAGTTACCACCTGAACCGCGATCTCGACCGCGCCCGGGCCTTGTTCGATCGCGCGATCGAACTCGGCAAGGCGCAGCTGTCGGCGCTGCCGCAGGCCGAGACGGTGCCGACCGAGGAGCGCGAGGCGCTGGCGGCCGAACGCGATCGCCTCGAGGAGGCCGTCGGTGACGCCTACCAGAACATCGCCGTGATGATGCTGGTGCACGAGCGCAAGGACTTCGCCACCTACCGCCCGTTCTGCGAGGAGGCGGTGAAGTTCTACCCGCGCGAACGCCGCGAGGCCGCGGCGCTGCTGCGCAGCGAGGGCCGGACCGCACTGGATTCGACCGCGCGCAGCAGCAGCAGCGTCGGTGCGATCGACCAGCCGCAGGGCGGCGCCGCCGAGGCGCTGGCGAAGCAGGCCGCCGCGATCGAACAGAAGCGCGGCGCGCAGGACTTCGACGGCGCCCTGCTGCTGCTCGACGGCATCGCCAAGGAGTGCCGCGACCACGCCCCCTACCACCTGCTGCGCGGCGAGGTCTCGAGCCAGCTGGCGGTGCAGGCGCGCGACAGCGGTCGCAAGGGCACGCAGATGTTCTTCGACGACGCCGTGCGCGCGTTCGAGCGCGCGGTCGAACTCGATGCCGAGCCGGCGCGGCCGCGGCAGCTGCTGGGGCAGGCGCAGTTCGATGCCGGCGACCTCGCCGGGGCCACGGCGACGATGTCGAAACTGCTGCTGCACCTGCAGTCGCAGGGCGGCGGCAAGTCCGAAGACGTGCTGGCCGCGCACACGCTGCGCGCCTCGGCCGCGGCGCGCGCCTACGCCGGCAAGAAGGAGCAGAAGCAGGACGACCCCGAACTGCTGACCGCCGCCCGCGCGTCGTTCCGCTTGCTCGAGGAGAAGGGCCAGCTCGACGGCGCGATGCAGGGGCTGTGGTCCGCCACCGAACAGTGGGCCGGGGCCTCGGCCGAGGCGGTCAACGTCTACCTGCGCGCACTGCAGCGCACGCCGGACGACCAGCAACTGCTCGACACCGTCGTCAACACCGCCGGCCAGGCCGGTCAGCTGCCGCTCGCGATCGAAGCGCTGCAGAAGCGCGGCGACGCGACCAGCCTGTGGTACTGCGGCAAGGCGCGTTTCTGGCAGGCCGATGTCGAACGCCAGGCCACCAAGATGGCCGATGCGCAGAAGACGCTCGATGCGGCCCGCGCCGACTTCCAGGCCTCGATGGCGAAGAACACCGCGTTCCGCGACAGCTGTGAGCAGTGGCAGGCGATGGTGCTCGGCAAGAAGGGCAACCTGGCGTTCCGCAGCAACGACGACCAGAACGCGGAGAAGTGGCTGCTGGAGAGCGTGCAGCTGCGCCCCGACCAGATCGGCACCGATCTCGGCCTCGGCGAGACCACCAAGATGGGCATCCTGCTGCTGGCCGATCGCTTCATGAAGAAGAACGACCTCGCCAAGGTCGAGGCGATCTACCGCGCCGCGTCGGATGCCGCCAACAGCGACTCGGACCTGTTGAACAACTCGGGCCTGTTCGCCCGCGACCACGGCAACCAGCTCGAGCAGGCCGGCAAGAAGGACGCGGCGATGGGCATGTACGAGCAGAGCTACAAGGCCTACTCGCGCGCCCACCAGCTCGACCCGAGCAATGTGCGGCTGCGCAACGACGTCGCGCTGATCGCGATCTACCACCTCGACCGCGACTGGGACCTCAGCAAGCAGCGGCTCGACAGCGCGATCGCCGATGGTGAGGCGATGCTGCGCGACAACCCGCCGGCCGAGGCCGAGCAGAAGCAGCAGCTCGACGAGGCGGTCGGCGACTGCTACGAGAACCTCGCGCTGTGGCACCTCAAGCACAGCAAGGACGGCGCGCTGGCGAAGGACGCCGCGCAGAAGAGCATGCGCCACTACCCCGGCGAACGCCGCGGCGGCGCCCGCCGGCACCTGCGCGCCGCGGAACAGCTGTTGCAAGGCAAGTGACCATGCGGATCCAGCAGCTGCTCGTCCTCGTCGTCTCGTTGAGCCTCGCCCCGAGCGCCTGCCGGAACCGCCAGCTGCCCGAACCCGCAGCGCCGCCGCCGCCGGCGAGCGCTGCGAGCCAGGTGCCGGCCGCTGCCGCGGCCCCCGCGACTGCCGCGGCCCCGGCCGCTGCCCCGGCCCCCGCCGCGCCGCAGGAGCCGGTGCCGCCGACGGCCGCCGACCTCGATCGGTTGCGGCAGCAGGCCTTCGCCGCCGAGGCGGCTGGCGACCACGGCAGCGCCGCGGACGCCTTCCTGGCCCTGTCGCGCGCCGAGCCGCTGCGCAGCGACTGGATCGTCGCCGCCGGGCGGTGCCTGGGCCGCAGCGGTCGGTTCCGCGACGCGGTCGAACTGCTCGACGCCGCCCGCCGCCGCTTCCCCGGCGCCATCGAGGTGCTGGGCATGCTGGCGCGCACGTTCCTGCTGCAGGCCGAACGCGACCGCGACGTGATGAACCCGGAGATCCTGTGGGCCGACGCCGCCGGTCTCGCCGAGGAGGTGCTGGCCGCCTCGCCCGACGACGAGGACAGCCGCCTGGTGCTGGCGCAGGCGCGCTACCTGCTCGGCGACCGCGACGAAGCAGTGCGACAGGCCGAAGAAGCCGGTCGCCGCCACCCGCAGCGGGCCGGTTCCCACGTGCTGCTCGGTCGCCTCGCGCTCGACCAGTTGCGGGAGCTGCGGCGGCGCCATGCCGAGCAGCAGCCGACCGGCCAGGAAGCGGCCGACCTGGTGCAGCAGATCGACCGGGCGCGGCAGCAGGCGCGCAGCAGCTACCAGCGCGCGATCGAACTCGACCCGACCCGACCGTTCCCCCACATCGCCCTGGCCCAGCTGGCGATGCTCGACCAAAAGCCCGAGGCCGCCCGCGACCACATGCTGGACGCACTGGTCGCCGACCCGGACGCGGACGTCGACCACGAGCTGCTCGGCAAGGGTCTCGACCCGAGCCAGCGCGCGGCGCTGTATCGCGGGGCCCACGATCGCTACGCCAAGGGAACGGAAAGCCGGCCCGCCAAACTGGCGACGCTGCTGTTCCACGAGGGCCGCCAGCTGTTCCTGGCTCGCGAGTTCGCAACGGCGCGAGCGCGGCTCGAGGCGGCGCTGCAGGCCAATCCGGCGGCATACAACACGCACTGGTTCCTGTTCCTGTGCGCCTACCACCTCGGCGACCACGACGCCGCCGAGCGCCACGCGGCGACCTATGCCGGCCACGGCGCGATCGCGTTCGCCGACGCGATCCGCGAACTGTCGGGCGACCACCGCGGCGAGGTCGGCGCGATCGTGCAGTTCCTCGCCGACCGCGCGTTCCAGCAGCAGCGCATCGAGGCCAGCCGCGATCTCAACCACGTGCTGGCGAGCCTGAAGGACACCGCCGACGCGTGGAACAACCACGCCTTCCTGTGCCGTGAGACCGGTCGCTTCGAGGCGGCGCAGCAGTCGTACGAATACGCGCTGCAGCGCGAGCCCGAGTCGCCTCAGCTGTGGAACGATGCCGCCGTGGTGCTGCAGTACCACGTGCCGACGCCGGCCAACCTGGCGAAGGCGCGCACGATGTACGAACGCGCGCTGCAGTTCGCCGACAAGGCGCTCGCCGACGCGCGGGTCACCGGCGCCGAGCGCGAGCGGGCCACGAAGGCCAAGGCCGACGCCACCGCGAACCTGGCGGCGCTGCCGGCGCGCTGAGCGACGACCAGCCGATCAGACGTCCGTCGCCGGCAGCAGCCGCCGCCCGAGGTTGCCGTAGTTGCGGTACTCGGTGACGTCGGGCGGCCCCGCGGCATAGCGCCAGCGCAGCAGCGTCGGATCGGCGTGCGGCACCGCGACCAACGAACTCGACACGGTGGCGTAGTGCTGGCCGTGTTTGCACACCGCGTGCTGGCCGGGGCCACCGCGGTCGCGCAGCAACACCGCCAGCGCATCGAGCCGCCGATCGAGGTCGAGCCCCGGCGCGGTCGCGGTCGGCAGGCCGCGCAACGCGAGCTGGCCGGGTTCGTGTTCGTTGGTGACCACCAGCACCGGCTCGACCCATTCGCACGTGCGCAGCTCGCCGCGCGCGTGCCGCATCACGAACGTGCGACGGCCGTCGCCGACGACCAGCTGGAAGCCGGCGTGGTCGTGCTCGTGCACGCGCGCCGCCACCGCCGCCATGCCGGCATCGAGATCCGGGTGGTCGAGCACCAGGTGCGGCAGGTGGCCACGCGACGGCGCCTCGGGCACCGGCGGCACGCCGGCGAGGTTGGTGATGCCGGCGAACCGACCGCGGCCGTCGACCGCGAGCCAGGTGCCACCGGCCTCTCGATCGCGCGGCGACAGCAGCGACGCCCGTTCGCCGACCCACAGCCCCGGCGGCGCGGCCTTGCGGTCGGTCCGTTCGTCGCGATTGCCCGCCACCACGACCGGATGGTCGGCATGGAAGCCGCGCAGCACGATGAGGATGCACATCCCGGCGCACAGCGTAGGCCGCCCGCCGCGATTGCACCATCACACAGCACCGGCACTGCCGCCGACCGGGCGCCGCCGCAACCACAGCATGCCGAGGCCGGCCAGACCGCAGAGCATCGCCGCGGTGATCCACGCGGTCGCGAAGTCGGGCCCGCGGGCGGCGCCGCGATTGGCGACCAGGGTGCCGAGTTGCGGTCCCAGGGCGAGGCCGAACTGGATGCAGCTCTGCACCAGCGCGAACGCCAGCGTGCGATCGCGATCCTCGACCCGTTTGCTGGCGGCGGCGTAGGCGAGCGTCAACGAGCCGGCCATCAGGCCGGCGATCGCCGCCCGCAGCAGCAGGAACTCGCCGATCGAAGTCACCGCCGCCATCGCCGCCTGCAGGGCGCACAGGCCCAGACTCAGCAGCGCCAGACAACGCAGCGGCCCGAAGCGATCGGCCTGCCGCCCCCACCAGCGGGTGCAGACCCACTGCGCGACCGCCAGCATCGCGAACGCGATCGCTGTGGTGCGATCGAGCGCGAGTGCCGCGGTGGCGCTGTGCGCGACCAGCACCGGCAGCGGTCCGAGTTCGCGCACGAACAGCGCCAGCACCGGTTCGAGCATGTTCTGGCCCAGCCGCAGCAACAGCACCAGCAGCAACAGCCGCGCGAACACGCCGTTGGCGAACAAGCGTCGGCAGGCGAGGCCGAAGTCGGCGGCGAAACCGGACCGCGGATCGGGTGCAGGCACCTCGTCCTCGCGCGCGAACCGGTGCAGCAGCAACGCCGACAGCGCCGACAGCGCACTGGCGATCCAGAACAACGAGCTGCGACCGAACCAGTGCGACACCTCGGCGCCGAGGTAGGGCCCGAGGAACGAACCGGTCGCCATCGCCACCTGCAGGTCGGCGATCACGCGGCCGTGCCGTTCGCGCGGTGCGGCCTGCGACACCAGCGCCATCGCCGGCGCCACGTAGCCGGCCAACAGGCCCTGCAGCGCCCGCATCGCCAGCAGCCAGCCGGGGGACGGCGCCAGCGGCATCAATGCGGTGGTCACCGCGATCGCCAGGTTGGCGCGGATCGCCATCGGCTTCTTGCCGATGCGGTCGCCCATCGCCCCCCACAGCGGTCCGGCCAGCGCCGCCGACAGCGGCGCCGCGCCGTAGATGATGCTCGCCCAGAACAGCAGTTCGCCGGCGTCGTCGATGGCAAACCGCTCCTGCACGTAGAGCGGCAGCATCGGCAGGAAGGCCATCAGGCCCATCGAGGTCGCGAACAGGCTCGGCCAGACCGCGTGGAAGTTGCGCCGCCCGGGATCCAAGGCCCCGCTTCTACCGAGCCGGGCCCGGCCGCGGCAAGCCGCGTCACGGTTCGCGCGGCCCGCTGGCCACGATTTCGGGGCCCGGTGGTCGGTACGGCGCCGCCGAGTTGCACCACCGGCATGAAGCTCCATGCCATCGTCGTCGTTGCCGCGCTGCTCGTCGGGTCCGCACCGCTGCCGAGTCAGGTCAGCCCTACCGCCGCGCTCGTGCTGCCGCTGCGCACCGAGCCCCCGTTGCCCGCGATCGAGCGACTGGTCGCGACTGCCGGCGCGGCGCCGGCGGCAGACGCACCGCTGTCGTCGTTCGCCGCCGCTTGCCTCGGCCGCCTGCGCCTGGGCGACGGCGACGGCAGCCGCCTCGTGCTGGCCCTCGGTCGCGAACGTCTCACCAACGGCGAACACGCCCCGCATGCAGTGGCCTGGCTGGTGGCTGCCCATCTGTGGCATCGGCGCGCCACCGGGACCCAGGCGACCTCGGCCAGCGGCCTGGCCGAGCTGAGCACCGCGATGGAACGGGCCGCGGCCCGGCCGAGCGCCGCGACGTTCGCCGCCGAGAGCCTGCTGGTACACGGCATGTTCTGTCTCGCCGACCTGCTCGATGCCGATGCCGAAGGTGCGCACCACCTGCCGCAACGCACCGAAGGGCCGGGGGCTCGGTGGACGGCGCGCGCTGTCGAGCGGCAGTTCGAACTCGAGCGGCACAGCTGGCAACCCGGCCGCGGCCACTTCCGCCCGCACCCGTGCCGCGGCGACCTCGCGCTGCCCGAACCGCCCGATGCGACGCTGCTGCTGCCGGCCGCTGCCGGCATGCTGCTGGCGACCGGCGACCGACTCGCGCGCCATCTGCAGACGGTGCTCGCAGCGCCCCTGGTTGCCACCGACGAACACGCACTGGACGGCTTCCGCGAACCGCTGCTGCGACTCGTCGCCAGCAGCCAGCTCGGCGGCGGCGCGGAGCGGGCGGAAGCCTGGACCACCGCACTCGCCGACCACACCGCGGCCCCCGGCTTCGCGCTCGATGCGCTGCTGTTCGCGGTGACCGGTGCCCGGCTCGCTTCAGGGGCCGGCCTCGACGAGCGCTGGCTGCGGCTGCGGCCGTGGCTGCCGCCGGGCCTGCAGCGGTTGGAGGTGCCACATCTGCTGGCCGGTGGCGCCACCTTCGCGCTGCAGCTGCGCGCCGACGGCGAACGTGCCGCGTTCGTGATCACGCGCCTCGACCAGGGGCGAGCAGCGTGCACGCTGGTGGTCGACGACGGAGCCGCCCAGCACCTGCGGATCGTGCGCGGCGGCGAGTCGTTCGCCGGCGCGTCAGCGCGGCCGCAGCCGGAAGCGCAGCACCAGCTGCCGCTGGGCGGGGACCACGGTCGGCGCTGACGGCGAGGCCGAGGCTTCTGGCAACGGCGGCGCCGGCGGCAACTTCGGCGCCGCGGTCTCGCCGGTGCGTAGCTCGGGCTGCCGCACGAACCAGTTGACCCGCTGCAACAACACCGCGACGTCCGCTTCCGGCCCTTCGACGGCCCAACTGGCCTCCAACGGCGGTGCGCCTGCTTGCCGATCGTCGGCGAGCGGCGCCAGCTCCTTCGGCAACGCGGTCAGCGGCAGCCGCCACAGACGCATCGTGCCACGCGCGGTCGGCAGCTCGAGCACCGGCGCCGCATCGGCCTGCACCGCAGTGGCGAGGAACGCATCGAGCCGCTGCTCCAACTCGGTCGGCGACGGCATCGGCCCACCACCCGCCGGGGCGGCGGGCGCGGCAGGTCCCGCCGGCCCGGCGGTCGACGGTCCCGCGGGGCCGCCGGTCGACGGCCCAGCGGGGCCGCCCCGGGACGCAGCCCCAGGGCCAGCGGCACGGACGGGCGCCGGCGCCGGTTGCACACCATCGACGAGCAACAACGACCAGGGCGCGGGCGCCGCTCGGCGGCTCCCCGCCAGGAAGAAGTTCTCGGCCGAACCCAGCTTGTCGACGGGGTTGCCTCCGGCGTCACCGGGCGGCAGTGCGGCGGCACCTGCACCCGGCGCTCCACCGCTGCCGACGGCGCGGTCAACCGCCCCATCGGGCCGACCACGCTCGAGTGGCTCGGCGTCGGTCCCCCGCCCACCGGCGCCCGGCGCACCGGCGTCGTCGCCGATGGACCGCTCGGCCCGCGCCAGCTTCTCCTTGCTCGGCTCGGTGGGCGGCGGCACGTCGCCACGCGGCGAACCCGGCGGGGGAACTGCCGCCGGCATCGGCGCCGGCGCGGTCATCGGCGCGGTCGGAACGGCGTCCCGCCGCGATGGCGTCAGCGCCAGGCGAGCCCGCTCGCCGGGCATCGCCTCGGCTGCGGGCGGTTCGGCGGCGCCGGCGACCTCGTTGGCGGCCCGCCCGGTCGAAACCATCTCCTCGGCCAATTCGGCACCCGAAGGCTCGCCCACCAGTTGCGCTTTCGGCGTCGCCGCGGTCGCTGGCGCCGACTCCTGCTCGAGCACGATCGGCGCCGGCGGCTTGACCCACTGATCGAGCGCCACCGCCGCTCCATCCGCGACCGCCGGTTCGCTCGCGGCGTCCAATTTGGTCACCGCAGTGCCGCTGGTCGCGACCGGTTCGGCCGACCAAGAATCCAGCAGCAGCGTCAACACCAGCAGCGCCGCCGCACTGGCGCAGCTCCACAGCACCGGGCGCCAGGCGATGCCGCCGCCGGCGACCCGGAACGAGCGGACCGGCGCCTGCCCCTGCACCTGCGCCAGCACGCGGTCGGCGAGCGTCGTCGCCGCGCCCGCTGCAGTGCCACCCACGGCAGCGCGGCGCGGCAACGGCGCCGTCGGCGCCTGCAGCGCTTCCCGCATCATCGCCACGGTGCGTTCGTAGGCGGCGAGGTCGGCGCGCAGCTGCGCGTTGACCCGCAGCTCGGCGGTGAAGCGCACGCGATCGCGTTCGCTCATGCGGCCGTCGACCCAGTCGGCCAGCCGCTCATCGGGCTCGCGGGGTGACGGCGTGCGTCCCCCGGGTTCGCGGTGGTCGGTCATTCCTGGAACTCCCGCAGCATGTCCTGCAGCAGCAACCGGCCGCGGTGGATACGCGACCGAACGGTGCCGATCGGCAGCGCCAGCGCCGCCGCGATCTCCTCGTACGACAGCTGCTCCATGTCGCGCAGCACCACGGCGGCGCGGAACTCGTCGGGCAGCTCGCGCACACACGCGCGCACGCGAACGAGGAACTCGTGCTGGTGCGCCTGTTCGCGCGGATCGACCTCGCGGCCGGCCGGGGTCAGGTAGAGATCGTCGGTGCCGGCGAGCGGCTGGTCGATCGACAGCTCACGCCGATCGCGCTTCTGGGCCTTGCGGCGCCGGTACTCGCTGATCGCGACGTTGGTGGCGATCGTGTGCAGCCAGGCGACGAAGCGCAGCTCGCCGTCGAACGACGGCAGCCCCTTGTGCACGCGGAGGAACACCTCCTGGGTGAGGTCCTCCGCCATCGCTCGATCGCAGTGCAGCACCGAAACCATCACGCGCATCACCCGGTCCTGGAACATCTCGACCAGGGTGCGAAAGGCATCCAGGTCACCGCGTCGCGCCCGTGACACCGCGTCGTGGGCCGGATCGTCATCGTCCCCCGCCGCCTTCGGCACCGCAGGGCGCAGAACCGACGACGAAGGAGGCGCGCCCAGACGCATCGGTCCCGGCGCGGTTCCGGCAGGCAGCGGCTTTTTCTCGGCGGTCACGGGTGCAGACAGACGGGCTCGGGGCGGGAGGATTCCTGACCGACGCACGGAAGTGCGCCGCGCGATCGTGGCGATCGGCGCCATCGCACCGACCACTGGCAACACGATAGCGCTCGCACTGCGGCGCGGCGAGGTTGTGGCAGCCGCCATCGCGACCGACAATGGGCACTTCCCCGTCGCCTCCGCCCATGGCCGAAACCGTCTTCACGTTCGACTGTCCGTGCTGCAACAAGCGCATCGAGATCGACACCCGGTCCGGCAAGGCCCGCGCGGTGCGACCGACCGAGGCCAAGGGTGGCCAGGATCTCGACCAGCTGCTGCGCTCGCAGAAGCAGCATCAGAAGAAGCTCGACGACATGTTCCGGCAGGCGAAGGACAGCGAATCGCTGCGCAGCGAGAGCCTGCAGAAGCAGCTCGAACGGGCCAAGGACGAGGCCCGGCGCGACAAGGACGAACGCCCGCGCAATCCGTTCGACCTCGACTGACCAGCTGCGCGATGGCCAGATGGCCAGATGGCCCGGCGTCGGTGGCGTCAGCGGCCGTAGCCGAGCCAGCTGCCGACTTGGTAGATCGCGACCGCTGCCAGCCAGGCGAGCACCGTCATGTAGACGAACGTGAACACCGGCCAGCGCCACGAGTGCGTCTCGCGCCGGATCGCCGCCAGCGTGCCGGCGCACTGACTGCACAGCGCGAAGAACGCCATCACCGACAGCGCCACCAGCCCGTTGATCGCCGGCTTGCCGTCGGCCCCCGGCGCGCGTCGCAGCGCATCGCCGAGCCGCGCATCCGGCTCGTCGGCCGACGCCTCGACCTCGCCGAGGCTGTACAGCGTGCCGAGCGTCGGGATCACCAGTTCGCGGGCCGGGAACGCGGCCAGCACACCGACCGTGAGCCGCCAGTCGAAGCCGGCCGGCGCGAATACCGGCTGCACCGCGTGACCGATGCCGGCGAGGTAACTCTGTTCGAGATAGGCGGCCGCCTCGTCGGCATCGAGCGCGGCCCGCGCCCGGTCGCCACCGGGCCCGGCCTCGATGCGTTCGCGCTGCGCCTCGTAGCGCTCGTGGATCGCGGGCGGCCGCGGAAAGTAGCCGAGCGTCCAGACCACCAGCGTCGCGACGAAGATCACGGTGCCCGCGGTGCGCACGAACGCCTTCACCGCGAACCAGGTGTGCGCGAACACCAGCCGCCAGCGCGGCCGCTGGTAGACCGGCAGCTCCATCGCCAGATGCGAACCGCCGCCGCGCAGCGCCGTGCGCCGCAGCACCAACGCCACCACCGCGGCGGTGACGATGCCGAGCGCATAGAGCCCGAACAGCAGGAAGCCGGCCTGGTGCGGCGGGAAGAACGCCGCCAGCAGCACGACGTAGACCGGCAGCCGCGCCGAGCACGACATCAACGGCGCCACGGCGATGGTCGCCAGCCGGTCGCGTTCGTCGCCGAGGATGCGGCTGGCGACGATGCCCGGGATCGCGCAGGCGAAGCTGCTCGTCAGCGGGATGAAGCTCTTGCCGGACAAGCCGACCTTGCGCAGCACGAGATCGAGCAGGAACACCGCCCGCGCCATGTAGCCCGACGCCTCGACGACGGTGACGAACGCGATCAGCAGGGCGATCTGCGGCACGAACACCAGCGAACTGCCGACGCCGTTGACGACGCCGTCGACGAGGAAACTGCGCAGCGCCCCCTCCGGCACCACCGCGTCGATGCCCTCACCCACCCAGCCCTGCAGCGCCTCGATCCAGGCGATCGCCGGCTCGGCGACGGTGAACACCAGCTGGAACATGCCGACCACGACGGCGACCAGCGCCAACGGGCCGAACCATGGATGCAGTAGAACGGCGTCGAGGCGATCGGTGCGCGAGCGCGACACCGCACGGGCCCCGGTGCGCGCCGCCGCGGCGTCCGTCACCGCCGCCGGCGCCGGGGCTTGCAGCACGGCCGCGGCGAGCTGTTGCCGCAGCTCCTGGGCGCCGCTGCCGGTGGCGCCGTGCACGGCCACCAGCGGCAGGCCGAGCGCCTGCTGCAACCGCTGCGCGTCGACGGGAAAGCCCTCGCCGGCCGCGACATCGACCTTCGTCAGCGCGACCACGATCGGCCGCCCGAGGCGCCGCAGTTCGTGCAGCAGCCGCAGTTCGACCGGTAGCTTGGCGGCATCCAGCACCACGCACAGCAGATCCGGCGGCGGTCGATCGCCGCCGCGCAGGAACGCCAGCGCGACCTCCTCGTCGCGGCTCTGGGCCTGCAGCGAGGCGATGCCGGGCAGATCGACGACGCGCAGCGTGCACCCGTCGAGATCGATCGAGCTCTCGACCGCTTCGACCGACGAGCCGGGGAAGTTGACCGGCCGCTGCAGGCTGCCGGTCAGGTGCATCAGCAGCGAGGTCTTGCCGGCATTGGCGCGGCCGACCAGCGCCACCACCCGCTCGGCGCGAACCACCGCGGCGGTCACGAGGCGCTCCCGGCGACCGTGGCGACCTGCACCCGGGCCGCCTCACAGCGCCGCAGCGCGAGTCGATAGCCCTGCACCCGGAACAGCAGCGGATCCCCGAACGGCGCCGCGCCGATGCGTTCGATCGCGGCTCCTGGCCACAGGCCACACGCCGACAGGCGCTGCGCCAGCGCGTCGTCGCCGAGCACGGCGATCACGGTGGCGGGCACCGCGGCGGCCAGTTCGCGCAGCAGGATCGGAGCGGGCAGCAGTGAGGGGACAGGAACCACGGCGGCAGGGACTGACTGGATCACGCGGACCAGGAGGGAGATTGTTGAGACGCGATCTCAACGCCGGCAGTATGCACGCCGCGGCCGCGGTTTCCAAGCATGACTTGGTGCATGGCCGAGCCGGCAGCCGAGGGTTGCCCCCGACCGGCGAATGCCGACACTGCTCGGCCATGCAGCCCACCGCCCACACCGCCACCGTGCGGATCGCCGGCACCGAGATCACCTTCGAGACCGGCCGTATCGCCCGTCAGGCGCAAGGGGCGGTGCTAGCGCGCAGCGGCGACAACGTCGTGCTGGCGACCGTCACGGCCGCGACGGCGCCGAAGCCCGGGCAGGACTTCTTCCCGTTGACGGTCGAGTATCGCGAGAAGTTCAGCGCCGCCGGCCGCATCCCGGGTGGCTACGGTCGGCGCGAGGGCCGCATCAGCGACCACGAAGTGCTGATCAGCCGCTTGATCGACCGCACGCTGCGGTCGTTGTTCCCGGACGAGTGGAAGAGCGAAGTGCAGGTGCAGGTGCAGGTGTTCAGCGCCGAACCGACCAGCGATCTCGAGAGCCTGTCGCTGCTGGCCGCCTGCGCCGCGCTGCACGTGAGTCCGGTGCCGGCCAACGGCCCCGCCGGTGGCCTGCGCATCCAGCGTGTGCACGGTCAGTGGCTGGCCTTCGCCGGCAAGTCGCAGCGCGAGTTCGCCGATCTCGAGTTCTCGGTCGGCGTCGGCCCCGACGGGCTGGTGATGCTCGAGGGCGGCGCGCTCGAGGCCAGCGAACAAGACGCGGTCGCGGCCATCGCCCAGGCCACCGAGTGGATCCAACGCTGCCACCGCGCCTTCGACGAACTGCGCGCCGCCGGCGGCCAGCCGAAGTGGCCGCTGCCGCCGCCACCGGTGTTGCCGGCGCTGCCCGAGACGACGCTCGCCGCGTTGCGCGCCGCCCTGCAGGTGACACAGAAGGCCGAACGGCGCGCCGGCATCGCCGCCGCCGAGGTCGCCTGGCTGCAGAGCCTGCCGGCCGATCAGATCGCCGCGGCGAAGCAGGCCTACGGCCATGCGGTGTGGACCGAGACCCGCGAACTCGCCCTCGCGTCCGGTCGCCGCCTCGACGGTCGCTCGACCACCGAGATCCGGCCGATCTGGAGCGAAGTCGGCCTGCTGCCGCGCGCGCACGGCTCGGCGCTGTTCACGCGCGGCGAGACGCAGGCGATCGTCAGCTGCACGCTCGGCAGTCCCGACGACGCGCAACGGCTCGACAACCTCGCCGACCACGGCGGCAGCGAGCGCTTCCTGCTGCACTACAACTTCCCGCCGTACTCGGTCGGTGAGATCCGGCCGCTGCGTGGCCCCGGACGGCGCGAGATCGGCCACGGCTCGCTGGCGCGCCGCGGCCTGTGCGCCGTGTTGCCGGGCATGAGCGACTTCCCGTTCACGATCCGCATCGAAGCCGAGATCACCGAGAGCAACGGCAGTTCGTCGATGGCGACCGTGTGCGGCGGCACGATGGCGATGCTGCACGCGGGCGTGCCGCTGGCGCAGCCGGTGGCAGGCATCGCGATGGGCTTGATCAGCGACGGCAGCCGCCACGCCGTGCTCAGCGACATCCTCGGCGACGAGGACCACCTCGGCGACATGGACTTCAAGGTGGTCGGCACCGCGCGCGGCATCACCGCGATCCAGCTCGACAACAAGCTCGGTGGCCTGCCGGCGGCGGTGCTCGAACAGGCGCTGGCGCAGGCCCGCACCGGCCGCCTGCACATCCTGGCGGCGATGGCGACGACGATCGCGGCCCCGGCCGCGCCCTCGCGGTTCGTGCCGCAGGCGATGCGCATCGCGATCATGCCCGACGCGATCGGCGCGCTGATCGGCGCCCGCGGCGCCAACATCAAGGCCATCACCGAGAGCACCGGCGCCCGCGTCAGCGTCGACGACAACGGCGAGGTGCTGATCTACGCGACCGACCAGAACAGTGCCCAGCGGGCGCGCCTGATGGTGCTGCGCTCGGCCGGCGTGCTGAAGATCGGCCGCTGCTACCGCGGCACCGTGACCGGCGTGAAGGACTTCGGCGCCTTCGTCAAGATCAACGCCGCCAACGAGGGCCTGGTGCCGATCGAGGAACTCGACCGGCAGCCGGTCCGCCACGCCGGCGACATCGCCCGCGAGGGCGAGGAGATGATCGTCGCCGTGCTCGGCGCCGACGATCGCGGCCGGCTGCGGCTGTCGCGCAAGCAGGCACTCGGCGTCGACGAGGCCCAGATCGAGTACTGAACGTCATGGCGCTCTCCCGCCCCGCGATCGCCGAGCTGCTCGCCCTGCTGCAGGCGCCGGTGACGGCGTTCGACTGCGGCACGCTGTGCGCGCCGGGCAACGGCGGCGTGCCGGTGTGCTGCAACAGCGCACAGGTGCTGCCGGTGCTCTACAAGGCCGAGCTGGCGCTGCTGCAGAAGCGGTCCAAGCTGTGGCGCAAGCACGTGCCCACCGGCGCCGATGCGCATCTGCGCGACCAGGCGCGCGGCTGCGACGTGTTCGCGGTGTGCAAGGGCCACCAGCACTGCGAACGCGAGCACCGGTCGCTGGCGTGCCGCACGTTCCCGTTCGAACCGTATCTCGATCACGACGGCGTCTTCGTCGGCATCGTGTTCGCGTTCGACCAGGCGCACTTGTGCCCGCTGATCACCAGCGAGCACGCGATCTCACCGCAGTTCGTGCAGCAGTGCTGCGCGATGTGGCGCCGCATGTTCGAGCTGGACGCCGACGAGCGCGCGTTCTACGCGGGCTGCAGCCGCACGCTGCGACGACAGTTCGGCCGCCGCGGGGAGTCGATCCCGGTGTTCACCGAACACGGCGTGCGCGCGCTGCCGACCGCGCGCCGCCGCGGCCCCCGGTCTCAGACCGACGGCACCCGCGCCCGCGCCTGCACGAAGCTGTAGAAGAACACCGCGTCCGGATCGCGGGCGACGCGCTGCAGTTCGCGCTGCATGCCGGTGATCACCTCGGGGGCGACCTTGCCGGCCTGTGCCAGCGCCGGGGCGCCGCTGAGCAGCAGCTCGGTCCAGTAGGCCAGGAACTCGGTGCGTTCGGCCGGCACCCGGTTGTCGAGGTGGAACGTCTTCACCTCGGTGTGGATGTCGACGAAGCCGTTGCCGAGCAGCAGATTGCCGAGCTTCGCCCCGACGTAGGGATCACCGCCGAGCTCGAGCTGGGTGTCGTTGAAGGCCCGCCAGTAGCGCAGCGTGTCGGGGCTGTAGGGATCGAGGAAGAACGTCGCGTTCATGACCTCGGTCACCACCACCGGCGAGCCGGCGCGCAGCACGCGCCGCACCTCGGCCAGCGTGCGGGCCGGGTCCTCGACGTGCTCGAGGATCCAGCACAGGAATGCGCCGTCGAACGCATCGAACCCGAACGGCAGCGTCTCGGCCGGGCCCTGCTGCAGCCGGAAGCGGCCCTTGCAGTACGGCACCCGCGCGAGGTTGGACCGCGCCCGCTGCAGGTTGTCGGCGCTGCGATCGACGCCGGTGACCATCAACTGCGGGAAGTGACGCAGCAGGATCTCGGTCTGCGCCCCGGTGCCACAACCGACCTCGAGCAGCTGCCGGCAGCGGCGGAACGGCAGGCGATCGTGCACCGCATCGGCGAGGAACGCGGCCTGGCGCTGCAGCCGGTCCTGTTCGTCCGGGGTGTAGCCGTGCAGGTAACCGCGCTTCGGCTTCGCCGCGCGTGGCTTGCGCTTGCCTTCGGGACGCGAGGTTCTCGCTCTGGCTGGTGGAGTTCGCTTGGCGGGCATGGGGCGGGCGATCGTGGGGTCGCGATGCATCCGGCGCAAGCGCGCCGCACCGGTCCCCGCGCCGTCCGTCAGCCGGCGATGCCGCGCGGCGCCAGCACGATCACCTCGGGCCGCACGCGCGCGACGCGCTTGGTCGCGTCGAGCGACAGCAGTCGGTAGGTGTGGGTGTTCGGCGGCCCGCCGCGCACGACGCAGAGGTGGCCGGAACGGACCTCCTGCGCTTCCCGCGGCGACAGCTCGAGCCAGGGCAGGTGACCATCGGGGGTCGCGAAGTAGAACTTCACGGTGCCCGGGCCCGGCTTCTTGGCCGCGGCCAGCAGCGCCTGCACCGCCGCGAACTCCTCGCGCTGCTGCCGTTCGCGATCGAGCCGCTCCTGCTCCCTGCGGATGCGTTCGCGTTCCGCCGCACTCAGCTGCGACAGTTCCTGTTGGCGCGCGGCGGCTTCCTGCTCGATGACTTCGCGGCCCTTCTCCTTGCGTTCGACGCGCGCCTCGTGGGCGAGCCGGCGGGCATCCTTGTCGGACAGCAGGTTGGCCTTCTTGAACTGGTCGCGCAGGCTCATACGCCGAGCGTATCGGCAAGCGAGCCTGCCGTCACGGCACCAGTGCCGGGTGCGGCGCGTCGAAGCGCACCGCGATGCCGAGCCGACCGCCGCCCATCGACTCGACCCGGACCAGCTGCCCCTGCAACTCGCCATGGCCGGCGACCACCACGGTGACCGGGATCGCCGCCGCCGCGGTGAAGAACACGCCCTGGGCCGAGACGTTCTGGCCCGAGCCCTCCAACGTGCACGCCTCGAACCGGACCGTGACCTGCCCGTCGAGGGGCTGGCGCGGATCCTGTCGCTGGCTGGCTTCCGTGTGCGTGTCGCGTTCCTGCATGGCTCGCTCCATTCGCTGCCATCGACCGGGCCCGACCTCGGACTGAACCTGCATCGGCGGCGGCGCCGCAGTAGCTTGCGCCGGTGACCGAAACCCCCTACCGACGCGAGCCGGGCTACGCCGAGCGCTACCGCGACCACCGGTTCCGCAGCGGCAGCGGCAGCAACACGGACCGCCGCGAACGCGAGGTGCTGCGGGCCCTGCTCGGGCGCTGCGAGGCCGGCAGCGGCCTTTGGCTCGACGCGCCCTCGGGGGCGGGCCGCATGAGCGACGAACTGCCCGCGGCGGTCGTCCAGGTCGACCGCGACGCGGCGATGCTGATCGCGGCCGGCCCCGAGCGCCCGCGCGTGTGTGCCAGCGTGCACGCGCTGCCGTTCGCCGACGGCACGTTCGCCGGCGTGCTCTGCCACCGGCTGCTGCAACACATCCCCGGCGCCGACGAACGCGCGACCGTGCTGCGCGAACTGGCGCGCGTCAGCCGCGGCCCGGTGGTGCTGTCGTTCTTCGACCGTTGCAGTCTGCAACACCTGCGGCGCACGGTGCGGCGGTGGTTCGGCAAGACCCGCTCCGGCCGGTCCGCGGTCGGTCGATCGCGATTCCTCGGCGAACTGCGCGCGGCCGGGCTCGAGCCGATCGCCGTGCAGGCCTTGCGCCTGCGCTTCGTCGGCGAACAGACGCTCGTCGTCTGCCGCCCGCGCCCTCGTGCCTGACCGTTCCGCGGCGGCCGCCCACAAGCTCGACGTGCTCTCGGTCCGATAGCGCCGGCGACGGAAGGAGAGCCCGCCATGACCACCCAGAGTCTGCCCACCACGGAAGTCGCCGGTGCGCCCCTGCGCACCATCGAACCGCGCCTGATCCAGCGCAGCACGCGCGTGCTGCTGGTCGAGGACGAACCGCTGACCGCCGAAGTGTTCGCGCGTTCGTTGATCCGCGACGGCCATGTCGTCGACGTCGCGCGCGACGGACTGCAGGCGCTGCGCCGCCTGAAGGAACGGATGCCCAGCCTGGTCGTGCTCGACATGAGCCTGCCGACCATGTCCGGCGCCGACGTGGTGCGGGAGCTGCGCGCCGCGGGCCATACCGACCTGCCGATCGTCGTCGTCAGCGGTTCCGAGCGCCGCGACACCAAGTTGACCGCCGCCGAACTGTGGCCGGGCGCGTGGCTGTGCAAGCCGATCAAGCCGCGCGAACTGGTCGCGGTGGTTCGCGATCTGACCCGCCGTCACGACGGTTCGCTGCCCGATCCGGATTGAGCACCACCGTGCTCGCCTAACGCGCCAACTGCTGCTGCACGAACGCGGTCAGCGCCGGCGCCACCGCCGCCGAGCCAAACAGCCAGGCCGGCGAACCATCCGTCAACCAGGCGACATCCGGCGCCGGATCCAGCTCCGCGGCGCGCAGCCGCGCATGGTCGAGGCTGCGCTGCAGGCCGTCGCCCGCCGGCACCCCGTGCAGGCGCACGAATCGCAGCGGCACCGTGCCGAGCGCGTCGATCGCCGGTCCGGGCACGCCGCCGCCGCCGACCAGGACCAGCGCCGAGACGACCTTGGTGAGTTCTCGGCAGCGCAGACCGGCGACCGAGGCGGCCTCGCGTTCGACGACCAGCACCGGCAATCGCCCGCCGGTGTCGACGCGCCGCTGCAGCCACGGCAGCACCTCGACCAGCGCCGGCCCGAAGTTGCGCCCACCGCCCGGTGAGCCCACGAACGCCAGGTGCCAGCCCTCGGCGCGGCCGAACTCGCCCATCTCGTGCTGCAGCCAACCGGGCTCGCGCACCGCCGGCGCCGTCGGCCGCCGCGCCGTCAGGTCGTAGGTCGGGGTGCCGCTGACGAACACCACCAGCGGCCGCGCCCCGTCGCCACCGCGCCGCAATCGGCACGGCAGCGGCGCTTCGCTGCCGTCGTCGAACAGCAGCGGCAACTCGGTGCCGAGTCCGTTCGCGAGGCCTTTGCCGGCCGCGCGATCGGCGAGCGCTCGCTCGAGCCGCGACAGTTCTTCGACCGCGTGACTGCCGACCACGAACGGCGCGCCGAAGTAGCAGCGCTCCACCGGCTGCGTCAACCCGCGCACCAGCGCCGAGTCATCCGCCGTGAGATCGCTCGCGCCGCGCACCGCCGCCATCGCCGCTTCGGCGCGCGCCTGGTAGCCGCGCAACACGTGGAACGGCCAGCGCAGCACCGGGTCGCGCGCACGCGGCGGCGCCCCGTCGATGCGCGTGCGCAACACCATCGTGTAGGTGCCGTCGGCCAGTTCCTTGCCGGGCAACTTCGCCACCGGTCGCGCCATGCGCAGATCCCCGATCTCGGTGTCCTGGGTCAGCGTCTGCTGCCACACCATCTTGCCGGCCCCGTCCTGCGCCTCGAGTTCGAACGCGAGTTTGCCCGGGGCGGGCAGCGTGAACGGCAGGAACACCGTCGCGTTGACGGCGCGACACACCTCGTTGCTGCCGTCCGGATCGCAGACCTCGGGCAGCAGGAACATGCTCACCGCGGTGCGCAGCAGGAACGCGGCATCGGCGTCGACCCCGCGCAACCGCGCCAGCGCGCGCGCGACCGGCGTGAACGGCACACCGTCGTCGGGCTGCACCAGCAGGTCCGCCACCGCCGCCTGCGCCGCCGCATCGGCGCTGCGCAGCTCGGTCAGCAGCTCCTGCCGACGATGCTCGAGGTGCAGGTAGCCCCATTGCTCGCGGTAGACCGGCCCCTGCGCCGCGCCATCGGCGGCGAACGCCAGCGCGACCGCGATCAGCGCGCCGGCAGGGCGGAGTAGTTGGCTTTGACCCATGTCAGGAACACCTCGTCGAACGACAACACCGACCAACCGTAGACCGAGTGCAGCGCCTCGCGCAGCGGCTGGTCGCGCTTGCACAGCCGCACCAGGTCGCGGAACTTCGCGCCACCGTGCGCCGTGAGCAAGAAGTCGACGTAGGCGAACGCGAACGCGTGCTCGACGAACGTCAGCTCGTCGGTGTTGCGCACCGCCACGCTGGCGAACGTCGGCGCCTTGCCCTCGTCGACCAGCTTGCGCACCGCCGGCCGCCATTTGCCGCCCTGGAACCCCGCGCCGGCAAGCAGCAGCACTTCCTCGAAGCAGAAGTTCGTGCACTTGCCGACCACCTTGTCCTCGAACCAGTGCGCCACGCCTTCGTCGATCCAGCCGAGCTTCTTGTTGCCGAGGAACAGGCCCGGTGGCATCTCACTGAGCAGCAGGTGCGTGACGTGGTGCACGACGTTGCGATGCACGGCCTCGTCGTCGGGCAACGAACGGCGGTCCTGCCACATGCTGTAGACGTACTGCGGCCCCATCAGCTTCAGGCCGACCGAGTTCGCGGTGCCCATGCCGGTCAGCTGCGGGCCCAGCACGGCATGGTCCTTGGCCTCGTCGCTGAGGCAGACGAGATGCCGCTCGCGGAGATCGGTCGGCGGCAGCTCGAAGGTCTGCAGGAACAGCACCCGCAGCGCCTCGAGGCGTTCGGCGAACAGGTGCAGCCGGACGTGCGGGTCGACCTTGTCCTTGCCGACGGTGGCCGCCTTCAGCGCCGACACGACGTCGAAGTTGGTCGAGCGCAGGTGCAGGAACGGTTCGCGCTTGGTCAGCGCGTCGATCTTCTGGCGGCGCTCGTCGAGCCACTGCCGCGCCAGTTCCTGGCGCCGCTGCAGCTCGCCGGCTGCGCCCGGGTGCTCACACTGCTTGCAGTCGACCGCGAGCGCACCGGCGCAGGCCTTGCACTCGGTCGCGACGCTGCACTGCAGGCAGTCGGCGGTCGGCTGCTCGCGCGGCAACAGCTTGGCGTGTTTGCTGCACGGCACCAAGCCGGTCGAGGTGCAAGTCCGGCACACCGGTGCAGCCGGCTCCTGCGCCACCGACGGGCCGCACGACCAGCCGAGCCAGAGCAGCAGCAACAGCAGCTTGCGCATGGGACGGGAACGTAGCGCACGCGGGTCGCGGCGTCCGCAGCAGGTTGCCGGCTACGGGATCTGCAGCTGCTTGTGCACCTGCGGCAGCACCCGCACGTCGAACTGGCGGCGCACCGCGAGGGCGAGGTAGCGCTCGAGATCCAGCCGCGGCACCGGCCGGGTGGCGGCCCCGAACGGGGTCACCGGCTGCAGCACCAACAGGATCTTGTCGCGCACGGAGTCGAGCTGCTCGAGCGCCAGTTCGAGGCTCGCATCGCCGACCTTGTCGGTCAGCACGATCTTGACGTCGACCGTGGCCCCGCGCTTCAGCGCGATCTCCCAGCAACGGCGGTGCTGCGCGCCGTAGTGGGCGCCGGTCGCGAGCACCAGCTCCGGCTTGACCGGTGCGCCGAGCGTCTCCGGCAGCTTGTAGTCGGCGCTCAGATGATCGACCTGGTCGACACACTTCGCCAGCGCGTCGGCGTCGATCGCCGCGGTCTCGAGGTGCAGGCGGAAGCCCTTGCCGCGCACCTGCCGACCGAACTCGCGCACGAACTCGGGGAACACCAGCGGCTCGCCGCCGGTGACGCTGACGCGCGGCTTCTGCAGGCCGGGCGCGGCGGCGTTGGCGACCTGCCGCACCAGTTCGGCGGCGCGCTCGGCGGCGACCGGATTGGGTTCCTGCAGTTCGCGCGCACCGAGCCGCACCGGGAACCGGCCCGGCGCCTGGTAGCTGTTCGGCGTGTCGCAGTACAGGCAGCGCAACGGGCACGTGGCGGTGCGCAAGAACGTCATCGGCATGCCGACGAACCGCCCCTCGCCCTGCACCGAGTGGAACACCTCGATCAGCGGCGCCTTCGGCTGCTGGCTCGCGACCGGCCCGGCCGCCGAAGCGCCCTCGGGCGCCTTCGCCTGCAGCTGCTGCAATGCGCGCTTCAAGTCCATGGTGTCGCGCCGTTCAGGCAAAGCGCCGGGCGAGGCCGTTCAACACCTCGATGCCTTGCTGCAGCACCGCGTCGTCGACCGCGTACGACAGCCGGAAGTGCGTGTTGCGCATCGAGAACGCCTTGCCCGGCACGATCAGCAGCTTCTGCTGCAGCGCCGCGTCGAGGAACGCGGCCGGATCGGCGCCCGGCGGCAACTGCGGGAACGCGTAGAACGCCCCTTCCGGCGCGCCAAGCTGGTAGGCCGGGTGCAGCTGCTGCGTGACCAGATCGCGCTTGTGCCGGTAGACCTCGCGGTACGGCGCGAGGTCGATCTTCGGCATCGCCTCGAGCAGCGCGTACTGGAACGGCGACGGCGCGCAGACGAACGAGAACTGCTGCAGCGTCTTCATCGCCTCGAGCACCGACGCCGGACCGGTCGCGTAGCCCATGCGCCAGCCCGGGATCCCGTAGGTCTTGCTGTAGCCGCCGAGCTGGATGCAGCGCTCGGCGTAGCTGACCGGCGAACTGTAGTCGTCGACGTAGCAGAACAGGTCGTAGATCTCGTCGCTGATGACGTAGGCCCCGGCCCGGTCGGCGATGCGGCACAGACCCTGGATCTCCGCCCGCGTCAGCACCCCACCGGTCGGATTGCTCGGCGAGTTGACGAACACGATCTTGGTGCGCGGGCTGATCAGCCGCTCGACCTGCTCGAGGTCGACCCCGAAGCGCCCGCGCGGCGCCCGCGGGTAGACGTCGTAGTATCGGACCTCGGCGCCGCACAACGTCGCCAGGTGCCGGTACATCACGAAGCCCGGGTCCGGCAGCAGGATCTCGTCGCCGGGGTTCAGCAGGCACAGGAAGCTGAGCATCAGGCCGCCGGACACGCCCGCCGTCAGCAGGCACGTCTCCGGGCGTCGGCCGAAGCGGGCCTCGGTGTCGTCGAGCACGAGCCGGTTGAGCTCGGGCAGGCCTTGCGTCACCGTGTAGCGATTGTTGCCGGCGCGGATCGCCCGGCACGCGGCCTCGACCAGCGCCTCCGGCGGGTCGTAGTGCGGCTGCCCGATCGACAGGTTGATCGGGTCCTCCATCGTCGCCATCAGCTCGAAGATGCGGCGGATGCCGCTCGGCTCGATGCCGCGAACGCGGTCCGACAGTCCGATGGGGTCGAGCACGGGAGGGAGGAGTTCGGCGCGCGGTCCGCGGTGCGGCGGACGCACGGCGTCACCGCCCGCGCGTCACCGCCCGACTGACGTCACTTCTTGGCCGTCACTTCTTGGCCGTCACTTCTTGGCCGGCGCGGCCTTGGCCGCCGGGGCGCCACCCTTGGCGGGCGC
The DNA here is from genome assembly GCA_025459175.1 of Planctomycetota bacterium. Classification (GTDB taxonomy): domain Bacteria; phylum Planctomycetota; class UBA1135; order UBA1135; family UBA2386; genus UBA2386. Next base: position 5,556 of record JALORC010000013.1, on the reverse strand, counting down.
GGCCTTGGCGTCGCCCGCGGCGTCCGCCTTCTTCTTGGCCTTGGCCTTGAACGAGGTCCGGACCTTCGGCAGGCCCAGCACCTTCTCACCATCTTGCCAACGACCGGCCTTCTTGAGGGCCTGCAACCGCTCGACGCGGGTCCAGACGTTGCGCTGGCCACCACCGGACGCGGAGATCTTCAGACTGCTGTGGATCGACATGACGGAAATCGTGCGGACGAAATGGGCGAAGGAGTCTAGCGAATCGGGACCTGGTTTGGCCACTGCTCATCCGGAATCTCGGCGCGCAAGCGCACGAAACTCTGGTCCGGCACTTCGGCCGGCAGCGCCTGCAGGCGCTCGCGGGTGGCCCGCTGCTCGATCTCGTTCTCGAAGTAGACCAGCACCGTCCAGACCTTGCCCTTCTCGCCGGGGAACTCGTACGGCTTCGCCTTGGCCAGGCCCTGCTGCTGCAGCCAGCGGCTGAACGTCACTGCCCGGGCGCGGGCGTCCGCAGCCGCGAGGCCGGGATAGAACGACACGATGAAGGCCTGCCGCGACATCGGCTTGTCGTCGATCTCGAGCACGGTCGGCTCGACGCCCCGGGCCTCCGCCTCGCGGTCGGCTTGCTCGCGGCCCTGGGCGTTCAGCGCGTCGCCAGCGCCGTTGGCAGGGCTCTGCAGCCGGCCGCCGACCAGCCAGCCACCGGCAAACGCAGCCAGCACCAGCACCGCGGTCAACCAGCCCGGCACCATTCCGAACAAGCCGCGGCGATCTTCGCGCCACTGCGAGCGGCCGAACCAGGAATCGAACAGACCGCGCAGCGACTTGCCGAAGCCACCACTGCGACCGCGGGCACGACCGCGGGAACCCAGCAACAATGCGATGTCGCTCGACTTGCGCGCCACGAAACACCCCCTGACCGGGACTCGCCCACGCGCTGGAGCACGCGAGACGGCAAACGATGACCAGCAGAACGTAAAGGTGGCTGCACCGCACCGGCTCCAGCCGCCGCGACGCACTGCTTGCGCGGCCGACCGAGCCTCGCGTGGTCGAACGTAACGAGGTGCGCGTCAGCGCGCAACGATGGCGTGTTCAGTCCGCCGCCAGGCGCCGCAGCGCCGCCAACACCTGCGGATTCGCATCGGCATCGGGCGCCTGCAGATAGTCCGCGGCCGTCGTCTTGGCCGCCGCCGGACGGCCGGCCTTCTGCTGCACCGTCGCCAACAGCAGCACCTGCCGACTGCGATCCAACCCGTAGCGCTGCTGCCACGCGACCCCCTGGCCACACAGCCGTTCGACCTCGGCCGGATCGGCGGCCGGATCCTCGTAGAGCGCCGTCGCCAGCAGCCAGGCCGGCCAGTGATGCTCGGGCTGGATCTGCAGGCAGCGGCGGAACGCCTGCGCCGCCGCCGCCTTGTTGCCGAGCCGCAGCTGCTCGACGCCGGCCGCCTCGAACCGCCCCCACGCCCGCTGCAGCTGCTGGCGGATCTCGTCGACCTCGAAGTCGGCCGGCGCCACTTCGACGCAGCGCAGCCATGCGGTCACCGCGCCGGCGTCGTCGCGCTGCAGCAACCGTTCGTAGCCGAGCGCGGCCAGGCTCTCGACCAGGCCCTGCCGCGCCTCCTCGATGGTCGGCAGCCGCTGCCAGGCGAGCTCGAAGTGGCGCACGGCGTCGGCGGTGCGCCGTTCCTCGCGCGCCAGGCGACCGAGCACCAGCTGGGCGCGCGGCTCGTCGGGGTTCCAGACCAGCGCCTGCTCGATCGCCCGCCGCACCTGGGCCCGATCGGCGTTGCGGTCGGCGAGCCTGGCGAACGCACGCACGGTCAGCACGTTGGCCAGCACCCGGCCGGTGTCGCGATCGTCCGGCCGCGTCTTCAGGTAGGCTTGCAGCTGCAGTTCGGCCTCGTCGAGCTGACCGCCGCCGACCAGCGCCAGCGCCAGCTCCTGGCGCAGCCCCGGATCGGTCGGCCGGTGCTGCAGCCCGTCGCGCGCGAACCGCGCCGCGTCCTCGAAGTTCTCGCGCTCGCGCATCAGCCGCGCCGCCCCGAGCCACCCCTCGGTGCGCTGCGGGGCGAGCTGGGTCGCCTGCTTGAAGTAGCGCATCGCCGCGAACACCTTGTCGCGGGCGCGATCCCACTCGGCCTGCGCCAGCACGAGTCCGGGGTGATCGGGATGCGCCGCGCGGGCGGCCGCCAGCCTGCGATCGACGGCTTCGCCGCGCGGATCGTCCGGCCGCAGCCGCGGCGACTGGCCCGCCGCCGCCAGCGCCCGCAGCTCGGGGCCACAGGCGTCGAGTTCGAGCATGGCGCCGAACGCGATCACCTGCGGATCGGCGGGCGCGAGTTCCCGCAGCGCCTGCAGGCTCTTCGCGGCCCCGTCGGCATCGCCGCTGCGGCGCAGCGGGTCGAAGCCCGCGAGGTGCGCCTGCAGCAGCCACGTGGTGGCCTCGGCGCGGCGCTTGGGCGCCGTCTCCAGCTCGAGCTGGGCGTTCGCGGCCGCGATCGCGGCGCGCGCCGCCGCGGCGGCGGCTCCGTCGTCGCCGTCGAGCTGGGCCAGCTGCACCAGCAGCTGTTGCGCGCGCAAGGTGTGGATCGGATAGCTCGCTGCCGCGACCGCCTGCTGCAGGTGCGGGCGCAGGTCCGCCGGCGTGGCGCCGCGCTGCAAGCGGTCGTAGACGAGGTTCAGCTGGGCGACGGCATTGACCGGTTCGACGGCGATGCTGCGCTGCCACAGCGTGCCGGTGTCGGCGAAGTCGTGGGCGCGGCGACCGCCGAGGAACGCCGTCACCAGCAGCAGCGGCACCAGCAGCCAGCCACCGCGCCGCGGCCACAGCGCCACCGCCACCGCGGCCACCGCGGCGGCGAAGAACGGCACCGCGAGATACAGGTAGCGATCGGCAGCGGCGATCGACGACGCCGGGAAGGCGGTGTTGAACGGCAGCAGGGCGAGCACGAAGCCGAGCAGACCAAAGCGCACCGGCCGCAGCGGTCGCCACCGGATCGCCAGCGCCGCCACGACCCCGACCGCCGCCAGCGCGAGCGTGCCCGCCTGCCAATCGGCGCGGAAGCGCGCCAGCGTCGCCAGCTCGGGGTAGAGCACGTTCAGTTCGAACGGCCAGCCCGCGGTGCGCAGGTAGTGCCAGAACGCCCCCGGCACCTGCCCGAGCCGCGCCAGCAGCGACCCGGCTGCGAGCGTGCCCTCGGCGGCGGCGATCTGCTGGTGGTGCCACGCGATCGGCAGCGCCGTCAGCAATGCCAGCGACGGCCCGAGCCAGCGCCGGGCCGGTCCGCCGGTGCGCAGCACCACCAGCACCGCGAGCAACGGCAACACGATCGCGGTGGCCTTGCTGTACATCGCCGCCGCGGTGCCGAGCAGGATCAGCAGCAGCCGCCAGCGCCGGCCGTCCTGCGCGTGGGCCGCGACCTGGTGCAGCACCGCGAACGTGAACAGCCCCGACAGCAGGTCCTTGCGCCCGCTGACCCAGGCCACCGATTCGGCCAGCGCCGGATGCACCACGAACAGCGCCGCCGCCGCGTGTGCCACCAGCACGCCGGCGCCGAGCCGCAGCCACAGCCGCGCGACCACGAAGCCGACCAGGCCGTGCAGCAACAGCGCATGCAGGTGCGGCCAGAACGGCTGGCTGCCGGTCCACGCGTAGTCGAGATACAGCGACAGGTGCGCGACCGGCAGGAACGCGTTCGCGATCGGCTGGCTCGGATCGAACACCGCCGAGAGACCACCGTCGCGGAACGGCTGGTGGTCGGGGCCGAAGAAGAAGTTGTCGTCGAAGTCGAGCAGCTGCGCGCCGAGCGCCGCCGGCAGATAGACGACGGCCGCCAGCAGCAGCGCCGCGAACAGCCACCGCCAGCGGGGCGCATTGGTCGGCGCCAGCGCCACGGGTGCTTGCGGTCGGAGCAGATCGTGCACGAAGACAGTCATGCGGGGGCGAACAGCGTAGCAGCGCGCGCTTCCCATCGACCCCACCGAGTGGCACGCTGCGCAGGTGTATCGCGCCCGCCACCTCGCTCCTGCTGCCAGCGAACTGGTCGCGGCCCTGCGCCGGCGCGGCCGTTCCGTGTGGCCATTGCGTCGCCGCGGCGCGGTGCTCGGCTTCGCGGTCGAGGTCGACCGCGCACCGCGCCCTGCGGCGCAGCTCAAGGCCACGTGGGATGCCGCCGAGCCGGTGTTCCTGCCCGGCGTGCTCGGCTCGCGACCGACCCGATTCGCCGCTGCCATCGAGCAGAGCCTGCGCATGTTCGACCGGCTGCGGCGCGGCGGTGGCCTGCTGCCGGAACTCGAACGGCGGCTCGCCGATGACCCTGACCTGCGCTACGCCGGCAGCACCGTCGACCGGTCCGACCCGCGCGAGATCGAACGCGTATTCGTCGACGCCGGGCCCGAGGACCAGCCGCTCGCGACCGACCTGTGGGCGATGCTGGCTTGGATCGCCAACGACGAGAGCGATCGTTCGCTGCGGATCCGGTTCTCCGCCGGCAAGGATCGGCTCGAGGACTGGATGCAGTCGACCGACCTGACCGCGGGCTGGGTCGACCAGTTCGCGTCGCGCGCGTTCCCCGAGTGCGAGGCGATCCTCGGCTGCGCCGCGCTGCGCACCACGCTCGACGCGCTGCTGCAGCGGCCGCACCGCTTGTCGGAGCGCATCCTCTACAACAATGCCCCCGGCGGTGGCGCGGTGTTCCACCACGACGCCGAACCGGGCCAGCTCGGCGTCTGCTTCAGCCAGCTGCAGGGCCACACCGCGTGGCTGTCGATCGGCAAACGGCGGCTGGCCAGGCTGGTGCATCGCTGCGGCGGCGCCGCGTCGGTGCGCGCGGCGATGGCGGCGCTCGACCAGAACGACGACGAGGCGCTGTGGCGGTTGATGAACCGCGATGCGCCGTTCACCGCGCAGCTGGCGGCGCACGGGGCCCTGTTCGTGCTGCAGGCCGGCGACAGCATCCTGCTGCCGTCGCACGGCATCGACGACGTCGCCTGGCACAGCGTGCTGGCCCTCGGGAGCAAGCCGAGCCTCGCCCACAGCTACGGTCTGTTCGCGGCCGCCGACGACTACCCGTTGGCCGCCGATCCCTGGCGGCAGTAGAACAGCGCCGTGGCGATCGACCCGGCGCACCTGCGGCAACACCTGCAATGGGCAGCGGGCGCGTATGGTCTGGATCTGGTGTTGCCGGCCGGTCGCACGGAACCACGCGCCGCGCGTCCCGCGCCGCCGCTGGTGCCAGCGTCGGAAGAGGTGCTGACTGCCGAGGCGCCGCCGAGCGCGCCGCCAAGGGCCGTGGCTCCCGCTCCGGCTCCCGCACCAGCCATCGCCGCGGTGCCGGCAGCGACGCCTCCCCCCCGCACCGAGCCGCCGCCGCCAGCCACCGACGACCTCGCCGCCGCCACCGAAGCCCTGCGCCAGCTGCGCGCCGAGGTGATGCCCTGCACGCGCTGCATGCTGCACGAGCAGCGGCAGCTCGTCGTGTTCGGCGAAGGCAACCCGCGCGCCCGGGTCATGTTCATCGGCGAAGCGCCGGGCGCCACCGAGGACCAGACCGGCCGCCCGTTCGTCGGCCC
>JALORC010000187.1 GCA_025459175.1 Planctomycetota bacterium | reverse complement strand
CGTCAATGACTCTCCGTTCGATTCTCGATGATTTCCACGAGCCCCTTGCATCACTCTCCGATTTCCGGAGACTCCAGGGCCTCGATCCATGGAGTCTGCCGAGCCAACCAGCCCGAACTACCGACTGCTGATTCTGGGCGACGGCTCTGTACGCACCATACCCCTCGGCGGTAACAGGTGGGTGATCGGCCGCTCGAGCGACTGCGACATCCCGCTCCGCGACCCGACCGTCAGTCGCCGCCATCTGCAGCTCGAGCGGATGGAGAACGAGTTCCGGTTCCTCGACCTCGGCGGCAGCAATCCGGTGCTGGTGGACAACCGCCCGGCCAAGCAGGGCGTCGTGCAGCCAGGGCAGATGCTGTCGATCGGGCTCACCCAATTGATGCTGCAGGAACGGCAGCGACCGACCCAGCTGTCGCCGCAGCCGAACCCGACCGTGGTGCTGTCGCGCTTCGTCATCGACGAGGACTCGGTGCCGGCGAGCCTGGACACCCGCTGCGCGATCGCGATGCGCATCCTCGAGCAGATCGAGTGGACCTTCGCCGACCTGGGCGATCTGAGTGACGCCGCCGAACCGCTGCTCGAACTGGCCCTCGAACTCACCCAGCGCAACAGCGGCTGGATCGGACGCTTCCTGCCCCAGGGCGGCGTCGAGACCCTCGCCTTGCGGCATGGCCAGGGACCACAGCCCGTGCTGTCTTCCACCGTGCTCGACGAAGCGCGCCGGATCGGGCTGCCCCACCTGCTGGTCACTCGCGACAGCACCGGCACCAACAGCCGGCTGGTGGTGCCGCTCGGCAGCCACACCGACGGCCTGATGCTGCTGGAGGCCGATCTGCCCGGGGCGCCGCTCGGCCAGGAAGTGCTGCGCTTGTGCCGCACGCTGGGCGCCGTGATCTGGCATCGACTGCAGGAAGCGATGGAGCGACTGCGGCTGCGCGACGAACTGCAGCGGCAGCGCTTCCACGGCTCGGTGGCCCACAACGCACTGCTCGCTTGCACGCGGCTGCAAGAAGCCCGGCAAGCGTTGCGGACCTTCGCCGGCACCACCGACCCGGTGTTGCTGGTCGGCGAAGAGGGCACCGAGCGCGAGGACCTGGCCCGTTACCTGCACGCCGAGAGCCCCCGTCGCCAAGGGCCGCTGGTCCAGTGGAACGCCGCCAAACTGCCGGAATGGCGACACCAGAAGGAGCTGTTCGGCGATGCCAAGGCCCCTGGTGGGCTGTGGGCCCGAGCCCGCGGCGGCACGCTCTGCATCGACAACGCCGACCGCTTGCAGCCCGGCACCCAGGAACAACTGGTGCGCGCGATGCGGCAGCCGCCCACGGATGTCGATGGCGCACCGCCGGCCCTGGTGCTGCAGAGCCCGCTCGCGCTCGATGACAACGCCGGCACATGGTCGCCGCTGCTGGCGGACCTGTTGCGACGCCAGCAGGTCACGATCCCGCCGCTGCGCAGTGATGCCCGGGACGTTCTCACGCTGGCGGAGCTGTTCCTGTCGGAGATGGGCACCTGCTCGGACGGTTCGCCGCGGCTGCTCAGCGAACGCAGCAAGCGGTTGCTGTCGACCTACGGGTGGCCTGGCAACGTGCGCGAGCTGAGGTCGGTGCTCGAGGCGGCGGTCGCCCAGGCCGGCAATCAGCCGATCGCCCCCCGGCATCTGCCGCCCGCGATCGGCGCCGAGTCCGGCGCCTCGCCGGCAGCCGAACTGCAGACGCTGGAGGAGGTCGAACGGCAGCACATCGTCGAAGTGATGCAGCGCACCTTCGGCAACCGCACTCGCGCCGCGCAGGTGCTCGGCATCGCCAGTTCGACGCTGTACGAGAAGCTCAAGCGCTACCGCATCGACTGCTGAACGGCGCCACAGCGTCTGGCCTCGCCGCCCCCGGTTGGCCATGATCCGCCGATGCCCGGCCAGCGCCGCATCTACCTCGACCACGCCGCCACCACCCCACCGCTGCCGGCAGTGGTCGACGCGATGGCCAGAGCCCAGCTCGACCTGTTCGGCAATCCGAGCAGCCTGCACGGTTTCGGCCCGCCGGCCCGCGCCGCACTCGACGACGCTCGCGAGTTCCTGCGCGGCAGCGTCGGCGCCGCCAAGGTCGTGTTCACCTCCGGCGGCAGCGAAGCGGACCTGCTCGGCATCGTCGGCAGCGCCGCGTGCCGCCCGCCGGGCCGCGTGCTGATGTCACAGAGCGACCACCCGGCGCTGCTGCAGTGCGCCGGGCTGCTGAGTCGGTGGCGGCATCACACCGCGGTGCTGCCGGTGACCGCGCACGGCGACCTCGCGCCGGAAACGTTGTTCGACGCCCTCGGCCAGGACGTGCGCACGGTGGCGCTGATGTACGGGCACAACGAACTCGGCACGCTGTGCCAACTGCACGAGCTCGTCGAGCTGGTGCGACGCACGTCCCCCGAGGCCCACGTGCACGTCGACCTGGTGCAGACCTACGGCAAGCTGCCGTTCGATCTCGACACGTTCGGCGTCGACTCGGTGGCGGTCTCGGGCCACAAGTTCCACGGCCCGCGCGGGGCTGGCTTCCTGGCACTGTCGAGCACCGCGCAGTTGCAGCCGATCCAGCTCGCCGGCGGCCAGGAGGAAGGTCTGCGCGGCGGCACCGAGAACCTGCCCGGCGCGATCGGGCTGGCGATGGCGGCCGAGCACACGTTGACGCACCAGGCCGCCACCGCGCGCCACACCCGCGAGCTCATCGAGCTGGTGTTCACCGCCGCGGCCGCGGCGGTGCCCGGCGCCCACCGCCTCGGCCATCCGGAGCGCCGCCTGCCGCACATCCTGTCGCTGCGCCTGCCGGGCGTGAACGGCCACACGCTGCTGACCCGGTGCTCCGCGCGCGGCGTCGCGTTCTCGACCGGTTCCGCCTGCCACGGCGGTGGCGGCGATGGCCATGAAGCCACCAGCAAGAAGCACGGCAACCCGGTGCTGGCGGCGATCGGCCTCGATGCGCTGGCCGCACGCGAAGTGGTGCGGCTGTCGTTCAGCGGCATGACCACCCGCGCCGAGGCCGAGCAGGCCGCGCAGGTGTTGGCCGAGGAAGCGACCCGCCTGCTCGACTCGGCGCCGCGCGACCGGCGCGGAGCGAACGCGTCATGAGCGAAGCCGCCACCACGCCGGCGATGGCGCAATACCTGGCGCAGAAGCAGCGCCACCCCGATGCGCTGTTGTTCTTCCGCATGGGCGACTTCTACGAGCTGTTCTTCGACGACGCGAAGACGGCGGCGAAGGCGCTCGGCATCACGCTGACCAGCCGCAGCAAGGGCGAGGGCGCGATCCCGATGGCGGGCGTGCCGTATCGCGCCATCGACGGCTACCTGCGGCGGCTGGTGCAGATGGGCCACAAGGTCGCGATCTGCGAACAGCTGCAGGACCCGAAGGATGCCAAGGGTGTCGTCGAACGCGCGGTCGTGCGCGTGGTGACGCCGGGCACGCTGACCGAGGACAACCTGCTCGACGGCCGCCGCGACAACCACCTGGCCGCGATCGCGTTCGGGCGCGACCGGGTCGGCATCGCCTGGGTCGAGCTGTCGACCGGCGCGTTCCGCGTACACGAATGTGCGCTCGATCGGCTCGGCGACGAACTGGCGCGCATCGAACCGGCCGAACTGCTGCTGCCCGAGGCGCAGCGCGGCGGCAACCGGCCGTGGCTCGGCTCGACCGCCGCACCGCTGTCGTTCCGCGCCGACTTCGACTTCGGCACCGACGGCGGGGCGCGGGTGCTGCAACAGTTCTTCCGCACCGCGACGCTGGCCGGTTTCGGCCTGTCGGAGCTGCCGCTGGCGATCGGTGCCGCCGGCGCGCTGGTCACCTACCTGCAGGAGACGCAGCTGTGCGCGCTGCCGCACCTGCGCGGCATCGAGGTCTGGCACGACGGTTCGTTCATGCGGCTCGATCGCGCCACGCGGCAGAGCCTCGAACTGGTGCAGACGATGCGCGACGCCGAGGGCACGTCGCTGCTGTCGATCCTCGACCGCACCTCGACGCCGATGGGCGCGCGGCTGCTGCGGCACTGGCTGCTGGCGCCGCTGGCCCAGCTGCCGCCGATCCTGCGCCGCCAGGAGGCAGTCGGCGAACTGTTCGACGACGGCGAACTGCGCACGCTGGTGACGACCCAGCTCGGCGCCGTGCTCGACCTCGAACGGCTGTCGTCGCGGGCCGCGTTCGGCCGCGCCAACGGCCGCGACCTGCAGGGTCTGCGACAGAGCCTCGACCGGCTGCCGGCGATCTGCGCGCGGCTGCGCGACTGCCGTGCCCCGCGGCTCTGCGAACTGGCGGCGGCGATCGACCCGCTGCCCGACCTCGCCCATGCGATCGGGCAGGCGCTGGTCGACGATCCGCCGCTGACGATCAAGGAAGGCGGCGTGATCCGCGAAGGCCATCACCAGGAACTCGACGAGCTGCGCACGCTGGCGCGCGACAGTTCCGAATGGCTCGCGCGCTACCAGGGCGAACTGGTCGAACGCACCGGCATCTCGAGCCTGAAGGTCGGGTTCAACAAGGTGTTCGGCTACTACATCGAGATCACGCACACGCACCGCGAGGTGGCGCTGCCGCCGGAGTTCGTGCGCAAGCAGACCACCAAGAACGCCGAGCGCTACGTCACCGACGCGCTGCGCACGTTCGAGACCAAGGTGCTGAAGGCCGAGGAGAACGGCAAGGCGCTCGAGTACGAGCTGTTCACGGCGCTGCGCGAGCAGGTCGCCGCCGCCGTGCCGCGGCTGCAGCGCACCGCGCAGGCGGTGGCCGAACTCGACGCGCTGGCCGGACTCGCGACGGTGGCGCGCGAACGCGATTACTGCCGGCCCGTCGTCGACGACTCGCTGCTGCTGCGCATCGAGGACGGGCGGCACCCGGTCATCGAATCGACCCACGCCGCCGGTTCGTTCGTCGCCAACGACACCGATCTCGAGCCGCCGGGCCGGCGCCTGGTGCTGCTGACCGGTCCGAACATGGCCGGCAAATCGACCTGGATCCGCCAGAACGCGCTGATCGTGGTGATGGCGCAGATCGGCTCGTTCGTGCCTGCCAAGGCCGCGCACATCGGCCTCGTCGACCGCGTGTTCACGCGCGTCGGTGGCGCTGACGACATCAGCCGCGGCGCGTCGACGTTCATGGTCGAGATGACCGAGACCGCCAACATCCTGAACCACGCCACCGCGCGCAGCCTCGTGGTGCTCGACGAGGTCGGCCGCGGCACCAGCACCTACGACGGCATGTCGCTGGCCTGGGCGATCGCCGAGGACCTGCACGATCGCATCCGCTGTCGCGGGCTGTTCGCGACCCACTACCACCAACTGATGGACCTCGCCGGTCCCGGCCGCGGCATCGTCAACTGCCGCGTCGCGGTGCGCGAATGGGGCGACGAGATCGTGTTCCTGCACCGCATCGAACAGGGCGGCACCGACCGCAGCTACGGCCTGCACGTGGCGCGGCTCGCCGGCATCCCGAAGGCGGTGCTCGAGCGCGCGAAGACGGTGCTCGAGAAGCTCGACGACGAAAGCGGCGAGGTGCGCGAGACACTGGTCGCGGCGCGCGATCGCGCGAAACCCGGGCTCAAGCAGAAGGAACTGTTCGCGCCGCCGCCGGATCCGATCGTCGAAGAGCTGCGTGGGCTCGATCTCGACGAGCTGAGTCCGCGGGCGGCGCACGCGCTGCTGGCGAAGTGGCAGCAGCGCGGCAAGGGCTGAGTGAATCGGGCGCAACCCGCGCCCCACCCCCCGGTTCTCGCCGCCGCGCCGCCAACTGACGCGGATGGCGGCGACGGGGCGCACGAAGCACTCTTTGGCGGTGGTATGCTGCGCCGACGCACTCGCCCTACCACGGCCCTCTCGCCATGCGTCCTTGGATCCTCGTTCCGCTGTTCGCTGCCGCGATCCCCTGCCAAGGCCTGTGGCTACAGCCCACACCAGCCAACCGGCCGTCGCCGCGCACGCAACCCGCCATGGCCTACGACCCCGCGACGCAACGGATCTTTCTGTTCAGCGGGGGACTATCGGGCGGTGCTCAGTTGCAGCCCGACCTGTGGCAATGGGACGGCACCGACTGGCTGCAGTCGGCGTGGGGCGGCGTGCAGGCTCGCCGGCTCGCTTGCTTCGGCGCCGACGGCGCTGGCGGTCTGCTGTTGTTCGGCGGGCTGATCGGCAGCGGCAGCTCGCAAACGTTCCTCGGCGACACCCACCGCCTTGTGCAAGGCCAATGGTCGACTCCGCCAGGACCCAATCCCCCGGCGCGCGCCTACGCAGCGATGGTGGCGACGAGTCAAGGCGCCCTGCTGTTCGGCGGCATCGGCGGTCCGTCGCCGTACGGCACGGCATTGAACGACACCTGGCTGTGGAACGGGACCTGGACCCAGCTCGCGCTCGCCGCATCGCCGACTCCGCGCTACCTGCATGCGATGGCGTTCGACGCCGCGCGCAACGTCGTCGTGATGTTCGGCGGCACGCTCCACGGGGCCAGTCAGCCGACGGCGGAGACTTGGGAGCTGAACGGTGCGACCTGGACGCAGCGGCAGTCGGTGAACGTGCCACCACGACGGGAATCGCACACGCTGCACTACCTGCCGCACCTCCAGAAGACGGTCTTGCTCGGCGGCACCACGTTCGCGAGCGCCGGCTCTCCGGTCACCGAGACGTGGTCGTGGAACGGCGTCGACTGGACCCGAGAAGGCGGCACGGGTTCGGCGCCGGAACGCACGCAGGCAAGCGGAGCCTACGACGCGGCGCGCTCGGTCTTCGTGATGTTCGGCGGCAAGGGCTCGTCGTGGCCGACCTTCGACGACACGTTCGAGTATGCCGACCGCCCTGCCAGTGTGACGACGTTCGGCGTGGGTTGCCCGGGCCCGAACGCGCTGGTGCCGGCTCTCGCCGGAGTTGCCAACGAGCCGCCGCGGCTCGGCGCGACCGCGCGGTTCCGCCTGGGCAATCTGCCGACGACGCTGACCATCGCGGTGTTCGTGTTGGGCACCAGCGACTCGATCGATCCGGGCCCACCTGCACATGCATTGCCGTTCGATCTGGCACCGCTCGGCTGGCCTGGTTGCCAGCAGTTCGTCGCCAACGAGGCCACGGCGCTGGTCGCCACGTTCTCCGGCCAGGCCGACTACACGATCGCGGTCCCGCCGTCGTTCGGGCTGTTGTCATTCCCCCTGTTCGCACAGGCGCTGGTCTTCTACCTGCCGACCGGAGTCGGCGTGTCCAATGCCCTGCGCGCAGTCGTTGGCACCTGAGCACGCAGAGAGCCGGCTGCTTGCCATCGCCGTCCAACTCGCCGCGAGTGCACGGACGGAGTCACCGCACTATCGTCCGCGGGCCACTCGCCACCCCGTCGACCGGCAGCAACGCACCATGGCCAACCTCACGCGACGCGGCTTCCTGCAGACCACCGGTTCGTCCCTGCTGGCGCTGACCTCGGCCCGTTCGTTCGCGGCCGGGCCGTGGCGACCGTGCGAGGAGGTGCGCATCGCCTGCGTCGGCATCCGCAGCCGCGGCGCCGACCACATCGCGGGCCTGCGCCGACTGCCCGGCGTGCGCATCGTGGCGCTGGTCGACGTCGATGCCGAGGTGCTGGCCAAGGCGGCGAAGCAGTTCACCGACCGCGGCGAGAAGGTCGACACCTACGCGGATCTGCGCCAGGTGCTCGAGCGCAAGGATGTCGATGCGATCTCGATCGCGACGCCCAACCACTGGCATGCCTTGCAGGCGATCTGGGCCTGTCAGGCCGGCAAGGACGTCTACGTCGAGAAGCCGGTGTCGCACAACATCTGGGAGGGCGGCCAGCTGGTCGCCGCCGCCGCCAAGTACGGCCGCATCGTGCAGGCCGGCACGCAGTCGCGCTCGAGTCACGGCATCGCCGCCGGCATCGCCTGGCTGCAAGCGGGCAACCTCGGCAAGGTCCGCCTCGCGCGCGGGCTCTGCTACAAGCCGCGGCAGAGCATCGGCAAGGTGCGCGGGCCACAGACGGTGCCCGAACACATCGACTACGAGCTGTGGACCGGGCCGGCGCCGAAGCGACCCCTGGCGCGCAAGAACCTGCACTACGACTGGCACTGGGTGACCGACACCGGCAACGGCGACGTCGGCAACCAGGGCATCCATCAGATGGACATCGCACGCTGGGCGCTCGGTGAGTCCGGGCTGCCGCGGCGCACGCTCAGCATCGGCGGCCGGCTCGGCTACGACGACGACGGCAACACCCCGAACT
>JALORC010000088.1 GCA_025459175.1 Planctomycetota bacterium | reverse complement strand
CGTGGAGAGCCGGGCATGATCATTGGTGCGTCGTGAACTGGGGCAAAGATGCAACGGCGGCGACGCCCACCGCGCAAGGACAATCACGGCTCACTCGACATGGATGTGGCGACCACCGTTCTCGGTCGCCAACGGACCCAGGAAGCTGGTGTCGTTCTGGTCGCCGAACGTGATGCAGTGGATCGCGATCCGCCGCAGCTGGTTGGTCTCGCGCACGCGGCGGCGGATCTCGTCCTTGTCGACCACGGCACCGGCGGTTGGTGCCCCGTCGGTGATCACGTACAGCGTGTCGAAGCCGGCTGCATAGTACTTGTCGTGCAGACCGCGGCCGCCGAAGTCGAGCGCCTTGTCGAGCGCGTCATAGAGGTTGGTCGGGCCGTTCGGCCGCAGCGTGTCGAGGAAGTTGCCGAGCAGGTCGTCGCGGGCCTCGTCGTCGAGCTTGACGAGCGCCGGCCGGTTGCCTTCCTGCCGCCAGATCCGCACGTCGTCGCTGAACACGATCAGGTTGACCAGCGCGCCGTCCGGCAGCGACATGACCAGCTTCTTCAGCTCGCTGACCACCATCGCGGCCTTGGTCGTCGTGGTGCCGGGCGCGGCGGCGGTGGTGCGCGCCTGCAGCGTGATCGGTTCGGCCATCGAGCCGCTGAAGTCGAGCACGAACAGCACGCGGTCCGATTCGACCTCGAGATCGAAGAACTTCTCGTACTGATCGGCCTTCGCCTTCGGCTGGCCCGGCGCGGTCGCCGGGCGCACCGCGAACGAAGCGCCTTCCTTCTGCCAGAAGTCCTTCCACGGCGCGATGCCGCCGCGCACGACGGTCTGGCCGGTCAGGCCCTCGAGCAGCTTGTGCAGCCGCACGTCCATCGCCCATGGGTCCTTCTTGCGCGCCAGTTCGGCCTCGAGGCCGCGGATCAGCGCCGGGATCACCGGCTTGCACTTCTGGATCGCCAGCGCGAAGCCGGCGGCGCTGCGCACCTGCCAGACCTGGTCCTTGACCAGCATCTCCTCGAGCTTCTGGATCGAGACATCGCGCAGCTGCAGCGCGGCTCCGGTCGGGTTGCGGCCCTGGCTCTCGTCGACGTGCGGCTGCATCGCCGCGCCGATCGCGTTGCAGGCGGCGATGCGCACGTTCGGCTCGGTGTCGCGCAGCAGTTCGTGCAGCGTCGGCACCAGGTCGAGCGTCGGGTCCTTGGCCATCGCGTTGACGGCCTGCACGCGCAGTTCGGTCGGCATCGTGCGACAGGCGCGCAGCAGTTCGAGCTGGGCCTCGACGCTCGGGTGGCCGCCGAGCACGCGCAGCACGGCGGCGGCGTGCTGCTGGTCCTGGTTCTTCTTCGCGGCGCGGATGCCCGGCGCCTGCAGCATCTGCAGCAGCCACGGCAGGATGTCGGGGCCGGTCATCGTGCGCAGCTGCTGGCAGGCCATCGCCTGCACGCGCCAGGGCTGCAGTTCGCGGTGGTAGTCGACGAGCTCGGTCGAGGAGGTGGTGCCGCTCGGCTTCGGGTCGATGCTCGCCGCTTCGAACAACATCTTCGCGGCGTCGAGGCTGTTCCACTTGGCCAGCTTCTGCATGCGTTCGCCGAGCGCGCCGAGGGCGGCTTCGTCGGTGCGCCCTTCCTTGACCAGCCGCACCGCGCCGGTCCGGTAGTCCTGCAGCCAGCTGCGGAACGCGGCGATGTCGGCGCCCTTCACCGGGTCCTCGGCGGCGGCCGGGGTCGCCGGTGCAGGCTGCTTGTTGGTCTGCGCGGCCGCGGCGAGGGCCAGTAGGGCGAAGGAGAACGGAGCGGCGACCGCGCGTGGCATCCGTGAGTGCTTACGGGCTCGGCCTCGCCGGCGAAAGGGGTGGCGGTCGGGAGTCCGTCTGGCCGGGTGTTGCCGGCCGCCTGCTGCCGTCGATGGCCGTCAGTCGAGCAGCCGGATCTCGACATTCTCCGCCGGTTGGAACTCGACCCGGGCCTGGCCGCGGCCGAACAGCTGGCCGTTCGTCGTGCAGCCCTTCACCGTCAGCAGACGGACCACGAACCGGCCGTCGGCATCGGTGCGCGCGGCCGGTATCAGCCCGCCGTTGACCCGGTGGTGGTGCGCGAAGAGTTGTCTCGCCAACGGCGTGCGGAGGTCGGGGTTCTGGGCCGACCAGCCACCGGGGAAGAAGACGGCGCCGGCGACCGGCTTGCCATCGCCGTCGACGACGCGGCCGCTCATGCGCGCGAGCGGGCACAGCTGCGGTTGCACCGTGAACGGTTCCTGCCCCTGCACCTCGATCACTTCGGCGGCGTAGCTGTCGCCGTCGGTCGCGAGCAGGAACCACGCGCCCGGCTCGAGGCGGGCGCGGGCGCGACCGCTGCGGTCCCCGATCAGCACGATCGGGTCGAGCTGTTGGAGCGCCGGTTCCGCCGGCCACAGCAGGAAGCGCACGAGCGCCGGCGGTATCGCCCCGTCGCCGTGCAGTTGCAGGGTCGCCAGCGGCCACCTCGCGACATCGAACTTCAGCGGCGTCGCCGGCACCTCGGTGCGCACCAGCGCCAGCGACGGCACGTCATCGCCGGTGTCGAGCAGTAGCTGCAACGACTCGATCGGGCCGGGCATGGCAGCGAATCCGAACTCGCCGTTCTGGTCGGTGCGCGCGGTGTGCACCTGGGTGAACCACTGCGTGGTGGTAGCAGCCGCGCCCTGGCTCTTGCACACGATGGTGGTGCGCACGGCGATGCCCCGATCCATCAGCGCCACACCGTCCTGGTGCAGGCGCCCGCGCAGCGACGGGGCATCGAGGAGCACGAGGCGCAGCGGCTGGTCGTTCGCTGCGTCGGTGGCGTCCATCAGTACGCCGGCCTCGATCCGCTGCGGTCCGCGCGTCGACAGGAGCGCGGCAGCGGTGTCGCTCCAAGCCACCAGCGGGCCACCGTCCACCGCGTGGGGGATCGTCGTGCGGCCGTCGGCGTCGGTCGGCGGCGCTTCGACCACGCCGCCGTGATGGCGTCGGGTGAACTGCAGCGCCGATTCGTGCGCGAACAGGTTGGCGAGCATGCCGACGCGGGCGCCGGCCACGGGCTTGCCGTGACGATCGACCACTTCGATGGCGGTCGGTCGCAGGTTGGCGATCGTCGCGCGATCGGCGCTGCGATCCAGTTGACCGATCACCAGTCGCTGGTCCGGTCCGAACAGCCGCACCTTGTAGTCGCCGACCGGCAGGTCGGGCAGGACCACGGCACCGTCGGCCGGGACCACCACGCGGAAGGTCGGCCCATGCAGCGCCGGCGTGTGGACCTCGGCGGTGAAGGGGCCGTTGCCGAGGCCGGCGAGTCCGTCGATCTGCAGCGTGCCGGCGTCCTGGCCCGTCGCGGCGCGCAGCGCGAGCACACTGCCGGCGACCACGCCCTCTTCGACCTTGCTACGCAGGCGTCGCGCGCCCTGCCGCGGGCCGAGTGCCCACACGGAGTAGGCGGTGCCCTGGCGCAGCTTGACCCGGAACTTGCCGCTGGCGTCGGTGGTGGCCACCAGCAGCTGCGCGGGTGCGAACGTGTCGAACACAGCTGGCGGCGAGGTCGCGAAGGTGATGGTCGCGTCGGCGACCGGGTTGCCGTCCAGGTCGACGAACGTGCCGATCGTGGCGAGTTCCTGGGCCGGCAGCGTCGCCAGAGACAGCAGCGGCAGAGTCAGCAGGGTGAGGTGCTTCATGATGGTCGAAAGGCCGGCAGCGACGCCGCGGTATCCACCTGGGTGCCGGCCGATCGTCAGCGGCCACGGGGCCCCGCGATGACCGAGCGCGGGGGCGATCGTATCGCGAACGCGATCGAACCATGGCGCGCCGTTGAAAGGGGTGGAGGCGCTGGCCGGGCAGTTCTACGCTGCGCCGCCGAGTCGCCGGCCATGACCAACCCTCGTCCAGGACCGCTTGCCCTGTTCGCCAAGTACGCCGCGATGTCGCGCCAGGTCTATCGCGAACAGGGCGGGGTGGCCCTGCTGCGCGTCGCCGCCGCGAAGGTGATGCGAGGCATCCGCGGCACTCCGCCGCTGGTGGTCGGCGATGGCAACACGACCAAGGAGCCGTGGGCCTACGACGGTCTCGAGGTCCTGAAGCCGGTCGAGGTCGTCGTCATCGACCGCGACTTCGCCGCCGCGTCGGTCGAGCGCGACTTCGCGGTGGTGGTGACGGTCCGCAACGAGGCGAAGGGGCTGGCGGCGTTCCTCGCCAGCGTCGAGGCGCAGTCGCTGCGACCGCGCGAGTTCGTGCTGGTCGACGGTGGCTCGACCGACACCACGCTGGCGATCGCGCAGGCGTTCGCGGCGCGGCACCCGACGTGGTTCCGCGTGGTGGCCGCCGGTGAGGTGAACATCGCCGCCGGTCGCAACCTCGGCGTGCGGGCCGCCACCGCTCCGATCCTGGTGTTCGTCGACGCGGGCTGTCAGCTGCGGCCGAACGTGTTCGCCAATCTGGTCGGGCCGTTCGCCGGCGAACGGGCCGACGTCATCTGCGGCCTGTTCGACGCGGCGCGGCCGTGCGCGGCAGTGACGTGCTTCGTGCCGGACTGGGACACGTTCCAGTGGTTCGACCGCTTCCTGCCGTCGGCGCGCTGCATGGCGGTGCGGCGCGAAGTGTTCGACGCGGCGGGCGGCTTCCCCGAACACCTGACGCGCACCGGCGAGGACACGCTGTTCGGGCTGGCCTGCCGGCGCGTGTCCGCGCGCTGGGTCATCAGCAAGCGCGCGCGCGTGGTGTGGGATGCGCCGACCAAGACCGCGGCGGTGTTCGACCTCGCGCGCAAGTACGCGGTCGGCGACGGCGAGAGCGGCTTCGGCGACTATCACTTCACGCCGGCCGATCGGCCCGACCCGCGCACGCTGCGCGGCATGCAGGTGATCGGCTATCGCGAAGGGCGCGAGAGGCGCCCGCGCATCGAGGTCGAGAAGCGCCGCATCCGCGGTCTGGTGGTGCTGATCAGCGGCGTGCCGCTGACCGACATCGGCGGCGGTCAGCGCGCGACGCAGATGGCGCTCGAGTTCACGCGCGCCGGCTTCAAGGTGCTGTTCCTCAACCTGTATCCGCGCTACGGCGACCAGGTCGACAAGCTGTTCTTCGACATCGACTACACGCTGCTCGAGCTGCAGGCCCACGAACGCTTCGATCCGACCGAGTTCGTGGCCCGCTACGGTGCATTCGACGTGCCGTGCCTCGTGTTCACCGAGTTCCCGCACCCGGCGGCGATGGCGACCGTGCAGAAGCTGAAGGCCGGCCTGGCGCGCGCCCACTACGTGTTCGACTACATCGATCTGTGGGAGTCGTCGCTCGGTGGCTCGTGGTACGACCCGAAGATCGAGAACGAGTTCATCGCGCTCGCCGATCACCTGGTCGCGTCGGCGCGCACGCTGCAGGAGGCGCTGGCGGCGCGCGCCGGGCGCGCGGTGCGCCTGGTGCCGAACGCGGTCAACAGCCTGCTGTTCCGGCCCGATCCGGGGCTGCCGCGACCTGCCGATCTGCCGACCGGCAAGCCGGTGGTGATCTACGTCGGCTCGTTGTACGGCGAGTGGTTCGACTGGGTGGCGATGACGGCGGCGATCGAGGCGCACCCGCAGCTGTGCTTCGTGTTCATCGGCGACCATGCGGCGGCGCCGCGCGCGTTCGAACTGCAGGCGCAGCACGCGCACGTGAAGTTCCTCGGCCCGAAGGCGCAGCGCGATCTGCCGGCGTATCTCGATCACGCGGCGGTGTGCGTGATCCCGTTCCGCACCGACCTGCGGCTGACGAAGTTCGTCAATCCGCTGAAGGTGTACGAGTACCTGGCGATGGCGCGGCCGGTGGTCGCGACCGCGATGGAGGAGCTCGAGGGGGTGCCCGGCGTGGCGCTGGCGCGCGATGCGCGCGACTTCGCGGCGAAGGTCGGCGCGGCGGTCGGCGCCCCGTTCGATCGCGCCGCGGTGGCGGCGTTCGTGCGTGACAACGACTGGGCGGCGCGGATCCGCGCGCTGGCGGCGCTGGTGTCGTAGCGACTCAGAAGGTGGCGATGAACTGCGCGCCGCCGCCACCGAAGGCGGGCTCGTCGATCTGCGTGCCGACGATCAGCGTCAGCGACACCGCGGGCGAGAACTGCCAGCGCGCGTTCCAGTTGATCTTGCCCTCGAAGCGATCCTCGTCGCGGTCGTCGGTGCCGTCGCGGAAGCGATCGCGCACGAAGCCGGCGAGCAGTTGCGGTTCGATCGACAGCCGGTCGGTGGCGCGCCAGGACGTGCGCAGGAACGCGAACCACTCGGCGCGACGCGTGCGCAGATCGGCCGCGGGGTCGAGTTCGCGGCGGCCGTCCTCGCGATGGAAGGTATAGAACGCGCCGATCGACCACGGCTGCTCGGTGTCGCGCCACCACTCGGCGCGCAGCTGGTGGAAGTTGCGATCGAACGCCTCGAGGCGCGGATCGGTCGCGACCGCCGGCAGGAAGTCCTTCTCGGTCCACTCCGACTCGATCGCGGTCACCAGCACGTCGCGTGCGTCGAGGCGCAGCCGGCTCTCGACGGTGCCGATCCAGCGCTGCAGTTCGAGGCGGTCGCCGAGTTCGCGATCGCGTTGCGTGAACGGCAACTGCCCCGACAGCTCGAACACGAGCCGGTGGTCCTCGGTGTCCCCGAACGCGCCGCCGACCATCACCGCCCACGGCGCCTCGGTGTATTCCACGTCCTCGCTCTTCTCGCTGGTCCAGTCGACCGCGGTCAGCATCACCCGCAGCGCGTCGTCGTCGCGGCGGAACAACCAGGCCCCGACCGACACGTCGATCAGGCTCTTGTCGGCGAACAGCGAGCCCTGCGCGAACAGCGCCGTGCTGTCGTCGAGCGCATACTCGATCGCGAGCTCGTTGCGCAGGAAGCGCGCGTCGCGGTTCTCGCCCTGGAGCACGTGGTAGCGGAACGCGGCGCCGGAGCCGAGGTCGATGCGTTGGTCGAGCCGGCCTTCGACCGTGAACTGCGTGCCGCTGGTCGAGCCGAAGCGGAAGTCGGCGCGGTTGCCGTAGTGCGCGAGGTCGCGGTCGTGCCACGGGGCCGCGACCACGTAGCCGAAGCGATCGAGGAAATACTCGGTGCCCTGCGCGAAGTCGCGGCGGAACGATTCGTCATCGTTACCGAGCCATGTGGCGCGATTGACGAACTGAGCCGCCGTGGGCGTCAGCAGGGCGAGGGCAGCGATCGGGCCGCGGAGCGTGGCGAGATTCGGCATGTGTCACTCGTGGGGCGACGACCATCGGCCCGTGTCGTCGATCCGGCAAGGCCGGCCGGCGCGAATCCAGCCGTCAGCGGCGGCGTCGGAGCAGCGCCCGCACGCGCTGCGCGAGCTGCCGCAGCGGGCGCGCCGGTGGTGCGGGCGAGCTCGCGGCGGCCACCAGCGCCTCGGGCCCGACCAGCACGAACTCGAAGCGGATCCGCAACCTGGTCACCGCCGCGGCCGGTTCGAGCACGGCCCGCAGCCCACCGCCGCGACCGAACAGCCAGTTGCCGTGGGCGTCGACGTCGTGATCGCCGGTCAGGGTCAACGGGTGACTGCGGCCGGTGTCGTCGATGCACTCGACCTGCACCGGCGTGGTCAGGAACGGCGGGAACGCCAGCTTCAGTTCGATGCCGCGCACGACGTCGCCGGCGGGGATCGGGATGGTGCGATCGACCACCGGGCCGACTTCCTCGGGCCACGGCAGGCTCTGCCGGCTCGAGCCGCGGTCGATGGTCACCCCGCCCCAGCGCACCGGATAGAACGCGGCGCGCTCGTGCGCGCACAGGAAGACGCTCGCCTTGTGGCGCATCGACTCGCGCGCGGCCGCCGGCTGCAGTTCGCGCAGGCGCTGCGAACCGCGCTGGAACTCGCGTTCGAGGGCGGCGAACGCCTCGGCGTTGCGCCGCCGCAGCTGCAGCAGTTCGTCGGCGGCAGGCAACCGACCCGCCTCGAAGTCCTCGACGCGCACCCCGCGATAGCCGAGCTGCAGGAAGTCGCCGAGCGATTCGAGCTGCACGATCGGCACCACGCCGAACGCGAGATACTCCGACAGCTTGGTCGGGCAGGCGACGCGGTTGACCGCGATGTCGTCGCGCAACACGAAGCCGTAGTCGGCGTCGCCGTAGATCGACGGCAGTTGCTCGGGCGCAGCAGTGCCGATGCGGACCACGTCGGCGACCCCGGCGCGTTCGGCCGCGGCGCGCATGGCCGGCATCGAGTCGGTCCACAGCTCGAACTCGAAGCGACCGCGGCCGCGTGCGATCGCCGCCATCATGCGGTCGATGTTCTGCCAGCTCTGCGTGCCACCGGCATAGACGACGCGCGGCTTGCTGCGCGCCGGTCGTTCGAGCCGAACCTGGCCGCGGGCGATGTCGACGATCGGCAGCCGGATCGACGGCGTGCTCATGCCCGGGTACTTGCCGCGGAAGTGGTCGATCATCGCCTCGGTGACGGTGACCAGGGCCGCACTGCCGCGGATCATGTCCTCCTCGAGGCCGGCGAAGAACCGCGCGCGATCGGGATTGCCCTGCAGTTCCTCTTCCTCCGGCGCGATGCCATGCAGGTCGGTGACGATCTTGCCGGTGCGGTAGTACGGCAGCAGGTGGTGCGAGGAGTGGCAGGTGTGCGCGTAGACGAACTCGGCCTCGTCGATGCGCTGGCTCAGCCAGCGATGGTGGTTGGAGAAGCGGAAGTCGAGCCACGCGAACTTCGCCTTCGGCGCCACGTCGCCCACGTGCACGCGATAGTCGCGCGGGTTGCCGGCGTGCGCCGGATCGCCCGGGTAGACGTAGACGCGTTCGCGGTCTACGAACAGGCGCTCGATCGCGGCGATGCGCCCCATCCAGCCGCCGCGGACCCGTTCGGGCGATGGGAACGGCGCGTAGATGACGATCATGCGCGCGTGGCTCGGCGGGATTGGCTCACCGCCCGATTCAATCGGCGAGGGGGCGAAAAACAAGCGCGCCGGTCGGGCTGCGTCAGCCGCGGCGCAGCGCAGCCAGCGCCTGGTCGAGCGTCGGTGCCGTGAACGCGAAGCCGGCCGCCAGCAGGCGCCTGGGCTGCACGCGCTGGCTCGCCAGCAGCAGCGCCGAGGCCATCTCACCGAACACCAGCTTCAGCGCGAACGCGGGCGCCGGCAGGATCGTCGGGCGCCGCAGCGCGCGGCCGAGGGCGGCCGTGAACTCGCGGTTGGTGACCGGATTCGGGCTCACCGCGGCAACCGGGCCGCGGAGTTCCGCGCGCCGCAGCGCGAACCGGATCGCGGCCACCAGGTCGTCGCGCGTGATCCAGCTCATCCACTGACGACCGGCGCCGAGCCGGCCGCCGATGCCGAGCCGGAACGGCAGCAGCATGCGTCGCAGCGCGCCGCCGCTCGGGTCGAGCACCATGCCGATGCGCAGGTTCACCACCCGCGTGCCGCTCGCGCGCAGCGGCTCGGTGCCCGCTTCCCACGCGCGCGCGACGTCGGCGAGGAAGCCGCTGCCGGCGGGGCTGTCCTCGTCGAGCAGCTCGTCGCCGCGATCGCCGTAGATGCCGGTCGCGGAGGCGCTGACCAGCACCGCCGGTCGCTGCGGCAGCGCCGCCAGGGCGCGGCACAGCGCCGTCGTCGCCGGGCCGCGGCTGTCGGCGATCGCGCGCTTGCGGGTCGCGTTCCAGCGCCCGCCGGCGACGTTCTCACCTGCCAGGTGCACGACGGCATCGAGTCGTCCGAGCGCTTGCTGGTCGAGCGCACCGGTGGCCGGGTCCCAGCGCGCGGTGCCGGGCCCGCCACCGCTGCCGCGCTGCAGCCGCACGATGTCGTGGCCATCGACGCGCAGGCTCTGCACCAGGGCCTCGCCGACGAAGCCCGACGAACCGGTGATGGCGATACGCATCGGTGCGGCGCCGTTCGCATCGCCGCCGCGGCCGGATGCGTTGCCAGGTGCGCCATCGGGCCCCGCGCCGACACCTCGTTCGCTATCGTTGCCCATCATGGTTGCTTCTACCCTGCCGCTGCGCCTCGCGAGCATCGTTTGGCTCACGATCGCTGCGGCAATGGCGCAGGACGACCTGGCCGCCCGCGTGCGGCAGGCGCTCGACGACGCGCGCGCGCCGCTGCTGGCGCACCTGCGCGAGGCGGCAGTGCCAGCGACCCGCCCCGGCGAACTGGCGCTGCTGGTGCTCGCGGCGCTGCACGACGGGGTGCCACTCGACGACAAGGCGATGCAGGCGGCGATCAAGCAGCTGGCGGCGGGCAAGCCGGACCAGACCTATGACCTGGCGCTGCGGCTGATGGTGCTCGAGGCCTGCCCGGAGTTCCCGGATCGGCAGAAGCTCGCCAAGGCCGACGGCAAGGCGCTGCTCGACCATCGCAGCGACGAGGGCGGGTTCCAGTACATGCGTCGGCCGTCGACGTGGGACCTCAGCAACACGCAGTATGGCGCGCTCGGGCTGCGCGCGGCCGCGGCGCTGGGGGTCACCGTCGAATCCCCGGTGTGGAGCCGGCTCGCGGCCGAGGTGCAGGCGCAGCAGGACGGTTACGGGGGCTTCGGCTACACGCGGTTCCACGGCAAAGGGCGCGTCGGCTACGCGTCGATGACGGCCGCCGGCATCGCGGTGCTCGCCATCTGTCGGCAGGCCCTCGGCGAGGACTCGGTGGCCGGCAAGAAGCTGACGACGGGCATCACGCGCGGCTGGCAGTGGTTCGCCGCCAACCCGGACGCGATCGGTTCGCCGAAGGAGCGCTGGAGCTACTACTTCCACTACGGGCTCGAACGCGCGGCGATCCTGTGCGACGTCACCACGGTCGGCACGCAGGTCGACTGGTATGCGGTCGGGGCCCGCATGTTGTGCGACGAGCAGCTGCCCGGCGGCGGCTGGCGCAGCCTGACCGACGGCCATCCGGGGCAGCATCTCGATCGCGGTCGCGGCGATGCGGTGCCGACCGCGTTCGCGGTGTTGTTCCTGCGGCGCAAGTTCCAGAAGGTGGCGGCGCCGATCACACCGCGGGTGGTGACGCTGGCCTCGATCGGCGTGCACAGCAAGCCCGCCGACGTCGACGAGTGCACGGCCGAACTGGTGCGGCGCGGCAAGGCGGCGATGCCGGACCTGGTGAAGGGCATGCGCAGCGAGCTCGAACCGCAGCGGCGCGCGGTGCTGCAGGCGCTGCGCCAGATCGCCGGCGAGACGTTCGGCTACGACGCGGCGCAGGGACCGGAGGTCGAGGCCAACCGCGAGGCGGTGCGGCGCGCGGAGCTATGGTTCCTGAAGCACCGGTGACGGCGACGCCGCAGCGCGCGGCCGCGCCCCGACCGCCAGCAGCGCCACCAGCGGCCAGGTCGGCAGCGCATAGCGGCCCTGCCCTTCGAACACCGCGGCGGTCGCGATGCCGAGTCCGTACATCGCCACCGTGACGATCAGCGCCGGATGCGTGTCGCGCCGCAGCAGGCGCAGCATGCCGAACACCGCCGCCGCGAACGCGAGCCAGCCGATCGCGCGGCGGTAGTGCAGCACCGGGGCCGGCCACTCGGTGCCGCGCGTGATCCACGTCGTCATCTCCACCGAGTCGCCGTACATGCGCCACAACCGGACCGCCGCTTTGCGCAGGAACTCGCCGGGGTTGGCGAGGATCCACCGCACGGCGATCGAACTCGCGATCGCGTCGACCGCCGGCGTCCAGCGGAACGTCTTCGCATCCTCGTCGCCGGGGCGGAACAAATCGCCGGCGCCGACCGCCTCGAAGCGTTCGCGGTCGGCCGCGGTCAGTTCGATGTCCGACAGCGGCATCCAGCCGGTCTCGGGGTTGCCGCCGTTGTTGTTGACCAGCAGCACGTAGCCCGAATAGCCGGCGACGGTGACGAAGCTGCCGGTGACGCGCAGATTGCGCAGCGTCCACGGCGCCACCACCGCGGCCGCGACCAGCGACCACAGCAGCACGCGCCAGAACATGCCGCGGCCGTGCCACAGGCTCCACAGCAGCAGCGCCGGGATCAGCAGCTGGTACTGCGGCCGGTTGAGCACCAGCAGGCCCAGGCACAAGCCCGACACCAGCCAGCGCCCCGGCGCAAAGATCATCGTCCACACCGTCGTCACCATCAGGAACGCCGACAGGCACTCGGTGCCGAGCACGCTGGTGTAGCCGATCCACAGCGGGCACAGGGCGACCGGCGCGAACGCGACCACGCGCAGCCAGCCCGGCCGTGCCAGCCGCAGCAGCAGCGACCACAGCATCGCCACCGCGAGACTGCCGAGCAGCGCGTTCAGCAGCTTGCCGGCGAGCACGCTCGGGCCGGTCAGCTTGAACAGGCAACCGAGCGTGAAGGGCCACGCCGGCGGCTGGAAGATGTACGGGCGGCCCTGGTGACTGAGTTCGCCGGTGGCGGCGAACTCGCTGGCGACCTCGTAGTAGCGCTGGAAGTCCGAGATCGGCTGGGTCGGTGACCACAGCGCCCAGCCCCACTGCAGGACCACGGCGAGGCCGACCACGAGCCAGCCGAGGTTGCGCGCGGTGCGGTCGTCACTGGCCTGCATCCCGGCGAATCTACAAGTGCCGCGCGATGGATGGCAGTCGGCGATGGCTTCGACCGTCGCCGAACGAATCGTCGCGCGGCCGCACCCCCGGCGGTCGGGTTCGGGCATCTTCCTTTGGTGAGCCCTCCCGTTCCCGCCGCGCCGCCGTCCGATTCTCCGGCGCGGGATCCGTCGTGGTCCGCGGCGGCGCGGGCGCGGACCTGGCGCTACCTGCGGTTCCTCGGGTGTCCGGCCGACCTCGCCGAGGACTTCGCGCAGGACACGCTGCTCGCGGCGCTGCGTGCGTCGCCTAGCGGGCCGCTGCCGGACGGCTGGCTGCTGACGACGGCGCGCAACCGGCTGCGCATGCACCTGCGCACCGCCGGGCGGGAGCAGCCGGACCTCGAACGACTGCACGCGGAGTGGGTCGAGGTCGCCGGCCCCGATGACGCCGATCGCCGCTTGCTGGCGCTCCGGCACTGTGTCGACGAACTGCCCGAACGCTCGCGGCGGGCGCTGCAGCTTCGCTATGGCGATGGCGTCGAGCGCGTCGGCATCGGCCGCGAGCTCGGGCTCGGCGAGGAAGGGGTGAAGAGTCTGCTGGTCCGGCTGCGGGCCGCGCTGGCGGCGTGTGTGCAACGGCGACTGCAGGAGACGTCATGACCGACGAACCGATGCTCGAGCCGCGCGAGCGGCTGTTCGAAGTGTTGCTCGAAGAGACGTTCCGAAGGCCGGCGCACGCGGACCCTTCGGCGACCGGCACGCTGACGCGCCGGCGCCCGTGGCTCGCGGTGGCCGCCGCGCTGCTCGGTCTGGGGGCCGTGTTCGGTGTGTTCGTGCTGCGACATGAAAGTGCGGACCATGACGCGCTGCTGCAGGATCCGCTGCCCGCTTCGCAGCAGCCGTGGCTCCACGACGGCAAGACCTTGGTGAATGCGCAGGAATGGCTGGCTCTGCAGCCGCACATCACCGGCTGTGTCGTTGTCCCGGTGCGGCCAACCCCGGACGGCAAGAGCTTCGTGATGATCGACGGGACCCGCACCGCGATGGGCGCTGCCGCGGCGCGCGCGGTCGCTGCGTCGGTGCCGGCGCTCGGTGACCAGACGTTCCGGCTCGAGCACGAGAATCCGCGCGACGTCAGCGCCTGGCTCGCCTTCGAATGCGACGACGGCAAGCGGGTGCACGGATTCCTCCGCCGCGCGGAGCCGGGAGTCGCGCTCCTCGGTGGACTGCGTTCGGCCGGCAGCAGCGAAGTCTGGCGGCGAACGATGGATGGCCTGCTCTTTCCCGAGCTGCGCGAGATCCTCGCCAGCACCGCACTCGCCGAGCTCCCGGCGCTGCCGGCCTCGACGCGAGCCCTCCGTTGTCCGCCGCCCCCGAACGGCACCCTCGCGCAGCATCTCGGGCGCTTCACCGAGCTCGAAGTGCTCGAGATCGAACCGTTCCGCTTCACCACGACCCTGGGCAACGGCGAACCGATCTCGATCCCGTTGCCCGAGGTGCCCTCGATCCTGTTCGAGTTGCGCGAGGCGTTGCCGCGGTTGCGTGAGTTGCGCATCCCGAGCGGCATTCTGCATCGCGATGAACAGGCTGCAGAGCTGGCTCGCCTGCCTCTGTTGCGCTCCCTTCTGGTCGATGGTGGGTTTGGCTGCGTGCCAACGCCGAACGGCGGGATCGTCCGGATCGGCGGGCTCACGCCGATCGGCATGCGTGCGCTGGCGAATCGCATCGAGGCGCTCGAGGTCCACGGCGGCCAGATTCCGGCCGAACTGCTCGAGCCGTGGCTCGATGCGGGGGCGCTGCGGCGGCTGGTGTTGGTCGGCGTCGAGGTTCCCCCAGCGCTGCTGGCGCGGTTGGCCGGGATCCCGAGTCTCGGTGAGCTGGGGCTCGGTGGCGCGAGCTTCGGCGACGAGCATGTGCAAGCGCTCGGCAGCAGCAAGTTGACGTCGCTGTCGCTGCACGGCACGTCGGTGACCGAGGCCGGTCTGCGGCGGTTGCCGGCGAGCCTGCGTTCGCTGGTGCTGTTCGGGCAGGCCGTCGGGGAGGATGTCTGCCGGGAGATCCTGACGTCGCTGCCCGAGTGCCGGATCCAGCGCTTTCCGGCATTGCCCAAGTAGTGCCGGTGGCTGCAGGCGTCGCGAACGCGCTCGTGCGCATGCAAATGCGAGTTGCCAACTCGTTTCTGCATGCAAGAAACGAGTTGGGAATGCGGGTCTGCGGCAGTCCGGCGCCGCAATGTGCAATCTGCCCGCGCGCTGCGGCTCACGAGTCCGTGTGGCTCTCGTGACGCTCGACGACAAGCGAGCCGCCGCCAGCGGCACGGGCATTGCTTCCCGACCGTGAACCTGCGGCGAGTCACCGAGCGCCATCGCTCGATCTCGGGCCGCGACCGCAACTGCCGGTGGAGTCCTCGATGAGAAGCAAACCGAAGCCAGGGACTGCGGCGCAACCGCCGACAGATCCCGTGCGCCCGCAGCCGGCACCACCCGGCACCGCGCCGACGAAACCGAACCCTCTACCGCGGCCGCGGCGCCCGGGCCGACCGAAGGGTCAGACCACCGGCGAGCAGCCGGTTTCGACCAAGACCAAGATCGAGCCGCAGCCGCCGGGCAAGCGTCGGGTTCGCAGCGAGCGGCCGGGCGCCGAGGTCGAGACCGACCGCAACGGCAAGACCTACGAAGGCAAGACCGGCGTCTCGGGAGAGACCGCCGAAGACGGCGACGAACAGTGACACCGATCACTGGCTTCTCGGCCCCGCATCCTTCCGCGACCACTTCGAGGCACCTTGACCATGGCAATTGACGATTTCGCGGCTCACACGCAACCACAAGACCCGGTGCCCGCGGCCGAGCCCTCGCCACTGCCAGACCCCCGTGCCGTCGTCGTGGATCCGACGCTCACGCGTGACGAGAAGATCGAGAAGCTGCGCCGCTGGAGCAACGACGCGCAGAGCATGGAGACCGCCAATGCCGAGGGCATGGGCGGGGCCGCCGCGCCATCGAATCTGCAGGCGGTCCAGGAAGCGCTGCGCAGCCTCGTCGATGTCAGCACCGTGCCGCCGCCGGTGCCTTGACTCGCAGCGTCAGGCCCTCGTGCCGGCCGCTCGTGCGGGCCGCCGCGAGCCGCCATCGCCTCACTTCGCTGCGGGAGCGCGCACCAGCTCGTAGGCGCGCTGTGGCAGCTCGCTGGCGCGGGCACTCGCGCCCGGAACGCGTTCGCTGACCACCACCAGGTCGTCGCGCCGGTCGCCGTCGACGTCGCCGACCAGCAGTTCGACCGGTCGCCAGGCCGCCGCATCGCGCAAGGGCGCGCTGGCCACCGGCTGGCGATCGCCGATCAGGCCGCCCGACAGCTCGTCGAGGAAGCCGCCGAGCAACGTGAACACGCGCTCGAGATCGAACACCGGGTCCGGGTCGTCGAACAGCACCCGCCGCAACAGCCGGCGACCGCTCGCCGAGGCGAGGCTCGGCGCTTGCCCGTCGAGCGCGTAGAGATCGAGCGCCTTGCCGTCGCCGCGCACCAGCCACAGATCGCTGCGGCCAGCGGCCGTGAACGCGCCGCGTTCGCCGATGCGGGCCTTGCCGACGACTGTGGTCAGGCGCTGCAGCAGTTCTTCCTGGCGACTCAGCAGCGACAGCAGCGGGGGAATGCGCAGCGTGATCGTGCGGCGCCAGGCCGGCGTGTTGGCGAATGCGCTGTTCTCGCTGCGGTAGCCGACCGCCTTGATGTCGAGGTCGATCGACTGCACGAGGCCGAGCAGCAGTGCGCCGACGCCGGGCACCTGCACCTGGAACGTCAGCAGGTCGGCCTTCTGGTCGTCCTCGAGATCGACCAGCAGCATCGCCGAGACGTCGTCGGCGACCGCCTGCGTGCGCGCCTTGGTGAACTGCGGGCCTTGCTTGCCGCCGAGGAACGTCCACACCTTGCGCCGGTGCGCGATCACGAAGTCGGGGATGCCGTCGCCGTCGATGTCGCCGCGCTGCAGTTGCTGGCGATCGCCGAGCACCAGCGTGCTGCCGGGCGCGACCGCGGCCTTCGGCGTGCTGTCCTCGAACTGCCGCAGGTCGACGCTGACGCGGCGCGCGAACTTGCCGTCACCGCCCTGCAGATGGAACGTGTGCACGAGGTCGTCGCGGAACAGCAGGTCCGGCCGGCCGTCGCCGTCGAGGTCCTGCGTCTCGATGCGCGGCACGACCAGCGCGCCGATGCGTTCCTGGTCGCTGCCGCGGGTCACGTCGTCGAGTTCGACCTGCGTCTGCACCGGCAGCAGTTCGAGCGCGCGGAACACCGGCGCATCGTCCGCGGCCGGCGCTTCCTGCACGAACGGCAGCACGCCCTGCAGCTGTGGCACCAGCAGATCGAGCCGGCCGTCGCGATCGAGATCCTGCACGAACGGCGACAGCTGCGGCCGCCCGAGCGGCAGCTGGCAACGCGCCCGTCGGGACAGCGTGGTCGGGGCGATGGCCATGCCGTCGACCGGCCAGCGCAACCACGCGGCACCGCTGCCGTCGAGGGCCACCAGCTCGATGCCGGGGGCGGGATCGAGATCGGCGAACGCGAGCAGCGAGTGGGTCGGATCGCGCAGCTGCAGTTCGCCATCGGTGACGAACGCGCCGTCGACGAAGCGCTGCCGGCGGATGCTGCCCTCGGCGGTGATGCAGATCAGCTCGGCGCGGCCGTCGCCGTCGGTGTCGACGAGCGCTTCGCCGGCGATCGCGGCGGTCGGCTCGTGCGTCGGCAGAGCGGGAGGCTGCTGCGCGACCGCCGCGGTGCCCAGCAGCAGCGAGAGCCAGGGGCGAGTCGCGTTCATGGCAGCCTCACGTGCAACAGTTCGCGCTTGCTGCGCACGAGGACCTCGGTGCCACCGATCCAGTCGATGCGCGACTGTTCTGGCACCGGCACGCGGCGATCGGGCTCGGCGAGCTGCAGGCGTTCGCCGGCGCGGCGCAGCGGCCGGCGCAGCAGCGCACCGTCCTGTTGCAGCAGCACCTGACCCGGCTCGCCGGCGCCGCCGGCGAGCACCTGCAGGAACGGCCGGCGGCGGTCGTCGCGCGGCGGCAGCTGCAGCGGCTGATTGAGCAGCGCCGGGGTCGCGAAGCGTTCGCCGGTGCCGCGGAAGATGTTCAGCTGCGCCTCGATCGCGACCGGCGCCCCGCTGGTCAACGCGCGCAGCGCGTCGGTGCGCACCGTCACCGCGACCACGTCGAGCCCGCCGTCGCCGTCGGCGTCGACGAGCTGCGGCGGCATCGTCATCGTCTGCAGGCGCAGGCGGCTGTCCGGCTTGTCGGCCCAGCTGCCGTCGGCGCGCGTGCGGTAGAGATCGATGCGGACCTCGATCTCGTCGTTGCGCCGCGCGGACGTCGTCAGCAGCAGGTCGCGCCGGCGATCGCCGTCGACATCGACGAGCTGCACGTCGAAGTCGGGGTCGAACAGCGTCAGGCGGTCGGCGGGCAGCGGCAGCGGCCGCGCGCTGTTGCGCGGCACGCCATCGCCGCGCGGGTTGTCGATCATCAGCAGACCGTTGCGCACCGACACCAGTTCGCGGCGGCCGTCGCCGTCGAGATCGAGCACCTCGATGCGTGGCGCTCGTTGGCGCACGCGTGCGAGCGGGCCGCGGTCGCGACCTGGGGCGTCGTCCTCGTCGCCGTCGTCGAACTGTAACTGCAGATCGAGGCGGTTGCCCTGCAGGTTGGCGGCGCCGTTGCCCTTGCCGGCGAACGGGCTGCGCCAGGCCAGCAGCCGCAGCCGGTGCTGGGCCGCCGGCGCCTGCAGCTGCAGCCAGGCCCCGTCGGGCTCCGGCAGCAGCAGGTCGTCGCCGCCGTCGCCGTCGAGGTCGACGCACGCATCGAGCAGCGGCATGACGCGTTCGCGATCGGCAGCTGGCCACACCAGTCGGATGTCGCCGATCGCGCTGTAGCTCGGGGCGCCGTCCGCGTCGCGTTCGACGACCACGGCGCGTTCGGCGGTCAGCAGCACCAGTTCGCGGCCGGGGGCCGGCCGCAGGTCGGCGAACGTGAACGCGATCACGTCGCGGTCGAGCGGCAGCGGCGGCAGCGACGGTTGGTTGGTGAACGCCATGTCGTCCTTGCCGCGCACGTGGATGCGCAGCTCGCGTTGCCGTTTGGTGGCATCGTGGCAGCCGAGCGCGAGGTCGCTGCGGCCGTCGCGGTCGATGTCGATCGCGAGCACCGAGGTCAGTTCGAGCTCGGTGGGCAGCTGGATCGTCGCCGTGACCGGCGTCTGCTGCGCCGCCGCGGCGACGACGAGCCATGCGGCGCCGGCAAGCGGGTAGAGGGGCAACAGGTTCATCCGTCGACCTCCACCAGGCGATCGGCGTCGCCGCCGCCGAAGCCGATCAGCCACAGCAGCCGGAACCGCCACGCCGCTGCCGTGCTGCGGTAGTGGAAGATGCCGAGCAGCAGCGACCATTCGCTGTGCCCGCGATCGGCTTCGTAGTCGAACAGCAGCGGCAGCGAGATCTCGCGCATCGTGTGCGCGCGCGTCGACAGCGGGGCGTCGAGTTCGAGCCATTCGCCGCCGCGGCGGATGCGCAGCCGGACGCGTTCGCAGGCGGGATCGCGCAGGCGCTGCAGCAAGTCCTGCGGATGGGCCAGCGGGGCACCATCGACGGCGGCGATCAGGTCGAGGAAGTGCAGTCCGGGCGCGCGCCACGGGCTGCTCTTCGACAGGCCGACCACGACCGCACCGGCACCCGGGCCGAGACCGGCGGCGCGCGCTTCGACCTCGGTGGCGGTGCGCAGCACGACGCCGACGCGATCCTCCTCGCGGAAGCGTTCGCCGCTGTCGCGCGGGGCGGGTCGGGTGCGCGGCACCAGCACCAGCTCGGTCATCGCTTCGCGACCGGCGCGATCGACGACGAGCTGCACGCGGGTGCCGGCGCCGAGTTCGAGTTCGAGCTGGCGCCATTCACTCGGCCGCCGCAGCGCGCGCGGCGCGCCGTCGGCGACCTTGACCTCGAGCAGCAGGTCATCGACCTGCAGGCCGGCCGCGGCGGCGGGGGAGTTCTCGACGATCGCCGCGATGCGCAGGGCGCCGTCCTGGTCGAGCTTCGCGGCCAGGCTGTCGCGAGCGTCATCGACGCGCAGACCGGAGAAGCTGCCGGCCGGCAGGGCGGCGCGCGCCGCTTCGTCGTCGGGCTCGGCGCGCAGGTCGAGCGGTTCCTCGAGGTCGGCGAGCGGCGGCCGCTGGTCGGGCAGCGCGGTGCTGCAGGCGGCGAGCAGGAAGGCGAGGCAGAGCCGGGGATGCAGGGCGGGCACGCCGGGAAGGATCCGCGGCGGACGGGCGTGGGTGTAGGGTCGGGTCGAGATTCGTGGCGCGGGGGTCGTCGGCGCCGGCGTCGAGAATCCACGGCTGTGCTGCGGGCCCCGCGCCTCGTTCTTGCCTGCGCGCCAGGAGCCGGTGGGCGTTCGCCCTCCGCGATCGCGCCGCGCTTCGCTGTCCCTGTCGAAGACGATTCCGATGCGATCCATCCGTGCCTTCGTTGCTGCGAGCTCTGCCATCTGCCTGGTCCCGGCCCAATCGGTTCCGTACGGGGCCTGCATCGTCAGTCAGACCGCCAATGTGGCGCCGAGCCAGGGCCTCTGGCAGGTGACCCGGGCGGGAACGGCGACCCGGATCCTGGGCCTGACCGCGGCCGGGAGCCTTGGCATCGGCGTCAGCTCGCTGCGCATGGACCCGATCGACGATCGGGTCTGGCTCGGCGGCTCGAACAGCGGTGGCAACACCGCCAGCCAGCTCAACTGGATTCGGGTCACTGGAACCACCGTCAGCCAGTTCAGCCAGGTCGTGACCATCCCGTTCGTGCCGGCCGCCGCGATCAACGCGATCGATTTCGACGACAACGGCAATCTGTTGGTGTGCGGTGCGACCGGCGTGACCTCGGGCGGCGTGTACCGGGTCGCCCGGGACGGCAGCGCGGTCGGTCTGATCGCCGCGATCGGCACCACGGAGCTGCACAATGCGATGTGTCGCGACGCGGCCGGCAATCTGTATGTCGGCATGCTCGGCAACGGTTCGGTGCACGTGATGGTGAAGAACCCCGACGGTTCGTTCCAGGCGCCGGTGCTGCTGACCACGGTGCCCAACGTCAACATCTACGGACTCACGGCGGTGCCAGGCCTGGGCGCGACGCCGGAGGACATCTGGATCACATCCGGCGACGCTGCCGGCACCGTGGACCAGATCCATCGCGTGCCGTTGACCGGCGGTGTGCCGGTGTTGCTCCCGGACACCATGACGGTCTGCAACTGGGTCGAGTACGACCGCCGCGCCGACGACGTGCTCGTCTGTCTACCGGTCGGCGACTCGGTGCGACGGATCGACCGCACCACCCTCGTCGACACGCAGGTGGCCTCGTTCGCCGGCGGCGTCAACGTCGGCACACCCAACTACATCGATGCCAACGACGATCCCGACAACGCGGTGCGGGTCCTGCCCTCGCGGCTGAACGGCAGCGTCGGGCCGTTCACGCTGGAGCTCGGCACCACGGCGCCGCCCGGCCGCCTCGCGATCATCGCCCTGACCCAGCCGACGCTGTTGGTCCTCGGGGCCGGCATCACCGGAGTCGACGGCCGGTTCTGGCTGAAGCTGCCGAACCTCACGCTGGTGGGCGGGCCGCTCGCACCGGGCAGCCTCGCGTTCGCCAGTGCCTCGATCGATCTGGCGTCCGGCGGCATCGCCGTCGGGGCGCCGGTCGCCTGGCCAGCGAACTGACTGGTACTTGGCGCGAGCGAAGAGCGTCGATCAGTTGCCGAGATCGCGGCCAGAGCCCTCGCCGGGGCCGCCGCCGTTGCCCTCGCCCGCCGGCGTCTCACCGCCCGGCGGCTTCGGGGCGCCGGCATCGACCGCTTCCGCTTCGTCCTCGGACTCCGGATCCGGCACGCTCGACTTCAGGGTGTCGACGTAGGCGTGGAACTCCTGCTCCATCACCGCTAGGTCGAGACCCTTGAACGCCTTCTCCTGCACGCTCTCCCAGCGGGTGTCATTGCACAGCAGCTTGACGTAGGCCGGGATCACCTTCGCGTACTTGCCGCCCGCACCGTGCAGCAGGAACTGGCAGAAGGCCCAGCCCTGCGCGTAGCAGACGTTCGGGTTGCTGTAGTAGTCCCGCTGCAGCATCTTGAGGAACTGCTCCAGCGGCACCATCGCGCCCTGCCGCTTCGCCGCCTGGATGATCCACAAACGACCGTCGAACATGCGCCCGAGGTCGGCCTTCTTGCCTTTCCCGTCCTTCGGCGCGGCGGTGTAGAAGTAGTCGCCCATGCCTTCGTTGATCCACGACGGCAGGTCCACCTGCGACACCACGAGCCAGTGGTAGTACTGGTGCCAGCCCTCGTGCGCGGCACAGCCGAGCAGGTCCATCGTCATGCTCGCCTCGAGCCGCTTGCTGCGCCGGGCGAGTCGTTCGAGCGGGCTCTCCTTGCCGGTGACCGGTGCGTCGGCCGGCTTCGCCTCGTCGCTCCACTTGCCGGTGTCGTAGCACACCATCTCCCGATCACCCTTGCTGTAGTAGGCGGCAGCTCCGTCCGGTGCGCCATAGGCGTGGAAGCCGACCTCGTCCTTGAACAGCTTGATCGTCTGCTGCTTGGCGCCGTCCTTGTCGGGCCGGAACATCTTCCGGTAGACGGCATTCATCACTTCCATGTGATCGCCGAGGCGCTTGGCCTTCTCCATGCCGCACTGCGACTGCACGTGATAGTTCTTCGTGTTGTGGACCACCCAGCCCTGCGGGATCTTGGCGGCGGTCTGCCAGGGACCGGGCCGGATCTCGCCTTGGGCGGTAAGGGAGCCCAGCAGCAGGGGCATCAGCAGAGCTACAGCGATCGACTTGCGCATCTTCATCCTCGTTCTCCGACTCGCCACTTGGCGGGGGCGAAGGATCGCACGGCGCGCAGCTTTCCACAAGCGGGGCGCGGAAGGTCTGGAAGGTCCAGAAGCTCCCTCGGCAGTTCCGGCCGATCCATGGCGGGCATGCGCGCCGTTGGCATGGGGCGAGACGGGGACTATCGTGCCGGTCGGGAGAACATGGTGGCGCCCGTTGCGGCGTTCGCAGCCAGCAGCCCGAGGAAGAGACGATGCCAGCATCCGAGTCGGCCGAGTTCGTGGAGAGAGCCAGTTGCCTCAGCTGCGGCAGCAGCAGGCTCGCCGAGCTGTCCGCCGGTCGTTTCGACGAGGGTGCTGTCGCCCGCTTTCTTGCCGAGGACCCGTGGGGCGAGCATCCGGCCCCGTTCCTGCGCGGCAAGCG
Source organism: Planctomycetota bacterium (assembly GCA_025459175.1). Lineage (GTDB taxonomy): Bacteria > Planctomycetota > UBA1135 > UBA1135 > UBA2386 > UBA2386. The sequence continues at coordinate 4,648 of JALORC010000088.1, read as the reverse complement.
GTGGTGCTATGTCGCCTGCCAGGAGTGCGGACTTGCCTTCCATCGTCACGTGCTTGCCCCCGCGTGGAACGAACGACGGTTCAGCAGGTGGATGTCACAGGAGGCGATCGAAGCGTTCGAGAAGCCGATGCGAACCCCCGCCCACCTCTTCGCGCGGGCCGCGGACCACACGGCGCACGTGCTGCGGATCGAGCTGTTGACCCGCGGTCCGCGCGGCTCGAGCGCCCCGCGCGTGCTGGACTTCGGCTGCGGCTACGGCGGGTTCCTGGCGACGTGCTCGCAGTTCGGCTTCGAGGCCCACGGCGTGGACCGGTCCGCCGCCAAGCGCGAACACAACCTGGTCGCGACCGTGCACGCGGACCTGGCGGAGGTCGCCGGTGTCGCACCGTTCCATGCCTTGACGCTGTTCGAAGTGCTGGAGCACCTCGACGACCCGCGGGGCGTGATGCTGCAGTTGCGCGACTTGCTCGGCCCCGGCGGCATCCTGGTGCTCGAGACCCCCGATTGCTCGGGCGTACGCGACATCGTGACTCGCTCGGACTACCTGAAGATCCACCCACTCGATCACATCAACGGATTCACGCCCAGCACGCTCGAACGCTTCGCGACCGCGCTCGGCTTCGAGCGTGTCCACAAGCCGGTCGCCTTGGTGACCGGCGAGCCGCGGCTTGCCTTCCGGCAGATGGCGAAGCGGGTGTTGCGCCCGCTGCTCAGAGCGACGACGCAGCAGTACTTTCGCAAACGGTAGCCTGGCCAGTGCGCCGCCCGGTCAGCGGCGTGACCGCCCTCAGACGCCGTTGGTGACGAAGCAATCCGCCGCGTTCGACCACTGCCAGACGCCGCTCGGCGTGATCACCAGCGACTGGGTCGCGAGGTAGAAGCCGACCAGCGACGGGTCGTTCGGGATCGTCTGCGTCACCGTGTGCTGGCCGCTCGCCGGCAGCACACCCGACGCCAGGGTCACCGGGCTGCTGAGCCACAACCGTCCGGCGATGCCGGCGAAGGTCTGCGCCGGCACCGCGAGGCCGATGCTCTGCAGGTCGAGGAACAGCGAGCCCGGTTGGCCCTGCACCGTGGTCTCCAGCGGGCGCCCGATCTCGAACTGCGCGCGGAACGGGAACGTCGGATCGCTCTTCAGCTTCACCGTCGGCGTGAACGTGCCGCCGGACCCGGCCCAGCGCAGCTGCAGCGTGATCGGCGAGTTGTTGGTGACGGTGGCGGTGGTCGCCAGGTGCGCGCCCGAACCGGCGACGCCGACCGCGTTGATCATGCGCGGCAGGTCGGTGCGCCGCGCGTTCTGGATCGTCTTCATCGACGCGTCGCCGGCCGGGCTCACGACCTTCTGGATGTCGATCACCAGCGAGCTGGTGCCGTCGTGCGTGTAGGAGTTGACGAACGTGATCGGCGTGAACGCGGTGGCATTCCACGGCACCGTCAGGTTGGTCACGTTCAGCAGCGTCTGCGGGTTGGGCAGGTTGGCGGCGAACGAGCTGCCGAGCGACGTCGCGGTGGTGCGCGAGATCGTGATCCGCAGCACGGCGTAGGTGATCGAGGTGTTGGTCGCGGAGCTCGAACTGCCGAGCGCGCCGAGGCCGAGCAGCACCGCGCCGGGGCCGGGCAGGAAGCGGGCCGGGATCAGGATCTGCGAACGCGCTTCGGCGACCTGGCCGGTCGCCAGGCAGCCGAGCGGGGCGATGTTGCCGAGGTTGCCGATCGTCGATTCCTGCACGTAGGTCGTGGTCTGGACCTGGGCGCCGAGGGCGCAGGTGAGGGCGAGGCAGGTGAGGGGGCGGATCATGGGGGCTCTGGTGGCTTTGGGCGGTGGCTAGGGGCGGTGCGGCGGCCGGCGAGGTGCCGGGTGCCGCGCCGGTTGAGCGACGCGGCCGCGCGAGTGCTGCGTTCGGGTGCAGAAAATTCGCGAGGGGGTGGAGCGGCGGAACCGCTGTCGAGCCGAGCACGTTGGCCGTGCCATGACTTCGTTGCAGTCGGTGCTGGCCTTGCTGTTGGCCGGCCTGCTCGGCGCCCAGGAGCCGGATGTCGCGGCGTTGCGGGCGAAACTCGCTGCCAGCGAAGTGGCGACGGTCGCCTGGGCCGCCCACGACATCGGTCGGCTCGGCTGCAAGGAACTCGGGCCCGAGCTGCGGGCCGTGCTGGCGCGGTGCGCTGCCGACGACGCGGAGTCGAAGGCTGCCGACGAACGTCGGGCGATGGCGGTGGTCGTGCTCGATACGTTGATCCGGACCGGCGCGACATTGTCGGCGCCGGAGCTGGCGCCTTGGCTCGCGCGCCGGCCCCACGAGGCGATCGTGCTCGCTTCGCGTTCGCCGGTGGCGCACGCGGGGCTGCTGCTCGGCGTCGTCGAGCGCCGCCAGCCATCGGTGCACTGGCTCGCGGCCTGCAACCTGCTGCTGGCTGCTTCGCCCGGCATGCTGGTGCCGGAGCTGATCGGGCTGGCGGAGGTCCGGCTGACGATCGACGTCACCAGCCCAGGGACCGAGTTCTGGAGCGATGCGCACGGCACTGGGTGGGGTTGTGGCTCGGGCCGCCGCCTCGATGGCTTCCCACCGGTGGTCTGGTACGAACTGCAAGTTGCGCGCACGGCGAACTGCATCGCCGATGGCCCCTTGCCGATCTCTTTCGAGCGCATCGAGCCCACCGCGGCGAGCTACGGTGTCGGCGGCGGCATGCACGAGGTGGATTGCGTCGACTATGCGTTGCGAAGCCTCTTCCGGTTGGCGGAGCGAGGCGAGCGGGAACGTGGTCTGCGCAGCTCGCTGCAGCGAACCGTCGAGTGGGGCGGTGCCGAGGCCTTGCGCGCGACGGTGGCCGGGCTCGAGCAGCGGCTCGCCGGCGAGTGGTCGCTGTTGCTCGGCGAACTGGCGGAGCGAGCGCTGGTGTCGCCAGAGGTTGCACGAGGCAACCGGCTGCGCATCGTGCGCGAGGTCAACGACCGTCGCGGCGAGGCCGACCGCGCCGAGCCGCTGCCCGAGCTCGCGCCACGCCGAGGGGATTGAACCCAGCGGTCAGTCGCGGCTGTCGTCGGCTCCGTCGAGCCGAGCCATCTCGGCCGACAGCGCCACCAGCGCAAGCGACAGCAGGGTGCGGATCGCGTTCTCGGTCCGTCCCATCACCCGCGCGACCTCGGGGACCGGCAGGCCTGCCAGCCGCGCCAGCGCGATCACTTCACGGTGATCCACCGGCAGGCGGTCCAGGGCCTGCTGCAACCCGTCCGCCGCTTCGTGCCCGATGGCGATCTGGCTCGGCGACTGCTCGGCGCCCCTGGCGTCGGCGACCTCGCCGAGGGAAACGCCCGAGTCCCGATGGTGGGCGCGCTTCTTGGTCTGCAGACCTCGCAGTCGCATGCGGATCTTGTTGAGCGCCGCTGTGAACAGCCAGCTGCGGAACCGCGCCTCGCCCTGCCAATCGAACTCCGGCCCCGCTGCCAGCAGTTCGCGGCAAGTCGACTGCACGAGGTCGGAGACGGACTCGTGCAGTCGCTGTTCGGCGTCGATCTGGGCGCGCAGGAACGCCCGCAGCCGCGGCAGATACTGCACCAGCATCTGTTCGAGGCTGGCCTCGTCACCCTGCGATGCCCGGGAAGCCAGTCGGCCGGCGCCAGCTGCGAACGCATCGTCGCCGCCCTGCGCTGATCGCCGACCTGCGACACCGCCTGCAGGTCGCGGTCGCGACCCACCGCTGGGCACCGCTGGCGCGTGCGCACCTGTTGGCGGACCCCGGTCTCGATGCCGAGGCCAGCTCCAGACTCGAGTTTTTGGTGCCGCCGTCGAGCCGCTGGTCGATCGGGCTGGTTGCGCTGTACACGGCCGTCGCCCCGGACCGATCCATCGCGGACTAGTCGGAGTTGCGTTCTCAGTTGCGGTTGCTGCAGTCTGCCGTGGCCGAGGACATCGATCCTCACGGCCGGTTGGTTCGCACCGCGCTGGCGATGACGGCCGCTCGGCTCGGCGAGTCGGTGCTCGCGCTCGAGACCCTGGCGGGTGTGTTCGACGGCATGGACGCGGACAATCGCGCATTGCTCGGGCCGTGCGTCCACTTCGCCCGTTGCCTGGCCCATCGGCAGCTCGGCGACGCGGCCTCGGCCCGGCAGGAGCGGGATCTGCTCGCCGACCTGCTGGACGCCGACGTCCCCGTCGAGGCGTTCGCGTTCGTGCTGCTGCGGGAGCTGGACGAAGCGCCTCGCTGAACGGGGTGCCGTCGGCAAGCGCTGCGGTCACGAGAAGTGACGGTCGTGTCGCAGCGGCCGGTGGTGGACTCCGAGTGCATGCTTTCAGGCGTCGATCGTCGAGCGTGCCCAACCTCCGTCGATCAGCGGACCAGCGTCGCACTCGGGTTGGACAGCCTGTCGACACCGGCCGGACCGATCTGGGCCGCCTGCCAGACGAGCGCGAGCCCGCGCAGCCCAGGCTGGCCCGGCACCGGCACGATGACGGCGAACTCGCCGGCAGCATTCGTGGTGCCGAAGTCGACGACGAAGCTGGTCGGGGCGCCGATCCACAGCGGATCGATGAGGCCGGGCAGAGGCGACGCCGGCGCCGGCTGTCCGAGCGCCACCGCGACCAGCGAGCCGCTCGCTGCCGTGCAGGTGGCGGCAGCGGGCCCACCGAGCGTCGGCACGTTCGAAGTCAGC
>JALORC010000087.1 GCA_025459175.1 Planctomycetota bacterium | reverse complement strand
ATGGTGGCAACACCGGGCTCGGCGTCGGCATCGCCGCCCGCGCGCGTCCGCGCCACCACAGGCCTCCCTACCGGCCGGCCTCGCGCGGGCCCTGCCGCGTCGACAGCATTCGCACCACGACCCGCCGCTGCTCGTCGACGGGGTGCTGCGCGATGACGCCATGGATGCCGGCGGTGGCCCCGTCGGGCGCACCACCCGGACCGATGACCACCCGCGCGACAAAGCCGGGTTGGTCATTGAGCAGCAACATCAACGGCACGCTCCACAGCTCGCGCGACTCACCCGGCACGCTGGCGGGATCGACGCGCTCGGCGGCGAAGAAGTCGACCTCGAACGTGACGCGTACGCCCCAGTTGGTCAGCAACGACCACAGCGATGGCAACTCGAGCACTTCGCGCAGGATCTGCCGCGTCACCGGGTTCGACTGCAGGATCTTGAACAGGTCGGTGCACAGCGCGACACCTCGCGCGACCTCCCCGACATCGTCATGGGCGTCGTCGGCGAGAGTCAGCATCGGCGCCGCCTTGCCCAGAGCGACCCGCCCGCGCATCACCTCGCGCTGCCGATGCCCGGCACGACAGGCCGGCAGCAGGCCCGCCCGCAGTTGCGAGACGAGGACCTCGGCATGGGAATCGGCGTCGGTATCGACATCGCCGAGCGCCTTTCCGTCGGCGTCGAACGCTTCGACGCGCAGCCTGGCGAGCCGCAAGTCGGTGAACATGTCTTCGAGCTCGACGTGCCTCGCCATGAAGTCGGCCTGCGCCTGCTGCATCCGCTTTCGCCGCTCCTCGCCCGGCTGCACACGATCCTCGAAATCCGGGATCGCCCGACGGCTGAAGCCGCGAACGGTCCTGACCGCATCGACAGTCACCGCGATCCGCCACTTCTTCGTGCGTTCGCCTTGCTGCAACAAGATCGCGAACTCGACGACGTCGCCCGGCACCGGATCGGCATCGATCGGCAGCGCCGGCCGCGCCTCGGCATCACCGCGCACCAGGCTGCTGCCGATCTGCCGCTCGAGGTCGGCCTGCCAGCCCAGCGCCGGCGCCACGGCGCATGCACCGAGCAACACGGTCATGCTCAGTGCGCCCGTGCGCGCGACTGCCGCACCCAGGTTCTGTTGTCTGCGCATGGTCCCGTGTCTACCGGATCGTGCTGGTCACGCACATGGATCCTGTGCCACCGCGCAAACTAACGCGGCTCCGAGGGCACTCCCGGCGGCAACGGCGTCCAGGTGAGTTCGGCCGGCGTCATGCTGCCATCCTCGTGCACCTCGCTCCCGGCGGCAACGGCGTCCAGGTGAGTTCGGCCGGCGTCATGCTGCCATCCTCGTGCACCTCGATCGCGATCGGCTGCGCCAGCCGGCTGCCCGAGAGGCCCCACCCACCCGACAAGGGCACATACTCACCCTCGTTGCCGAACGGTTCGATCGTGTAGCGGCCGGGCGGCACGCGCAGCTCCGCCGTTCCATCGAGCGCCGCGAACGTCCCGACCCAGACCGCCCGCGCATCCTCGCGGTGCGGCGAGTAGATCCACACGCCGCGCACCGAGCGCACCGTCTTGTCACCCGCCGGCCAGCGCCAACGCACCGACGCCGCGACGCCGGCGTCCGGCCGCAGATCGCCGAGCTCGACGCCCTCGCCCTGCACGTTCACGACCCGCTGCCACAGCGGGCCAGCGCTCCCCGCGAACGCCGGCGGCTCGATGCGCACCAACCAATCCCCCGGCGGCAGACAGTCGAACGCGAACCGCCCGTCCTCGGCCAGCGCGACCTTGGTACAGCTCCAGCTCAGTGGATCGGTGTGGTCGGTCGCGTAGCCAGGATCGCCGCTGGCCTTGTGCAGCGGGTAGAGCACCGCTTGCAACGGTCCACGGCGCTCGCCCGAGCGATCCTCGACCACGAACCTGCCGCGGATCGCGCCGGCCCCGACCAACAGCGTGCACTCCATGCCGAGTTCGGGAGCCGGCAGCACGAGCACCGTCGGCTGTGAGGTCGCCGCGCCGTTCGCATGGCGCACCCGCAGCTCGACCGGCCCGGGGTCGCGATATCGGAACCGGAACGAACCGTCGTCCCCGCTGCGCTGGCCGGCGACGTACTGCAGATCGATGTCGCTGTCCCAGTCGATCGCTTCGCCGCCGCCCACCCGACCGCCGAACTGCGTTGCTCCGGGCCGCGCGGCCACGACCCAGGCACCGGCGATGGTGCGGCCTTCGTACAGCACCCGGCCTCGCAGCATGCCGAGCGATGGTTCGGCGAGTTCGATCGACGTGATCGAACCGGCGGTCACCGCGAACCGGGTCACCGCACGCAGCTCCAGTCCGTCGTCGACCAGCGGCACCGCTCCGGGATGCTCGTCCGAGCGGTTCGCGATCCGCCCACGGCCATACCGGTTGACAGCTGCGCAGTAGTCCCCGGGTGGCAGCGTGCCGCTGGCGAAGCGACCGCCGGCGTCCACGTCGAGCAGAGTGGCCTTGGCGGTTCCGGATCGCACGGCGTCATCCTGCGCCACCGGCCAGATCGCCACGGCGAGCGAGTAGTCGCGCTCGCCGTCGCGGCGCAAGCTGCCGCGCACCGAGCCGCCGCGTTGCAGCACGATCGTCAACTCCGACGGCGCCTCGCCGACCCCGAACGTGCGAATCTCGGGCAGGAAGCCGGCGCTGCGGACACCGAGCGCCAACGGTTGGTCGGCGGCCGCGGGAACCCGCACCGCACCACCGGTCGCGGACAACGCGACGCGGCCCTGGTCGTCGAACACTCGCTCAGGGATGTCTTTGCCGTAGGGGCCGAACAGTTCCGGGTACTCGACGATCTGGCGATCGCAGACGACCTCGACCGGGTCGATCGCACGCCCTGCCGCGTCGACGACGCGCAGGGCGATCGCGGCCAGCGGATCGACGGCCAGTTCGACCTCGACGTCCTCGCGCATCGCCACGCGCTGCCCGACGGAGCTGCCGAGGCCCTCGGCGCGGGCGTGCACGACGAAGTCGGACGCCACCAGGCCTTCGATCGCGAAGGTGCCGTCCGCGGCGACGGCATGCAGCCGTTCGAGCTGTTCGCGTGGACCGGGCCATGGCACGCCGCTGGGCAACTGCGGCGCCGCGTCGAGCACGACCCAGGTCGCGGCATTGCCGCCGCGCACCACGCCGCGCAGCGTCAACGCCCGTTCGAGCCGGATGTGCGAGTAGTCGGCCTGGCTGCCGCGCAACCACCCAGGCCAGCAACCCTGGTGCCCGGGCGCCGCGATGTGAATCGGCTCGGCGCCGCCGTAGGCATCGAACGCGAAGGCGCCGGTGGCATCGGTGGCGACCTGTCGCCCCTCGGCACTCACGATCGCGCCCGGCAGCGGCTGATCGCGCCAGTCGAACACCCGACCGAGCACACGGCGGCCGCGCGACAAGGTCAGCGACATGGGCGACGTGGTCGCGATCGGTTCGAGTTCGATTTCCTTCTCGACCATCGCGAAGCCATCGGCGGCGACCTTCAGGTGGAGTGGCCCCGGCATCAGACGATCGAGGCGAATGCGGCCACGCTCGTCGCCGACGACGAGCCGCGGCGCGCGGGTGTCGCGAGCATCGAGGCGGACCTCGACCTCGGTGCGCGACCACCAGCAACGTGGCTGCGGCACCGGCTGCCCCGCCGCGTCGGCCACCACGAGGTCGAGCGCCAGCGCCAACGGGGCTCGGAGATCGCCGAGGTCGCGATCGCAGGTGAGCGGCGACTGCACCGGAGACTCCCAGTCGAGCGGCACGCTCGCCGTCTCCGCGCGCAGCCGGAATGCGCTCGCCAGGCCCGAGGTCGCGAACGTGCCGTCCGCCGCCGTGGTCACGGTGTGATCGGTGGCGACCGGCATGTAGTCCGCCCACTGGTGCAGCCGGAGCTGCACGTTCGCCAGCGCTTGATCGCCCTGCACCAGCCGCCCGCGCAGCTGCGGGGCGGTCGTCGGCACTGGCGTGCGCTGCGGCGTGAGCGCGAGCGGTTCGTCAGCGCCGCCGGGATGCGGGCTGCCGATCTCGATCGTCGACTGCGCGACGGGCGGCGGCGCCGGCATGGCCTCGGGCCGCGGCGGTGCCGCATCGTGGCGCAGCCACCACCAGACCATGGGCAGCATCGCGAGCCCGGTGAGAAGCAGCGCGCGCTGCCAGGGACGGGGGACGGGCATCGGAAGAGTATGACTCCTGGGAACCGTTGGCAGGCTGGCTCGACGCCGCTCGGGCAGCCCTCGCTCGAACCTACTCGAGGACGACGATGCGAGTGCCGATCAGCGGCCCGAGCAGCTCCCACTCGACGACCGCATAGAAGCCGCGGCCGGAGTCGTCGAACGTGAAGGCCCAATCGCCGTAGTTGCGGTTGCTGGCGAACGAGTAGACCGGGGTGGAGTGGGTGCCGTTGGGTCGCGACAGCTTCAGCGTCATGGGCGATGACGAAGGCAGCCTCGTCATGCCCCAGACCTCGGCTCGGCCGGGGGAAGTGCGCACCTGGCCGAACGACACCAGCGGTGGCGGGCCCCCCGGCTGCCCCTGAGGCCAGGGCACGTAACTCGTCTCGGCGACCTCGAACGGGGTGCCGATCGAATCGTCGACTTCTACCCGCACGACTTCGCTGCGGATGGTGCGTAGCCCCTCCATCGACGTCGAGGCGAGAGTCATCAGCACCGCGGCCGAACCCTGGTCGCCGACCGTTACATCAGCCACCTGCAGCGTCGTGGTCGGAGCCAGCCCGATCAGCCGGCTGCGCAGTTCCTGCGGCAGCAGCTGCAGACCCGAGGCCGGATCGAATCGCGCGGCGCGCACGACCCAGCGCGTCTGGTCCGCCGACCTGGCGAGGAACGCCATCACGCCGCGACCGTCGTCGCTGGCGTCGTACTGCACTTCGAACGCCATCGGCTGGATCGCACCATCGAGCCCGGTCTCGTATCGCTGGCCGGCGAGATCCCCCGGCGCGAAGCGAGCGAGGCGCGGCAGGCCGTTGTCGGACCACGCGATCGAAACCGTGCCATCGGCCTCGATCGACGGCCGATCGCCGACGCCGAGCAGCGACAGCGGGCCGACCAGTTCGAACGCGACCCCGTCGTGACGGAGCCGCCACAGGCCATGCTCGGCCGGCGTCCCTGCAAACGCCTGCACCAACACCACCACGTCGCCGGCGGCATTGACGTCGCCGAGCAACCGGCCAGAGGGCGTCGGTACGCGATCGTAGTTGCCGGTGAGGTCACCGCGCACGATGTAGTGCACACCGGCTTCGTCCTCTTCCCCGACAAAGCGGCCGTCGCCGATCGCGCGCGCTCCTCTCGGCATGGTGCAGAAGCGCTCGACCAGCTCGAACGAACCCTGGAGCAGTTCGAACACCCGGCCATTGCGCGTGCGCAGCGCACTGCGCCCGTTGCGCCAGCTCAGCGCGGTGTCGATCTCCTCCAGCGGCAACTCGACCGACACCGAGACCAGAGTGTCGCGCACCGTGAACACCGCGACGATGCCCTGCCCGGCCAACGCGACCGTGATCGTGGTGTTGCGCGGCAACTCACCGGCCGGCGTCCAGTTCCATTGCGCCGAGCTGCCGACCCGCGCGACCGTGCCGGGCAGGCGGTTGCTGCCGTCGGTGACGATCAGGTCGGCGGCGGTGAGCGTCTGCGCAGGCGAGGCCAGGCTCAGGCCGAGAACCGTGTTCGGCTCCACGTCGGTCGCGCCCGACACCGGAGTGGTGGCGACGATCGTGATCCTGGCATCCGGTGACGAAGAGCCACCCGAACAGCTGCAGCCGAATACCACCAACAGGCTGCCCAGCAACCACCGCCAGCTGACCCCATCCGATTGGCGACTCATCTTCACGACCATAGCGTCTCGCGCCTTGCCCGCAGAGGGGCGCAGGAAAACCGAGCTGCGGTCGCGGCTCAGGCGACGGCCACGATTCCGTCCAGCGGGTCGCGATAGCCCGCTGGCCCGCGCCGGTAACGCGCGCGGCGCTCGGCCCGAGGCCATGCCAACGACGGATGGGCCCGGCTGGCCGTTCGCTGCTTCAGTTGGCGATCACCAGGCGAACGCCGTTGCTCGCCGACAGACCGAGCGACGTGAAGTTGGTGAACCCGACGCCCTGGGTGGCCGCCGTCAGGCCGCTGAGGCTCGGGGAAGCCGGGATCGGGAACGCGAAGGTGACCGTGCCGGCACTGCCGACCACCGGTCCGAGCAGGCCGACGTCGAGGTTGGTGAAGGAGCGGCAACCCGCCATGCCGATCCCGGTCAGGTCGAGGCCGGGATTGACGACCGCCGAACCGAGCGCGAGCAGCGCGAAGGATTGCACACCAGGCAGGTTGGACAGCACCAGCTCGAACGCCGAGTTGCCGACCACAGGCACACCGTTGGCGGCGAGCACGATGCCCTGGCAGCCGGTGCCATAGGGGAAGGCGCCGGCCAGCGTCGTGTTGTTGGCGATCACCAGGTTGCGGAGGCAGCCGTTGTGGTTGCGGCCGAGGCTGTAGTCGTTCGTGGTGAAGGTGAACTCGCCGCCCGTGTTCAGCGGCGGCACGGCATGCTGCAGGATCAGTTGTCCGTCGAGCATCAGCTGGAGGATGCCGGTCTCGTGCTTCACGACGGCGCTGTACCAAGTGCCGAGCACCACGGTGCGGGTCGACCAGACCAGCACGGAGTTGTTGTATTTGACGCCGAGCACGCCATTCGGCTGCACATGGATGCCGATCCAGCGCGCGCCCGTGCCGGCCATGATCACCGGCGCCGTGCCGTTCGACGGAAAGGCCGCGACCCGGAAGTCGAGCCGCAGCTCGAAGTCGGTCGGGGTCAACGAGCCGATCAACGGCGTGCGCACGTCCTGTCCGGTCGGCGCCGGCAGATAGACGCCGTTGACGCAGACGCCGTTGGCTGGCGGGCTCACCGGCGTCGATGTGGCGAGCAGGCTGATCGGCCCGTAGTTGCCGGTGGTATCGACCAGATTGGTTGCGAGCGGGTAGACGGCTTGTGGCACGGCCTGCGCCAGCAGCGCATCGGTAGCAGCGAGCAGGGTGAGCAGTGCGCCGGCGAGGTGGGCGAGACGGTGGCGATGGAGTTCGGGCATGGTTCTGAACGGATGAGTGGACTCGCAGGGCTATCCCCAGGGCCGCCGCTGCCGTGATGCGCGATTGTCGAGAATCTGGCGCGGCTCGGCGGCGCGCGAGAACGCTCGATCGGGCGTGCCGACCAGCACGAAGGCGGGCTGTCCGAGACCGCGTCGAGTCGCCGCCTGCGCCATCGGCGAATCGCCTCGCGCACACTCCAGCTGCCACGCGGCACCAGGGTTACGACCCGCGCGACCAACTCACGCGAGTCTCGCTCGCGGCCGACGGCACCATCCTTGCCATGGCACTGCTCACGTCCCTCCGGAGCACTCCCATGAAGCGATCGGATCGCAGTCTGTTGTCGTTCGCGACTCTCGTGGCCCTCGGCGCCTGCTCCAGCGGCGGCGGTGGCAGTACCGGCGACGCCAACGCCGGCGGTGACTTCGTGGTGCGCGGCACCGATCCGAGCAACGGGGCCGCGATCTACCTGAACGATCCCGTCAACATCGACTTCACCAGCGCGGTCGATCTCGAGTCCGCCGGGTTCGGCACGATGTCGTTCCAGGCCCTCGACTCGCTCGGGCAGCCGCTGCAGGAACAGGTCACCGGCACCTTCGTCATCGCCCGCACGCCGGGCGATGGCGACGACGGTCGACGGCTGCAGTTCGTGCCGCGCCTCGCCAGCAACAACAGCTACGACAACGGCGGCTTCCGCGCCGGCCGCACCTATCAGTGCAGCCTGATCGGCGGCAGCCGGATCAACGAGACCGTGCTGCGCGACCGAGGCGGCAAGCCGCTCGAACGCCCGCTCTCGTTCTCGTTCGCGACCCGCGAAGGCACCCAACCAGCGCAGCTCTATCGCAACCCTCGCGCCGGCGGTCCGGCACGCACCGGCCTCGAGGTGACCACCACCACCGACCTCACGGCGGTGCCGCTCGGCCTGTTCGGGGCCCCGCCGCTGGAGGTGCGCCTGCACTTCGACCAGGCGCTGAACCCCGACGATCGCAACGTGCCGATCGCGCTCGACACCAACCCGCTGGTGCGCGACGCCAGCCGGCGCGGTCGCATCTACCTCGAGTACGACGATCCGCAGTTCGGCCTCGACGTCTGGATCCCGGCCGACGTCGAGATCGAACGCAACGACCAGACCGGAGCCACGGTCGCGCTGCGCCCGGTCGGCGTGCTGCCGAACAACGCGACCATCCGCGTCGTCGTCGAAGCGGGCGTCGAGGACATCGCCGGCGAATCGAACCAGGGCGTCGAGGGCTACAACGAGCTGTTCGGCACCTTCCGCACGGTCGCCGGTTACAGCCAGCAGTGGAACGGCATCGTCGACTCGTTCGATGAACTGTCCACCTTCGACCCGACCGCGAGCTTCCCCGAGGCCCAGGCCGAGGTCGGGCCCGGCTACTTGAAGGCCGGCTTCGCGTTCGAGGGCAACTCGACCTCGCTCGAGTACGAGCCGACCGCGCAGGAAGTGGTCCTCAACACCGACTTCACGCAAATCGTGCCGAAGACCGGCCAGCCGTTCACGGTCGCGGGTGGCATGTTCAACTTCCGCAACGTGACCATCCCGCAGGGGGTCACCGTGATCGGCCGCGGCTCGCGACCGATGGTCTGGTTGTGCAGCGGCACCTTCACGGTGGCGGGCACGCTGACCGTGCGCGGCGGCAACGGGGCGCGCGTCGACACCCTGCGGTCGGCGAACTTCGCCAAGGCCGGCGGGGTCGCCGGTCCCGGCGGCGGCAACGGCGGCGACGGCACGCCGTCGGCGACCCAGCGCGACCTGCGCGGCGGCACCGGGCGCGGGCCGATGCAGGAGTCCGGCCGCGGCGGCCGCGGTGGCTATCTCGCCTGCACAGCCGGCTGCTACACCGGCACCGGCTATCGCGGCAGCGGCGGCGGTTCGGGCGGCGGCGGCGGTTCGATGGCGACCCAGGGCGATCGCAACTGGCGCGGTGACCGGCCGGAGCTGGACACCATCGTGCCGAACACACCGGCCGCCACGACCCCACCGACCAACACCTGGTTCCAGCAGATCTTCGGTTTCGGCGGCGTCGGCTGCAGCGGCGGCAGCGGCACCCGCAGCGGCTTCCTGCGCGGCGGTGAGCCCGGCGATCAGGTGTTCGTCGACACCCGCCAGGACAACAACTTCTGGGGCAGCGGCATCGACCTCAACCGCAACATCCGCATCACCGGCGAACTCAGCGTGCCGATCGGCGGCGGCGGCGGTGGTGGCGGTGGCGACACGTCGCCGGCATCCGACTGCACGCTCGGCGGCAACGATCCGCGCAGCGACTACAGCGGTGGTGGTGGCGGCGGCGGCGGCGGCGTGCTGATCGTGAAGGCGCTGGAGGACATCGTGATCACGTCGACCGGCCAGATCAACGCCAACGGCGGCAACGGCGGCGGCGGCGAACAGGTCGGCTCCTGCGGCGAGGCCGGTGGCGGCGGCGGCGGCGCCGGCGGCATGGTCGTGCTGATGGCCGCGGGCCGGATCATCATCGACGCGCACGGCATCCCGTCCCAGAACCGCTTCCTCTACGGCGCCCCCACCGGGTCCGACCTCCTCGACAACGACTACAACTTCGCGATCGCCGCCGACGGTGGGGTGTGCACGACCGGTGGCTTCGGCTCGATCAACCTGAGCAGCAAGTACCCGGCCAGCGGCAACCGGATGGTGCCCGGCTACGTGCCGCCGGCGCAGGCCGCGCAGATCCCGCACTACGACGCGGAACCGCTCGGGGGCCTCGGCGGCATGGGCATCGTGCAGCTGATGGTGCCGCCCGGCGACAACAGCGACGGCACCAACACCGCGCTCGACGACAACATCGTGTTCCGGGAGCCGCCGCCGGGCCCGCCGACCGTGATCAACGGTCTCGGCAAGCAACACCTGCTCGGCTGGCGCGGCTTCGGGGCCGGGAACGTCGCCTTCGACGACTCGGGCGACGAGGTCTTGATCGGCCGCAACGAAGGCGACATCCGCCCGTCGCCGGTGCTGCTGCCGGTGCCCTTCAACGCGAAGTCGCGCGCGCGCTCGAAGTGGATCGACACCGGCGCGTCGCTACGGCGCGAACTGGCCGCCGCCGACGGCCAGCCGCGCGGCGTCACCGGCGCGCCGGCCGGCCCGTTCTTCACGTTCGCGGGTCTCGACGCCGACGGCTACCTCGCCATCGAACGCAGCAACAACGCGGTGCGCCTCGCCCCGCCGATCGTCGAGGCGATCGGGGAGCAGTCGATCGCCGAACTGTCGGCCACGGCCAGCCACCTCGGTGCCGCGGCCTATCGGATCACGCTCGCGGCGGCCGTGCTCGGCACCACCGATCGCTGGGTCCAGCACGAGGCCGAGCTGCTGAACGCCACCGGCGCGGTGCTGGGCAGCTACCGCATCGTCGCCAACACCGACCGCGATCTGCTGTGTGAGCCCGACGGTCTGCTGCCGGCGGAGGGCGCGGTGCGAGTCAGGGTCCGCGCGAAGTTCTACCGCGTGTTCACCAAC
This sequence comes from Planctomycetota bacterium, assembly GCA_025459175.1. GTDB lineage: Bacteria > Planctomycetota > UBA1135 > UBA1135 > UBA2386 > UBA2386. The sequence continues at coordinate 18,467 of JALORC010000087.1, read as the reverse complement.
TCGAGCGAAGGCCTCGGCGCCAACTACCAGGCGCAGCTGGTGGAGGGCGGGCCCAGGCTGCCGACCCCGCTCGCCAACCTGCGCATCGGCTTCGCGTTCCACCACGATCCGAGTCAGGCGACCGGTCGCTTCCCGAGCGGCGAGCGGGACTTCGTCAGCGACCTGAGCCAGCTCGACGCCTGGATCAACAGCACCGCCAACCCGGCCGGCATCGGGGTGCGCCCGCGCTACGTGATGTGGGACGTCGTGTTCGACCTCGCGTATGGCCCCGGCATCTCGCAACCGCCGTCGCTCTCCCCGCGCACGCCGCGCCCGGAACTGCACGAGCTGCGGCTGCCGTTCCGGTTCTGAGGGAGTGGCTCTGCCACGGAACAACAGCGATTGCTGCGCACCATGGTCAGCGTCACGCGGTTGCAGGGACCTCGTGCACGCTGAGCCGCCCGTGCCGCAACCAGCCCTCGGTGAGCAGCCAGGTGCGCGCGTCGGTCACGGGTCTCACGATCGCTTCGATGCCCTTGACCGTGATGCGTTCGCGGAAGCCGGCGAACCACGGCGCCGACGTGAACGTGTCGATCGGGAGGCCGGAGATTCCGCGGCTGCCAGCTGCGGCCCGTCAGGCTTCAGACATCGCCGCCGAGCACCGCCACCACTTCCACCAGCAGCCGGCTCGCGCTGCGCACGCCGACGAGGTCGGGCAGACCACGCCCGTCGTGGTTGCCGAGCCAGACCACCACGACCGCCGCCTCGGTGATGCCGACGCACCACGCATCGCGGCGCCCCGACGACGTGCCCGACTTCCACGCCACGTCACCGGCGCGCGACTTCCCGGCCACCAGCGGCAAGCGCCGCATCGCCGCCAGCGTCCAGTCGACCGAAGCGCTCGACAGCCCGAACGCCTGCGGCCGCTGCACGAAGCGCAGGTAGGCGCGCGCGAGCGCGAGCGGCGACACCGCATCGGTGCCGAGCGCCGCATCGAGGTCGAGCCGGCGGCCCGGCGAACCGAGCCCGAGCCGCTGCAGCAGGTCCGCGAACGCATCGGTGCCGACCAGTTCGAGGCAGCGCACCGCGACCAGGTTGCTCGACGTCGCCAGCGCGTCGGCGGCGCGCGTGCGACCGCGCCAGCGGCGATCGAAGTTGACCGGCTGCCAGTCGTCGTAGGTGCGCGGCAGGTCGTCGAGCAGCGACTGCGGCCCGATGCCGCCCTGCTGGTGCGCCAGCGCATAGAGGAACGGCTTCAGCGTGCTGCCGGCGGCGCGCGGCCGGCGCGACAGGTCCATCGGCGCGAGCGGATCGCGGTCGCCGAGCAGCGCCTGCAGCGCGCCGTCGCGGCGGCGCAGCACGACGATCGCGACGCCGGTGCCGGGCAGTTGCTCGGCGCGCACGATCTGTTCGAGCCGCTGTTGCAGCGCCAGCGACGCGGCGGTCGGCAACCGCGGCGGCCGCAACCCGGCCGGCAACGGCGCCAGCGTGGCCGCACAGAAGTGCGGCGCCAGCCATGGCCACGGCCGCCGCGTCATGCCGAGTTCGCGCCCGCGCGCCGCGGCGGCACTGGTCGCATCGATGGCGCCGTGCGCGGCGAGCTTCGCCAGCAGCGTGTCGCGGCACGCGCGCAGCAGCTCCGGTCGCCGATGCGGTGCGCGCGTCGACGGGGCCGGCACCATCGCCACCAGCGCCGCCACTTCGTGCGGCGCCAGCTGCGCCACCGGCCGACCGAACCAGTGCCGCGCCGCCGCCTCGAAGCCGCGCAGCGTGCCGCCCATCGGCACCTGCGTCAGCCACACCGAGGCGATCGCTTGTTTGTCGAGGCAACGTTCGAGCTGGCGCGCGCGCACGATCTCGAGGCACTTCGACCACCATGTGCGCGGCCGCGGCTCGACCATGCGCACCACCTGCATCGTCAACGTCGAGGCGCCCGAGACGACGCGGCCGGCGCGGACGTTGCTGACCGCCGCGCGCAGCAACGCCCAGCCGTCGACGCCGCCGTGGGCGAAGAAGCGCTCGTCCTCGCTGGCCAGGATCGCCCGCTGCACCGACGCCGGGCAATCACACCAACGCAGCGGCAGCACCCGCTCACCCGCCGGTGTCGAGGTGACCTGCAGCCAGGTGCCGTCCTCGGCGGCGATCACCGTCGACACCGGCAGCGCCTGCAGCCGCGCCAGCGGATACGGCCAGCACCACTGCAGCACCCGTTCGCCGCCGAGCAGCAGCAGCCAGCCGCCGAGCAGCCAGACCGCGAGGCGGCGCAGTCGTCGCCAACGGCGCGTCACGGCTCGATCACCAGTGCCGCCCCGGGGCCGGTCGACGACCACGAGCCGGGTTCGTACATCGCCTCCGCCTGCGCGCCCGGATCGGCGTAGGTGCCGGGGAACGTCGCCCGCACGCGGTGCCGCAGCTCGAACTTCGCCTCGGTGCGGCGACAGAAGAACAGCACCCGGTCGTCGCCGCGCTGTTCCTGGTCGGCTCGCAGCACGTGCCCGGCCATGGCGCTGGTGTCGCCCGGTCCCGCCGGTTCGGGCTCGAGCCCACCCGGCAGCAGATCGACGAGGGCGAGATGTTCGATCGAAGCATCCGCCTGCACCACGAGGCGCACCTCGTAGATGCGACCGCGGCGACCGCGCGTCACGGTGGCGCCGGTGGCGACGTCGACCAGCGTGCGCTCGATGTGGATGCCACCGTCGCGTCGCTGCGAATCCGGCGTGCGCAGCCCACGCAACTCGACCACCGCGAAGCCGCGCCCACCGGCGGCGAAGCGGATCGTGCTGCCCGCTCGCACGTCGAGCGATTGGCGATCGCCGGTCAGTTCGCGCGCGGCGCCGTCGATGCTCAACGTCGCCGCCGGCGCCTCGGTCGCGACCGGCTGCAGCGCGTAGTACTCGGCGAGCGCGCGCAGTCCCTGCCACTGTTCCTGGGTCGTCGTCGCCTCGCGCAGCAGCGAACGTTGCAGTGCGCGCGCCAGCGCCGGCAGATCGGGCCGCGCCGCATCGATGGTCAGCAGCGCTCGCACGCGCAAGGCCTGCGAACGCAGCGGCGACACCAGATCGCCGGCGGCAGCCCGCGGCGGCAGCCGCTCGTCGTCGAGCACCAGCAGTTCGGCGGCCCGTTCGCGCTGGCCGAGCCGGCCGAGCGCGGTCGCCAACCGCAGCCGATCGTCGGTCGCGGTCGCCGCGGTCGACAACCAGTCGAGCCACGGCTGCACCGGTCGCCCGGCGCGCGTCAGCACGTCGACCAGCAGACAGCGCAGCCCGACATCGTCGCTCTGCTGCAGCAACGCCGCGCAGCGTTCGAGGGCGAGCTCGAAGGACGCCGCGTGCACGTCGAGACCACGTTCGCGCGCGACCACCAGGAACTCGGTCACGTAGGCGGTCACGAACGGCGCGTCGTCGCTGCCGCCCCACCAGCCGAAGCCGCCGCGGAACGACTGCATGCCGAGCAGGCGATCGATCGCCGCCTGCACCATCGCGTCGGCGGTGCCGAGCCGCACGTCGTCGGCCGCGAGCAGGCGCGGCAACATCGCGCGGCACGACAGCAATGCCATGCCCTTGCTCATCGTCTGCTCGGCGCAGCCGTACGGGTAGTCGAGCAGCTGCAACAGCACCGGCGCCAGCAGCCGTTCGGGCCGTCGATCGAGCTGCACCGACGCCGTCACCTGCTGCCACGCCGGGCCGATCTCGAGTTCGCCGCCGGTCGCGAGGTCGACGCCGATCGTCTCGCGCGCGACCACGGTCGCCGTGCGCACCGTGAACTCGGCGGTGATCTCGCGGCGCTCGTTCGTGGCCTCGGCGACGATGCGCAGCTGCGCCAGCGATTCGCCGACCGCCGGCGCCAGCGCCAGCAGCGGCAGTTCGATGGTCGCTTCGCCGCCGGTCGCCAGCACCAGTTCGTGGACAGCGGGGCCCTCGAGCTGCAGCGCCGCCGCGGCGATCACGCGCACCGTCACCGGACCGGGCGCCAGCTGCGACCGCACCGTGATCGGCAGCGTGAAGCGATCGCCCGGCGCCACCATGCGCGGCACCGCCACCTGCACACCGAGCGGCGCCTGCACGATCGTCTCGGCGCGCGCGGCCGCGACCCCGACCGCGCCGGCGGCGATCACCATCGCGCGCAACCGCCCTTCGTAGCCACCCACGGGCACCCGCACGTTGCCGCGCCCGGCCGCGTCGAGCGGCACCATGACGAACTTCGCGAACGGCCGAATGCGGCTGTCGACGGCGCCGGCGAGCAGACCGCCGAACTCGTCGTCGTCACCGTCGCCACCGGTCTTGGTGCCGGCCGCGAACTGCATGCGCTGCAACAGCGACGCGCCGTTGTCGGCGCCGTCGGTCGACAGCGCGCGGTTCGCCAGCAGGAACGCCAGTGGATCGGGATCCTGGTGTCCGGTCACCCGCAGCACGCCCTCGTCGACCAGCGCCACCGCCGCGAGCGTGGCACCCGGGCAGTCGAGCCCGGCGACCCAGTCCGCATCCGGTCGCATCGCCGCCGGCGCGTCGAGCTGCAGCGACAGCGCGAGCTCCGGCCGCGCCAACCGGATCGGCGCCCCACCGACCAGCCACGCCGGACCGAGATCGGGCCCACTCTGCGGCACCGGCCGCGTCAGCGTCACCACCGCGTGCACGTTCGGCAGCTGCAGACCCGGCGGCAGCACGACGTCGATGCGGTTCTGGCCGCGCTGCAGTTCGAACGACTGCGCGCCGTGCAGCCGATCGCTCTCGATGGTCACCAGCGCGCGCCCGGCCGCCGGTGTGGTCACCAGCAGCTGCGCCGCGCTGCCGGCCGCGACCGGCTCACTCGGCCCCTGCACGCGCAACCGGTCGGGCCGCGGCGTCGGTTCGTGCAGCGCCTGCTCGACGCGGCGGCCACCGACGGTCGCCACCACCACCGGATCCCCGTCGCCATCGGCAGCGACTGCCGGCAACGGCAGCACCACCGCGCCGTCCTGCAGCGTGACGTTCCACTCACCGACCGTCGCCGCTTCGCGCGTGGTGCGCCAACGCCAGCGGCCGCCGCGCACCGGTTCGTAGAGCCAGCGCCACGACCGCCGCTCGAGCCGCACCACCGCCGCCTGCGCGCCGGCGACGGCAGCGCCGTCGGCATCGACGACTCGCAGCTCACAGCGCCCCGGCGCGGCCGACAGGCCGAGATGGAAGTCGCGCCGCAGCACCGGCGCCTGCGCCGCAGCGCGCACGACGCGCCCGGACGGATCCTGCAGCTCGACGGCGACGTGCGCGAGCAGCGTCTGCGGCTCGGCATCGGGCGGCAGCATGAACTCGAGCTCGGCGCGGCCATCGGCATCGAGGCTGCCTTCGACCAGCGGCAGTTCGCCGGGGCCCGCACCGTCACCGGCCGCCGCGAACGTGAAGCCCGGTGCACTCGCGAACGTCGCGGCATGCGGCTGCAGTCGCAGCCGCAGCGCGACGCGCCGCCCCGCTGCCGGCGAACCATCGAGCCAGCGCCCGCGCACGCCGACCGTGCCGGTGCCGCCGAAGCGCAGCGCCGACACCGCCAGCACCTCGACCTCGAGCCGGTCGGGCACGAACGCCTCGACGCGGAACGTGGTGCTACCGAGCACCGCCGCCGAATCCGCCGCGATCACCTCGGCGCGATACACGCCCATCGGTGCATCGAGCGCGAGCGCGAGCGGCGCGTGCATCAGCCCCGAGCCGCTGCCGACCAGCGCTGGCTCGGCGACCGCGCGCCCGTTCGGGCCGACGAAGCGCAGCCGCAGTGCGCCGGCCGGCGCCGGCAGACCGCGACCATCGCGCACGACGGTGACGACATCGATCGTCGAGCCCGGTCGCACGATGCCCTGATCGGCCCAAACCCAGGCTTCGAGCCCTTCGCCTGCATACGCGCGGCCACCGAGTTCGGGCTCGGCGAGCTCGACCGCGTCGCCGTCGCGGCTCGCGAACGCGACGTCCTCGCCGCGCTGCGCCAGCACCACGAACGGCACCTGGTCCGCCCCGGTGTGACGCCACTCGACCTGCAGCAGCCCCGCCGCATCGGTGCGGCCGTTCGCCAGCACCTGGTTGGTCGGCGTCAGCAGCGACACGGTCGCCTCGGCGACCGGCCCGCCGGACACCAGATCGCGCACGTGCACGATCGCCGACTCGCGGCCGGCGCGCCACGTCACGCCGAGATCGGTGACCTGCAGCCAGCGGCGCTGCGGCCAGTACGAGTGCTCGCCGTGCCACAGCTCGAGCCGGTAGAGGCCGCGCAGCGGCCCGCCGGCCAGCGCCTGCAGATCGAGGACGTGGGCCCAGTCCTCGTTGCGTTCGGCCCGGATCGGCACCTCGACCGCACTCGCCGGCGCGAACGCATCGCCATCGGCGCGCTGCAGCGCGCGCACCAGGTTGTTGGCGTAGACGCGCTGCAGCCGCGCCCGCACCGGGCCGCTGTTGCAGCCCTTCAGCTCGAGCTGCGGCAGCGCGGACGCACACAGCACCTGACCACCGTGCGCGAACTCGAGCTTCGGTTGGCGATCCGGCAGCAGCAACGAACGCCGCGTCGGAGCGGCGAGACGATGGCGACCGCGCCCCGGGAACCCCTCCGGCAACTCGACGGTGACGACGCTGCCGGGCGCCCACTCGCCGAGCAGCCGCAGACCGCCGTCGCTGCGCCGCACCTGGAACGGCACCGCCGGCTGCACGCGCAGCTGGCCGTCGAGCGGCAGCGGCAGTTCGTGCGTGAACGCGAGTTCGAGGCCGAGCTCGCTGGCCCCGAGCCCCGACCAGCGCAGCGGCTCGCGCCAACGCACGCGCTCGGTGACGACGCGGCCGAGCGGCACCTCGCCGCCGGCGGCGGTGAGTTCGGCCGCGAGCACGACCTCGACGACCTCGGGCGGCGTGTCGCCGGACAGGCGCAACAGCACCGACGTCGACGTCGGTTGATCCGGCGGCAGCACCACCTGCACCGGCACGATGCGTTCGGGCTGGCCGGCCTCGCGCACCACGATCCACTTGCCCGCCGCCTCGGCGCCGATCGGCTGATCGAACGTCAGGCGCAGGCACGGCGGCAGCTCGTCGATGCCGACCCCGGCCGCGGCGGCGGCGCCGTCGTCGTCCGCGAGCACCACGTGCTGCAGCGCCAGGCGCGACGTCGCGAACGCCACGATGGTGCCGGCGGCGATGCGCTTGCCCGCCGTCTCCAGCGCCTGCGCGAACACGACCCGCTGCTGGCGCGACGCCGGCAGTGGCTGCGCCGGCACCACCGCGACGCTGTGCGGCGTGAGCCAGCGCGTCAGCACCGGCACCGGCGGATCGAGGCGGATGCCGAGTTCGACGGGTTCGCGGCCGGCGCCGAGCGGTCCGAAGTCGGCACCGAGCTGCAGTACCAGCGAGGTCACCGCGCCGTCGCGGGCCTGCTGCGGCTCGACCCGCACCGCGGCCGCGACCGGCTCGGGCAGCGCGAGCGCCGCCGCGGGTTGCGGCCAGAACAGCAGACGAACGAGCAGGACCAACGCCAGCACGACGTTGCCGAGGAACAGAATGCGATTCACACGCCCCTCCCGGGGTTCACTTCCGCGACGTCATCCGCCCGAACGACGTCGGCGATGCAGGGTGGTGCGCACGGATGACCGCCGGCAACACCTCCTCACACCGTGGACAAAGCACGAGAACTGTCCACACCCGGACCCTGCCACGCGCTCTCAGCGAATGCAAGCGCGGCCTCGATCGCATGGTCGCGATCGCCCTGCAAGCCAGCAACGGCGCGGGTTGCAGGGCGATGGGTGTTCTGCCATCACCGCCCACTGGACCCGCGTGCCAGACCTCGACGCCGGACCGCGCCGAGCGAGTCGGCGAGTCCGTTCTTCCGACACAACCAGAGCTGGCCGAGCCTGATCGCGCGAACGCGAGCGGTGGTGGTCGCGGGAGAATCGCCCGCCTGCCAGCCGAGGCCGACGCAACGACCGCGTGACGACCTCGAGCGTCGAGACCGCCATCTGGATGACCGCAGTCGCCCCACGCGACGCGGCGAGCAGACGGCTCCTGCAGCAGGTCGTCAGTGACGGTGCCGAGGGTGCCGACGGCATCGCCTGCTGGTTCGTCGACACCGACTACGACCAGTTGAGCTTCTTCGTCCGCCACGCCTACTGCCTCGGCCAGGACGATCCCCACTCGGCGCTGAACCGGAGTCGGATCGCGGTCAAGGTCATCAACCACCTCGGCGACGAGGTGATGACGGTCTTCAAGGTGTAGGCTGAAGGCCGATGACCTGGGGAACCTGGCAACCGACTCGCCTGCGTCACACGGCCCGCGTGATCGGCTCCAGCATGGACACGGTGGAGATCCAGACCGACTTGGGTCCGGGCTTCCTGAAGGCGCTGGGCAACCGTCAGGGAGAGCACGCGCTGGCGTGCGAACTGATCGGCAGCTCCCTCGCGGAGTGGATCGGCCTGCCGACACTGGATTTCACTCTGTTCCAGGTCGGCGCAGACCAGGTGCTGTTGCTAGATGCGGACGAGAAGGTGCCCATCACCCAACGCCGGCGCGCAAAGCCGGGCCCGGCCTTCCTCAGCAGAGGCATCCATGCAGCCACGTGGGATTCGCTGCCACCCGATCTCGAGAAGCTCGACAACCCACACGCGATCGCGGGACTGGTGCTGCTCGACACCTGGATCGGCAACCCGGATCGCCATCCGCGCAGGCCCGCGGATGCGAGTTTCTCGACCTGGCAGGGGCAGAACCCCGACAACGTGTTGCTGGAAATCCTGCCCAAGAACCGGCGTCGACTCGTCGCGATGGACTTCACCGTCTGCCTCCACTGCCGAGGCGGCGGACTTCGAAGCAGCTACGAAGATCGCCTGGTGCGCGATGATGGCGTCTACGGCCTGTTCCCCGCCTTCGAGCCGTACATCCGGGAGCCGTCGATCCAGCCTTTCGTCGAGCGCCTTCGGGCCCCGAGCCTGCCACAGGATCTGGTGGCCCTGCTGGGCCGCATCCCCTCGGAATGGCAGGTGGACGCGCGCACGCGGAGTGCGGTAGCGACATTCCTCTCGGCTCGCGCGGCCTACCTGGTCGACAACTTCGTGGGCAACCTGCAACGCGTCGCTCCATCCACCGGGCAGTAGCACTACTCTGATGCTCCTCGCATGACCCAAGGCTTCTTCAGCTTGATCCAGTTCTGCCCCGACGCTTCCCGTGCGGAAGCCGTGAACGTCGGCCTGGTCTTGTTCCAGGTCGAGCCAGCGGCAACCGTGGTGCGCGTCGTCGACGACGTGGCACCGATAGTGAAGCGATTGGGGCGCAAGGACGAGACAGCGACCGTCTTGTCGATCGTGCGGTCCATGAAGAACCGCATCGAGGTCGAGCGGTTCGGCAGCGTCGATGCGCTGGAGAAGTTCGCACGGTCGCGCGGCAACCAGGTCCAGCTCACCCTGCCGAGGCCGATGTCGATCGATGATTTGACCGCGGATCTCGATGCGATGTTCGACGAGCTCGTGGCGGTTCCGGATGCCCTGGCGACACCGACCAGGGAACGGGCGCCGACGTTGCTGGAGAAGACGTTCGAGTCGCTGGCGAGCCGATTGCCCGACCGGGTGTTCATCCGGCCCGCACTGCATGTGCAGAGCCTTGGCATCGCGTTGCACCCCAGCTTCGCCTACCGGAACGGGCGCCTGAATGTGGTCGAGGAGATGCCGCGCAGCGGTGACCCCGAGGCCATGACATCCCGGGCGTTCGCGCTGAGCAAGGAGGGCGAGTTGGTGCGCCATCTGGAAGAGGGCGAGGGGAAGCTCTTCGTGGTGTCGACAGCGCCGCGACAATCCGCGAAGACGCTCGAACGCGAGGGTGACTTCGCCGACATCCTGCGCAAGCTCGGCAACGTCGAGTTCGTGCCGAGCGCGCGCCTCCCTGATTTCGCCAAGAGGGTCGAGTCGGATCTCGCGGGGCACTGAGCCAGCAGAACAAGGGAGCAATCGAACACCCGATGGACTTCCGCATCGCCGACACGTTCACCGACAGCCTCGCGCGGCTGACCGGCGACGAGCAGAAGGCGCGGGCGCGGGATCGGCTGCTGGTGACGGCGGTCGAGCCGGGCTCGGAGTTCCTGGCGGATCTGCGCACCTGACCCGGCCCCTGCCTTCCGCGCCAACCCCACCCGGTCGGCGCGGCTAGCATGCCAGCCCCTGCCATGTCCGCGCCGCCCCCACCCGACCCGCTGCCACTCGACGACGTGCTGATCGAAGCACTGGTGCGTCACGAGCTGGAAGGGCAGGCCGGCATCGACGCCGTGCTCGCGGCGCATCCGCAGCATCACGCGGCGGTGCACGAGCACCTGGCGCGCCTGCGCGAAATGGGCCTGCTGGTGCCCCCCGCGGCGGCCGGCCAGGCGCCGACCCCGCCGTCGATCGCCGGCCCGTTCCCCGAACGCTTCGGCGACTTCCAGCTGCTGCGGCGGCTCGGCGGCGGCGGCATGGGCGTCGTCTTCCTCGCTCGCCAGCTCTCGCTCGGTCGCACCGTCGCACTCAAGCTCGTGCGCGCCGACCACCTGCTGCTGGCCGGCACCCGCGAACGGTTCCGCCGCGAGGTCGACGCGATCGCGCGACTGCAGCATCCGGGCATCGTGCCGGTGTTCGCCGCCGGTGAAGAACACGGCATGCCGTGGCTGGCGATGGAACACGTGCTCGGCGCGTCGCTGGCCGAGGTGCTGCAGCGCGTGCGCGGCCGCGATCCGGCGACGCTGCGCGGCAGCGACCTGCATGCCGCCGTGGTGGCGATCGCCACCGAACGCCAGCCCGATGCGACGCCACCCTCGCACACGATGCCGGCGCTGTTCGCCGGCACCTGGGTGTCGACCTGCCTGCGCATCGCCCGCGCCACCGCGCTGGCGCTGCAGCACGCGCACGAACGCGGCGTGCTGCACCGCGACGTCAAGCCGTCCAACGTGATGCTGACACCCGACGGCCGCACGCTGCTGCTCGACTTCGGCCTCGCCGCCGCCGAGGACCAGGAGCGCCTGACCGGCACCGGCAACCAGCTCGGCACGCCGGCCTACATGTCGCCGGAGCAGATGCGCGGCGACTCGCGTTCGCTCGACGGTCGCACCGACGTCTACTCGCTCGGCGTCACGCTGTACGAACTGATCGCGCTGCAGATCCCGTTCGACGGCACCACGACGATGGCGATCCGGGACCGGGTGCTCGGCGGCACCGCGGTGCCACTGCGCCGCCACAACCGGGCCGCGCCCCGCGACGTCGAGCTGGTGGTGCATCGGGCGATCGACCAGGACCGCGACCACCGCTATGGCGACATCGCCGCGTTCGCGATCGAGCTCGACAACCTGGTCGAACTGCGGCCGATCAGCGCCTCGCCGCCCAGTGCCTTGCGCATGGTCCGCCGCTGGGCGCAACGACACCCGGCGCGCGCGACCGCCGCGGTGGCCGCGGTGCTGCTGTTCCTGGTCGCGCCGACCGTGTTCCTGCTGCAGCAGCAGGCGGCCAATCGCGAGATCGGCGCCGCACTGCAGCGCGCGCGCGAACAGGAACTCGAGGCGCGCCGGGCCCGCGACGCGGCGCGGGTCCAGCGCGACCTCGCGCGCGAGGCGGTCGACACGATGTTGACCCGCGTCGCCGACGAGAGCCTGCTCGAGGTGCCGCACATGCAAGCGCTGCGCGCCGACCTGCTCGGCAGCGCGCGCGACTTCTACGAGCGGTTCCTGACCGACGGTGCCTCCGACCCGAGCCTGCTGGAGCAGACCGCGAAGGCGGCGCTGCGGGTCACGTTCGTCGAGTCGCGCCTCGGCCACCTGCGCGAGGCGATCGCCGCCGCCACCCGCGCCGCCGAACTGGCGCGGACCCTGCTGGCCCAGGACCCGACGTCGTTCGCGCACCACACGCTGCTGGCCCAGTCGCTGCTGTCGTCCGCGCGCGGCCTGCAGCAGAGCGGCGACCTGGAACCGGCTCGGCTCGCCCTCGAGGAGGCCCACGCGCACGCGACCACCGCACTCGGGCTGCAGCCAGACCCCACCGAGGCCACGGTGCTGCTGCTCGGCATCGAACGCAGCCTCGCCGCCGTGTCCCTGCACCTCGGTCGCGACGAGGAGGCCAGACAACACTGGCGAGCCCTGCAGACCCTCTGGCAGCGCCACGGCGACGCCCTGGTCGCCACCAATTCCGGGCCGGCCGCCGTCGACCACGCGGTCAGCGGCGCCATCGACGAGGTCACACTCGCCCTCGAACGCGACCAGGAAGAGCACGCCGAGGCGGCCGATGGGCAGCTGCAGGCGTTGCTGATGCGAATCACCGGACTGGAACTGCCGCGCAGCACGCGACTGTCGCTCGCCAGCCTGGCCGCGGCCCGTGCAGGCCGGGCCGCGAGGCGCGGCGATGCGACGGGGCAGGAACGCGAACTCCGCAACGCACTCGCGCTGTGCGACGAGTTGCTGGCCGTCAACCCCGACGACTCCAGCTCGCTGCGCATCCGGGCGATGGCAGCCAACTCGCTCGGCATGATCCTGCAGCGACGCACCGATCGCAGCCCGGAAGCCGAACGGCTGCTGCAGCAGTCGATCGACACCCTGCGGGCCCTGCTCCGCGTCGATCCCACCGGGCTCGACAACCGCGCCAACCTGGCCGCCACGCTGGTCAACCTCGGCGCCGAGGCGCGCCGCAACGGCGAGACGGCACTGGCCAGGACCAGATTCCAGGAAGCGGTCGAGCTGGCCCAGGCCTGCCACGACGCGGTGCCGACCCGCGTCGAGTGGACCAACTACCTGTTCCAGTCGCTGTGGTTCCTCGGTCTTGCCCACGGCGAACTCGACGACCACGCGGCCCAGCTCGAGGTCGCGCACCGGTTGGCGAAGCTGTCGCCGCCGAGTGCCGACAGCGAGTTCGTCGCCGCCGAGCTGCTGGCGACGGCGGCCGCGGCGCTGCCCGAGCGCCGGGCCGAGCTCGAACCGGAGGTGATCACCCGGTTGCAGCGGGCCGCGGAGCTCGGCTGCCGTGAGCTGGATCTGCTGCGCAGCGGCAAGACCTTCGCGGCCGTGCGCACGCGGCCGGAGTTCGCGGCGATCCTGCAGCGGATCGAGGCCAACGCCGCCGGCAAGTGAGGCCTGCCGCCGTCGCGAGCGGCGGCGAAGGTGAGCCCCGGACGGGAATCGTGTCGGTCGAGGCCCCGACCTGCCGTCCTGCGGGGCGCGGCCCGCTTCGGACCGCATTCCTCCACAGCTCCGTACCCGTCGATGACCCGTAACCTCCTGTCCTGGCTGCCTCTGCCAGCCATCCTGCTCGCCGCCTGCGGCGGTGGTGGCGGCGCCCCCGTCACCCCCGTCAACCGACTGCTGTCCACCAGCGGCTCGGTGCAGCTGTCCGCGTCCGCCCAGTACGCGTTCGTGCTCAACAAGCACGCGAGCCCCCAGCTCAGCGCCACCGGCGGTTCGGTGACGATCGTGCGCGTGAAGAGCGCCACCGGCGCCGACCAGTCGACCGTCGTCACCGAGATCGCCGTCGGCCGCGATCCGTACAGCCTGACCGCGACCGCCGACGGCAAGCGGGTGTTCGTCAGCAATGCCCAGGACAACACCGTCTCGGTGCTCGACCTCGGCCCGGTCGGCGAAGGCCCCTACACGCGGCTCGCCGACATCCTGGTCGGCGCCGAACCGCGCGGCACCGCCGAGCTCGACGGCAAGATCTACGTCGCCAACTACGGCGAGGGCACGCTGACGGTGATCGATGCCCGCACCCTGAGCCGCGACACGACGCTGGACCTGGTGCAGAACGGCACCCGGATCCAGAACCCGTATGCGCTCGCCGCGCTGCCCGACGGGCGCCTGTGGGTCAGCGACTTCTTCGCGCGCGCGATCCCGGGCAAGCCGATCGACCAGGTCGAGGGCTTCGACGACGGTCGCGAGGGCCGCATCGCGGTGATCCAGAACCGCGCCATCCAGTCGATCGTGACGCTGGCGCCGGTCGCCGACGCCGGCTTCACCGCCGACCGCACGCCGTTCGACGTCGCCAACGGCGCCGTCAACGACACCTTCAAGGCGCCGACCGGCGTCGATCCGCTGGTGGTGCCGCAAGGTGCGCTGTTCAACCAGCTGCACGCGTTCGCGTTCGACGAGACCGGCAACCGCCTCTACCTGCCGTCGATCGCCGCGCAGCCGGCACCGCCGGTGCGCTTCAACGTCAACGTGCAGGCGCTGGTCGGCGTCGTCGATGCGAGCGGCGCCACCGCCGTGCCGGCCCTGCACCGCAATCTGAACCGCCTGATCGCCGACAACTTCGCCAACGAGCCGGCGCCGCCGACGCCGTTCACCGATCCGGTGACGCGCCTCGATCGCGCGTTCGCCGCCGACACCACCGCGGCCGCGATCCGCAACCGCACCGGCGTGTTCGTCAGTCGCGCCGGCAGCTTCGCGCTGAAGGCGGTCATCGCCGCGGACGGCGTGCTGACGCTCGCCAAGGACGCGCGTGGCGCGATCCTGCGCATCCCGGTCACCAACATCCCCGGCGGCGTGGCGCTGAGCCCGGACGGCAAGCGCGCCTATGTCGGTTCGGAGCTGATCGGTGAGCTGACGGTGATCGACGTCGAGGCCGGCACCGCACTCGCGACCATCGACACCGCGGTCACCGACACCGACCCGTTGCGGCGCAAGGAACTGCTCGGGCTGCTGAAGTTCTTCACCGGCATGGGCCTGCCCGCGAACGTCTCGGCGACGCTCGACCCGCGCGAGATCGACACCCACCGGCACCGCAACATGCAGTCGGCGGGCAACTGGAGCTCGTGCGCGTCGTGCCACCCGTTCGGCCACAGCGACACGATCACGTGGATCTTCCCGACCGGGCCGCGGCAGACGCTGTCGCTCGACGCGTTCTTCGCGCCGGGCAGCACGATCGAGAACGGGCTCGCCACCACCGACCAGAAGATCTCCAACTGGAACGCGGAACGGAACAGCAGCACCGACTTCAACAACAACAGTCGCGCGGTGCAGGGCGGTCACGGCTTCACGCCGCTGGCGCTGGCGGCGATCGACGCCGGGCTGCCGGCCAATCAGGTCGCCGATGCCGCGCTCGTGTTCAACGGCGGCTCGCGGCTCGGCATCTCCAACGCGCTCGACTTCGAGACGCAGTGGATCGCGTCGGTGCGCGCGCCGAACAAGCCGACCACGCTGGTGACCGCCGAGGTCGAACAGGGCCGCACGCTGTTCGGCGCCAACTGCGCCAGCTGCCACGGCGGCACCAAGTGGTCGCGCAGCGACCGCGTCGTCGACAACGTCCGGTGGCCGGACCCGGCCTTCAACGCCGCCGGCACCAAGCTGTCGAACTTCCTGCAGGTGCCGGTGGCGACCACGGTCGCCGCATTCGACGCCGACGGCAACGGCTCGTTCGAGACGCAGGTGATCGACACCACGGTGCCGAACTTCACGCTCGACCTGAACAACCCGATCGAGCTGCGCGGCGCCGGTGGTGCGATCGGCAAGGCCTCGGTCGGCCTCAACGGCTCGTTCGCGATCCCGTCGCTGTTCGGCAGCAACACCACGGCGCCCTATGGTCACCACGGCCGCGCGAAGACGCTGGCGGCGGTGTTCGAGCCGCGCACGGCCGGTGGCCTGGAGCACCCGCAGTTCGGCCTGACGGCGCCGCAGCTGGCGGCCGTGCTCGAGTTCGTGCGGGCGATCGACGAGAACCAGACGATCTTCCAGTGACCAACGACAACGGCCGCCCGGATCCGTGTGGATCCGGGCGGCCGTTGCATGGCTGGCCGACCCGCGACCGACCAGGTGGTCGGCCGGGGTCAGCGTTCGATCAGCCGCCGACCGTGAACTGGACGCCGTTCGACGTCACGAGGCCGAGCGAGTTCAGCAGCGTGAACGCCGCGCCCTGCGCGGTCAGCGACACGCCGATGAAGGCCGGGTTGTTCGGGATCGCGAACGGCTGGGTGCCGCTGGTGCCGACGATCGGCACGGTCAGCGCACCGAAGTCCGCCGTCGTGTAGGCCGAGCAACCGCCGGCGCCGGCGAAGCCGAGGTCGATGCCCGGGAGCGCGCCCGAGCCGAAGAACGCGAACGCGAGCGGCACGAGGGCCGGCACGTCGCTGATGGTGAGGCCGAAGCTGGCGTTGCCGAGGAACGGCAGGCCGGCGGGGGCCAGCTTCAGCTCGGCCAGCGCGGCGTCGTTGACCGTCACCGGGGTCGCGAGCGCGGTCGACAGGTCGGTCGCGCCGGGGTTGACCGACGGGCCACCGACCGAGTAGCCGACCAGGTAGGGGTCGCCGGCCGCGCCGATCGCCGAGAACACGATCGTGATGTCACCGGTCGCGACGTTCAGCTGGAACTGCACGGTGTCCGGAGTCGTCGTGAGGAAGCTGTAGACACCGTCCCACGTGACATAGGCGATGCCACCGACTTCCTCGAACTTGACCGAGCCGCTGCCGGCGATCGTGTTGTTGTAGTCGTGCCAGCAGCAGACCGCGGTCTGCGCCCAGCCCAGGAAGGTGGCGGTCACCGGGTCGAAGCCGGCGCCGTTGCCCGTGCCCGAGAGGTTGACGACACCGTTGCTGTTGACAACGATGCTGCTGGTCGAACCGCCGGCGACCGGCATGGACGCCGAGAGCGGCAGGGCCGGGCTGACGACGTCGTCACCGACGGCGATGACCTGCGCGGTGCCCGAGGGCGTGACGAAGGTGCCCGGGATCGAGTCCAGCACGAGGTAGCCGTTGGGCTGGCGCAGCATCGTGATGGTGCGGCCGTTCAGATCGTTGCTGGCGGCGGTGGCGAAGAACTCGTAGATCGAGTCGGCCGCCTTGTAGCAACCGGTGCCGTACTGGCTCGTCGCAGCGCAACCACTCCACGGGGTCGCCACGTAGGCCCAGCCCGGGTTGGTCGGGATCAGCTGCAGCGACTGCAGCGGCATGTCGAAGCCGAGCGCCGCGTAGGTCTCGAACAGCGTGTTGTCCGTGGTCGCACCACCGACGCTGATGTCGCTGGCGGCCGGGAGGACCGCGCCGACGCCGGGCGAGGCGCCGACCAGACCGGCGGCGAACGCCGCGCTGAAGGTCGAGTTGTTGGTCGTGTTGGCGTCGTAGTAGAACTTGACCTCACCGGTCGGCAGCAGCTGCGCCTGGAAGCTGAACAGCGTGCCGCTGGTGCTGCCGAAGGTGATGGCGCGGTCCCACGTGATCGTGCACTTCGTCGGCGTGCTGTTGATGTAGACGTTGGCGCCGTTGGCGGTCGTCAGGTTGTGGTCGGACCACAGCGCGCAGATGCGGGGCGAGCCGCTGGCGAGCTCGGCCGCGGTCGAGGAGCCGTCGCCGACACCAGGAGCCGGGACGCCGGCGTTCGACAGGTGGAAGTAGCCGTTCGTGCAGATGTGCACGTCCGTGTAGGTCGCGCCGGCGAACGGGAACGCGAACCCGATCGGCCGGATCGAGAGCATGACGTCGTCGCCGTTGCCGACGACCGTGCCCAGAGCGCGGTCAGGGCAGTTCTGCGCGAGCAGACCGCCGGCCATGGAAGCGAGGAGAACGAACGAAGCTATGCGCATGGTGAAGAACAGGAGCAAGAGGAGCGGGTCGCAACTGTGCGGCCCGCGGAGGGACAGGGGGAGGAAGGATAGCAACCCCGCAAGCGACGACCAGAGCCGTAACAGAAAGCGGCACGGCGACGCGACAGAGCAGCAAGTGCCACCTCGGCAAGCGTACGACATCCAGCCCGGCAAGCCGGCCCGACACGGCCTGGACACCCACCGATGCGTCTCGGCGTACACATGCGTCGACGGTGCGGTGGGCGACACCGCCCCGACGCCAACCATCTTCCTCGGGAACCGAAATCCCGCCTTGTCATTCGTGCGCCGCCCCCGCCGACACCGATCACGACCCTATGGGGATCGGCCCGTCGAACCGGCACGATGCCCTGATCCCCGACGGGCAAGGCACCGTTGCCACGGGAACGTCCGCGCCAACAGGAACGAACATGCTCCGTCACTCTTCGTCGTCCGCCGCCGCCCTGCTCACCATGGTCGTCGTCACCACCGCGCTCTCCGCCCAAGGCACCCCGATCGGTTTCGAGGAGACATGGGCCCTCTCGCCCGACCGCCAGAAGGCCTTGGCAACGCTGATTCCGGGCACTTCCGACTGGTACTACTATCCTGGATCGAACGCCACGGCCGCAGCCAGCAGGTGATCGAGATCGAGCACCGCGAGGCCCTGCTGAGCTTCGGCAACGACGCCGAGCGCACCTATGACTATCTGCGCCGCCAGCTCGGCAGCAGCTACGACCACCAGCGGGTGGTGCCGGGCGCGAAGTCGGACCTGCCGACGGTGCTCGACCCGAACCTGCTGTCGCCAAAGCTGCTGACGGATCGCGCCCTGGCCAATCACCCTGGCACCGTGCAGGGCTTCACGCCGCGGGCGCTGCCGGGCCTCGCCGGCACCCAGCTCGAACCGAACACGCTGCGCGACTGGCTGCAGCGCCTCGATCGCCCCGATGTCGACAACCTGCCGGCGCTGGTGGTGCGCGAGCTCGAACGGCGCGAGAGC
>JALORC010000086.1 GCA_025459175.1 Planctomycetota bacterium | reverse complement strand
TCGACCTCGAAGCGGCCGCGGTGCGCGAGCTCGATGGCGTCCTGCATCCAGGCATCGAGCAGCAGCGGGTCGTCGTTCACGCGTGCGCCTCGGCGGGATCCTGCCGGCCGGCCTGCGCCGCGTCGTCGCGCTGCAGCGTGCCCAGGCACGAGTGCGCCAGCGCTTCGGTCACCAGCACCGGGGCGTAGGTGCCGATCCGGTCGCGATCGCTGCACTCGAAGTGGACCAGTCGGTGGTGCGCGGTGCGGCCGCTGAAGCGCCCGTCGACCTTGCTGTCGCCCTCGATCAGCACCTCGACGACCTTGCCGACCATCGCCCGGTTGAAGCCGGCGGTCAGCTCTTCCTGGGCCGCCAGCAGCACCGCGTTGCGGCGCTCCTTCTCGGGCTCCGGCACGTCGTCCGGCAGATCGGCCGCCAGCGTGCCGGGCCGCGGCGAGTACTTGAACACGTAGCTCTGCGCGAAGCCGACCCGCTGCAGGAACGCCACCGTCTGGTCGAAGTCGGCGGCGGTCTCGCCCGGATAGCCGACGATGAAGTCGCTGTGCAGCTCGATGTCGGGCGCCTTGGCCCGCAGCTGCTCGATGCGCGCGAGGTAGCGTTCGGTCGTGTAGCCGCGGCGCATCGCCTTCAGCACCGCGTTGCTGCCCGACTGCGCCGGCAGGTGCAGGTAGCGCGCGACCTTCGGCAACTCGGCGAGCGCGTCGATCAGTTCCTGGTTCAGGAAGTTCGGGTGCGAGGTGATGAACGCGAGCCGCCGCAGCGACGGGATCGCGTGCAGCGCGCGCAGCAGCCGCGCCAGCGTCGCGTCCTGCCCGGTCAGGTCGCGGCCGTAGGCGTTGACGGTCTGGCCGAGCAGCGTGATCTCGGTGACGCCGTCGCCGCACAGCCGCTCGCACTCGGCGACCAGATCGGCGATCGGCCGCGACACCTCGTCGCCGCGCGTGGTCGGCACGATGCAGTAGGTGCACGGCATGTTGCAGCCGCGCATCACCGACACGAACGCCTGCGAACGGTGCGGGCGGACCTTGACGTCGCGCACGATGGTGTCGCCGGAGACGCCCTGGTCGACGCTGACGACGCCGGCCCCGTGCACCTCGTGCTTGGTGCGCGCCGGCTCGCGTTCGGCGGCGAGCTGCGCGTTCTTCTGCCGGGCCTGCTCGACGGTGTCGTCGATGTCGCCGAACGCCGACGGTCCGACCACCAGATCGACGTGCGGCATGCGCGACAGCAGGTAGCGTTTGTGCTCCTGCGCCATGCAGCCGAGCACCCCGACCACCAGCTGCGGTTCGGTGCGCTTGCGGATCCGCAGCTTGCCGAGCTTGCTCCAGACCCGGTCCTCGGCGTGCTGGCGCACCGAGCAGGTGTTGATCAGCACGACCGAGGCCGCCGCCTCGGACTCGGCGGCCTGGTAGCCGCGCTGGCGCAGCTTGCTCTCGACCAGCTCGCTGTCGAGCTTGTTCATCTGGCAGCCGTAGCTGGTCAGGTGGTACTTCGGGGCGGTCATCGGGTCGCAGATCCTACGGTCGCGGGCGTCCCCGTGCAGCGGTTGATTGCGGCCACTCGCAACCGCGGTGCGAGCGCCGTAGCAGGCGCCCATGCCGCCCTCCCTCAGTCGTCGGACGTTCCTCGCCTCTGGTTCCGCTGCCGCGATCGGCGCCGCCCTGCCCGGTGCAGCACCGGCGCGGCGAACGCACCCGATCCGCGCCAGCAAGAAGATCCTGGTGCTCGGCGGCACCGGCTTCCTCGGCCCGGCGATCGTGCAGGCCGGCCTGGCCAACGGCCATCAGTTCACGCTGTGGAACCGCGGCAAGAGCAACCCCGGCCTGTTCCCCGGCGTCGAGCAGCTGCGCGGCCAACGGCGGCGACCGCGGCCCGACAAGCCGAACGATCCGGCCCAGGACCTGACCGCGCTGCAGGGCCGCAAGTGGGACGCGGTGGTCGACACCAGCGCCTACTTCACCGGCGAGGTCGAGGACGTGTGCAAGGTGCTGGCGGACCAGGTGAGCCACTACGTGTTCATCAGCTCGCTGAGCGTCTACCGCAGCCTCGAACAGGACGCGACCCCGGTCGACGAGAGCAGTCCGCGCTGCGAGTGCCCGGACCGGTACGTGCAGAGCATGGGCACCAACTACGAGTTCTACGGCGCGCTGAAGCGCTACTGCGAGGACGCGGTCGAGGCGGCGCTGCCGGGCCGAGCGACGCTGGTGCGCCCCGGCTACATCGTCGGCCCCGGCGACCCGACCGACCGCTTCAGCTACTGGCCGGCGCGGTTCGCCCGCGGCGGCGAGTGCCTGGCCCCGGGTGCGCCCGACAACGAGCTGCAGTTCGTCGACGTGCGCGACCTCGGCGCGTGGATCGTGCGGCTGATCGAGCAGGGCACCATGGGGCCGCTGAACGCGGTCGGCTTCGACGGCCGCATCAGCACCGCCGAGTTCCTGCACACCGGCAAGGGCACGCTGAACCACGGCTGCACGTTCACCTGGGTCGACGACGCGTTCCTCGAGCAGCACGGCGTGTCGCCGTGGGGCGAGATGGGCTGTTGGACGCCGACCGCGAAGAACGGCCGGGCCAGCAACCAGAAGGCGATCGCCGCCGGGGCCACGTTCCGGCCGATCGCCGAGACGATCCGCGACACCGCCGAATGGGTGCGCAAGGGCCGCGGCGATCGCCCATGGCAAGCCGGCATGACGGCCGAGCGCGAACGCGATCTGCTGGCGAAGTGGAAGGCGCGCTGAGTTCGGATCGCGCGCGGCGCGAACGGCCCATGCCCGCCGGCGCCGCGCCGCGCTAGCATGCGCGCCCCATGGCATCCCGCACCGTGTCTCGTTCCCTCTTCGCGGCGCTGCTCGGCGCCGCCGCCACCGCCCAGGTGCCGCCGCTGCTGCCGTTCCAGCGCCACCTGGACCTGCTCTGCGTCGACAGCACCTTCGACGGCGTCTGGCGGCTCGCCGACCTCAACCAGGACGGCGACCACAACGACGCGGGCGAACAGATCGTCTACTACAGCGACGTCGGCAACATCACGTTGACCAACCCGGCGTGCATCACGGTAGCCCAGGACGGCACCTGCTACATCGCCGACTCGACGATCGACATCATCCTCGCACTGCGCGACCAGAACGGCGACGGCGATGCCAACGATGCCGGTGAATTCCGGGTGGTCTGCAACTCGATCGCCAACGGCAGCGGCATCCTGATGGCCTCGATCCAGGGCCTCTGCGTCGACGGGCTCGGCCGACTGTGGGTCGCGAACGCCAACTCCGGCACCACGCCGCTCGGCAACGACGGCATCTACCAGCTGACCGACCTGAACACCGATGGCGACTTCGACGATGCCGGCGAAGTCGTCGACTACTACACGGTCGTGGGCGGTGCCGGCGCGGTCGGCAACTCGATCCCGACCAAGGTCTGGATCGGCACCGACACCAACGTCTACTACGCCGAGGTCGGTTCAACCGGCGTGGTCACCAAGGGGGTCTGGAAGCTCGTCGACGGCAACACCGACGGCGACTGCAACGATCCCGGCGAAGCCAGTCTGCTGTGGACGCCGCCGTTCGTGAACAGCCCGTTCTACTGGAGCCTGGCGGTCGACCCGGTCGGGAACGTCTACACCACCGACCACAGCGCCAACGAGCAGGTCTGGCGCGGCAACGACCTGAACGGCAACGGCACCATCGAGCCGAGCGAGCAGACCCTGTTCTACCAGACCTCGGCCTCGACCTGGTGGGACGTGCTGCTGCGCGACGACGGCGCGGTGCTGCTGGTCGAGGCGCAGACCCCCGATCGCATCACCGCGCTGCGCGACCTGAACAACGACGGCGACGCCCGCGATGCCGGCGAAGCGGTCGAGATCTACCAGTCGGGGGTGGCGCCGCAGGCGATCAGCATGCGCGGCGCGGCGCTGATGCGGGCCCCGCGGCTCGGCGCGGCGCCGCCGTCCGTGCAGATCGGCAACGCCACCAGCTTCATCACCGAGGCCAACAAGCCCGGCGACCTGGTCGTGGTCGCGTTGTCGGTCGGCCCGGCGCCGCTGCCGTTCCCGCTGGCGCCGTGGGGCACGGTCGAGATCGATCTCAGCGGCTTCGTCGTGCTGGGCTTCGGCCTGTCGGACCCGTTCGGCGTGCATGTGCTGCCGTTCGCGGTGCCGAACAGCCTGTCGGCGGTCGGGACCTACGGGCTGCAGTCGCTGGCCGGCGACAACTTCCGGCTGTTCCTCAGCAACTACGCCGCGCTGCAGATCACCCCGTGACAGCGGCGGGTGCGGCGCGGCGACGGTCGGCGCAGCTCGTTGCAGAAGGTCCGGGGTAGCCCGTCCCCGTAGTGCATGTGCTGGCGAAAGCGGCCATACTCCCATGATGCACGCCGGACACCGCACCCTGACTTCCCTTCCCCTCGGCCTCGCCGCCGCCACCCTCGGCCTGCTGGCGACCCCACTGGCCGCGCAGAATCTCGCCCTCGACAAGGTCGGTGGCGCCCTCGGCAGCCAGGTCTCCTTCCTGGTGAAGGGGCAGCCCGCGGAAGCCTACGTCGTGCTGCTGAGCCTGCTCGAGGCGGTGACGCCGGTGCCGACGCTCGGCGTGACGCTCGACATCAACGACGCGCTGGTCGGCCTGTCCTACTCGCTGCCGGGCTTCGTCGGCTTCACCAACGGCACCGGGGACGCGACCGCCAACGCGATCATCCCGAACGATCCGTTCTTCCAGGGCCTGGTGATCTCGTCGCAGGCGATCGCCGGCAACGGTACCTACCGCGTGTCCAACCTGGTCCGGCTGACCCCGCAGGCGTCCGGCACGTTCGTCAACGCGCTCAACCAGCCGGCCGTGCCGGTGCTCGGCGGCGGCACGGCCACGGCGCCGAACAATGAGCTGCTGTTCGTCGGCGGTTCGGGCCCGGTGGCCCAGCGCTACAAGTCGCGCACCGAGGAATGGGAGCTGGCCGGGGCCTCGTTCGGCGTCGGCCTGCTGTCGCAGACCACCGGCCTCGCCGACGGCCGCGTGCTGTTCACCGGCGGCATCGACCTCGCCACCGGCCAGCCGACCAGCAACGCCGCGATCTACGACCCGGCGACGCAGACCACCACCACGCTGACGATGGCGCAGCCGCGCGCCGGCCACGGCGCCTCGCTGATGCCGAACGGCCGCGTGCTGGTCTCCGGCGGCAG
Source organism: Planctomycetota bacterium (assembly GCA_025459175.1). Classification (GTDB taxonomy): domain Bacteria; phylum Planctomycetota; class UBA1135; order UBA1135; family UBA2386; genus UBA2386. The sequence continues at coordinate 22,438 of JALORC010000086.1, read as the reverse complement.
CTCGTCGGTCGACTTCACCAACCCGCTGTCGCTGTTCACCGGCCTCCTGGGCAGCACCGAACTGTTCGACCCGATCACGAACACGTTCCTGCCCGGCCCGAACATGCTCGAGCCCCGCGCTTTCCACACCTCGACCACGCTGACCAGCGGCCGCGTGCTGGTGGCGGGTGGCATCGCGCTGCTGCCGATCGTCAACATCCCGAACGTGTCGGCGACCGCCTACCTGTTCAACCCGACGACCAACAGCTTCGGCCTGCCGTCGCTGATGTCCGGCGCGCGCTTCCTGCACACCGCGACCGCCCTCAGCAACGGCCGCGTGCTGATCGCCGGCGGCCTGACGCTCGACCTGACCCAGTTCCTGCAGACCGGCCAGCTGCAGGACCTGATCGTCGGCACCCGCAGCGATTGCCAGGTGTTCGCGCAGGGTGGCTTCTTCGGCACCTTCGCGACCGTGAACGGCATGCAGCAAGGTCGGGCCGGGGCCGCGATCGCACCGCTGCCGAACGGCGGCGCCGTGATCGCCGGTGGCTTCCAGCTGACGATCGACCTGACCACCTCGACGTTCGTGCTGAACGCCACGGCCACCGCCGATCGCTTCACGCAGAGCCCGAACCTGCTGACGCCGGTCGGTTCGATGGCGGCGCCGCGGTTGTTCCCGACCACGGTGAACCTGCCCGACGGCACGATCATGGTCGTCGGCGGCGGTCCGGCCAACGCCGAGATCTACCAGAACTGATCGTTCCGCCGGCAGCTGCGGCGCGAGGCCGCACCAGACGCACGACGACGCCGGCATCTGCCGGCGTCGTTCGTTCCGGGACGGCTACCGCGGACCGATCCGCGGCGCCGACGGGCTCACTTCTTCGCCTTCTTCGCCTTCTTGGTGGTTGCGCCCGTGACCGCGGTGCGCTTCGTCGCGGTCTTGACCGTGGCCAGCGCGGGCGCGGCCTTCGTCTTCGCCGCCTTCGCCTTCGCGGCGGTCGGCTTCAGAGCGGTCGGCTTCACGGCCGCCGTCTTCTTGACCGTCTTCTTGGTGGCGCCAGCCTCTTCAGCCGCCGCGGTCCTGGCCAGGTCGGCGCGATGCGCGCGCTCGAAAGTCTGGATGTCGTGGAACTGACCGTCGACGGTGCGGACGGCGTAGAGCTTCTTGCCCGCGGAGCTGCGGTGCGTGGTGCGTTTTGCTTTCTTGGCCATGAGGAGACGAGGGTGGATCGCGCATCGGGATGACGCGCGCTCGGCCAGTGTGCCGTGCACGGTGCCACGCACAAGGACGAACCCCGCGCTCGACGCAACGCAACCGCTCCCTCGGCCCCGACGAAGCGCGACACGTGGTAAGGTGCCCTCGCGTGGACGTGCAGTTGCCGAACATCCCGGTGCCGGTCTTCCCGCTGCGCGGGCTGTACTTGTTCCCCCATCAGCTGCTGCCGCTGCACATCTTCGAGCCGCGCTACCGGCGCATGATCGCGGATCTGCTCGACGGCCCCGGCCGCCTCGTGCTCGCCAGTCCCCGCCGCGGCGAACGCGTGCGCGACGAAGCGCCGGCGCTGCAACCGATCGCCGGGCTCGGTGAGATCATGCGCCACGAGAAGCTGCCCGACGGCCGCTTCATGGTGTGGATCGTCGGCCTGTGCCGGGTCGCGATCGACGAAGTGCCGAGCGAACATCCGTATCGGCTGGTGCGCTGCCGCCCGTTCGCCGAGGTCGACGCCACTGCCGACGAGGTCGAGGAACTGGCGCCGGCGCTGCGGGCCGCCACCACCGAGCGGCTCAAGGAGCCGCTGCCGCTGCCGGACGACACGCCGATGGGACTGCTGGCGGATCTGTTGCTGCAGACGCTGGGCGCCTCACCGACCGTGCTCGAGCGCGCCTTCGCGGAACCGTCGGTGACGATGCGCGCGCGCTACGTGCTGCGCGCGGCCCGCCGCGCGCGGCGCGCCGATCCGGAGCCGCCGATCGAGCCGCTGGACGCCGACTAGCGTTGGCGAGCGCGCCGCCGGTCACCGTCGGTCGCAAAATGACTTCGCGTCAGGTCGACCGGGGACAATGAGCACATCGGGCGCTAGTTTCTGCGCATGCCCTCGCCCGCGCAGCATCGCCACGTCGCTCGCGAAATCGCCCAGTTCGTCCAGAGCCGCACGCCGCTGCGGCCGCGCATCGCCATGCTGCTCGGCTCCGGGCACGCTTCGATCGCCAACCAACTGAAGGACAAGGTCGTGCTGCACGGCGACGACGTGCCGGGCACGCCGCTGCCGTCACCGCTGCTGATCGGCCTGCTCGAAGGCGTGCCGGTGGCCGTCGCCGACGCACCGTTCGCGATCTACGAGGGCCTGTCGGCGGCCGAACTGGCGCTGCCGGTGCGGGTGCTGCGGGCGCTCGGCTGCGAGGTGCTGATCCTGACCGCCGGGGCCGCCAGCCTGAGCCAGCAGATCGAGCCCGGCGCGATCGCGGTGATCGAGGACCACCTGAACTTCAGCGGCCTGCACCCGCTGATCGGCCAGAACGACGACTCGCTGGGCGCCCGCTTCCCCGACATGAACGAGCCGTATGCGCACGAATGGATGGAGGTCGCGCGCGACGTGGCGATGCGGGCCGGCATCCCGTGCCACCCCGGCGTGTTCGCCGCGATCGCCGGACCGAGCATGCCGACCCGCGCCGAGTATCGCTACCTGCGGCAGGCCGGCGCCGATCTGGTCGGCATGTCGCTGGTGCCGGAAGCGATCGCCGGGGTGCACGCCGGGTTCCAGGTCTTGGCGCTGGTCGGCGTCACGCAGCAGGTGCTGGTCGGTCGATCGACGCAGGCCTCGATCGAAGCGATGATCGAAGCCGCCGATCTGGCCGGACCGCGCATGGCCACCGTGCTGGTCGGCATCGTCGCCGCGGCGCAGGAGCGCTGAGCCGATGGTCGCCCGCGCCAACCACCGTCCGCGGCTGGGCGTGCTGCTCAGCGGTTCGGGCCGCACGCTGCAGAACTTCATCGACCGCATCATCGACGGCCGACTCAAGGCCTCGATCGCCGGCGTCGGCAGCGACCGCGACGACGCGTTCGGGCTGCAGCGCGCGCTCGAACACGGGCTCGAAGCCCGGCACCTGCGCGAGCCGTCGGAGATCTGGTCGTGGTTGCAGGAGATCGGTTGCGACCTGGTGGTGCTGGCCGGCTATCTGCGGCTGTTGCCGATCGACCCGGAGTTCCACGACCGCGTGCTCAACATCCACCCGTCGCTGCTGCCGAAGTTCGGCGGCAAGGGCATGCACGGCGACCACGTGCACCAGGCGGTGCTGGCGGCCGGCGAGCCGGAGTCGGGTTGCACCGTGCACCTGTGCAACGAACGCTACGACGACGGCCGCGTGTTGCTGCAGGCGCGGGTGCCGGTGCTGCCGAACGACACCGCCCAGACGCTGGCGGCGCGCGTGTTCGCCGCCGAGTGCGAGGCCTATCCGGCCGCGATCATGATGCACTGGCGCTCGCTCGGACTCGGCTGATTCAGGCGCCGCGGCGCCGCGAGCGCCACCACCGGCCGAGCCCCTCGTCGGCCAGCGCGCCGAGCAGGATCACCCCGCCGACCACGGCGAACTCGAGCTGGTTGCCGCGCCCGAGCAGGTTGATCGCCATCGCCAGCACCTGCATCAACGAGGCGCCGAGCACGACACCGAGGATCGTACCCTCGCCGCCGCGCAGCGCGGTGCCGCCGAGCACCGCGCCGGCGATCGCGTAGAGCTCGTAGAAGTTGCCGAAGCTCGACGCCTGCGCCGAGTTCACGTAGAGCACGAACAGACAGCCGGCGAGTCCCGCCAGCAGCGAGCACAGCGCGTAGGACAACACGACCAGGCGACCGGTCGCGACCCCGGCGAAACGCGCGGCTTCCTCGTTGCGACCGAGCGCGAACAGGTGCCGGCCCCAGACCGTGCGGCCGAGGAACACCGCCGCCAGTACCGCCACCACCAGCAGCACCAGCGCCGCCACCGGGATGCCGAAGTCGGTGGTGACCGCGATGCGGCCGTTGGCGAGCCAGCGCAACCCTTCGGCGTCGTTGCCGAGCCCCATGGTCTGGTCGTTGGTGAACCAGCGCATCAGGCCGCGGTAGAGCAGCAGTCCGCACAGCGTGACGACGAACGGCTGCAACCGCATCCCGACGACCAGCAGCCCGTGCCACAGACCGATCGCGGTCGACAACAGCAGCACCGCCGGCAGTGCCAACCACGGCGACAGGCCCTGTTCCTTCAGCAGCCACGGCAGCATGCAGCCGGCGGTGCAGACCACGGCGCCGATCGACAGATCGATGCCGCCGGTCACGATCACGAACGCGGCGGCGATGCTGAGGATGCCGAACATGCCGACGCGCTGGGCGAGGTTCTCGAGGTTGTAGGCGGACAGGAACGTGTTGCTGCCATCCGCCTGCTGTGCCAGCAGCGCGGTGGTGACGAACACGGCGAGCAGCAGCCCGGCGATGCCGAGGACCTTCTTCATGCGGGTACCTGACCGGTGGCGAGGGCGAGGATCGCCGCTTCCGTGCAGCGGGCAATGGGCAGTTCCCCGGCGAGCCGCCCCTCGTGCAGCACCAGCACACGGTCGGCGAGGGCGAGCACTTCCGGCAGCTCGGAGCTGACGAACAGGATCGCCATGCCGCGGCCGGCGAGTTCGTGCAGGCGGGCGTAGATGTCGGCGCGGGCGCCGACGTCGACGCCGCGCGACGGTTCGTCGAGCAGCAGCACGCGCGGTCCCGCCAGCAGCCAGCGGCCGATCGCGATCTTCTGCTGGTTGCCGCCCGACAGCTCGCGGGTCGGCTGCGCCGGACCGCGCGCGGCGACGCCGAACTCGCGCAGCGCGTCGACCGCCTGCTGCCGTTCGCGGCCGCGGTCGACGAACACGCCACGCCCGCGCAGCGTCGGCAGCGACAGGTTCTCGGCGTTGCTGCTGTCCAGCACCAGGCCCTGTCGCTTGCGATCCTCGGGCACCAGCACGAGACCCGCGCGCAGCGCCGCGGCGGGGCCGGGCCGAACCAACTCGACTTCGCCGCAACGCACGCGGCCACCGGCAGCACGATCGGCGCCGACCATCGCGCGCAGCAGCTCGGAGCGACCGGAGCCGAGCAGGCCGGCGATGCCCACCACCTCACCGGCGCGCAGTTCGAGGTCGACCGCGGCGGCCGGGAACGCCCGCGTGCGGAGCCCGCGGACCGTCAGCACCACCGCACCGGGCGGATGCGCGGTGCGGCGACCGCTGCGCAGCGTGCGCCCCACCATCATCGCCACCATGCGTTCGTGGGTGGCGTCGGCAGCGGCGATCTCGCCGGTCACCTCGCCGTCGCGCAGCGCGATCACGCGCCCGGCGACCGCCTGCACCTCGGCCATGCGGTGCGTGATCCAGACGATCGCGGCGCCGCGCGCCTGCAGCTCGCGCACCACCGCCAGCAGTCGCTGCGTCTCGGGCTCGGTCAGGCTCGAGGTCGGTTCGTCGAAGATCAGCACCTCGGCGCGGCGCGCCAGCGCCCGCGCGATCTCGAGCAGCTGCTGCTGGCCCGGTGCCAGGCTGCTCACCAGCCGGTGCGGAGGCACCTCGAGCCCGACCTGCCGCAGCGCCGCCGCCGCCTGCGCCGCCATCGCGCGGCGGCGCAGGAACGGGCCGCTTTGCAGTTCGCGACCGAGGAACAGCGCCTCGGTGACGGTCAGGTTGTCGCACAGGCTGAGTTCCTGGTGGATCAACGCGATGCCGGCCTGCAGCGCGTCGCGCGGCCCGAGCAGCCGCAGCGGTCGCCCGTGCATACGCAGGCTGCCGGTGTCGGGCCGGTGCACCCCGGCCAGCACCTTCATCAACGTGCTCTTGCCGGCCCCGTTCTCGCCGATCAGCGCCACCACCTCGCCGCGGTGCAGCTGCAGCGACACCGAACGCAGGGCCGGCACGCCGGCGAACGACTTGCCGACCTCCAGCACCTCGAGCAGCGGAGTCGTCATCGGCCCCGTTCGCTCACCGGGCCTTGGTCTTCTGCTTCAGGTCGGCCCAGAACGCCGCCGCTTCGCCCTTGGTGATCTTTCGCGCCGGGATGTTCAGGAACCCACCCGGCGGCAGCAGCGCCTGCCGGCGGGCCGGATCGGTCTCGCGCAGCAGCTTGCCGAGCAGCTCGACCGAGGCGCGGCCGTACTCGAACGGGTTCTGCACCACGGTGCCGTACACGTGGCCGTCGAGGATGCCCTGCAGCGTGTCCGGGTTCTCGTCGAACGCGACGACGCGGATCGCGCCGAGCTTGCCGGCCGACTTCACCGCCTCGAGCAGCAGCGGCGGTTCGTACTCGAACAGGCCGACCAGGCAGGCGATGTCGTTCCAGCGGCCGAGCACGTCCTGCGCGATCGACTTGCACTTCTGGCGGTCGAACTGGTCGGTGTAGCTGGCGCGGATCTCGTACTTGCCGCCCTTCAGCACCGCGTCCTGCGCGTCGAACCGGGTGTTGTCGACCGAACGCTCGAGCAGCTCGTCGATCAACCCCTGGCGACGGCGGCGCGCGTTGTCCTGGTCCAGCGTGCCGACCAGGATCACGATCGCACCACCCTGCGGCAGCGCGTCGCGCACCAGCTGCCCGCACATGCGGCCCGCCTCGTAGTTGTCCATGCCGACGTAGCACAGCCGCTTGCTGGCCGGCGCGTCGGAGTCGTGCGTGATCAGCAGCGCGCGGGCGGCGATGCGATCGAGCAACGGCGTCATGTTGGCCGGGTCCTTCGGGCTCACGGCGATCGCCTGCACGCCCTTGCCGATCGCGTCCTCGAGGATCCGGGTCTGCTCCTCGGCGGTGCCGTTCGGCGGCATCTGCACGCTGACGTCGGCGCCGCTGCCGGCGCGCGCGGCCTCGACGCCGTGCGCGGCGATGGTCCAGAACTCGGCGACGCAGTTCGACACGAACGCGATCTTCGGCGCCGCCGCGGCGGTGGTGCCGGCGGCGCCGTCACCACCACAACCGGCCAGCATCGACACGACGAGCAACGAGCACGACAGAGCGAGGCGCATGATGGGATCCTGGTTCAGCCGACCGTGGTGCCGCCGTTGACGGCGAGGTCCTGCCCGGTCACGAACGACGCGGCGTCGCCGGCCAGGAACGCGACCACGCTGCCGACCTCGGCCGGCACGCCCCAGCGCCGCATCGGGATCAACGACTTGTAGGCGGCCTTCTGTTCGGCCGGGTCCTGGGCGTGGCGTTCGACCGGGATCCAACCCGGCGACACGATGTTGACGGTGATGTTCCACGGCCCGAGCTCACTGGCCATGCTGCGGGTCCAGCCGGTCTGCGCGCCCTTGGCCGCCACGTACGGCGCGAAGTTGGGCACTCCGCGGCGGAACACCTCGCTGCCGATGTTGATGATGCGGCCGAATCGCCGCTCCTTCATCTGCGGCAGCACCGCGCGGGTCAGCAGGAACGGCGACTTGACGAAGAAGTCGAGCATCTGCTGGTGGAAGGCCCAGTCGTAGAGCTCGAACGGCTTCTGCGGCTGGCTCGGCGTCGCGTTCACCACCACGATGTCGATCGGGCCGAGCTTGTTGCTGACCGCGTGGCACATCTTGGTGACGTGCTTCTCGTTGGTCGCGTCGGCGCGCACCAGCAGGCCCTCGTAGCCGCGGTCGCGGAACTCGGCGAACGTCGCCTCGGCCTGCTCCTGGTCGTTGGCGAAGTTCAGCGCCACCTTGGCGCCCTGGGCGCCGAGCGCCAGCGCGATCGCCTTGCCGAGCCCCTTGCTGCTGCCGGTCACCAGGGCGGTGCGGCCGACCAGCGTGAACGGGCGCGGCTCGTTGTCGAGCGGGGCCGGCGCGGACGATGCGGAACGGGACGCGGAGCGGGTGGACTTCTTCATGACGAGCGGGTTGCGCACGCTACCGGGTCGAAGGCCCGGCGGCGACCGTCTACCGCGCGTCGGCGTTCGCTATTGGTTGGTCACCGTGAGCCGCACCGGCTCCGAGACGCGATCGATCGGCCCGAGCGCCACGTAGGCGAAGTGCAGCTGCAGCCCGAGCAGCCCGGCCGGCACCGGGATCTGGGTGTCGAACACCGCCTCGGCGTTGCCAGCGGCATTGGCCTGCGCCAGGAAGCCGGGCAACACCGCGAGACTGCCGATCACGATGCCCATGAAGCCGTCCTGCACCAGCGGCATCGTCACGCTGCCGATCGGCGTGCCCGGCGCCGTGCCGCTCAGCGACGCGAACACCGCGTAGGGCCGGTTCGCGAACTGCGGTCCCCCGGCCAGCTGCAGGTCGACGATGGTGCGGCGACCGATCGGCAGCCGCGGCGGATGGGCCCGCAGGCCGTGCGCGGCGGTGCGTTCGCGGACCCCGAAGTCGTCGATGTACAGCGCGTCGTTGCCGGCATTCACGCAGTCGAACTGGCTGAAGCCGTGCACCGGCAGGGCGCCGAACACCGCGATCGGGGTGCCGGTCGCGACCAGCACGCCATCGATGTGGATCTCGGTGCGGTTGCCGATCACGTCGACCACCGAGCGTGCGTGGTGCCAGACGTCCTTGGTCACGTAGGTATTGGTCTGCACCACCACCCTGGCCGGCGTGTCGTAGAACTCGACGCGGCCGTCGGCGGCGATGCCCCACCGCTGCTGGCAGCTCTGCGGCATCGGCGCCGGCTGCGTGTAGAACTCCCAACGGGCGCTCGGCGAACTGCTCGACGTGATGCGGAAGTTCCATTCCGCTTCGATCACGCCGCTGCCGAGGTTGAACATCGCATTGCGGCGCAGCTCGCCGAAGCTGCCCGGCGTCATCGCCGCGGCATCGAACACGATCGCCTGCTGGCCGTGCCGCACGACCTGGTCCTGGACCCTCGCCGCCGCCAGGTTGCCCGGATAGGCGAGGCTGTCGAACAGGATCCAGCCGTCCTGGCCGTTCCACAGGTCGGTGCCGGCGAGGTTGCCGAGCGTGTAGCGGTGCGATTCGAACGACTCGCTGTCGTAGGGGCCGTTCTGGGCCGGGGTCGGGGCGATGACGGCGAGGCCCAGCAGCAAGGCGCACAGCGAAGCAAACGGAGCACGGAGCGTGTTCATGCGGATGGTCGGGGATCGGATGGAGGGGGTTGCCGGGGATTGCCCACCGGGGCCGAATCTGTTTCACCGACTCCGGATCCTCGCGGCCGGTGAAACAGCAAGCCCGCCGCGGGGCAATCGCCCCGATCCCCGTGACCGTCACTCCGCCCCTCGAAACCCTGTTCGCGGCCTTCGTCGACACCGGCTGCGAGACCTCGCTGCAGCAGCTGATGCGCCGCGGTGCGCCCGAACTGCGCCGGCTGGCGCGGCGGCTCGGGGCCTCGGCCGAGGACGCCGACGATCTGGTGCAGGAGACGATCATCGCCGCGATCGAGGTCGCCGATCGCTGGGACCGCAACCGTCCGCTGCTGCCGTGGCTGCGCGGCATCCTGACGTTCCGACGCGCCCATCTGGCCCGCGCCCAGGTCCGGCGGCGCGCCAACGCGGATCCGGCCAACGCGGCCGCGGTCGATGCCGTGGCCGTGCCCGGCCCCGACGCCGCGGCGGCGGCGCAACAGCACGAACTCACCGCCGACGTTCGCGATGCGATCGCCAACCTGCCGCCGCAATACCGGCAGGCGCTGCGGCTGCACCTGCTCGAGGAGCAATCGCCGCAGCAGATCGCGGCCGGCCTGCAGCAGCCGCGGGCCACCGTGCGGGTTCACCTGCATCGAGGACTGCTGCAGTTGCGACGCGCCCTGCAGCGCTGGTCGGCGCCGGTGCTGGCGTGGCTGCTGATGCGCCCCGGTGCGGCCGCCATGGCGACCCCGGCGCGGCGGACCGCCGCGATCGCGCTGCCGCTGCTGGCGGCGATCGCCTGCTGGTTCGTCGGGAGCCGAGCCGCCGACGTCGATCCCGGCGTCGTGGCGCCAGTCATCGCCGCACCGCCCGCAGCCCGGCTCGTCGCCACCGACGCGACCGCCGCGGAGGCCGAGGCCACCGCCCTTCGGCTGGTTGCAGAGCCGACGGCATCCGCCCCCGCCGTGCTGACCGTGCTGGCGCACGATGCCGCGGGCCGCGCCGTGCGCGGCGTCGGCATCACGTGCACCCGCATCGATGGCGTCGATGCGCGCCTCCACCGCCAGATGGGCGTGACCGAGGCGGACGGGGCGGTGCGCTGGTCACTGCCGCCGGCCGGTCGTTACCAACTGCAGGTCGACCGCGGGCCGCGGCTCGAGCTCGCGGCATTGCCGCAGTCGCGCACCTATCGGGTGGTGCTGCGCGACCTGCCGACCGTGCGCGGCCGCGCGCTGCACCAGGACGGCACGCCCATCGCTTCGGCCAGCATCTGGCTCGGCAGCGAACCCGGCGATGCGTGGCGCGGACAAGAGGTGACGCGCACGGCGGCCGACGGTTCGTTCGAACTGTCGCACGTGCCCGACGCCGCGTGCCTCGCGGTCCGCCATCCGGACTGGGTCGGCAGCGAGGTCGTGCCATGGCGCGCGGACGCCGAGCAGCCGGTCCAGCTGCGGCTCGGGCCGGCCGCCGGCAGGCTCGCCCTGCAGGTGAACGGGTCCGATGGCGGCGCGATCGCCGACGCCGTCGTGTTCGTCGGGGCGGCGATGGACGCGATGCCGCTCCATCTCGCCGAAGGGGCCATCGCGCGTCGACCACCGCCGTGCACCGGCCGCAGCGACCCCGCCGGCCGGCTGGCGCTGGCCGGCCTGCCGCCGGGCCCGCAACCGCTGGTGGTGCTGGCCCGCGGTTTCGCGCCGTTCGTCGGCACCGTCGACATCGTCGCGCAGGCCGAACTCCGCCGATCGATCCGGCTGCAGGCCCAGCCGGCGCTGCGCGGTCGGGTCGTCGACGCGGCCGGCACCCCGATCGCCGACGCGTTCGTGGTCTGCCGCAGCGAAGCGCTCGGCGGCATCATCGATGCGCTGCCCGCTGCCGATGGCAGCTTCTGCTTCGAAGCCGCACCACCGCCGCCGCTCGAACTGGCCGCGCAGGCGCCAGGACACGACGCGCGTGTGGAGCGCATCGAGGCCGTGCCGGACGCGCCGCTCGAGCTCCGTTTGTCGCGCGCTCGCCGATGGCGCGGCACCGTGCAGCCGCTGCCGCCGACCAGCGAACGCGCGAGCCTGCGGGCGACGTTCCCGCCGACGGCGCTGCAACCCGACCCGATCGTGGTTCCGGTCGCCGCCGACGGCACGTTCGTGATCGCCGCCAGCGGCACCGCACCACCGCGACTCGCGCTGCGTCTGCCGGGCGAACCGCTGTGGCGCGACCTCACATCATTCACGACCTGGCACGAGGACCGCGCCAGCGTGCAGTTGCCCGGCGACTTCGCTGCCTCGGCGTACCTGCAAGGTGTGCTGCGCACCGGCGACGGTGCCCCGCTCACCGCGGCGCGCCTGTTCGTGCGCGACCAGGACGAACGCTGGGCCGAGGTCGGCAGCACCGACGCGGACGGCGCGTTCCGGCTCGGGCCGCTGCCGCCGGGCCGCTATGGCTTGCACGCGGAGACGACGCGCGCCGACCAGCCGAGCTGGTGGCTCGGCGAACACCAGCTCGCCGCCGGTGCCACCTCGCTGCTGCACCCGCTCGCGCCGGCGGCCGGCGCCCTGCAGCTCGACCTCGGCGCCGAGGACGGCGGCGAGCCCGGCCCGATGGTGGTGACGATCCAGGACGTCGTTCGCGGGCGCCGCGCGGCGCTGCCGCAGTCGCCGCACGCGCGCCAGGTGCTGCTGCCGGGCGCCTACCGGGTGTTCGCGATGGGCGATCGGCTGGCCTGGGTCGAAGGGGCGCCGGTGCAGATCGAGGCCGGCGCGGTGACGACGCTGCGGCTGCGGCTGCCGCGGGCCAACCACGTGACGCTGGTGCTGCGCGGCCTGCCCGAAGCCGCGGCCGGCGGGCCGCCGCGCACGTTCGAGGTGCACGACCTCGATCGCGGCGGCGTCTGCGGCCAGTTCTCGCCCGCCGAGCACGCTGCGCCGCGACTGCAGGCGGTGCTGCCGGTCGGGCACTACGAGCTGCGCCACACCGACGGCACTGGGCGCGATTGGCGCGCGCCGTTCGCGGTCGACAGCGCCGCGGCGCCGTCCGTGCAGGTGCTGCACCTGATGCCGTGACCGCGCGCCGGCGCCGCCGCGCAAGCGATCAACCGATCGTCAGCACCAGCGTGTCGGTGAGCACGAGGGCCGGATCCGCGCAGCCGCCGGCCCCGAACAGATCGACGCCTTGCATGCCGACCACCATTCCCTGCAGCGCCGCATCCGCCGGGATCTGCAGCGTGACCAGGTCCCCGACCACGGCGACGGCCCAATCGTGACCGACGGTGCAACCGCAGAACGGCAGCCCCACCAGCTGCAGGCCGAAGCCGATCACCGGGATGCCGGAGCTGCCGTCCAGGTGCACGTTGACGGCCCCACCGACCCGGGTGGCGCCATGCGCGAAGACGCGCGCGCTGCCGCAGCCGTGCGCCTGGCGCAGGATCGAGCCGCTGCCGCCGGGCAGGAACGCCAGCGACAACCATGACCCGGACGCCAGGTTGCCGGCCGGCCACGCATGACCGGTGCTCGGGTCGACGGCCAGCAGTCGATCGGTGTTGTTGTCGATCAGGTACAGCACGTCGGTGGCCGGGCTGTACGCCAGCGCCTGGGGACTCGTGCTGTTGACCAGCGGGCCCACCAGGGACGCCAACCCGGTGGTGAGGTTCACGGTGTAGAGACTGTCGGTGTTCGAGCTGACCGCGAACATCACGTTCCGCACCGGGTCGTGGGCGAGATTGACGAAGCCCCCGATCCCGGTCGACCCGATCCACGTCGCCGCGCCGGTCGTGCGGTTGATGGCGTAGAGACCGTCGTCGTGCTGGGAGTGCCCGTAGAGCTGCCCGGTGCCGCTGTGGACCTCGAAGCCCTGCATGTTGCTGCCCGGCACCCCGAACGGACCGATCAGCGTGTGCGCCCCGGTCGCGAGATCGAGGCGATAGAGCGAAGCCGAGGCCGAGGTGACGAAGAACAGTTCCGCGGTCGCGGCGTCGTAGGCAAGGCCGCTGCGGGTGCCGACGATCCCGGGCAGCGACACGATCGGCACCCGCTGCGCGGTGACCGGGTCGATGGCGTAGAAGGTGTTGCCTTCGGAGGCCACCAGCCGCTGGCAGACGGCGGGGGAACCCAGGCACGCAGCGGCGAACAGGACGGGAGCGATGGATCTCATGATGGTTCTCGTGTTGCCTCCAAGAGCGCCGTGCGCGCCGGCGACCGGACATCGTCAGCGAGTGAGAACCCATCGATCCACCACCGCTGCGCGGCACGGTCCCGACCGCCACGGTGCTACGCTGCCCGCCGAGCCGCGCGCATGCCCCCGCCGAACGATGTCCCAGGTCCTCCGGCACCGAGCTTCGGCGAGCTGTATCCGTCGCTGGCGCCGGCGCTGCATGCCTGGGCCTGCATGCGGCTCGACGGCAGCGACCGGATCCGCGTGTCGCCCGAGGACCTGACGCAGGAAGTGTGGCTGCGCGCGTTCCAGGTGTTCGGCAAGTTCGACCCGGCCCACATGACGTTCCGCGCCTGGTTGTTCGCGGTCGCCAAACACGTGCTGCTCGAAGTGCGGCGACGCCTGCGTCACGACCGCCCCGAACTCGCGGGCAGCGGCAGCACCAGTCGGCTGTTGGCGCTCGACCAGGTGCCGGAGGAGATCACCAGCATCAGTCGGCGCCTGCTGCAGAACGAGGACCTCCAGCGGTTCACGGCCCGCCTGCAGCAGCTCGAGCCGATCGAGCTGCAGACCGTGCTGCACTGCGGCATCGAAGGCATGCCGCAGGCCGAGGCCGCGGCGCGCCTCGGCGAAGCGGCGGCGACCACGGCGAAGCGCTGGCAGCGGCTGCGCGAGCGCATGCGGTCGTGGGCCGTGCCGCTCGGGTTGCTGGTCGACGAGTGAGTCGACGAGCGAGTCGACGAGTGAGCCGTGGCTCTAGCGCCCCTCGAGTTCGGTGCCGAGCCGCAGCGGCCGATGCCGCAATGCCACCGCCAGTGGATCGAGCGGCCACACCCGCACGGCACCCGCCGCATCCGCGGTCAGGATCCGTGTGCCGTCCGGACTGAACTCCGCGGCGACCAGCGTGTCGGTGGTGGCGTGGATCACACTGATCATCAGGTCGCGATCGGCATCGAACACGCTGACGACGCCATCGCGGCTCGCCGACAGCGCCAACCGGCCGCCGGGGTGCGCCTGCATGGCCACCAGCATGTTCGCGTGCCGCGCCGGGTGGGCGTTGCGCAGCTTCAGGTCGCGGGCGCCGTAGCGATAGAGTTTGCCGCTCCACATCGCGCTGACGTAGACGCTGTCCGCATCGGCGCTGAACAGCAGCGGCCCGGGGGTCAGCTTCAGATCCATGGACCGCACCCGGAAGTCGGCCCCGGGCTCCACGACGCGCACGAACTGGTCCTCGCACGACACCCACAGCTGGTCCGCCGACGGCGCGAACGCCAACGCCATCACCCGCTCGACGGTGCCGATGGTGCCGGGCCGCCACGGCGGCGAACGATGCAGCAGCTGCCCCCGTTCGAGGTCCACCACCGCGTAGCGACGATCGCGACCGCCGGTGGCCAACCACGGGCGGGTCGGGTGCAGCGCCGCCGCCACGATCGGGCCGTCGTGACACGGAACCCGCAGCCGTTCGGCCCCGGTCGCCGCATCGTGCACCCGCACACAACCGTCGTCCGAGGCCAGGGCGATGCGATCCCCAGCGAGCACGAACCCGGACCGCGCCGGCACCGCGCCGAGCAGAACGCCAGCGCCGGTGGCGCGCAGCACCCGGGCCGGCGCACCGTCCCCGATCGCCAACAGGCGCTCACCGCAGGGCAACCAGCGCACGTCGAGCAACGGCCCGCCGGCGTCCACCGCCGCCAACTCGCGGCAGTGCTCGGCGTCCCAGATGCGCAGCGCCCCGGCCGCGTTGGCGGCGACGATGCGATCGCCCTGCGGCGCGAACCGGGCACTGACCAGGCGACCGGGCAGACCGCGCGCGTGCGGCAGGAACGGACGTTCGTCGGTGTACCAGGACTGCAGGCAACCACCGACGGTGTAGAGCCGATCGCCGCGCCGGTTCCAGCCCATGCCGCGCGCCCGGGTCATCACGCCACGGTAGACACGCTGCAGCTGCCAAGTCGCCGTGTCATAGAGACGCGCCGTGTCGTCCCAGGCGATCACCGCGAAGCGTTCGCCGTCGGGCGAGAAGGCGCCGCGGAACACCGACCGGCCGTGGAAGTCCTCGTGCACACGCAGCAGCCGACCGCTGGCGAGATCGTGCACCCGCAGACCGTGGCGCGACGCGATGACCAGCGCCGAGTCATCGGCGGTGAAGCCGACCCACTGCGCCGGGCTCGGGTTCGGCACCTCGGCGACCGTGCCGCACGCCAGGTCATGGATCGCGACCTGATCGGCATCGACGGCGATCGCCAGACGGGTGCCGTCGTGACTCCAGGCCAGCCAGTGCGGATGGCCAGCGAACGGTCCGAAGGTGTGCAACAGCGCGCCGGTGTCGGTGGCGAACACCCGCACGCAACGGTCGCCGTCGGGCAGCTTGACCTGCTTGCCGCCGAGGGTCGCCAGCCGCCGCCCGTCCGGCGCGAACGCCGCCAGCGTGATGCTGCCGGTGTGGCCTTGGCAGGTCGTCAGCAGCCGGCCATCGAGGTCGACCACCGCGGCGCGGCCGTCGGCACCACAGCTGGCGATCCGGCGTCGGTCCGGGGCCACCACCAGCTGCGCGATCGCTGCCGCATCGACACCGGCCGGCGCATGCAGTGGCCACGCCTGCAACTCGGCGCCGGTGGCGAGGTCGAGGTGCCGCACCACCCCGTCGGCCCCGCCGAGGATCACCGCGTCCCCGGCCGCGAGGGCGACCCTGGCCCGTCCCGCGAACGCGGCCGGCACCGTGCGCACGACGCCGCCCCGCTCGAGGTCGACCACCTGCAGGTCGCCGCCCTCCAGCGTGCGCACCAGCCGACGATCGTCCTCGGTGATGTCGACCGACGTCGACTCGACCGCGGTCCTGGCCCAGTTGTCGATCACCGCGTGCTCTTCCCAGCACAGGTCGAGGGCCTGGTAGATCACGTCGTTGATCTCCGCGTGCTGCGCCGTGCGCGCCGCCTCCGACGCGGCGAACAGCGCCAGGCCCGGCTGTTCGGCGACGATCTGCCGCGCCACGTGCGCCTGCCGCAGCGCCAACAGCCGCGTGCGTTCGTGGGTCAGTTGGGTCAACAGCACCATCGCCACCAGCAGGCCGCTCGCGAGCAACCCGAAGCTCGGCGCCAGCGCCGGGTGCCGCGCGACCAGCCGGCGCACCCGCACCCAGCGGCCGGGCAGCACCGCGGCGATCGGCGCGCCGACGCGCACCGCGCGCAGGTCGGCCGCGAACGCCGCCGCGGTCGCGTAGCGGCGGGCGGGCTCGCGTTCCATCGCCGTCGCCACCACCACGGCGAGATCGCGTCCGATCGCGGGCACGGTCCGGTCGAGTGCGGTCGGATCGCCGTTCTCGATAGCCTGCCGCAGCGCCGCCTGGGTCGCGCCGACGAACGGGCGGCGGCCGGCCAGCACCTCGTACATCGTCACCGCCAGCGCGTAGACGTCGGCGCGCTGGTCGGCGGCGCGACCGGCCAACACCTCGGGGGCCATGTACGGCAAGGTGCCGAACAGTTCGCCGGACTGCGTCAGCGCCATCGCCGTGGCCTCCAGATCGCGCGCGAGGCCGAAGTCGAGCAGCACCGGCGCGCCCGCCGGCGTGCGCATCAGATTGCCCGGCTTGATGTCGCGGTGCAGGATGCCGAGCGTGTGCGCGGCCTGCAGCGCCAGAGCCGCGGCGGCGAAGAACTCGAGCCAGCCGTCGAGTTCGTTCCGTTCGATGCCGCGCCCCTCCGGGCGCGGCGCGAGCCACGCCGCCAGCGTCGAACCTTCGACCAGCTGCATCGCCAGCCACGGCCGCGGCCCGTCGAGGCGCGCTTCGTGGATCGCGCAGATGCCGGGATGCTCGAGACGCGCCAGCGCCTGCGCTTCCCGCCGCAGTCGTTCGACCCGACCGGCCATCGCCGGTGCCGGCGCCGTCAACACCTTCAACGCCACCTGCCGCCCGAGCCGCGTGTCCTCGGCCAGCCAGACTTCGCCCTGCCCGCCGTGGCCCAACAGCCGCAGCAACCGGTAGGGCGCGAACTCGGCGGTGCCGATCGCGGTGGACGCGACGACCGGCAGCGGCTCGAGCAGATTCGCATACTCGCGGGCGATCGCGGCTTCCTGGCCGGGGAACCGCGCCAGGTAATCGGCGAGCGCACGCACGACGCCGGCGCGCCGATCGGCTTGCCACCACTCCACGAAGTCGCCGACGGCGGCGTTGCGCAGCAGTTCGGCATGGCTGGCGGACGAGGCGTCCATCGGCTGCCGCAGTGGACGCGTTCGAAGCGTTCATGACAAGCCGCCCTCCGGCGGAGCGGCCCGGGATGCATCGCCGCGTGGCTTGTGTCGCACCGGCGGCTAGCCTTGCCCGCCATGGCACCGCGATGGCTCGTCCCCGCGTCGGTCTTGCTGCTGCTCGCCGCACTGCCGGCCCAGGCATCGCGGGCCCGCGAGATCGCGGCCCGGCTGGCCACCACCGAGCCCGCTTCGTTGCCGTGGTTCGAGCTGTACTGCGATCGCATCGACGCGGAGCTCGACATCGACGTGCGGCAGGCGCTGGCCAGCGCCACGGAGCTGCAGCCCGTCGCGCGGTCCAGCCCGTATCCCGGCGCGGCGGCGGTCGGCGCGGTGCTGTTGGCGCAGGTAGTGGCGATGGCCGAAGGGCCGATCCAGGCGCGGCGACTGTTCGACGAAGCACCCGCGCTTCCTGCCGACGCGCCGCCGTCGCTGCGCGCGCGCTACCTGCTCGCGAAGGCGTTCTGCGAGTGCTATCAGGGCCGCCACTCGGTGGAGATGGAATTGGCCGTGCCGGGCAAGGCGGCTGCCGAGGCATCCGGCAACCCGGTGCTCGCGGTGCGGGCGACGGCGATGGTCGCGCACATCCTGCCGGAGCGCAGCGCCAGCACGCTGCGGGCCGCCTTCGCCGCCATCGAGGCCGCGGGCCAGGCCGACGAGGTCGCGCACTTGCGGCCGCTGCTGGCGATCGAGGAACGTTCGCAGGCGGAGGAACGCGGCGACGACGCCAAGGTGCTCGCGTGCGAGGCGACCATGCGCGAACTGGCCACCGAGCTCGGCGACCGACGCCTGCAGGCGCTGGTCCTCGTGCACCAAGCCAATCGCCTCTACCGCGGCAAGCAGGCGAACGAAGCGCTGCCGATCTACGAGCAGGTCGCCGCGCTCTACGAGCAGCTCGGCGACCGCCGCCAGGTGTTCGGCATCCGCAACATGCTGACCTGGGCGGCGATGAACCGCGGCGACCTCGAGCGGGCCGCGGCGCTCGCCGAACAGAACCGCACCCTGCTGCAGGGGCGCGGCTATGCCCCCGACGACAAGGAACTGTTGCGCACGCGCTTCGAACTCGCGCTGCGCAACAACGACAGCGAGCTGGCCCTCGAGCTGCGGCGGCAGTGGGATGCCCACGACGGTCTCGCGGCCGAGGAAGAGCGCCGCGCCACCGAGCTCCGGGCGCGGCTCCGCGCCGCCGAGGCCGAGAAGGACGCGGCGGAACAGCGGTTGGCGGACGAGCGCACCGCCGCCGAGGACCGGCTGCGCACGGCCCGCACCACGCTGTACGCGACCGCGTTCGCAGGCCTCGGGCTGCTGGCCGCGCTGACGTGGCGCAGCCGGCGGCGGCTGCTGCAGACCAACCAGCGACTCAACGAGCAGATCCGCCGCGTCGAGGACGGGGAGCGTCTGCGCGGGCAGCTCGAGGCGCGCATGCGCGAACTGGAACGCGCCGAGCGCCTCGGCACGCTGGCGGCGGGCGTCGCCCACGACTTCAACAACCTGCTCACCGGCATGCTCGGTAACGCCGAGCTGCTCCGCAGCCGCGCGCTCGGCGGCGACGACCGGGAACTGCTCGACACGATCGTCAGCGCCGGCGAGCAGGCCGGTCGCCTGTGCAAGCAGCTGCAGCAGTACGCGGGTGGCGAGCCGACGCGGCCGGAGCCGCTCGATCTCGGCCGCGTGGTGACCGAGATCCTGCCGGTGCTGCAGGTCGCCACCCGCCGGCTCGGTAGCGTGCGCTGCGAACCACCGCCGCCGAGCATCGGCGTGCTGGCGGACCGCGGTCAGCTGGAACAGATGCTGCTGAACCTGGTCGTGAACGCCACCGACGCCGGTGCGCGAACGGTGACGATCGGCCTCGGCACCGTCGTCGGTGCCGACGGCGCGCAGTGGGTGCAGCTGTCGGTGCGCGACGACGGCCACGGCATGACGGAGTCGGTCCGGCAGCGCATCTTCGATCCGTTCTTCACGACCCGGTTCCCGGGGCGCGGCCTCGGCCTCGCCGTGGTCTACGGCGCCGTGCGCCGGCACGGCGGCACCATCGACGTCGACAGCGAGCCGGGGCGAGGGACCCGCTTCACGATCCGGCTGCCGTTGGCGACGGCCGCAGTCCCGGCGGCCGCACCGGTGGTGCGATTGCCAGCGGTACCACCGCGCGCGCCCAGCCGGCTGTTCGTCGTCGACGACGAACTGCACGTGCGGGTGCTGCTGGTGCGCATGCTGGCCAATCTCGGCCTGGTTGCCACCGCGGCCACCAACGGCCACGAGTTGCTGCGGCTGCTGGCGACGGTGCCGGCGGGGGAAGCGGTCACCGTGTTCGTCGACCTGACGATGCCCGAACTCGACGGTCCCGAGCTGACGCGCCGGATCCGGGCGCAGCGACCGGACACCCGCATCGTGCTGATGAGCGGCCACACCGAGGACCATCTGCTGCAGGTCAGCGAACGGTTGCACCCGGACGGGGTGCTGGCGAAGCCGTTCCGCGCCGACCAGCTGCAGCAGGTGCTCGCGACCGCGAACGCCGGCGGCTGAAGCCTTCGACGCCGATCGCAGCGGTGGTGCGCTCGATCCCGACCGATCGCGCACCGTGCTTACATCCCACTTACTGGCAACGGCAGGGGACTGCTTAGGTTCAGCGCTCTCGGTTCGCTGCCCTCCAACCCGCCTGCATTCCTGCATGTCGACATCCTCCACGCACCCGCCGCGACTCCGATCCGTGGCACGGTTCCAGTCCTTGCTGCCGCTGCTCGGGCTGCTGACAGCATGCAACCATGTGCCCCGCACCGAGCTCGCCGCGCCGGCACCGATACCGGCACCGGCAGAGATTGCGCCGGCGGTGACCCCGCCCCCCGCATCCCCACCCGCGCCAACCACCCCGATCAGCCAGTTCGTACGCCGGATCCACGCCGATGCCCGCGGCCACCTGTGGCTCGGCACCAACGGCGACGGTGCGGCGCGCTGGACCGGCACCCGACTCGAGTGGTTCCGGCCCGCGAACGGTCTGCCCGGCGTCGCCGTGCGCGCCTTCGTCGAGGATCCCGCCGGCAACCTGTGGATCGGCACCGAAGCGGGCGTGACGAAGTACGACGGCCAGCGGTTCGTGCACTTCACGAAGGACGACGGCTTGCCTGACCACGACGTCTGGTGCCTCGAACTCGACCGCCACGGCACGCTGTGGGCCGGCACGCTGCAGGGTGCCTGCCGGTTCGACGGCGTGCGCTTCGCGCCGTTCGCGCTGCCGGAGGGCATCTCGGATCCGAACCAGGGCGTGACCAGCGCCCGCATGGTGCGCGCCATCACCGAGGACCGAGCCGGCAGGATTTGGTTCGCCACCAATGGCGGCGCTCATGTGTTCGATGGCAAGACGCTGACCAACTACTCCACCACCGAGGGGCTCACCGACCACAACGTGAACTGCATCCTCGAGGATCGCACCGGCCGCATCTGGTTCGCGACCCACCATGGTGGCGTCTGCTACCTCGAGGATGGCAAGGTGACCGCCGTCACCGCCGCCGATGGGGTGCACGGCGAAGAAGTCTGGAACCTGTTCGAGGATCGCCAGGGCCACGTGTGGTTCCCGGTCGAGAACTCCGGCGTCTATCGCTTCGACGGCAAGCGCTACCACAACTACGCCGCCGCCGCGGGCCTCGACAGCAATGCGATCCAGTGCACCCACGAAGATGCCGCCGGGCGGATCTGGTTGGGCGGCTATCGCGGCCTGTTCCGGATCGAGGGCGAACGCGTGGTGGCGGTGACCGAAGCGGGCCCGTGGCGATAGTCGACGCATCGAGACCTGCATGGGCCGAGTTGCCGAGCCGGCGACGAGCACCTACAACCGCCCGGCGTGTCGGCTCGTCTCGCGTCCCTGCTGTGCCTGCTGTCGGCCGCTTGGCTGCACGGTCGAGCGGCGGCGCAGCTGCCGGGGCCGCTCGACGCCGCCGAGTTCGCGCAGCGCCGGCAGACCCACTGGGCGTGGCAACCGCTGCGCGTGCAGACGCCGCCACCTGGCGCCGCGCATCCGGTCGACGCGTTCCTCGACGCCCGACTCACGGCGGCCGGTCTCACCCGCGCCCCCGCCGCGCCGCCGCACACCCAGCTGCGCCGGCTGTGGTTCGATCTGGTCGGCCTGCCGCCGCCGCCCGCCGCGGTGCAGCGGTTCGTCGCCGATCCGAGTGACGCGGCGTGGGCGCAACAGGTCGACGAGCTGCTGGCGTCGCCGCATTACGCCGAACGCCAGGCGCGGCACTGGCTCGATCTGGTGCGCTACGCCGAGACGCTCGGCCACGAGAGCGACTTCGAGATCCCCAACGCGTGGCGCTACCGCGACTACGTGATCCGCGCCTACGACCAGGACCTGCCGTACGACCAGTTCGTGCGCGAACACCTCGCCGGCGACCTGCTGCCGACCCCGCGCCGCGATGCCTTCGGCAACCACGAGAGCGTGCAGGCGACCGCGGCATTCTGGTTCGCCGAGCAGACCCACTCGCCGGTCGATGCCGGCCAGCACCAGGCCGAACGCATCGACAACCAGCTCGACGTGATCGGCAAGGCGGTGCTCGGACTGACGATCGCGTGCGCGCGCTGCCACGACCACAAGTTCGACGCGATCCGCGCCAGCGACTACTACGCGCTGGCCGGCTTCGTGCAGAGCTCGCGCTACGTGCAGGCCCCGCTGCGACCGGTCGACGTGAACGGCGCCGAGTTCCAGGGCGCGCTCGCGGCGCAACGCGCGTTGGCGGCCGCATGGATCGCGGCCGGCGGCACCGAGATGCGCGATGCCGTGCCACCGGTGACGACCGCAGCGCACGGGCTCGAACTGCGCCATGACGAAGGCCTGATCGCCGGCGTCGAACGCGCCGATGACGACTGGTTCGTCACCAACGACGGCTTCGGCAGCGAACCCTGGACCGGCCCGTTCTGCCCCGACCCGGCCGCCGAGGCCCCACAGCTGCTGCAGCTGCCGGGCCGGTTCTGGAACAGCGCGATCGCCGGCCCCGCGCGCGACGGCGTGCTGTCGACGCGGACCTTCCCGATCGCACAGCGC
>JALORC010000085.1 GCA_025459175.1 Planctomycetota bacterium | reverse complement strand
CATGTGCCCGAACGGTGTGCCACAGGCCCGGCCGTTCGTGTTCCAAGCGCTGACCCTGGCCCCGAACGGCACCTTCGGGGTCTCCGATCCGACGCCGGTACTGTTCTGGTGGCAACCGAACGTGATTCCGTGATGGCCGCATTGGTCCGCGATGGCGGTCGCGCGACGCGGAACGACGCCGTCAGGACGTTCCTTCGAGATTGAGGAACAGCTGATCGTGGCTGCACAGCAGCACGAACAGTTCGCGCAGGCTGGCGTCGTCGAGGGTCGTGGTCGGCACTTCCGGCGCTGCCGCCAGCAGACTGCGCACGGTGCCGAGCGCGCGCTCGTCCTGGCGCAGTCGCACCGCGCTCCAGTCGGCGGCGGTCGGCAACGGCTCGCGCTCGAGATGCTCGCGGATGTTGATGCGGAACCGCTGGTTGGTCGCGTACGGCGACAACCCGAACCCGATCGGCCGCTGCTCGAGCGGGTCCGCCCACGGCAGCCAGCGGCCCATCTGCGTCTCGAGGTCCGGCAGCGCCAGCTCCGGTTGCCGCCGGTCGCGTTCGAACGCGGCGAACAGGTGCGCGTAGAGCGGGTTCGGCGCGCGGCGGCCGATGCGCAGCGCCGCCGCCGCGGCGAGGAACGCCGCTTCGCCGGGCTCCGGGTGATGCGCCGGCAGGCGGATGCCGCGGTCGGTGCCGCCGAGCAGCAGCGCGCTGCCGGCGAGTTCGCCGGGCGCCTCGCCGCGGGCGAGGGCGCGCGCGGCGCCGGCCGGCACCGCGATCGCCTCGGCCGCGGTGCGCGCCGGCAGCTTGCCGCCGAGCCACTGCAGGCGCAGCAGCCGCAGCCGATGCCGCAGCGCGTGGTCCATGCCGACGAACGCCGGGTGTGGCCGCGGTGGCTGCACCACGCGCGGCGGCGCATCGGTGCGACGTGCACAGACGATGAAGTTGGTGCGCAGCTCCTGCCACAGATCGAGGTGGTCGAGCACCAGGCTCCACGGGCGATCGGCGAAACCGAGCCGCGCGGCCATCGCCTCGGGCTGCGCCCACGGCCGGTGGAACCAGTAGTCGGGCTGCAGGCCCGCGGCGGCGAGCAGATCGCCGAGCTGGAACGCGGTGAAGCCGCGGTCGCCGCCGTGCAGGAACGCGTCGACGACGCCGGCATCGTTGCGGCTGTCGGCGTAGGTGGTGAAGGCGAAGCGCAGCGGGTGGTTGCGCGGCAGCCGCCGCACGAAGGCTCGGAACGCGGCGGGGTGCTGGCGTTGCTCCGCCGTGAAGCCGAGCAACCTGGCGAGGCGCTGCAGCTGGAACACGCGCTGCCGCGACCAGTGCGGGTAGACCATCAACCGCAGCACGCCGTTGTCGGTGAGCCGCTCGCGCAGCCCGCGCAGCGTCGCCTGCGGATCGGCGAGGTTCATCAGCACGCCGTAGCACTCGATCAGGTCGAAGCGGCCACAGGGCCACGTCGCCGGATCCTCGAGGTCGACCGGGGCGAAGCGCACGTGCCGTTGACGGTGCCACTGGCAGCGGCGGCCCGCGATCGCGAGGCTCGCTTCGCTGAGGTCGGTGGCGGTGATCTCGGCGTGCGGGTTGGCGACCGCGAACGCATACGGCTGGAACGTGCCGCAGCCGGCGAGCCAGATGCGCGGCCGCGCCGGGCCGGGGCCGCTGCCGGCGCGGTCCCACAACCAGTCGACGTGCAGCTCGAACGGGTGGGTGCTCGGCAGTCCCGCCAGCAGCGGCAGCTGCGGGTAGGGCCACGCGGTGTACTGCGCCCGCATCGTCGCCGACTTGCCGACCATCGCCATCGTGCCGGTGCTATCGGCCGCGCCGGGCCGCCGGCATGACGCCGGCTGCCGCCGTTCAGTCGTCGCGGGCGCCGTCGTACATCTCGGCGATCTCGTCGCGGGCGCCCTGCAGGTCGTCGGGCGTCTTCACCGGCAGGAACCGGCTGTTGCGGCCGCTGCGGCGGACCTGCAGGAAGTTGGTCGACAGGTGCGCGGTGAGTTCGCCGACCAGGTGCTCGATCTGCACCGCCTTGCGCTCCTCGACGGTCTTCTCGACGTAGTACCAGCCGAGCTCGAAGTCGCGGTCCAGCGCCGCCGCGTCGAACGTGAAGGTGTTGGTGTTGAAGACGTCGACGATGCCCGGGTCGAAGCCTTCCGGGTAGCGCAGCTGTTCGATCAGCTGGGTCCGGCCGTGGTACGAGAACGGCGAGCCACCGACGTCCTCGGGCCACTTCGGCGCCAGCTCGACGGTCGCCTGGCAACCGCTCTGGATGTGGTGGCCGAGGATCGCCGGGTCGATGCGGGCGCCGAGGTTGTCGACGTTGCGCACCAGCAGCCAGCGCCCGCCGGCGGCCAGGAAGCGCGCGAGGCCGCCGCTGCGGCGGAAGGCGCTCGGGAAGTCGCCGTGGCCCGGGCCGTACGGCGAGATGCCGCCGTCCTCGAGCCGGAACAGTTCGCCCTTCTGCGTCATGCGCAGCTGCACCGACTGGGTGAAGTGCTCGATCCGGTCCGGCGCCAGGTCGAAGTCGCCGAACTCGGCGAAGTGGGCCTTGGTCGGGGCGTCGGTGGCGAAGCTGTTCATCAGGAACAGCGGCACCCGGCCGCTGCCGTGCCGCTCGTGGCGCTGCACGTCCTCGACGCACAGGGCGAGGAACGAACGGCTCTGGCCGAGCACCGGCACGACTCCCTTCACGACGCCGCCGAACCGGGTCGCCATGCCGCCGTTCAGCACGACCACGCCAAGTTGGCCCTTCTGGATCGCGTCGCGGCCGATGCGGTCGAGTTCGCGCAGCGCCTTGGTCGAGCTGCCCGGCAGCTTGCGCAGGGTGCCCGGGGCGGGCACCAACAGATCGCCGGTGACGGCGTTGGTGGTGCGGGCCAGGCGGCCGGCGACCAGGTCTTCCTGCCAACGCCGTTGCAGCTCGGCGTCGAAGGCGAATGGCTGCAGCCAGGCGAGCTGCTCGGCGGTGAGTCCGTTCAAGGCGGGAGCAGGCTATCCGGGGCGCGGTTCCAGGGCGAGCCCGCGGCCGCTACACATGGGGCCATGGCAACTACCGGTGCGACCGGCGAATCGGCCACCGCGCCCCTCGATCCGCGAGCTCCGCTCGTGGGATTGCCCGGCATCGGCCCGACCACCGCGGCGCGACTCGCGGCCGCCGGGCTCACCACGGTGCTCGATCTGGTGCTGTTCTTCCCGCGCCGCTGTGAGGCGCTGCACGAACTCGAGGCGCCCGACGAAGCCTGCTGCGGCGAACTGGTGCGGCTGCGCGGCGCCGTACAGAGCGTGCGCAGCGCGTGGCTGCCCGGTCGCCGATCGATGGTCACGGTGACGTTCGCGGGGGCCGTGGGCGAACCGTTCGAGACCAGTTTCTTCAACCAGCCTTGGCTGAAAAAGTCGTTCCCACCGGGCCAGGTGCGGTCGGTCGAGGGAGTGCTGGTGCGCAAGGGCAAGCGCTTCCAGCTGCAGCAGGCGAAGGTCCTGCCGCTGGCCGCCGCTCCGAGCGGCGAGGTGCAGTTGCGCTACCCGGAGCTGCCCGGCATCGCCGGCGCGCGCTTGCAGCGGTGGCTCGCGCACGCGCTCGACGCGATCGACTGGGCCCAGGTCGCACTGCCGCCGCTGCCGGCCGGGCTGGCGGAGTTCGCGGCCGAACCGGCGCAGCTGCTGTCTGCGATGCATCGACCGCCGGACCTCCAGGCCCACGACGCGGCGCGCCGCCACTTCGCGGTGCGCGAGGCGGTGGCGCTGTTCGGCGCGGTGCAGCGGGCCCGCGCCGCGCGCGCGCAGCGGCCGGCGCGGGCGTTCCCGGTCGACGCCGAGCTGGCGACGCGGATCCGTTCGCGCATCCCGCTGCGGCTGACGGCCGACCAGGACCATGCGATCCAGGAGCTGTGGCGCCTGCTGGCCGGGCCGGCAGCGATGGGAGTGTTGCTGCAAGGGGATGTCGGCACCGGCAAGACCGCGGTCGCCGTCGCCGCCGCGCTGGCGGTGCTGGCCAAGGGCGGCACGGTCGTGTTCCTGCTGCCGACCGAGCTCCTTGCCGAGCAGCACCATCGCAACGTCGGCGAGTGGTTGCGCGGCAGCAGCATCGAGCTCGTGCTGCACACCGCCAACAGCGGCCAGAAGGCGGCGGCGGAGCGCGGCGGGCAGCTGGTGTTCGGCACCCACGCGCTGCTGGCGGAGCAGGTCGTGTTGCCGCGGCTCGGCCTCGTCGTCGTCGACGAACAGCATCGCTTCGGCACCGCGCAGCGCATGGCGCTGGTGCACAAGGGCAGCAACCCGCACGTGCTGGTGATGACGGCGACGCCGATCCCGCGCACGCTGGCGCTGGTGCTGTTCGGCGATCTCGACACGCTGGTGCTGCGCGAACGGCCACCGGGCCGGCGGCCGGTGCGCGCGTTCCACGTCGCCACCGAGAACTGGGCGCGCGCGCTGCGTTCGATCGCGCGGGCGGTGCGGCGGCGCGGGCGCGTGTTCGTGGTCTGCCCGGCGGTCGGCGAGGACGGCGAGAAGGGCGGCGTGGTGCGGGTGATGGCGGTGCTGCAGCCGCGCTTTCGCTGCGCGCTCGTGCACGGGCGCCTCGATGCGGTCTCGCGCCGGCGCACGCTGGCGAGCTTCCGCGCTGGCGAGGTCGACGTGCTGGTCGGCACCACGGTGCTCGAGGTCGGCGTCGACGTGCCGAACGCGACGCTGATGGTGGTCGTCGCCACCGACCGGTTCGGTATCGCGACGCTGCACCAGCTGCGCGGTCGCGTCGGCCGCGGGGCGCGGCGCGGGCTGTGCCTGTTGTGCGGGCCGCGCACCGCGCGCGTCGACGCGATCTGCCGGACCACCGACGGCTTCGCGCTCGCCGAGGCCGACCTGGCGCTGCGCGGCAGCGGCGAGCTGCTCGGGCAGGCGCAGAGCGGCGTCGGCGAACTGAAGGCGCTCGATCCGATCGAGGATCTCGAACTGCTGCGGCGGGTGCGCGCCGCGGTGACCGCGGAGCACGGGTCGTGAGCGCCGTGCTGTCGGTGGCCGAGGCGCGCGCGATCGATCGGGACGCGGTCGAACGGTTGGGTCTGCCGACGCTGCTGCTGATGGAGAACGCGGCGCGTTCGGTCGCCGAGGTCGCGCGTTCGCTCGGCGAGCGGTTCGTGGTGCTGGCCGGCGCCGGCAACAACGGCGGTGATGGGTTGGCGGCGGTGCGGCATCTGGGCGTCGCGCGCTGCACGATTCACTTGCTGGCGGAACCCGATCCGCGCAAGTGTGCCGACGCGGCGCTGCAGGTGCGCGTGCTGCGGGCTGCCGGCGTGCCGCTCGCGGTCGGCGCGCTGCCGGAGCTGGATGCGCATGCGGGCGCGGTGTGGATCGATGCGCTGTTCGGCACCGGGCTCGATCGCGAACTCACTGGCCCGGCGCGCGCGTGGGTCGAGGCGTTCGAGCGCGCGCGCGGGCCGAAGCTCAGCGTCGACATCCCGTCGGGCCTGCACGGCGACAGCGGTCAGGTGCTCGGGGTCGCGTGCCACGCCGACGTCACCGTGACGTTCGTGGCGCCGAAGACCGGCATGCTGACGCCGACCGGTCGGCGGCACTGCGGGCGCATCGAGGTGGTCGGGCTCGGGCTGCCGTGAGCATCACCGTGGCTTCGGCACGTGCTGGTCGACCAGGATCGGGTTGCCGTCCGGATCGGTGAGCACGAAGCTCGCGACATCGGTGCTGTTCGCGTCCGCAGTGGCGTCGAGCACGAGCCCGCGCTGCAGCAGCACCGCCTGCAGCTCCCGCACGTCCTGGAACGGCGTCACCGGCTTCGCCTGCTGGTTCCAACCCGGGTTGAACGTCAGCATGTTGCGCGGGAACAGGCCCTGGAACAGACCGATCACGTGATCGCCGTTGCGCAGCACCTGCCAGCTCTTGCCGTCGCCGCCGGTCGGGAGGAAGCCGAGCTTGCCGTAGAACTCGCGCGACGCGGCGAGGTCCTTCACCGACAGACTGACCGAGAACGCGCCGAGGTCGAGGTTCGGCGCGGGGCGCGGTGCGGGCGCGTGTTGCGGAGCCGACGTCGAGCAGGCGGAGAGTGCCGCGAGCAGCGGCAACGAGCAGCGGAGGTGGCGCATGGCAGCCGGGACCATAGCGCCGTGCGTTCCGACGTCGGCGATGTCAGCGCCAGAAGGCGCCGAGCGCCGCCGCGAACGCCGCCGGCTGCTCCATCGGCGTCAGGTGCGCAGCACCTGGTACGACGCAGAGCTGGGCGCCGGCGATGCCGTTGGCCAGCAGCTGCGCTTCGCTCGGCGGCGTGATCGGATCCTGGTCGCCGACCACGACCAGCGTCGGCACCGCGATCGTGCCGAGCATCGTGGTGCGGTCGGGGCGCGTCTTCAGACCGCGCAGGTCGGCGACGATCGACTCGACCGGCACGTCCTCGACCATCGTGCGCACCCGCGCCGCGAGCAGCGGATCGGCGCCCGGCGCCAGCAGCTTCGGCAGCATCGCCTGCGCGATCGCGGCGCGGCCGTGCTCGAGCACGGTGGCGATCGAGGCCTCGCGGCCAGCCTTCGCGGCCTCGCCGTCGGCGCCGGCGCGCGTGTTGGTCAACACCAGCGACCGCACCAGCTCCGGATGCAGCGCCCACAGCGCGAGCGCCACGTAACCGCCCATCGACAGCCCGACCACGTCGACCGGCTCGTCGCTGCAGGCGCGGATCACCGCCGCGGCGTCCTCGGCGAGCAGTTCCATCGTGTGCACGGCGTCGCCGCTGCCGGGCGAACGGCCGTGCCCGCGCTGGTCGGGGCACAGCAGCGTGCGTAGCTGCGCCAACGGGCCGTGCAGCGTGTCCTGCCACATGCGATGGTCGAGCGGGTAGCCGTGCAGCAGCAGGGCCGGCGGGCCGTGGCCCGCGCTCGGAACGTGCAGCGAAGTGGCGCGCCCGCGCGCGGTGGCGTCGATGTCGATGGTGCGGGTCGTGATCATGGGCGGGCTCGGTCGGCGAGGCGCAGCCGCGCCACTGCCTCGACGTGGAAGGTCTGCGGGAACATGTCGTAACCCTCGACCTGTTCGACGACATAGCCGCCGTCGACCAGCTGCCGCAGATCGCGCGCCAGCGTCTGCGGATCACACGACACGTAGACGAGGCGCTGCGGCCGCAGCTTCAGCAGCAGTGCGAGCGCCGGTTTGGCGCCCTGCCGCGGCGGGTCCATCAGCACCAGGTCCGGGCGTTCCTTGTTGCTGCGCAGGAACTGCTCGGTCGTGCTGCGCAGGTAGCTGACGTTGTCGCAGCCGTTGCTTTTCACGTTGACGCGGCCGAGCGTCGCCGCGCGCCGTTCGTCCTCGACCGACACTACGCGCGCGAAGCGCTTGCTCAGCGGCATCGTGAACAGCCCGACGCCGGCGTAGAGGTCGAACGCGAGCCCGCCGCGTTCGTCGCCGATCGCGCCCTCGACGAGCCGTTGCACGAGGTGCCGGTTGCCCTGGAAGAAGCTCTCCGGCTCGATCAGGTAGCGGAACGCGCCGACGCGGTGCTCGACCAGGTCCTTGCGCAGGCCGGGCAGATCGGGCGACCACGACGCGATGCCGCTGCCGCAGGCGCCGTCGACCTGGTAGGGCCACTCGGCCATCGGCAGTTCGGCGATCGCCGCGCGCACCGCCGGCAGGCCCTGTTCGAGTTCGGGTGCCAGCACCGGGCACTGCGCGATGTCGAGCACGTCGTGCGTGAACGCGCGATGGAAGCCGAGTTCGGGCGCCGGGTCCGGTTCGCCGTTGCCGGTCGCCTCGTGGATCGCCGCCGCCCGCTGCGCGCGGCGCTGGCGCTTCGGCATGCGGCCGTGGCTGCCGTCCGGTCGTTCGCCGGAGGTCGAATAGACCTTCAGCTGCGTGCGCGCGCGGTAGCCCCACGGCTCGGCGTGGTGCACGACCACCGGCTGCGGCCACTCGAAGCCGGCGGTGCGCACCAGGGCGTCGCGCAGGAACTCCGCCTTCGCCGCGACCTGGGTCGCCTGGTCGACGTGCTGGAACTGGCAGCCACCGCACTCACCGAAGTGCCGGCAGCGCGGGGTCACGCGGCCGGGGCCGGGCGCGAGCAGTTCGACGATGCGCGCGCGCACGAAGTTCTTCTGCACCTCGGTGACCTCGACGCGCAGTCGGTCGCCCGGGGCGGCGAACGGGACGAACACGGCGAGTCCGTCGTGGCGGGCGATCGCGAAGCCGCCGAAGCCGAGGCGTTCGGCGGTGACTTCGAGCTGTTGACCGAGCGTGGGGAGCGTCATGCGGGGTGGGGAGGGTAGCGCCCCGCGCCGTGTGGCGCTCGCTCGCCGCTCTCCTTCACCGAGGGAGATCCTGCAACTTCCGAGCTGACGGAAGGGGATGACCTGTCGGACCGCTGCTCAGGCCCTTGCCGCCGTCCTGCGGCAACGCCCAGCGGCGTGCCAGCGTGCTTGTATGGATGACTACTCAGGATCTCCGCACCAGCATTCTCCCGACGAGCGGGCCGAGGACCAGCTGGCTGCATGGTGCTGCCGCGTGACCCGCGATCTGTCCTGTTGGCTGGCGCGGCGGTATCCGAACAGCTGGTCCGAAGATCTGGCCAGCGAGTCGCTGCTGCGGCTGTGGTCCGGGCCGAGGCGTTGCCTGCTCGGCACGTCACAGGGCCGGCAGGTGCTGTTCCGCATCGGTCGCAACATGGCCGTCGATCAGATCCGCCGGGCTGCACGCGGCAGCGGCGAGACCCTGCTCGGCGACGGAGTCGACGCGGTGTCCGCGCTGGTGCCGGCCGAAGGGTGTCGGGACGAACTGCGACGGTCGCTGGCCGTGTTCTGGCGGATACTGGGACCCATGCTCGGGAAAACGGAACGCAAGATCGTGCGCTGCGCGCGGCATGGCGTCCTCGCCAACGAGACCATCGCGACAGCGCTCGGCATCGGCGTGCGGGCGGTGCAGAAGGCCAGGGCTTCCCTGATGGCAAAGGGCTACGTGGCGATACAGCTGACGACGAGGACGAAATCCTGTTCGCCTGAAGCGATGTATGGACGTGAGCGCTCGGATGACGTGAGTTGCTTATACTCACCCGAATCGAGCTCACGATCTCTGACCACAGAGGCTCTATGAATGCAGTGGCTTCCGTTCTGATGTTGCTCTCCGTTTCGCTCGCCAGCGTGGAGACGATCCTGCCTGTCGCCGATGCCCGTTGTCAGGTGCGGCTCAAGTATTCGAACGGCCTCGGGGATCCCACTTGGGACCCGGAGACGCCCTTGAACAACGACCTGTGCGAGGGAGGCTGTCGGACCAGCGGCGCGTGCAGGCTCAGCAGCCGGGTCGTCAGCGAGACGCAAACCGACTACTGGTGCGAGTGTCCGTCCGGTACTGGGGACGCGGGGTGCCGCGGCACCATCGTTCGTTTGCGGAATCACGTCGGCTACACGCTCAAGCTGGTCTGCTCGGACGGCGGATGTGCGGACAACCAGGTCTGTGACTGGACCCCCGCGAATGCGGTCGGGTCGCGTGGGACCTGGGCAAAGTGCGGTTGCCAGCAATGACCGCTAACTGGGCACGGGGGGCCGTCCGGTGGCTCATCGCGACACTGCTCGTGGTGACTGCCGCGGCGAAGGTGATCGCGCCGGCACCGGCCGGCTCCCTGTTGCACCAGGCAGCAATGACCCTGGGCTGTTCCACGCAGCTGATCGTGTGGGGCTTGGTCGGCTTCGAGGTCTTGTTGGCCTGGGCGGTGGCGGTGCCCGGATCCGAGCTGTCGGACCGGCGCGTCGCGATCGTGCTCTATGCGTTCGCAGTGGTGTGCGTGGTCGTACACGGAGTTCTCATCTGGTCCGGATCGGGGCGCAGTTGCGGCTGCCTCGGTGATTCGGGCAGTGCGACCGGTGTGTGGTTGGCCTCCGGGTTGTGCGGTCTCTGCGCGCTGCATGCATCCGGGTCCGTCTCGCGCAGAAGTTCCTCGGGAGAAGCTCATGCGTAAGTTCCTGCTGGTTGCAGCTCTGGCCGCCGTCACCGTCGTCGGTCTGGTGCTCTTGACGAGGGAGCCGGGGCCCATGCCGCCCGCATCTGCGTCGGCGTCAGGGGCCGTGGCGACCGAGCGCGAGCAACCAACCTCGACGGTGATTGCCACGGCTGCTCTCGCCGAAGGTGTGGGCCAAGGGCGCACCGAAGCGACGTCTGGGCTGCTGCGGGTGGAAGTGGTCGACGAGGTCGGTGTTCCGCTAGCGGACGTCGAACTCGTCGCCCTCGGAGCCGTTGGTAGCGCCGTCTCGTCGCAGAGGACGACTGTGACCGGAGTCTGTTCGCTGGCCTGCGGCGATGCTGCCGAGGTGGTCGTATTGGCATCCCACGCGGACTATCTGCCGGCTACGAGTGGTGCCGTTCGTCCGGTGGAGACCGCTGGGCTCCGTGTCGTGATGCGTTCCGGCCTGGAGCTTCGTGGTATCTGCGTCACCACCGAGGGGGCGCCGGTGCCGGACGCGCAGGTCGTGGTTCGCAATGCGTCTTCGGATCCGGCCCGCTCGTGGTTGCGTCCTCGCATCGCCGTGGCGGCAGCCGACGGGACGTTCGTGGTGCGCGGCTGTGCCGACGTCGACTACAAGTTGAGCGTCCAGCATTCTCAACTGGTGCTCGCGGACGGCATCGTCTACGCCCGCCCCGGTCAGCACTGCAAAGTCGTCATGCACGCCGCTCGCTTCGTCTGCCTGCAGTGGCAGGCGGCGTCCGGAGAGCGACTCGTGCCGAGCGGTGATGTTGCCATCGGCGGATCGAAAGTGGACTTCGTGGCGGCTGCTGAAGTGGTGCGCCAGGTAGTTGATTCGTGTCAGAGCGAAACCGTGCTGCGAGCCGGCTGCGGTGGTCTTCTGCCGGTCCCCGTGGACGAGCGCTCGGTGTCTGCCGGCGGTGAGCCAACCGTCGAACTGCGGGCGTCGCTGCATGGATGTGAACCGCTGCAACAGCGTGTCCGCTGCTGGACCCTGGACGACCTGCGCGCCGCGAGGTGCATTCCTGACCTGGTGGTCTTGACCTTGGCGGCGCCCACCTCCTTGTGGCGCCTGCATGCCAGGTATGAGGACGGCTCTCCGTTGCCTGCTGGCACACCCATCTCCGTGCACGCACCGGCAGGGCCTTGGTTGGCTGGAAGCGTCGTCGGCGAGGGCGGATCAGGAGTTGCACCGTTGGTCCTGGCTGCGGGGCGCTACCGGGTTCGTGTCGGCTTCGACTATCAGGTGTTCGGGGAGTCGGAGTTGGTCCTCGACGGGGCCGGCACCGACCTCGAGGTGCGGGTGCCTCGCGGGGCGGACATCGTCTTCACCGTGGCGGCGGCCGAAGGCGGTCTGGCGTGGCCGTTGCAGGCGCGGTTGCGGAGGGTCGACGGGGACGCTGCCTTCGACTCCGGCCCCTTCGTGGTGCGTGGTGTTGGCGCTGTGGTGTGGAACGACCTCCCGGCCGGCGATTACCGCGTCATTCACGAGGGTGTGCAGGGCCGTTGGCGCTCCGGCGAGCTCCGGCTCACCGTGGGATCGCAGGCGACTTGGGAATTGCCTCGGCCTTGACCGTGGATGCAGGAAGGAGTTCGTGCCGCTCTCGCCGATCGCGGTTCGTGCCTCGCTCACGCGTCGAGCGGCTGCAGCAGGTTGCCGGCGAGGCGGCGGAACCAGTCGCTGGCGTCGCGGACCGACTCGTTCGCGCCCAGGCCGGTCAGCGCCGGCGCGAACAGACCTTCGCCGATGTGCACGCCGAGCTGGCGATAGGCCTCGAATTGCTCTTCGTCGAAGAACTGGTCGAGCGTGGTCTGGTGCGGGAAGGTCGGATTCCTGGCGCGGTAGCGCTGGATCAGTGCTGACTCGTTGCCGGTCAGCGACGACTTCACGTAGAGCAACAGGCCGGGCGCCGCCTCGCCCGGGTATCGGATTCGGCACAGATGGAAGTGGCTGCGGCAGAGTCCGGTCGCCGGGTCCGGCTGCAGCTCGGTGAGGTTCGGCTCGATGCGCACGCCGAGATCGATCTGCGCGTGGCGGACCAGGGTCAGCAGGCCGTGGAACGTGTGGTCCGGATCGGCCTCGCCGTCGACCGCGACCACGAACTTGCAGCGGCGGCGCAGCAGCTCGTAGAGGGCGAGGTTCTCGATGTGGCCGCCGTCGGAGAGATTGAGCCACGGGCGGCGTTCGTGCATGCACACGCCCGCCATCTCGTAGAACAGGCACAGGAAGCCCGGGTAGCGGTCGACTGTCGGCAGCGCCTTGCGGATCAGCCTGGCGAACCAGCCCTGGCCGTCGTGCACGCTGGAGACGTCGGCCGTGCCGCGGCGTTGCAGAGGCTTGCGGATCCAGTAGCCGAGGCGGATGTTGAGGAATGCCATCAACGCACGCAGCGGACGCACCGAACCGAGGCCCATGTTGGCCGAGAACGCCGCGCCCGAAATCGCCATCGCCGTCGCCAGATCGGGGCGGCGACCGTCGCAGCGCCACGCGCTGGTCGGCGCGTAGCCGATCGACGGCGCGCCCAGGAAGTGCGGCGAGAACAGGAAGAAGTCGCAGCTGCGTTCGCGCAGCACGGGCCGATGCGAGTTCGGCAGGTTGACCGTCGCGTTCAGCAAGTGGTACGGGCCGTTCGTCTCGGCGAGATCGGTCAGCGCCAGCGTCCGGGCCTCGTCGCGTTCGACGAAGGTCCGCGACAGACCCTGCCGGTAGAGCCGCAGCGGACTCGTCGTGTTGATGCTGAGGAACAGCGTGACGGTCGCCCACAGCAGCGCGCAGCCGAGCACCAGCGGTTCCAGGCCGTAGGCGGTGTACGGCACTTGGAACCAGCGCCCCCAGAAGCCCTCGTCGCTGATGACGGCGCCGAACGCGAACAGCACGTAGGCGACCGCGATGCCGAGCAGCGGCACGATCGCGCCGGCTGCATACAGTCCGATGCGCAGCACGATCTTGCGCCAGCGCGGGTTCTCGAGCACCGGCAGGAAGCGCAGCACGAACGGCAGCAGCGAGGTCAGCAGCGCCGGCACCAGCACGGTCGAGCTGCCGACGCTGTGCAGTGGGCCCCGTTCGAAAGCGGCCTCGAGTTGGGCGAGCGTCCATGCACCGCCGTTGAGGCCGGGCAGCAAGGTGTTGAAGGCGGCATCGAGCAGGCCGAATCCTCCCGCGAGCAGCAGCGCGGCGGCCGCAACGGCCATCAGCCAGCCGAACCACTTCGCCGCGGTAATCCTCTGGGAGCGTTCGGCGGCGAAGAATCCGATGCCCGTGACCATCGCCACGATCCCGATCCCTGCCCCGACCCACAGCCAGAGCGAATCGTCGGGCAGCCAGCGCTTCCACCGGATGGCGATCACCGTCGCGGTGCCGATCGCAGCGAGCGGTGCCAGCCAGTTGAACACCATGCCGAGCAGCGTTTGCACCAGCATCTTCCACGACTGCCACAGGCGCGCGCCGACCAGGTAGCGTGCATTGCGGCGCACGTGCTGCAGTGGCAGCGGATCCGGGCCGTGCGGCGCGGCTAGCTCGGCGATGGCGCCATCCTTGTCCTTCGCATCGTGGAACACCGAACTCACGAAGCTGCCGCAGAAGCCGCCGCCCGACACCGTGGACAAGTAGTCGACGTTGGTGAGCACACCGCGTCGGGCCAGCACCTGCACCACCCCGAGGCTCAGCGTCGCCGAGCGGATGCCACCGCCTGAGAGCGCGAGCCCGAAGGCGTCGAGGACGTGAACGGGCTTCTCGTCCTGATCTGCGACGGGGGTGCGGCGGCGAGTCAGGATTGCGCGACGCTCGGCATCGTTGATTGCGTCGAGCAGTCGCCTCTGGTCGGCATTCGGCTGCCCGGGACTCGTCATGCCACCGTTGTGCGCCGCGTCGTTCGGGATGCCGGCCCGAACGTGGGCCATCAGGTCGTCGAGTTCTTCCGGCAAGAACACCGGGGGAGTCGTGTCGCGCACGCCGCAGGGCGAGCCCGCCATCGTCGCCAGCTGACGCACTTCGGGTTCGAGTTGCCCGCGCAGGCGTTCCAGATCGACGCGGAACGCGTCACCACCGTCGCGCGACGCGAGCCAGGCAAGCGCTTCCGGTCGGTGCCACTTCGCGGTCACGGCGCGGATCCGCCGGTTCATGATCCGATCGGCGAGCAGCGCGAAGCGGTGGCTGCCCGGGTGGTCCTTCTCGATGCCGCGCACGACCTCGAACAGCTTGTAGAGGCTCTCGAGGGCGGTGGCCTCGGTGCCGTGCTGATACGGCAGGCTCTGCACGGTGATGCGCAGTCGCAGTTCGGCGAGCAGCTGCTGCGCAGCGCGTTGGTCGGGGTCGATCGGGTCGCTCATGATCCGCTCACCAGCCCTGCCGGCAGCAGGCTCTGCAGCAGGCTACCGAGCTGGTCGACGCCGAACGACATGCCCAGCCAGAAGGTCTTGTCGTGGTCGCGGTTCCCCGGTGGCGGTGCCGGCGGCGTCGTCGCGCACACGGCCAGGCCGAGCATGACGGTGCGAGTCGTGATGCGGAGAACGCCGCGGCGTGGCGCGGAGGTGGCAGTGCATGGCGACATGGAGCCCCTCGACGGACGGGGACGGTGGAGCTTGCCCTCGCGGCGGCAGAGTAGCGCCAGTCAACTCCGCTTCGGAGCGCAGCCTCCGCTGGACCGATCCGGGCCGTGCTCGTTGTCCGCGGTCGGGTTCCCGTCGTAGGCTTGCCGCGCTCTGGCCTCGTCGTCGTCCAACCCCATGCCAGCCAACCAGCGAAACTCGTCGGCGCGCAAGGTGGTCGCCGCGGTCCGAGCATCGTCTCCGTCCGCGCCACTCTGCATCTACGTGGCGTGGCATTCCGACGCCGAGGACGCCGACTTCCTCGCGCGCGACCTCTACCGTTGGTTCCGCGGCGATCCGTTCGATCTGCAGGCCTGCGGCACCGGCATCCCGGTGTTGTTCCGCAGGTGGAAGGAAGGGGGCGCTGCACCGGAGCCTGTGCCGTTGCCGAGTGGCGGCGGCATCCGGGTGCTGGTGCCGCTCGTCGACGAGAACTTCGTGATCTCGACGCGCTGGCGCAACTTCGTGCATCGCAGCGTCGGTCAGTCCGTGCGGGACGCCCGCGAGGCCGATGCTGGCGATGCGTCCGATGCCGATGCACGCATGACGATCGTGCTGCCGGTGGCGCTGCACCCGGGGGCGTTCGAGCTCGCGGGCGCGGTGGCGAGTTTGAACTTCCTCCGCCCGGACCCACCCAGCGTGCCGGCTATCGAAACGGCCGAGCAGCGTCGCCGGCGTCGGGCGGGGGTGGTGCGCCATCAGCTGACCGAGGCGATCGGGCGACTGCTTCTGGCCAGGAACCAAGGCTTCCGAGTCGACCAGTTCGCCGCGCCGCCGGCGCCGATCTCGGTGTTCCTCAGTCATGCCAAGGCGGACGGGGTCGAGATCGCCACCGACCTGCGCCAGGAGATCCGGAGCCGCGGCCAGATGCAGTCGTTCCATGACGAGAACGACCTGGCCTTCGGCTTCGAGTACCAGCGCGCGCTGCAGCGTGCGGTGCGCGAGCAGAGCGCGGCGATGGTGGTGGTGCTGACCGATCGCTACGCGAGTCGGCCGTGGTGCCGCCGCGAGCTGCGGACCATGCGCGCCGTGCAGATGCTGCCCGGTGCCGACGGACTCGAACGCATCGGCAAGCTGTCGCCGGTCGTCGTGGTCGATGCGTTGCAGGAGCAGGCGGTCGAGCATCTGCCCGAACTCGGCCCCTCGCCCGTTCTGCGCTGGCGCCCGGAGCAGTGTGGTGCGGTGATCGACCGGGTGCTGTTCCAGGTGCTGCAGTATGCCCATGACCTGCAGCGCGCCGCGCGCCTGCACGCGGCGCTGCCGAAGGCGGCGCGGGCATCGACCTGGGTCGTGAATGCCGCCCCGGACCTGACCGTGCTGGCGACCATCAGCAACCTCGCCCGCGCCGCGCGTTGCCGCAACCCGGTGCTCCTCTATCCCGACCCCGGCGTCACCGCGGACACGCGGCGGGCCTGGGCCGAGTGGTTTCCCGGCTTGAAGTGTCGGTCGTTCGACGAGGAAGGGACCGCATGAAGCGCCCTCTGGTGGGGATCTCGGTCGGTGATGCCGAGGAGCAGCTCGAACTCGGCTTCGGCGAGGAGCACCTCGCCGAGGCGCTGGTGCGGCTGTCGCGGCTGTTGTTGCGAGCTGGCTGCGATCTGGCGTACGGCGGCGACCTGCGCCCGCACGGGTTCACGCAGCTGCTGCTGGAGCTGGTGCGGGCCGAGGGCGCCGATCGTGAGGTCGGCACGTCGCCCCCGCGCAGTGCCGAACTGCGCCGCCTGGTGAATCCGCAGTCGTGGCCGGCGCACCGGTCGCTGACCGCGGACCACAGGGCGAGGTATCTCGGCGTGTGCCGGTTCGTGTGTGTCGACCCGCCGGCACCCCTGGTCGGGGGCGATCCGGATATCGCGATGGTGCGTGAGCTGGATCTGTTGCGCGCACCGCTGTCCCTGTCGCACATGCGGCGCGCGATGGCCTTCGGTGGCCTCGTCGATGCCGACGGTCGCAAGGTGCCGGCCGCCGCGGCGCGCATCGTGCTCGGTGGCAAGATGCGCGACTTCAAGGGGCTGATGCCGGGCATCCTCGAAGAAGTGGCGTGGGCGCTGCTCGCCGGCGATGCACCGGTGATCGTGCTCGGTGGGTTCGGTGGCGCCGCGGCGGCGCTGGCGCGCAGTGTGCTCGCGGGGCAGTTGTTGCCGGAGCTGTCGAGCGACGTGCTACGCCAAGCGAGTACCTGGTCGCAGGTCGCGCTGCCGGTGTTGGAGCGTGAGCCGTTCGCGACGAAGTTCGCGACGTTCGATCCCCGTCTGTGCGAGCGCGCGCTGGTGCAGTTCTGCAAGGCCGGCGTCAAGGGACTCGCGGCGAGGTGCGAGTTGGCGCCGGCCCAGGTCGAGGTGCTGTTGCGCAGTTCGGACTTCGATGCGGTGCGGGCGGTGCTGGTGACGATGCGGTGGCGGGAGCTCGGCAAGCGGGAGGGCAAACGCAAGCTATCGGTGGCCCGGGGTTCGGTTTCTCGCCAAGCCGAATCCGTTGCGCCCCCGGCGAGGCGTTCGCCGGGTCGCCGCCGGAAGTAGGTGCCGCCGGCAGGTGGCACTACGATTCGGATGTCCGTCGCGCCCGGAGTTGCCATTGCCCATGCCGAAACCTCGCTCCCGATCCACGCCACTGTCGATCTATGTGGTGTTCCATCCGCGTTCCGAGAAGTGCCGTGAACTCGCGCACTCGTTGCACGGTTGGTTTCGTCTGGCGGAGGACGACAGTGACCGCACCGAGGCCGGCCTGCCGATCTGGTTCCGCAGTCAGCTGACGGCGGGCAGCCCCACGAATCGTCGCTTCTCACCGCCGATCAACTGGCGTGATGCCGGCTGCAATGTGGTCGTCGTACTGTGCGATCGTGAGCTGGTCGCGGATCCCGCGTATCGTCACGCGCTCGACAAGCTGGTCGAGGAGTGCATGGCGCAGGCTCCGGGCTCCTTGGTGCTGCCGGTCGAGGTGCATCGATGCATGCACCAGCTGTCGTTCCTGACCGCGAATCGCAACTGCGTGCGCCTCGATGATGTTCCCGGCGATTCGGAAGAAGGGCTTCCGGTCGATGATCCCCGATCCAGAGGTCGTGCTCGCCAATTGCGTCGGGTGGTCACCGAGGCCATCAGTCGGGTCCTGCAGTCCGTGTCAGGTGCCGCCAGTTCGCCGGAGCGTCTGAAGGTGTTCGTGAGCCATGCCAAGGGTGATGGCCTGCCGATCGCCGAGAAGCTGCGCGACAGCCTGGCGCAGTTCAGCCAACTGCAGGTCTGGTTCGATGCCAACGATCTGCCATGGGGATCGGAGTGGTCCCAGCCGATGCTCGATGCGGCCTCCGGCCTGGCCGGGCTCATCGCCGTGGTGACCGATCTCTATCCCACACGACCTTGGTGTCGCGTCGAAGCGACGACTGCGCGCACGCCGAGGCTCGAGGGAGAGTTCACGGCGAAGAGTTCGGTCTGGAAGGTGCAGCCGTGCATCACGGTGCAGCATCACGGAAGCAAATGGAGCAAGGCGATGGCTCCCTTGGTCCATGTGCCGGGCATCGGGTGGCCGGATGTCGCGGACGGCAAGGCGGTGCACGACCGGATCGCGGATGTCGTCGATCGCTTCCTGCTCGAGCTGTTGTTGGCCTCGTTCTACCGGCGGACGGCAACGGACACCCGCGAACTCGCTGTTGACCTCCCGGACGGCTGGCACCTGGTGGTCTTGACCTGGGTGCCAGAACCATGGTCGCTGCTGCAGGTGATCGGCGAAGTCCAGGCTCGGATGGATGCCAAGATGACGCTCACCGATCTCGTCATCGCCTATCCTGGTCACGGCTTGCGCACACAAGAGGAAGTGGAACTCCAGGATCTGTTGAAGCTCTGTGTGCCGCAGTCCGGTCCAAGGGCAGCAACTCCGTTGCGGGTGCACTTCCGGAGCCAAGAGAGTTTCGATCCAACGACGGTGGCGCTGCCGACGATCGCGGGCACCGGCGTCGTCTGCATTTCGAGCGCCGGCGAGGATCGCGAGTTGGAGTCTGCCGGGGTCGGGACGGTCCACGTCAGTGACTTCCTGTTGCGCCTCGCCCGTCGGTTGCTCGCCGCGGGTTGGTCCCTCGCCTACGGCGGATCACTCGCTCCGCGCTACATGAATCTGACTCTGAGCCTGATCGATGCTGCTCGCGGTTGGGTGCGGGCCGGCAATCTGAAGGGGGACCGGCATCGGTCCGCCGCGCAGTTGGACCAGGCGCCTTTCGTCAACTACTCGCCGTGGCCCGACGCGGTGCCCTTGAACTACCGGGCGGACTTCGTGGGCATGGCGCGATTCGAGCGAGTGCTGCCACCCGGGTTCGACGACCCCGACCAGTTGGTCGACGAGAACCCCGACACGCCGCGCGGCCGGTTTCTCGCTGCCGAGGCCATGGGGCGCATGCGCTTTGCGACCTCGGACCCGCAGCGGTTTCCCGTGCGGATCGTCATGGCCGGCAAGATCGCGGGTTCTTCGGGCTGGTTGCCGGGCATCGCCGAGGAAGTTCTGTGTGCGCTGGAGCGCGGGCAGCTACCGGTGGTGCTGGGTGGGTTCGGTGGGTGCGCCGGCTTGTTGGCGGGGTTCCTCTCCGACACCGCGGCGGAGTGGCCAAAACAGTTGACGTTCGATGCTCGGTTCACCGACGACAAGATGAAGCGGATGCTCGAACACAACGGTGCCGCCGAGATCATCGTGAAGCGCTTTCATTCGTTGCGGGAGGAGCTGCATCGCTTCCGATCGCAGCTGCACGAAGCCGATGGCGCGACTTGGAAGGGTCCCGTGTTCGACCGCGTCCTGCTGCGCGAGCTGCTGTTGGAGGCCGGCCCGAGCGTCATGCTGCAGAAGCTGATGCGCTTGATGGCTTCGATCAAGACCATGCCTGCAGCTCCGACCGGCTAGCTGCGGCGCTGGTGTTCAGCGCAGCGCGTGCTGCGGACCGGCTCAAGGCAGCTGCGCCGGGAACAGCCTTCGCAGCTCGTCGCGGAACCGGTCCGCGAACGCCATGTAGCCGCGTTCGCTCGGGTGCAGCTCGTTGTGCCACGACCCGATCCCCGGCGGCAGCAGGCCCTGGCCGTCGATGACGGTGACGCTGCCGGAGCTGGCGAGCGATTGCAGCATCGCTGCGAAGCGCCGCAGCATCTCCTGCACGACCTCGAAGCGGATCAGGTTGCGAGGATACCCACGTGCGTCGAACGTCGGCCGCAGCCACGGCCCCTTGCCGCAGATGCCGCGGCCGTCGGGGATCGCGAAGTCATAGGTGTGGAACAGTAGGTGCGTCGTCTGGCTGACCCGATCGCGCAGCGCGATCAGGTCCTCGTAACCGGCGCGCACCAACGCGAGCGCCGTGGCGTAGCGTTCGGTGTGCAGCAGCTCGGCGGCCGTCTTGCCGTCCTCGTAGTCGCGGATCCACAGCGTCATTGGATCACCGACGATGTCGTTGCCGCCGCCGGAGAACAGCAGCACGTCCCACGGGCCACCGGCGGGGCAGCCCGCGCGGAGCTGTGCTTCGAGTTCGGCGCGTTGTTCGACACCGAGCATGTAGCGGACTTCGTCGCCGGCGTTGGCGAGGTCGAGCACCGGCACGCCGATGCGGCCGGGCAGGCGCTTGATGATGCCGCCGCCGAAGAACGGCACCGGATAGTCGAACCACGAGTCGCCCTCGGCGATCACCTGCAGCGGCCGCAGCACCGCGCGTGGTGCTTCGGTCGCGGTGGATGCTGTGGACGCGATGCGCTTGCTGCGTTTGCCGGCGGCGGGTGGCGCGGCGATGACACCGCGCGCTTTCAGGATCTGCATCGTCGCCAGGTAGTCGCGGGTGCGTTGCTCGATGAGCTCCTGGCGGTGCGCGGCGAAGCGCGAGCGTTCGGCTTCGATCGAGAGGATGGTCGGTGGCGTGGTGGCGCCCGAGGTCGCGCGCGTCGCGAGGCGCTTCGTGGCCTTCTGCAGCCTCGCCTTGCCGATGCGGCGCGCGGGGCGGCGGGTGGTGGGCTCGTCACTGGCGGGCGCGAGGCCGGCGAGCTGGATGGCCTCGTCGAGCGTGACCGGCGCGCCGGTGGGGGGCGGAGAGCGGCGTTTCGAACGGAGTTTGCTCGTGCGCTTCTTGGTCATGGTCCTGGTCATGGTAGCGCTCTGGCGAGACGCGCCCTGCGGACGACCCGTCTGCCATGCTCCGCGCCGGTTGGCTTCCGTCGCACCACGGTCAGGCGCCGTCGCCGGCCCCCAACTCCGCGCGTGCCAGCAGATCGCCGAGTCCGAGTTCGGACGCCCAACGCTGCAGGTAGGTGCGATCGAGCCGATCACGCTGCAAGCGCAGGAGGCCGAGCACGTCCGACCACTGCCGGTCCGACTGTTCGCCGCCATCGCGAAACCACTGCAGCTTGCGCAACAGGATGTCCTCTGCCGTTGC
This sequence comes from Planctomycetota bacterium, assembly GCA_025459175.1. GTDB lineage: Bacteria > Planctomycetota > UBA1135 > UBA1135 > UBA2386 > UBA2386. The sequence goes on along the minus strand of JALORC010000085.1, from coordinate 6,789 downwards.
CACGGGGAAGGTCATGCTGCCCGGGGCCAACTGTCGCTCGACGTGTCGGTGCAGGCACACGTCGTCGTAGGGGCCGACCCGCTTCACGAACAGGTCGACCTTGAAGCCGCTGTCGAGGTGAATCACGTTCGCACACGAGTGGTGACGGATCGCCTCGTGCAGCAGTTCTTCGGCCGCGTAGTAGTCGCTGCCGAGGGCTCGGCGCAGCTCGGCTACATGCTCGTGGCGGAGATCGACGACGAGGTCGATGTCGTTGGTGGCGCGCGGGGAACCGTGGACCGAACTCGCGACCGATCCGCCGATGTGCCAGGGGATGCCGTGGCGGGCGAAGAACTCGGCGAGCGGTCGCAGTGCGTCGACGAGGCTCATGCGCTGCCGCGGCGGCCGAGGCGGTCGGCGACCGGCGCTACTGCGGCGGCCTGTTGCTTGCCGTAGACGAGTTCGATCCAGCGCAGGATGACCTGCTGCTCGCTGGCGCCGGGCATCGTGGCCCGGATCGCCTCGCGCGATACGAACGTCGTCATCGCGGTCAGCTGCTCGACCATGGCGAACTTCTCGACCGAGGACATGCGACCCAGTCGCTCGAACTGCACGGCTCGGGCGGTTGGATGGGTGTCGTCGAGCATGGTGGTGTGAGCGTGCATGGACGCGCCGTGGCGTGCAAGGCGGTCATTGCCGCGATGGATCGATCGCCGGGTGGAGGCTGGCCGCGCGGGCCGCCGGTCTCGCAAACCGGAGGCGACATCTTGCGTCGCACCACCAGCACTTGTGCCGGCTGTGTCTGCTTGCGCTCCCGCCCCTACGCCGCGATCGTCCCGGCATGCAGGAGAAGGCCCAGCCCACCGCATCCCCTCGCCAGCAGCCTGCGATCTTCGTCAACTACCGCCGCGACGATTGCGGCGCCGCGGCGCAGCACCTCGCCGAGGACCTGCAGCGCAAGTTCGGCACCGACCAGGTGTTCTTCGATCGCCGCTCGATCGAGCCCGGGGCGACCTGGCCCGAGGAGATCCGGGCCGCGCTCGCGGCGGCGTGCGTCGTCGTGGTCTGCATCGGCCCGCGTTGGCACCTGCAGCAGAACACCAGGACCGGCCAGAACCGACTCGACGAGCCTGGCGACTGGGTGCGCGAGGAGTTGCGCGCGGCGGCGCCGCCGCCATCGCCGGTGCCGCCTACGCAGCCACCGGCGCCTGGCCGTGTTCTGCCCGTGCTGCTCGATGACTGCAGCCATCTGCCCGACGAGGCGATCACGCTGCGCGAGGACATCCGTTACCTGAACCAGTGCCAGGCCATCCCATTGCGATCGGGCAACGAACGCGATGGTGGGCTCTCTGTGCTGGTGGCCGCGATCAAGCAGCGCGGCGTGCCCGAGCTGGCAGCGGCACTGCAGCGACCGATGCCCGCCGCCGATCTGCTCGCGCGCTACCGCCAGGCCATGGTGGCCGCGCACGGCAAGTTGATCCCGTTCCATCCTGACCTGCAGGAACGATTGTTGGCCGAGGTCTGCGTCGAGGTCGAGCTGTGTTGGGACCACGGCGAACACGAGTCAGCCAGCGGTCGTTCGCGGGCGGCCGATGGTGGGCGCGGCCAGCGCGCAGGCGGCCGAACGGGGCAAGGCACGTTGCGGGAGGCGTTGCTCGAGCCGGACCCGGAGGACGCCGACGCGGCGGCTGGCAAACCGATCCGGCTGCTGGTGCTCGGTGAGCCGGGCGCGGGCAAGTCGACGCTGGCGCGCAACCTGGTACGCACGCTGGCTGCCGAGCCGGAGCCAGTCTGGTTGCCCGTGTTCGTGCCGCTCGGGCAGCTGCGGGAGCGGGAACTCGATCCGTTCGCGTTCGCCGCCCACGCGGCGTTGCCGCATGACGCACCGGCCGCAGCCGATCTGGCGCGGCTGTTGCGTGAACGGGCCGGTCAAGGCGAAGTCGTGTTCTTGTTCGACGGGCTCGACGAAGCGGATCCCAAGCTCGTCGATGGCTGGCTCGCGAGCATCGGCGCGCTGGCGGCTTCGCTGCCGTGTCCGATCGCGCTGCTGGCGCGGCCGATCGCGACCGAGGGTCGGCGGCTCGGTACGGAGTTCGTCGTCGGTCGGGTGCAGCCGTTGTCGGCGACGGAGCGCGAACGGCTGATCCGTTGCCTGTTGTCTCCGGGCGGGGCCAATGAGCTGCTGGATGAGGTCGCGCGCAGTGCATCGCTGGCGGGGCTGTGCTGCAATCCGCTGCTGCTGACGTTGGCGGCGATCGTCGCCGAGGAGGCGATGGTCGAGCGGCGGCCGATTCCGACCCGGCGGCGGGAGCTCTACGAGCAGGCGATCAGGCTGCTGCTGCGGCGCGGCTATGGGCTGGCGTCGGTGTCGGTGCTCGATCCGACCGTCGCGATGCGTTGGCTGCAGCGGCTCAGCCTGCAGTTGCACGAAGGTGGCGGTGAGCTGTGGACGCGTGAGCAGGTGGATGCGGCGATCTGGAAGGTGCGGCGCGGCAGCGAGGATCTGGACTTCCAGTTGAAGAGCACGTGGGCGACCAACGACGCGTTCTTGCAGGACGTCGGCACCAATGCCGGTGTGCTCGGGCCACACGATGGTCTGGATGCGTGGCGGTATCTGCATCGCAGTCTGCGCGAGTGGCTGGTGGCTGCGTGCCTCGCGGATGGTGGTGCTGCGGAGTGGCAGGTGCGGATCGAGGCATGGAAGCAGGAGGTGGCCAAGCAGCGCGACAAGGAAGGCGCCCGCGAGCGATGGGGCGAGGTGTTCGCGATGCTGTGCGGCATGGTGCGAGCGCCGCTCGAGGTGTTGGCGGCGGTGCGCGCGGCCAGTCCGGAGTTGGCGCGACGGGCGTTGCTGTCGGTGGAGCCGTTGCCGGTGGGGGTGGGACTTGGATTTGCGCTCGAGGATCCGCACGTCGATGGCGATCTGCTGCTGCGGTTGGTGCGCAACTGGGGGCTGGCCGCGACGGACGTCGAAACGGTGCTGTTGGCGAAGGTGGCGCCGGACACTGCGGTCGAGAGGCTTGGGGCGATCCTGTATGTGCTGGATGCGATCGGCAAGAAGCCGCAGCGGCCGGCCTTCTTCGCGAAGGCCGGCCGGCCGGTCGAGCGGGCGCCGCGGGTCGCCATGGTGGAGGTGCCGGCCGGGTCCTTCTGGATGGGGTCGCCGCCGGACGAAGCGGAGCGGAACGATAGCGAGGGGCCGCAGCGACGGGTCCGTGTGCCGGCGTTTTCGTTGGGAGCGACAGCTGTGACGGTCCCCGACTATCGATGCTTCGACCCGCAGGGTACGAGACGTGGCAGCCAGGGGGATCCGGTCGTGATGGTGAGTTGGTGGGAGGCCTATGTGTATTGCTGGTGGCTGGGCGAAGCGGTTCGGTTGCCGACGGAGGCGGAGTGGGAGTATGCGTGTCGAGCTGGGACGACGACGCCGTTCTCCTTCGGACTGAACATAACCCCGGAGCTTGTGAACTACGACGGCAACTACCCATACGCGGATGGCAAGAAGGGCGAGGATCGGAACCGATCGGTAACGGTCGGGACGCTGCCTTCGAACGCTTGGGGGCTCCACGAGATGCACGGCAACGTGTTGGAGTGGTGTGAGGATTGGTTTGGCGACTACGAGAAAGCGCCTACGGACGCAGCTGCGCAGCAGACGGACCACGGCTCAGGCCGGCGCGTGTTGCGCGGCGGCTCCTGGCAATCCACTGCTGGGCGCTGCCGGTCCGCTTATCGCGGCGGCAGGCCCCCCGGCGATCGCCGAGCCTCTGTCGGGTTCCGCCCCGCCAGTTCGTCACCGTAGCGCCTTCACCACTTCACCACCCCGCGCTGCCCAGCCAGACCCGACCTAACCAACCCAAGCTAAGCCGGCTCCTCCGCCCGGCGCGGCACGAGCCAGCCACCGACGCCCTGATGGCGCGAGCATCGGCACGCGCCCCAAGACCCCGCCGCACCAGCAAGCATCCCCGGGCCCGACGTTCCGCCGCGCGCGGCGCCGCCGAGGCGCAGCGCGCGGCCGGCGCGACGATGGACAGGGCACCGTAGTCCCGCTCCGCGAACCCACATTCGTGCCCCGCTCCTGCTTGCGGACCATCCCCCTTGCGGCGCCTGCGACCCGCCAGCCGATGCCGTGTCCGTTCGCGTTGCGGCGAGGGCAGCGCATCGCTGCGGACCAGGCGCCGATGCCGCGTGCCGACATCTCGGCGATGCTTGCGCCCGCCGCAGGCGGCCGCGACGCTTGCCCCGAATGGATGCCAAGGGCAGCGCAGACGCGACGACCACCAACGCGCCGCGCGTCTTCATCAGCTACAGCCGCGACACCGAGGCCCACACGCAGGCCGTGTACGAGTTCGCGTGCGGCTTGCGAAAGCAGGGGTTGGATGCCCGGACCGATCACTTCGAGGCCTTCGTCGGGGACTGGACGAGCTGGATGGTTCGTCAGGTCAACGAAAGCGATTGGGTGTTGCTGGTCTGCACGGAGCGCTATCGGCGTCTGTTCGACGAGGAGACGACGGAGGCGCGTGGCGTGCCGTTCGAGGCCGGCTTGCTGCGGGCGTTGGCGTACCGCGACAACGGGGGCAACCGGAAGTGCATGCTGGTCGCTCTGGACGCCGAGCGGGTGGAGTTTGCGCCGTTGCTGCTGCAGGGCGCGATGGCCTTCGCATTGCCGAGCCAGCACGACGCGCTGCGGCGCGCTCTGTGGGGCGTCCCGGACGGGGTCATGCCGCCGATCGGCAAGCCGCAGCCGGTGTTGCCCCGGCATGCCCAGCTCGAGGCGGGTCTCGGGTCGCCACGATCTGCTGCCGAACCGACCGGCCGTGATTCCGCTCCGGAACGCGCACGCCTCGCCTGGCTGCAGCAGGAACTCACGCGCTTGCGTGCAACAGGGCAGGATGCCGCCGAGCTCGAGGCCGAGCTGCAGCGCACCAAGGAGCAGCGCGTCTCTGGGATGGGCTTTCGCATCGGCGCCGATCTTGCCGGCCATCGCCTGCTGAGCCGGATCGGCAAGGGCGGCTTCGCGACCGTGTGGCACGCGCGCCGCGCCGATGGCCAAGAGGTCGCCCTGAAGCTGCTGCATCACCACTGGACCGATGACCGCACGCGCGTCGACCAGTTCTTTCGCGGCGCGGCGCAGATGGCCGGCCTGGAGCACCCGCACGTGGTCAAGGTGATCGAGCCGCGCCTCGAGTGGGAAGGCAACTGCTTCTTCACGATGCAGCGCCTCGGGGCGGACCTGGGTCAGGCATTGCCGAAGCTCGACGCCGCAGGGCGGTGGGCCGTGCTCGGCGATGTCGTGGCGGCGCTCGAGTTCGCGCATGGCAAGGGTCTGGTGCATCGCGATGTCAAGCCATCGAACATCCTGCTCGACGCCGAGCAGCGCGGTCATCTGGCCGACTTCGACCTGGTGAAGGCGAAGGACACGTATGCGATGAGCGTGGGGATCGGGGATCTGTTCTATGGCGCCCCGGAAGTGCTGAGTGCGGTCGAGGGGGCACACGCAGATGCGCGGGCGGATCAGTACTCGCTGGCGCTGGTCGTGCTGGCGACGCGCGACGCCGAGATCCTGGGGCATGGCGCCAAGGCGGTCGAGCACGCTCTGGCGACGGCCGAGCTGACGCCTGGCGAACGCAAGGTGCTGGCGCGTGCGCTGCGTGCGGAGCCAGGGCAACGGTTCGGCAGTGTGCGGCAGATGTGGGATCAGCTCGAGGCGGCGCGGCAGGGTCGAGCCGGCGTGCCCCGTCGCATTGGGTGGTGGGTAATGCAAGCCGGCAAGGTCGTGCTGAAGATGAGGCGGCGTTGGTGGCTCGCCTTCGCGGGATTGTTGGCTCTCGCAGGATTGTCTTGGTCAGGGGCATTTCTCTTTTCTAGCCCGCACGCATCTGCGGGTGATGCGGTGGCTCGGCCTTCGACCGCAGCAGGGGCTGAGGATCCTCGCGAACGATTGCGGCGGCTGGGTCTTGATCTGGTGGAGATCCCAGCTGGGTCATTTGCCATGGGCAGCGGAGCCTCCGAGGTTGGGCGATTCCAGGACGAGGGACCTGTTCGGGTTGTGAGGATCCCGAGATACTGGCTAGCTCGAACCGAGGTCACCAATGCTCAGTATCGGGCATTTCTCGAGGACACCAATCATCGGACGCCGGAGCGCTGGTTCGATTCCGAGTGGAATGCGCCGGACCAGCCCGTGGTAGGGGTGAGCTGGGAGGACGCGGTGGCCTTCTGCAATTGGGCTGGCCTTCGGTTGCCCACAGAGTCAGAGTGGGAGTACGCTTGTCGTGCAGGTACATTGACGGCGTTTGCTTTCGGAGACAACATCTCGCCGGAACAGGCAAACTATGACGGCAGCCTCTCCTCGGCTGGGGCATCGAAGGGTCGATCTAGAGCATGTAGTGTGCAGGTGGGTTCGTTGCCTGCGAACGCGTGGGGCCTGCACGAGATGCACGGAAACGTGTGGGAGTGGTGCGAAGACTGGGTCGGGGACTATCGCGACGCTCCGGTGGATGGGTCTCCGCAACGGCAGGATCATGGCTTAGGCCATCGCGTGTTGCGCGGAGGCTCCTGGATCAACATAGCCAGGGCTTGCCGGTCCGCGTTTCGCCAAAGTTGGCCCCCAGGTTTCCGTGCTCACTACGTCGGATTTCGTCCCGCTAGTTCGCTGCCGTAGCGCCTGTTTCGCGCCTTGCTGCACGCGGTGACGGCGTCCCACAGGCCGCCAGTCTGCTGGCGGCAAGCTGAATCTGACCCACCCGGCAGCCGAAATCTGACCCACCCCGCCGCCGACCGGCCGCGCGACCCGGTGTCGGCAATCGAAATCTG
>JALORC010000186.1 GCA_025459175.1 Planctomycetota bacterium | reverse complement strand
CCGATCGCCACCGACCGGAAGCGGGTCGCGGCCGCCTTGTCCGCCTCGCGCTTCTCCGCCGCGGCGAGCTTCTTCTCGTCGTCGACAGCGGCCTTGTTCATCGCGACGACGTCCTTGGGCGCCTTGTCTCCGAGCACCTGCCCGGTCTTGGTGTCGACGACGACCTCGCGGATGCGCTGCTGGTAGAGCTGCTCTAGCTCGGCGCGCGGGCGCGGGTCGCCGGCGGTCAGCAGTCCGGCTGCCATCATCACGTTCTTCTGCCGATCGAACTCGGCGGCGGCTTCCTGCGTCGAGCGCAGGCTGTTGGCAGCGAGGGCAAGCATCGCACTCACGCCGACGCAGACCGTGATCGCGAAGCCGAGCACATAGCTGTTGTTGGAAGTGTTCATGCGCGTGCCATCCGGCGCTTGATGTTGGCGGCGACCACGAAGTGATCGATACCCGGCGCGAACGCGTTGAGCAGCAGGATCGCCAGCATCGTGCCCTCCGGGTAGGCGGGGTTGATGGTGCGGACCAGGATCGTGACCAAGCCGATCAGGACCCCATAGACCCACTTGCCGACGTTGGTCTCCGGCGAGCTGACCGGATCGGTCGCCATGTAGACGATGCCGAACAGGAAGCCGCCGCACAGCAGGTGCTCCCATGGGGCGAGCGAGAGCGGGCCGGTGGTGGCGCCACTGGCGAGCTTGAGGAGCAGCGCGCTGCCGACCAGGCCGATCACGCCGCCCACCATCGTGCGCCAGCTGCCGACGCCGGTGACAACCAGGATCAACGCCCCGATCAGCACCGCCAGCTTGCTCATCTCGCCGGCGCTGCCGGGGATGTTGCCGAAGAACAGGTTGGCGTGGCTGTAGGCGCCGTTGCCGTAGGCCGCGAGCGCTTCGCTGGCGCCGGTCGTCGAGGACTTGATCACCGCGAGCGCCGTCGGCGCCGAGTAGCCGTCGATCAGGCTGCCCGGCACGCCGACCGGCGATTGGTTGCCGGCCACCCACACCATGTCGCCCGACATCTGCGCCGCGAACGCGAAGAACAGGAACGCGCGCACCATCATCGCCGGGTTGAAGATGTTCATACCGGTGCCGCCGAAAACCTCCTTGCCGAGCACGACCGCGAACGCGACGCCGATCGCCAGCTGCCACAGCGGGATCGAGGCCGGCACGATCAGCGCGATCAGCATGCCCGAGACCAGGTAGCCCTCGGACACCTCTTCCTTGCGGATCACCGAGAACAGCATCTCGATGCCAAGACCGACTCCGTAACTGACGATCAGGATCGGCAGCATGCGCTGCAGCCCGAAGATCACGTTGTCGAACGCGGTCGGTGCGGCGATGTTCGGGGCGAAGATGCCCTGCAGCCAGCCCGGCACGTAGGCCGCCGCGGTGGTCTTGCCGGCCGCGATCAGGCCCGCGATCGCGTGGAAGTGCTGCGCGCCGGCGTTCCAGATCGCCCACAACAGACACGGCAGCATCGCCAGGATGACCGTGTTCATCACGCGCTTGAGGTCGACGTAGTCGCGCACGTGCACGCGGCTCTGGCCGGCGCGGTGGTCGGGCGCGAACAAGAACGTCTCGAACGCGTCGAACAGCGGCCACACCTTGTGCAGCTTGCTGTCCGGGGCGTGGTAGAGCTTCTTCTGCTTCTCGATCAGGTTGCGTAGGAACTGCACGGGCCTAGCCCTCCTTCTCGTACATGTCGAGACCCTGGCGAATGACCTGGCCGACGTCGATCTTGCACGGGTCGACGAACGTGCACAGCGCGACGTCCTCCTCGGTGACCTCGAGCAGACCGAGTTTGACGGCTTCCTCGACGTCGCCCGCCTGGATCGCGCGCACGAGGTAGGACGGGTGGATGTCCAGGGCGGTCACGGCCTCCCACGCGCCGATGTTGACGATCGGCCGGTGGCCGCCGTTCAACCGCGCGTCGAGCACGTATTCCTTCTTCGGCGCGAGCCAGCTGAACACGCTGCGGTGCCAGCTCAGCTTGCCGAACGCCGGCACGGCCCAGCCGAACAGGTCGCGCTGGCCGGTGCCCTCGGGGATCGCGGTGACGGTCTTGTTGTAGAAGCCGAGGTAGCCATCGGCCGGCGTCACGTTGCCGTGCAGCACGGTGCCGTTGATGACCCGCACGTCGCCGGGGATCGGCGCGCCGCCGGTCAGCGACGCCACCGTCGCACTCTGCCGCACCCGGAAGTACTTGCGCACCGGGGCCGAGCTGCCGGCCAGCGCCACCACCGTCTTGCTCGGGTAGCGGCCGGTGCGCGCCCATTCGCCGAGGCGCGCGAGGTCCTGCAGCGTCAACGTCCAGGCCACTTCACCGCTCTTCAGCGGCCGGATCCGGCCGATGTGCGTGCCGACCAGACCGCTCGGGTGCGGCCCCTGGAAGTCGTGCACCTCGACGCCCTTCAGATCGCGCGCGTCGGACTGGTGGTCGCCGCCGGCGCGCAGGCTCAGGTAGACCTTGCCCTTGGTCAGCTTCTGCAGCAGCTCGACGCCGGCTTGCAGCTCGGCCTTCTTGCCCTGGGTCGCGAACACCGGGTCGGCCGCCAGTGGCGTGGTGTCCATGCCGTTCACGAAGATCGCGACCGGCTCCTTCTGGCTGTTGGCCATCTTGCCGACCGGGCGCTGCCGGATCAGCGGCCACAGGCCGGCGTTCTTGATCGCCTTGATCACCGCCTCGCGATCGCCGCTCGGCCGCGCCAGCTCGGCGAACTCTTCCTTGCCGCCGCCCACCACCGCGTTGTCGATGACCAGCCGCAGCAGGAACCGGCGCTCGCCGAAGTCCATGCGCGCCACCTTGCCGGTGACCGGCGAGCACCAGACCAGATCGCGGTCCAGCTTGTCGAGGAACAGCGGCTGACCGGTCTTGACCAGGTCGCCGTCCTTGACCAGCGCCTTCGGTTTGATCCCCGGGAACTCCGCCGTCTCGATGCAGATGCGGGCGGGCTCGGCGGCATCGGCCAGCACTTGGTCGGGACGACCCGCGAGCCGCAGGTCGAAGCCTTTCTTGATCGTGTGGGTAGTCATCCGTTCGGAGACCTGCAGAGGAAACGACCTGGGGAGAATCGGGGGCCGGCGGCGGCGCCACGGCGTCCATCACGCCGATCGCCCGGCGCCAGCTGGGAACTCAACGGGAACACGGCGAATCCGCGGGTTCGGGCTCGCCAGCCGGCTTGCCGCACCGCTGGCAGCTGCCGTCCGCATTCATGCCGCCGCACGAGCCCGACAGGCGGCGACCGCCGATCGCGAGCAGGACGACCGCCAACACGGGGACGGAGAAGACCAGGATGGGAAGTAGGACCGACGACACCGAATGCGACCGGGGTGAGGGGTCGAAAGAAGGTAGCGACTCGCTGGCTAGATTCGAGGGCTTGCAGCCGCTGGAGGCAACCGAACCGGCGCCTGCATCAATACGACTTGATGCCGACGCGGCGGGGCACCCTCACCGCCTACAGCCGACTCTGGACCAGGTCGGTCAACCCGCGCAGCGTGTTGCAATTTCGCAGCGACAGGTCGGCGTCGGTGATGCGGATGCCGTAGCGCCGCTCGAGGAACTCGACCACCTCGACCACGCCGGCCGAATCGACGATGCCCGACGTCACCAGCGGCGTCTCGGCCTCGAGCCCGTCCTCGCGCCCGTCGCGGAACCAGTTGGCGACGAAGGTCCGGATCTCGGCCAGCATGGCGACGGGGCTTCTGGGCGGCAGGTCGGACATCGCGGGCGCCGGATCATGCCACCCCCCGCCGCCGGGGCAACGACGCAGGCGGCCGGCGGACCGTTTCCGTTGGCTCGCCTGCTACCGAACCGCCATCCTGCCGCCGGTGCGCGCGCCGCGACCGACCAACCTGCTGATCCTGCTGGCCGTGCCGGCGGTGCCGGCCGCCCTGGCGCCGTGGTGCGCGGACTGGCACTGGACCATCGACCTGCTGGCGTGCTTCCCGGTGCAGGCGATGGGTTGGCTCACCTTGCTGGCCCTGCTGCTGGCCGCCGCCCGCCGGTTCCGGCCGGCCGCCGCCTGCGCGATCGCCGCCGCCGTGGCAGGCAGCCACGTGCTGCCGCTGTGGCTCGCCCACCCGCCGACCGCCGCCGCCGGCGCGACCCCGCTGCGGGTGATGACGATCAACCTGCTGCGCGACAACGACGCCAACGCCGCGGCGGTGCTGGCGGCGATCCGCAGCGAGGCCCCGGCGCTGGTGTTCTGCAGCGAGGTGACGCCGGCCTGGTGGCAGGCGCTGGCCGCCGGCCTGCCCGAACTGCCGCATCGCTGCCACCAGGCCGATGCGGGCTGGTTCGGCGTGGCGCTGTTCAGTCGGGAACCGCTGCTCACGGCCGAAGTGATCCCACTCGCCTACGCGTGGGCGCCGGCGATCCGCGCCACGCTGCTCATCGGCGACACCCCGTTCGGCGTGCTCGGCATCCATCCGCCGCGCCCCGGCGATCGGCGGCGCGGCGAAGAACGCGACCGCGCGCTGCAGGCGGTGCCGGCCGCGCTGCGCCCGCTGCCGCCGGCTCACTTCGTGCTCGGCGACTGCAACGCGACGCCGTGGAACCACGCGTTCGTGAAGCTGCTGGAGAGCACCGGGCTGCAGCTGGCGACCGTCGGCGGCTGGCGCGCCACTTGGACCACGAGCCTGCCGTGGCCGTTAGGGATCCCGATCGATCACATCCTGTGCAGCCCGGACCTCGGCGTCGCCGCGACCCGGCTCGGCCCCGACCTCGGCAGCGACCACCTGCCGGTGATCGCGGACCTGCTGGTGCCCCAGCACCACTGACCGTCGCGCTGACCGGCGCGCGAACCGGCGAACTGCCTACTTCGGCGTAGCGCCCGCCGACCGAGGGCGGTCCATGCTACCGACATGGCGAAGTCCACCTGGTCGCGGTTGCGACCTTGGCTGTCCGGTCTGGTCGGGGTGCTGGTGATGGCCCTGCTGCTGGCGTGGTTGATGGGCGCGTTCCACAACCGCATACCACCCGGCTCGGCCAAGCCGGCGAACGGCGCCGCCGCCCGCGGCACCCCCCATCAGGTCGCGACCAGCCGTCACCGCACCACCGAGAGCGCGGTCGGCACGATCCGCGCGGTGCACGAGACCCAGGTCAGTTCGCGGCTGCTCGGCCGCGTGCGCAAGCTCTACATCCTGCGCGCCGGCCAGCCGGTGCAGCAGGACGAAGTGCTGGTCGAACTCGAGGCCGACGACCTGCGGGCGCTCAGCGAACAGACCCGCGCCGCGCTGAAGGTCGCCGAGACCCGCGCCGACAAGGCGAAGGCGGATCTCGTGCGCACCGAGTCGCTGGTGCAACAGGGCATCGCCGCCACCGACAAGCTCGAGACCGATCGCGCCAACCATCAGGCGGCGCTCGCCGAGGTCGAACGCGCGCAGCAAGGCATCACCGCCGCGGCCACCGCGCTGTCGTTCGCGACCATCCGCGCGCCGCGCAGTGGCATCGTCGTCGACAAGCGGGTCCAGGAAGGTGACGTCGTGCAGCCGGGGCAGTTGATCTGCACGCTCTACGACCCGACCCAGCTGCAGCTGGTCGCCACCGTGCGCGAAGAGCTCGCCGGCCGGCTGCAGCTCGGCCAGCCGGTCGACGTCGTGCTCGAGTCGCTCGGCAAGCAGTGCCGCGGCACCGTGGCCGAGATCGTGCCGACGACGAGCACGACGGCGCGCGCGTTCGAGGTCAAGGTGACCGGCCCGTGCCAGCCCGGCATCGTCACCGGCATGTTCGCGCGGCTGCTGATCCCGCTGGACGAAGTCGACGAGCTCACGGTGCCGAACGGCGCCGTGCAGAGCATCGGCCAGCTCGACTTCGTGCAGGTGAAGACGGGAGACACCGCGCAGCGCCGCTTCGTGCGGCTCGGCGAACGCCGCGGCGATGCGGTCGTCGTGCTGAGCGGCCTGCGGGCCGGCGAGACCATCCTGATGGCCGACGGGTGATGCGATGAGCCATCCCCAAGGAGCGATGCAGCGGCTGGTCGCCGTGTTCCTGACCGGCAATCTGGCGCCACTGCTGTTGATCTTGTCGATCGCCGCCGGCGCGGTGGCGCTGCTGGTGACGCCGCGCGAGGAGGACCCGCAGATCATCGTGCCGGTGGCCGAGATCGTGGTGCAGGCGCCGGGCGCCAGCCCGCTCGAGATCGAGCGCCAGGTGACGATCCCGATCGAACGCACGGTGCGCGGCCTCAGCGGCATCGAACACGTCTACTCGCTGAGCCGCCGCGGCACCGCGATCGTCACCGCGCGCTTCCATGTCGGGGAGGACCGTGAGGACAGCCTGGTGAAGCTGCACGATGCGCTGCAGATGCGCGCGCACGAACTGCCGCCGCTGGTGCAGAGCTGGCACGTGCGGTCGGTGTCGATCGACGACGTGCCGATCCTCGCCGCGACGCTGCACAGCCGCACGCTCGACGACCACGACCTGCGCCGCTTCGCCGAGGAGATCGTGGCGCGCTTGCAGCAGGTCGAGAACGCGGGGCCCGCGACCGTGCACGGCGGCCGGCCGCGGCGGTTCTCGGTGCAGGTCGATCCAACCACGCTGGCGAGCCGCGGCCTGTCGCTGGCCGCGGTCGAACAGGCGCTCGCCGCCACCACCGTCGCGGTCACCGCGGGGCAGGCCGCCGTCGGCGACCGGCTGCTGGTCGTCGAGGCCAGCGCCAGCGTCACCGATGCCGAGTCGCTGCGGGCCACGGTGGTCGGCGTGAGCGGCGATCAACCGATCCGGCTCGGTGACATCGCGACGGTGCGCGACGGCGCCGGCGAACCGGAGCACTACGTGTTCTTGCACCGCGGCGCCGCCAGCGGCGAGCTCGCGGCGCCGCCCGAACCGGCGGTGACGATCGCGATCGCCAAACGCCGCGGCGCCAACGCGGTCAGCACCGCTGCAGAGCTGCGCGCCCGCCTCGAGCAACTGCAGCGCGAGCTGCTGCCGCCCGAGGTCGAGGTCTCGATCACGCGCGACTCGGGGGCCACCGCCGAGGGCAAGGTCGACGAACTGCTCGAAGGCCTCGCGATCGCGATCGCGGTGGTCGTGGTGCTGATCACGATGATGCTCGGCTGGCGCGAGGCGATCGTCGTCGCGCTGGCGGTGCCGATCACGTTCGGGCTGACGCTGCTGGTCAACCACCTGTTCGGCTACAGCATCAACCGCGTCACGCTGTTCGCGCTGATCCTCGCGCTCGGCCTGGTCGTCGACGACCCGATCGTCGACGTCGAGAACATCCACCGCCATCTGCAGCGCCGCGATCGTTCGCCGCTGCAGGCGGTGATGGACGCGGTCGACGAGGTGCGGCCGCCGGTCGTGGTGGCGACGCTGGCGGTGATCCTGAGCTTCCTGCCGCTGTTCTTCATCACCGGCATGATGGGCCCGTACATGGCGCCGATGGCGCTGAACGTGCCGATCGCGATGCTGATGAGCATGGTGGTCGCGTTCACGCTGACGCCGTGGATGTCGTACCTGGCGCTGCGCGGCGGCGCCGGCCACGGTGGCGGCCACACCGATGTCGCGCCCGGCGACAGCACGCTGCAGCGCGTCTACGCGGCGATCGTGCGGCCGCTGCTGCGCTCGCGCGGGGCGCGCTGGGCCTGGTTCGGCGGCACCGCGGTGCTGTTCCTCGGCGCACTGATGCTCGGCGCGCTGCGGCTGGTGCCGCTGAAGATGCTGCCGTTCGACAACAAGACCGAGCTGCAGGTGCTGCTCGATCTCGACGAGGGCAGCACCGTCGAACGCACCACCGCGGTGGTCACCGCCTGCGCCGAAGCGGTGCGCGGGCTGCCCGAAGTGCAGTCGGTGACGTCGTACGCTGGCACCAGTTCGCCGATCGACTTCAACGGCATGGTGCGCAAGTACTACCTGCGGCAGAGCCCCGAGCTCGGCGAGCTGCGGCTGGAGCTGATCGGCAAACACGAACGCCAGCACCAGAGCCATCAGGTAGCCCTGCGCGTGCGCGAACTGCTGCTGCCGCTGGCCACCGCGGCCGGTGCCGCGCTGAAGGTCGTCGAGCTGCCGCCCGGGCCGCCGGTGCTGGCGACGGTGGTCGCCGAGCTGCGCGGGCCGGTCGACGCCTCACCCGAGCAGCTCGATGCCGCGGCGCTGGCGACTGCAGCGCGGCTGTCGCGCGAGCCGGGCATCGTCGATGTCGACACCACCGCTGAACACGGCAGCGACGAGCTGCACTTCGAACTCGACCAACAGAAGGCCGCGCTGCACGGCATCGACGGCAAAGCGGTCGCGTCGGCGCTGCGCACTGCGGTCGGCGGCAGCGTACCGACCCACGTGCGGCAACCGCGCGAGCTGCAACCGATCCCGGTCGAACTGCGGCTGCCGCCGCAGCAACGCGCCTCCGCGGTCGAGCTCGGGGCGGTGC
>JALORC010000185.1 GCA_025459175.1 Planctomycetota bacterium | reverse complement strand
CCACGCGCCGCCGAAGACCAACCGCATCGCCGTGCCCGAAGCGGTGCGCAAGAACCTCGGCATCGGCTTCGCGAAGGTCGAGCGCCGCGCGGTCGCGGCGACGATGCGCCTGCCCGGAGCGTTCGAACTGCTGCCGCACGGCCGCACCGAACTGCGCACCCCGCTGCCCGGTCGCATCACGGTGCTGGTGCGGCCGCTGCAGCCGGTGCAGCCCGGCGACGTGCTGTTCACGCTCGACTCGCCGGAGTGGCGGCGCCAGCAGCGCGAACTCGGCGAACTGGAGAGCGGCCTCGTCGTCATCGAGACCAACCTGCAGGCGATGACACCGCTGCTGGCCGCGTGCGAACAGCACGAACGCAGCCTGCAGAACGCGCGCACGACGCTGCAGCAATACGTCGCCAACCTCGAGGGCACCCAGCAGCAGGTCGGCGGCCAGGCGCAGCGGCTGGCCGAAGTGCGCGTGCAGCTGGCGCAGACCGAAGCCCAGGTCGCCGAGGCATCGGAGAAGCACACCCAGACCCAGACCCGCATCACCGAGCTCGAAGCCAACCGGCAGGCGCAGCGCGAACGACTGCAGCTGGCCCTCGAGGCCGCGGCGGCGACCGTCGGCGTGACCAGCGAACAGCTGCGCGGCGGCGATGGTCGGCCGGGCTGGCGCACGTTGGCGAAGATCGAAGTGCGGGCCGGCACCGCCGGCATCGTCGAGACGATCCCGCTCGCGACCGGCGCGTTCGTCGACGCGCACTCGCTGGTGCTGACGACGATCGATCCGAGCGCGGTGCGCTGCCGCGCGCGCGCGCTGCAGAGCGACCTCGGCCGGTTGCGCTCTGGCCTGCCGACCCGGATCGCGGCGCCGGGTAATGATCCGAGCGCCGTGGTCGCGGCTCTGCTGCAGCTCGGCACCGCCGGCGACCCGTTGCAGCGCACCATCGACGTGTTCGCGACCCCGACCGGCAGCGCGCCGTTCGTGCGCCCGGGCACCACCGCGTATGTCGAGATCACGACGCTCGGTGGCCCCGAACCGACGCTGGCGATCCCACGCAGCGCGGTGCTGCAGGACGGCCTGTCGCGGGTGTTCTTCCGCCGCGACCCGAACGACCCCGACCAGGTGATCCGCCTCGACGCCGATCTCGGCACCGACGACGGCCGCTGGATCGAGGTCAAGAGCGGTCTCAAGGACGGCGACGAAGTCGTCACCACCGGCGCCTACGAGCTGGTGCTGGCGAGCTCCGGGCAGGCGACGAAGGGCGGCCACTTCCACGCCGACGGCACCTGGCACGAGGACCACGAGTAGGCCATGTTCCGCCAGCTGATCGCCGCCTCGCTGCGGCAGCCGTTCCTGGTGCTGGTGCTCGCCGTGCTGCTGCTCGGCGCCGCCGTGTTCCAGGTCGCCAACATGCCGGTCGACGTGTTCCCCGAACTGAACGCGCCGACCGTCGTGCTGCTGACCGAGTCCCCCGGCCTCGCCGCCGACGAGGTCGAGCAGAACGTCACCTTCCCGCTCGAGACCTCGGTCGCCGGCCTGCCCGGCGTGCGCCGCGTGCGCAGCGCGTCGGCGATCGGGCTGTCGATCGTCTGGGTCGAGTTCGACTGGGGCACCGAGATCTACCGCGCCCGCACGCTGGTCGCCGAGAAGCTGACCGCGGTGCGCGACCAGCTGCCGGCCGATGCGCATGCCGAGATCACGCCGATCACGTCGATCACAGGCGAGATCCTGCTGCTGTCGCTGTCGTCGCCGGACGGCTCGGTGTCGCCGATGGAGCTGCGCAGCTACGCCGAGTTCGAGTTGCGCAACCAGCTGATGGCGGTGCCGGGCACCGCGCAGGTGGTCGCACTCGGCGGCGAACTGGCCGAGTATCAGGTGCTGGTGCAGCAGGAACGCCTGCGCCCGTACGGGCTCACGTTCGCCGACGTGGCGCGCGCCGCCGGCGCCGCGCACACCACCGCCGGCGCCGGCTACCTGCCCGACGTCGACGGCCTCGAACTGCCGATCCGCCAGACCGGCCGCGTGCGATCGCTCGCCGACATCGAGGGCACGCTGGTCGCTCACCGCGATGGCCACGCGATCACGATCGGCCAGGTCGCCGAGGTGCGGCTCGGTGCGGCGCCCAAGCGCGGCACCGCCGCCGAATCGGGCCGCCGCGCGGTGGTGCTGTCGGTGCAGAAGTCGCCGGGCACCAACACGCTCGGGCTGACCGCGGCGATCGACCAGAAACTCGACGCGGTGCAGCGCTCGCTGCCGGCCGGCATGGTGCTCAACCGCCACGTGATGCGGCAGGCGGACTTCATCCAGCTGTCGGTCGACAACCTGGTCAAGGTGCTGCGCGACGCGGCGATCTTCGTCGTCATCATCCTGGTGCTGTTCCTGCTCGAGTGGCGCACCACGCTGATCACGTTGACGGCGCTGCCGCTGAGCCTCGCGGTGGCGTTCCTGGTGCTGTGGGCGCTGGGGCTGTCGATCAACGTGATGACGCTCGGCGGGCTCGCGGTCGCGATCGGCGAACTGGTCGACGACGCGATCATCGACGTCGAGAACGTGTTCCGGCGGCTGCGCGAGAACGCGGCGCTGCCGGCAGCGGAACGGCGCCCGGTGATCCGGATCGTGTTCGACGCCAGCAACGAGATCCGCAGCTCGGTGGTGTTCGCGACCGTGATCATCGGCATGGTGTTCGTGCCGCTGTTGTTCCTGCAGGGGCTCGAGGGCCGCTTCTTCCGCCCGCTCGGCATCGCCTACATCGTGTCGACGTTCGCGTCGCTGGTCGTGGCGCTGACGGTGACGCCGGTGATGTGCAGGCTCTTGCTCGGCCGCCTCGCCGCGCGACCGGGCCACCACGGCGACGGCTTCCTGGTGCGCTGGCTGAAGGCCCGCTACGAACCGTCGCTGCGCTGGGCGATGGCACACGGCCGCACCGTGCTGGCGCTGTCGGCGCTCGGCACCGTCGGTAGCCTGGGCCTCGCATCGACGTTCGGCAGCAGCTTCCTGCCGGAGTTCAACGAGGGCACCTTCACGGTGTTCCTGATGGCACCGCCGGGCACCTCGCTGCAGGAGAGCGACCGGCTCGCGGTCGGCATCGAGACGCGGCTCGGCGAACTGCCGGGCGTGCGCGCCGTGGTGCGCCGCACCGGCCGCGCCGAACGGGACGAACACGCCGAGCCGGTCAGCAACAGCGAGATCGAGGTGACGATCCTGCCCGGCCACGACAAGCGCGAGGTGCGAGCCGGCATCGACTCGGTGCTGCAGGGCGTGCCCGGCATCACCACCAGCATCGGCCAGCCGATCGAGCACCGCCTCTCGCACGTGCTCAGCGGCACGCCGGCGGCGATCGCGGTGACCGCGCAGGGCGACGATCTCGACGTGCTGCGCGACCTCGCGCAGCGCATCGCCGCCGAGCTGCGCGCGATCCCCGGCACCCGGGACGTCACCGCGAACCGCGAGGTGATGATCACCTCGCTGCCGCTGCGCTACCGGCCGCTCGACCTCGCCGCCGCCGGGCTGTCACCGGCCGCCGCCGCCGAGCAGGTGCAGCAGGCGGTCGGTGGCAGCACCGTCGCCGAGGTCCGCGACGGACCGCGCCGCATCGCGCTCACGGTGCGCCTGCATCCCGACGAACGCGACACGATCGACGACATCGGCGCGCTCGAGCTGCTCGGCGAGGGTGGCGCCCGGGTGCGGCTGCGCGACGTCGCCGACCTCGGCCGCGAACGCACCTCCAACCTGATCGCGCGCGAGAACGGGCGGCGCAAGGCGGTGGTGTCGTGCAACGTCGCCGACGGCTTCAACCTCGGCCAGGTCGCGGCCGCCGTGCAGCAACGCGTGCAGCCGATCACGAGCGCCGCCGGCTGCACGCTGGTGCTCGGCGGCCAGTTCGAGGCCCAGCAGTCGGCCAGCCGCACGATCTACGGCATGGGCATCGGCGTGGTGCTGGTGATGCTGCTGCTGGTGCACGGCGCGCTGGGCCAGCTCGGTCCGGCGGTGCTGGTGATGGTCAACCTGCCGCTGGCGCTGATCGGCGGCATCGTCGCGATCCTGCTGACCGCCGGCCACGACCCGTTCCGCAACCTGCTGGCGCTGTGTGGCCTCGGCGACCAGCGCTACGAGGCGCCGGTGGTGTCGATCGCCAGCATGGTCGGCTTCATCACGCTGTTCGGCATCGCGGTGCGCAACGGCATCCTGCTGGTGCGCCACTACCTCGACCTGCTGCAGCAAGGTGTGCCGTTCCACGACGCGGTGGTGCGCGGTTCGCTCGAACGGCTGGTGCCGATCCTGATGACGGCGCTGACCGCCGCGCTCGGCCTGCTGCCGATCGTGTTCGCCGCCGGCGAGCCGGGCAGCGAGATCCTCGCCCCGCTGTCGGTCGTCGTGCTCGGCGGCCTGCTCAGTTCCACGTTCCTGAACCTGCTCGTAGTTCCGGCCGGGTTCGCATTGTTCTTCCAAACGCGCCGTTGGTCGGAACCGGCGAACCCTGACGAGACCCTGATCCCATGAAGACGCTGCCCCTGCTGCTCACGTTGTCCCTGTTCGCCGCCTGCACCAAGGAGGCCACCATCACGCCCGCCGGCGGCAACCCGCCGGCGAAGACCCCTGCCGACGCGCCGAAGATGGGCGACCACGGCGAGGAGAAGTCGCTCGGATCGATGACGATCGGCGCGCACACGTTCGAACTGATCCAGGCCGGTGACATCACCGCCGGCCAGGAAGGCGCGATCGACATGGTGTTCCCGGCCGGCAAGCCGGTGCCCGGCACGGTGCGCGCGTGGCTCGGTGTCGAGTCGGGCGAGGGCTCGATGAAGGCGAAACTCGGCAAGGAAGGCGACCGCGCCGTGCACGGTCACTTCGAGGTGCCCAAGCCCATCCCCGCTGGCAGCAAGATCTGGATCGAGATCGAGGAGAACGGGCAGTCGCTGCGCGGCTCGGCGGCCTGGAAGTAGGGGCTGCAGCGACCGCGTCACCGATGCCGTGCGCACCGTGACCGGCCGCCGTTCAGGCGCCGACCACGGCCTGCAGTCCGGCGGACAGCGACAGTGACGCGGCGAAGGCGCCGTTCGGATCGAGCACCGCGTACTGCGCGAACACCGACACGCCGACCAGCGTGGGCGACGACGGCACCGCCAGCGGCAGCTGCGTGGTGCCCATCGGGCTCGTCAGCACGGCATTCAGCACCAACGCCTCGTTGAGCGCGCTGCAGCCGCCGCCGAGCGGGATCTCGAGCCCGGTGAGGCCGAGGCTGAGCACGGCGATGCCACTCGGCAGCGCGGAGCTGAGTTCGAAGTCGATCGTCGCGCCGAGCCGCGGAGCGCCTTCGACAGCGATTCGCGGCACCAGACCGCCGGTGCCGGGGCAACCGGTACCGTAGGGAACCACCGCCGGGAACGTCGGCATCGCCCACAGTTCGCGGCCGGTGGTGCCGTCGTCGGCGGTGAAGAACACCAGCGAGCCCGACGCCGTGAACTGGCTCGGCGACGACGACGCGCTGCCGGGGTGGATGTCGAGCAGCCGCGCCGTTCCCGACGGGAAGCCGTTGCTGCGCCATGGCTCGAAGCCGAAGCCGGTGCTGGTGCCGCCGAACACCGCGACGTCGGCGCCGGGCAAGGTGAACCAGCTGTTGCCCTGGCTCAGCGTCGGTGCCTGGCCGAGAGCGAACGTGTTGAAGCCGGTGCCGTCCGAGCGGTAGATGCTGGCGCCGACGCGGAACAGCGTGATGCCTTCGAGGCTGCCGCCATAGGCCGCGATCGCGGTGCCCGCTTGCACGGCCCCGCCGACGAGGGTGGTCAGCAGCGTCGTGGTCGCCGCCGTGCCGCCGGTCGTGTAGAGGCGCGCCGTCGAGGCGTCGCCGATGGCGAACTGCCACTGCGTGCCGACCGGCCCCAGCACCTGCACCGTGGTGCCGGTGGCGTCGTCGACCAGCAGCTGCGTGCCGGCCGGCGTGCCGTTCGTGCTCCACAGATCGCGGCCCGTCGCCGCCGCCGTCGCGGCGAACAGCAGACGGCCGTCGGCGGTGACGCCGCCGAGCGAGACCAGCGCGGCCGCCGGGCCGGGCGCCACGTTGCTGACGATCGTCGTGCCGACGGTGGTGCCATCGGTGCGCCAGACTTCGTCGCCGAGCGCGTCGTCGGCGGCGAACAGGAGCTGGCCGGGCAAGGCGCGCAGCGACCACTGCGTCTCGTTGCCGGTGCCGAGCGCGCTCGCCACACCGCTGCGGATGTCACGCACGAGCACGGTGCCGGCGGCGGTGCCATCGCTGCGCCACAGTTCGACGCCGGTGGTGGCGTCGAGACCGCGGAACAGCACGAGATTGCCGAGCGCCGCGGGGGCCGGCTGCGCCGGCAGGCCCGTTCGCAGCAGTACCGGCGCGGCGACACCATCGGTCGCGTAGAGGTTGTCGCCGAGGAACAGCAGCAGCTGCGTCGGCGTCGCGGCCCAGGCCACCGTCGTGCCGCTGACCAGCGTGCCCGGCAGGGCCACGGTGCCGGCCGGGGTGCCGTCGGTGCGATACAGACGGACGGTCGGGCCGCCGACGAAGAACCGATGGCCGGCGAACATCGGGCTGTAGGAGCCGGTCTGGAACACCGGACTGGTGAGCAGCGGCTGCGTGCCCGCAGCGGTGCCGTTGCTGCACCACGGCGTGTCATCGACGCAGAACACGACGGCGTTGCCCCCCAGCCCGGCCAATCGGCCCAGGTTGGATCCGGCATCGATCCCCGTCGGCACCAGCGGCACCGGCGCGCCGGTCGTGGAGACCACGCGGCCGTCGCCGAGCAGCGCGCCGCTGTTGCCGGGGAGCTCCGTGACGACCCTCAGCTCGGAGGTGAATGAGTCGATGGCCACGGTGCCGCCGACCGTGCCGTCGGAGCGGTCGGTGCCGCCGACCAACGTGAAGGGGCCCGAAGGGAAGCTGTGGCGCACGACGAACCGGCCCGGGTTGTTGCTGATGCGACCGATCCCGTGGCCGAAGGAGGTGCTCACCAGCGGCGTCGGCGTCGTGCCATTGCCTGGCACCGACCACACCCGGAACCCGATCGGAGAACTCTCCGCCGCGAGCGCCACCTGGCTGCCGAACTGGAACTGCGGGGCGGCATCGCTGCTCGTGCCACCGACCGCGAGGTCGACGATCGACGTCGTCTGGCTGAACGGGTTGTAGCGCACCGGCTCGCGACCCAGCGCGAGGGTGTTGGCGCGGAACCAGAACAACGGCTGCGTCAGCGTCGGCTGGTAGGCGACGAAGTTGTCGGGCGAAGACGACGATGTCCCCAGCACCACGTCGAGGCTCTGCAGCACGCCGAGCGCCACGCAGTAGGGCTCGCTACCGCCCGGACCATCGGCGGCGAACATCAGGTAGTCGCCGCTCCAGGTCAGTTCGCGCGGATTGCTGCTGGCGGCCCCCGCCGCGATGTTGGCGAACAGCGACTGCGCGATGCCGCTGATGCGCCACAGCTCGACGCCGCTCGTGCTGTTCTGGCCGGCGAAGTAGACGCCGCTCGGCAACGGCGCCACCTGCTTCGGTTGGGCCAGCATGCCGTCGAGACTGCCAGCGCGCAGCTGGGTCACGCGCACCGTCGCCGCCGCGGTGCCGTCGCTGCGCCACAGTTCGCGGCCATTGCTGCTGTCGGTGGCAGAGAACCAGCAGCGGGCCGCACTCGCATCGTAGGCGAGGCTGAACGGCGCGGTGCCGCCGTTGCCGATCGCCAGCGTGCCGGCCGCGGTGCCGTCGGTCGTCCACAGCTCCTTGCCACCGCCGAGGTCGGGGCCGACGAAGAAGGCGCGGTCGTTGCCGCCGACGATCTCGATCGGGTCACCGGCCGGGTGCGCGGCCGGGATGCGCCGCAGCAGCGTCGTGCCCGCGGACGTGCCATCGGTGCGCCACACGCGGGTCTCCTGGCCGTCGCTGGCGAGGAAGACCGCGAAGACCCCGACCAGCCGACCGGCGCGCAAGGTCCCGTAGTCGTAGGTTTGCGGCGGGGCAGTGTTGAGGTTGGCGACCTGGAACGGCAGGCCTTGGGCGCCGAGGAACGAGGTGAGCACGGCTGCCGCGAGCGCGGCTCGGCATGGCGAGGGATGGCGCAACATCGACCAGGAGCAGCGATCCCGACCCCGTCCGCGTTCGCGGCGATCGCGCTCGAGCGGCGAATTCCCGGTGGTCCACCGGCGCGGCCATCCTCGCCAGTCCGTTCCGGGCCCGTTCTCGCGGCGAACGGCCAGACCGCCTGGGAGCAACCACCCGCGTCATCGATCCTTCAGCTCGACCTCCGCAACCATGCCGCTCTCGACAACAACCGGGACGAGCTCGCCACTGCGCGCCATGCCGGGCGTGCCCACCTGCCACCGCCCGTCCGGGAGACCCGGGATGCAGAAGCGACCGTCGCGGTCGGTCAGCACCACCCCCGCGCCTCCGACCGTCCCGTCGCCGCCCGGCTGCACTTCGTCTGCCATCGGCCCCCTCGGACCCGTCGCGAGGATCGAAACACCCGGCAGACCCCGACCCCCGGCATCCAGCAGGGTGCCTGTGATCG
>JALORC010000184.1 GCA_025459175.1 Planctomycetota bacterium | reverse complement strand
GTGCAGCAGATGTTCGCGCTGTCGACCGCGGCAGCGGGGCCGCTGGTGCACGTCAGCACCGACCGCCCCGTCTATCGCCCCGGCGAGACCATCTTCGTGCGCACGGTCGTGCTCGATCGGTTGACGCGGCTGCCGCTGTCGCAAGCGCCGCAACTGATCGCGACGATGGTCGACGGCCGCGGCGCGCCAGTGGCCCAGAACCAATCGCCGACCGGCAACGTCGGCACCGGCGCGTTCGCACTGCAGGTGCCCGCCACCAGCGCCGGTGGCCCGCACACGATCCGCGTGCAGGCGACCGACGGCTCGTTCCCCACCGAGACGGCCGAGATCCTGGTGCGCAGCTTCCAACCGCCGCAACTGCACAAGCAGATCGTGCTCGACCGCAGCAGCTATGCGCCCGGTGCACGCGGCGCCGGCACCGTGACGGTGACGCGGCTCGCGGCCGGCGGCGGCAGTGCCTCGGGGGCGAAGGCCACCGCCAAGCTCGTCCTCGACGGCGCCGAGGTGTGGAGCGAGCAACAGGCGCTCGACGCCGCGGGGCAGGCGACGTTCGCGTTCACGGTGCCGAAGGACGTCGAACGCGGCGCGGCGCGCTTCGTCGCCACCATCGACGACGGCGGCATCGTCGAGACCGAGCTGAAGCCGTTCGTGGTGCCGACCGGCAAGGTGCTCGTGCAGGCGCTGCCCGAGGGTGGCGAACTGGTCGCCGGGGTGCCCAACACCGTCTACTTCGAGTGCACCGATCCACTCGGCCGTCCGATCGACGGGCAGGGTGAAGTGGTCGACGCGCGCGGCCGGCAGGTTGCGAAGTTCCGCACCCTGCACCAGGGCCGCGCCAAGCTCGCGTTCACGCCGAGCCGCGACGGCATCTACTCGCTGCGCCTCGCCGGCCACGACGAGCCGTTCCCGCTGCCGCCGATACAAGAGCGTGGTGTGGCACTGCAGCTGGCGGGCAACGACATCGCCGCCGGCGCGCCACTGCGGCTCGACGTCGCCGGGCGCGGCGACGGGCCGTGGCTGCTCGGCGTGTTCTGCCGCGGTGTGCTGGTCGGCCAGACCACGCTGCGCGCCGATGACAACGGCGAACTGCGCGCAACCGCCGAGGTATCGCTGCCGCCGGTCGCAACCGGCGTGCTGCGCGCCACGGTGTTCGACCGCCATCTGCAACCAGTCGCCGAACGCCTGCTGCGGCGCATCGCCGGCGAACGGCTCGACGTCGCGTTGACGGTCAAACACGCGGCGCTGAGCCCCGGCGAGCAACAGCAGATCACCGTGCGCACCACCGACGAGAGCGGTGCCGGCCGCGCCGCCATCGTCGGGCTCGGCGTCAGCGATCTCGGCGCGCTGGCGATGGGCAGCGAACCCGCGGTCGGCCTCGTCGACCACGCCCACCTGTTCGCCGACGTCGAGAAGGGCGAGCAGCTCGGCGACTTCTTCTTCGATCACGCCGCGAGCCCGGTGCACATCGACCTGCTGCTCGGCACCCGCGGCTGGCGCCGCTTCGTCTGGCGCAACGATGCCGCGGCGCAGGCCGCGATCGCCGCACGCGGGGCGCCCGCCGAAGGGGTGCTGGCGCGCGAGGGCTTCTCGCACACGCCGCAGGTGACCAGCAACCTGGCCGCGGCGCAGAGCGGCGGGCAGGCGCTCGCCAGCCGTGCCTACCGTTCGGAACGGCGCCTGCACGACGCGGCCATGCTGGCGATGGTCGCGCTCTGCCTGCTGACGATCGCCGAAGGCATCGCATGGCTGCTGCGCCGCTTCAGCAAGGCAACGCCGATCCTGCAGACGTTCGTCGGGGTCGCGGCGGCGGGGCTGCTGCTGATGACGTTCGTGGCGCTGCAGATCGGCAGCGGCTTGGCGCCGGACGCGGCGCCAGCGGTGATGTTGGCGGCGCGTGACTTCGATGGATTCGGAGCGGCCGACTCTTTGCGCCCCGCAGCGAGAAACTACTTCGAGAACGCCAAGACCGTACTGCATTTCGACGAGTTCGACCGTGTGGGGCTGACCCTCGGCCACCGCGAATTCAGACCGCGACCGAACGTGGGTTTCGACGACTTCGGCCCAAGAACAAACCCACTTCCGGGTGCCTTCTTCGACGACGGCGGCGATGGCGACGCAATGACCCGCAACGACGACCTCCTCGTCGAAGAAGTCGGTCTCGTGCGTCGCTTCGAAACCAAAGATGAGGATGCGAGCCCTTCCTACTTCATCCCGAACGAATGGAGGGAGCTCGGCACCAACGGTTGGCAGATCGAGTTGCAGACCCGTCCGTACATCCACCGCCACACGCCTTCCGAGACCCGCTCGGACTTCACGCCGACGATCTGCTGGCACCCGCTGGTGCTCACCGACGCGCGCGGCGAAGCGAGCGTCGAGTTTGCGACCAGCGACGCGGTGACGACATGGGTCGTGCACGCCGATGCCCACGTCGCACAGAGCCAAGGTCGCCTCGGCCAGGCGACGGCGCGCTTCTCGACGCGGCTGCCGCTGCGTATCTACGCGACGCTGCCCGACGAAGTCGCCGCCGGCGACGTGCTGCAGCTGCCGATCACGGCCGAGGTCACCGACCTCGCGATCCGCGAACTCAGCTTGCAGGCGACCGCGACCGACGGCGTGCGCATCGACGCCAGCGCGCCGACCACGATCGCGCTGCAGGACGGCCGCGGCCGCGTGCTGCTGCCAATCACGATCGCCGGTGAGCCGGGCCGCGCGACGCTGACCATCACCGCCAAGGCCAACCGCTTCACCGACCAGGTGCAGCACACCGTGTCGATCGCCCCGCGCGGCTTCCCGCATCGCCGTTCGCTCGGCGGCACCGTACAACCCGGCACCCCCGCCACGACCACCATAGCGATCCCCACGACGGCGCTGCCGGGCTCCGGCCGCGCGACGCTGAAGCTGTTCCCGACCCCGCTCAGCACGATGCTGGCCGGCCTCGACGGCATGCTGCAGGAACCGCACGGCTGCTTCGAGCAGACCAGTTCGACCAACTACCCGAACACGCTGGTGCTGCAGCTTCTCGAGACCAGCGGCGACAACCTGCCGGTCGCGGCGGCGGCGCGCGCGCGCGAACTGCTGGCCAAGGGTTACCAGCGGCTGGTCGGCTTCGAGTGCAAACGCGGTGGCTTCGAGTGGTTCGGCAAGGACCCGGGCCACGAGGCACTGACCGCCTACGGCCTGCTGCAGTTCCACGACATGGGCCGCGTGTTCGCGGTCGACCAGCCGATGGTCGCTCGCACCCGCGACTGGCTGCTCGGTCGCCGCAACGGCAAGGGCGACTTCGTGCACGACGGCACCGACCACCACGCGTTCGGCGGCCGTTCGCAGGTGCTGACCAATGCCTACTGCACCTACGCGCTGCTGCAGTCGGGCACCGCGGCGGGCGAACTGCGCGCCGAGCTCGACGCACTGGTCGCGCGCAGCGGCAGTGACGATGCCTACGAGCTGGCCCTGATCGCGCTGGCGCTGCAGCTCGGCGAACGCGCCGAGGCCGCGGCCGTGCGCCAGCGCCTCGCCGGCCTGCAGAAGGACGACGGCTCGCTGCACGGCAGCACCACCTCGATCACCTGCAGCGGCGGCCGCGACCTGATCGTCGAGACCACCGGCTTCGCGGTGCTCGCGCTGCTGCCCGATCCGGCCCATGCCGAGCGCGTGCGCAAGGCGCTCGCGTTCGTGCAAGGCAGCCGTTCGGCGCAGGGCACGTTCGGCGCCAGCCAGGCCACCGTCTGCGCGCTGCGCGCGATCGCCGCCTACGTGCAGTCGACGCGGGCGCAGCGCACGGCCGGCACGCTGCGCGTGTTGGCCGGCGACCGCCTGCTCGCCGAGCAGGCGTTCACGGCCGACGCAACCGAGCCGGTCGCACTCGAGCTGTGGAGCAAGCTGCAGCCCGGCGAACAGCAGCTGCGCCTCGAGGTGCAGCCGAAGGACGCGGCGGCGAGCGACACCGCGCCGCTGCCGTGGGCGCTCGACGTCGCCTACCACGCCGAGCAACCGGCCGACGATCCGGACGGCGCGTGCGCGGTGACGACGACGCTGCGTCAGGCGACCGCGCGCGAGGGCGACCCGATCGCCGTCGACGTCGTGCTCGAGAACCGCACCGATCGCGAACTGCCGACGCCGATCGCGATCGTGGGCCTGCCCGCCGGCTGCGAGCTGCCGACGCGGGTGCTCGAGGACCTGCAGCGCGGCGAGTCGTTCGCCCACTGGGAACTGCGCGGCCGCGAGCTCGTGCTCTACTGGCGCCAGCTGGCACCGCGCGGCAAGGTCGCGTTCACGCTCGACCTGATCGCCCGCGTGCCGGGCACCAGCAGCGGCCCGGCCTCGCGCAGCTACCTCTACTACACGCCGGCGCAGAAGCGCTGGGCCGCCCCGCTGCAGCTCGTGATCACGCCGCGGTGATCGATCAGAACCTGCCGATGGTCACCTGCAGTCCGTTGCTGCT
Source organism: Planctomycetota bacterium (assembly GCA_025459175.1). Taxonomy (GTDB): domain Bacteria; phylum Planctomycetota; class UBA1135; order UBA1135; family UBA2386; genus UBA2386. The sequence goes on along the minus strand of JALORC010000184.1, from coordinate 4,159 downwards.
GGTCACCGACGTGAACGCACCCTGGAAGGTCAGCTCGAAGCAGACCGCCTGATGGTAGATCGTCGCACCGACCAACGCAGGCGCCGCCGGGATCGCCAGCGGCAAGCGCGCCGCCCCGGCGCTCGGGATGCCCAGCTGCAGCAGATCCGGAGCGACCAGTAGCTGGCAGCCCGGCAACGCAATCGGCACCAGCAGCGGCAACGGGATCGACAGCGGAGCGAGCCCGTAGACGCCGGCGACCAAGGCGTTCGCGTGCAGGCCGGACGCCGTGGTCACCAGCTCCGCGCCGAGCCATGCTGGACTGCTGACCCGCAACCGATCGACGCCACCGCTGCCTGCACAACCGTTGCCGTAGATCCCATCGCTGGCGGGGCAGGTCGACTCCATCAGTGCGAAGAACGGCGATGGCGCCGCCGCGAACGACTGGAAGCCGCCACCGATGGCCAGCCCGCGTCGACCGAACGACAATCCCCTGATCGCCGACTCGGCGAAGGCGATCGCAGTCCAAGCGCTACCGTTCCACCGCGACAGCGCCCCGACGCCGAAGTTGCCGATCACGTTGTGCGCGGCCAGCACGCTGCCATCCGGCAGGACTTCGACGTCGCCGACGAGCCCCGACACGCCATTGCCGAGCGCCGTGAAGCCGACGCCGTCCCAGCGAGCGATGTTGCGTGCCGCCTGTCCGCCGATCTGCAGGAACGAGCCGGCCACCAGAACCCCTCCCGCCACGGGTGCGAGGTGTTCACACAGCTCGTTGGCTGCCAATCCCGTCCAGACACTGCCGTTCCAATGCACCAGCGTGAAGAAGGTGGTCGAACCGGGGATGCCGAAGTTGCCGGCCGCGACCAGATCCCCGTTGGGCATCATCTCCACGTCGGTGGTCGTTCCGGAGAACGGCGCCGCCAGCGGCTTCCAGTCCGAGCCGTCCCAGGCCACGAGCCCACCCGAGACGCCACCGATCAGGCTGCCGTCGCGAACGACCTCGATCGAGAACAGCCCCGGATCGCCGATCGACTGCCAGCCAGCGCCGTCGAATCGCAGCAGCCCGTTCTCGCTGCGAACGAAGATGTCACCATTCTCGAGTTCCGCTGCATCGGCGACGGTTCCGCCGTTGTAGCCAGCGAAGCTCTGCCAGCTCGAGCCATCGAATCGCACCAGGCCGACATTCGTCTGCTGCCCGACATGCTGGAACGTGCCACCGGCGAGGATGTCGCCGGATCGCAGCGACAAGACCGTTGTGACCCTGCGGTCGAAGCCCACACCGAGCCGTTGCCAGTTGGCGCCATCCCATCGCCCGAGATACGTCGGCAGCTGGGTCGGCAGCGACGAAAATGGCTGGAACCCGCCGCCGAGGATCAGATGACCGTTGGGCAGCGCTGTGATCGTCTCGACATCGCGCTGCAGACCATCCAACAGAGGCTGCCAGCTGCTGCCGTTCCACTCGCGCGTGGTGCCATAGCCGCCGGCGACCAGATTGCCGTTCGGGCGCTGCGCGATCGCTTCGACGCGATAGTCCGGAGCGTTGCCGAGCGGCTGCCAGGCGGCCCCATTCCAACGCTGCACACCGGAACCCTGCAGGCCGCCGATCGGCTGGGTGGAGCCGAGGCCGGCGACCAGGTCGCCGTTGGCGAGCAGCTTCAGCGTCGCCACCGGGAGCGAGATACCGGCGCTGAAATCGCTCCATGCGGTGCCATCCCAACGGGCACAGTTGCTGACCGTTGCGCCCCCCGCGGTCACGAACGAGCCGCCGGCCACGAGGTCGCCGTTGGCCCGCACGGCGAGGGCTTCGACCGAGGTGTAGCCAGCGATGCCGAGGATGCCACTGCCGAGCGGTTGCCAGCTGGTCCCGTTCCAGCGCGCGATGTTGTTGCAGGCAAGGCCTTGTACGGCGGTGAATCGTCCCGCCGCGACGAGGTCACCGTTCGGCATCAGGGCCAGCGCATCGACGCGGGCCGCACCTGGTCCTGAGAACGCACCGACGCCGCCGAGGGGTAACCAGTTGCTGCCGTTCCACCGCCGCACCTCGGTGCTGGCCACTGCCGGGCGAAAGCCGGCCGCTATGAGCTGGCCGTTGCCCGCATCGACGACCGTGGTCACGCGATGCGATGCCCAGGAGCCGTCATCCAGCCCCTGCCATGCGCCGGTGATCAGGTCGTAGGTGGCGACGCCGTTGGCGTTCACATTGCCAGCCACCGCAAACTCCCCGGTGACCAGCAAGCGCTGCGGCAGCGGGCCGCTGCCGTCGGGATCCCAGAGCTGGGACGCGAACACGGGACCGCTGGTGCCGGGCACCCCATCGCCCGGCGCCACCTGCAGCGTGCACTGGGCCGCCAATGGCACGGACAGCGAGAACAGGCCGGCGAACGCCGACCAACGGGGAGGGAACAGCGAACGTGTCAGCTTCTTCATGGCAGGACTCGGCAGCTGTTATGGCCGCAGTCACCATGCGGTAACGAGATTTCGAGCGATATCGCTCGGCTGCTCCCCTCCGCGCGCCGGCGTCCGCCGCTATCCTGTCCGCCCCATGCGCCTGTCGCTCGCCGTCCTCGCCACCGCCACGCTCGACCTCGTGGCCCAGCCGCCGCCCACCTACTACGCCACCGTCAACACGACCAGCCAGGCGCTGTTGCGCAGCACGCTGCACGCGGTCATCGACGACCACACGCGCATCCCCTACACGGCCAGCGGCACCGACACCTGGGACGTGCTCGAACTCGCCGACCAGGCGCCCGGCAGCACGACGCAGATCCTCGATCTCTACAAGAACGCGCTCTACGCCAAACAAGGCGGCGGCAACACGTTCTACAACCGCGAGCACACGTGGCCCAACAGCTACGGCTTCCCGGTCGACGGCGGCACCAACTATCCCTACACGGACTGCCACCACCTGTTCCTGTGTGACATCGCCTACAACAGCGCGCGCGACAACAACCCGTTCCAGGCAGCGCAGGCAAGCTGGACCGAGTGGACGACGGTGAGCAACGCGGGCCAGGGCGGCGGCAGCGGCACGTTCCCGGGCAACAGCAACTGGTGGTCGTCGATCGCGCCGGCCGGTGGCTGGCAGACCTGGGGCAGCAGGAAGGGCGACGTCGCGCGCGCGCTGTTCTACATGGACGTGCGCTACGAGGGTGGCAACCACGGCGGCACCGGCGCCGCCGAACCGGACCTGCGCCTGACCGACGACGTCAACCTGATCGATGCGAGCGCGACCGGCAGCAACACCACCGGCATCGCCTACATGGGCCGGCTGTCGACGCTGGTGCAATGGCACAACGAGGACCCGGTGGATGCGAAGGAGATCGCGCGCAACAACGCGGTGTTCCTCTCTCAGGGCAACCGCAATCCGTTCGTCGACAATCCGCAGTGGGTCGCGTGCCTGTTCCAGAACCAGTGCGTGCGGGTGCGGCAGGCCGAGGTCTGGATCAACGAACTGCACTACGACAACACCGGCGTCGACCAGAACGAGTTCGTCGAGATCGCCGGCCCGGCCGGCCAGAGCGTCGCCAACTGGCAGCTGATCGCCTACGACGGCACCACCGGGGCGGCCTACCTGCGCCAACGTCTGAGCGGCGTGATCCCGAACCAGCAGAACGGCTACGGCACGCTGTCGTTCGCGATGCCCGGCCTGCAGGACGGCTCGCCGGACGGCATCGCGCTGGTCACCGCCGGCGGCCAGGTGATGCAGTTCCTCAGCTACGAAGGCACCTTCACCGCGGTGCGCGGCGCCGCGCACAACCGCGCCAGTGCCGCGATCGGCACCAGCGAGAGCGGGACGACACCGGTCGGCACCTCGCTGCAGCTCGGCGGCACCGCGGGCAGCTACCTGCAGTTCACCTGGCAGAACTCGCTGTTGGCGACGCCGGGCGCGCGCAACACCGGCCAGACGTTCCAATGATGCGGTTGCTGCCGCGCTGCCCCGTCAGCGGTGCACCCAACCCTGGAAGCGCCGCAGCAGGAACGGCATCACCACGTAACCCATCAGCGGCACCACCAGCGCCGTGACGATCGCGGTGACGATCGGCAGCGGAAAGCGCGGCAACAGCACCGGCAGCAGCACCGACAACACCAGGGTGATCGTCGGATAGATGCCGACCCAGGTCAGGAACACGACCTTGTGGCGATTGGGGCGCGGAGGCGGTGCGGACGGCGGTGGCGATGC
>JALORC010000183.1 GCA_025459175.1 Planctomycetota bacterium | reverse complement strand
CGTCGACGCCGGCGGTCGACGCCTGCGTCGTCGATGTCTGCGTGTACGGCGCCACGTCCGCGGGCATCGTGGCGGCGATCGAGGCGCGGCAGCAGGGGCGCACGGTGCTGTTGCTCGACGCCGACGGTTGGGTCGGTGGCCTCACGACCTCGGGGCTCGGCGCCACCGACGTCGGCAACAAGGACGCCATCGGCGGCCTGGCCCGTTCGTTCTACCGCCGCCTGCGGCAGCACTACGACGACCCGGCGTCGTGGACGCGGGAGCGGCGCGAGGACTTCAAGAGCCGCGGTCACGAGGCCGGCAGCGATGCGGCGTGGACCTTCGAACCGAGCATCGCCCAGCGCACCTTCGCGGCGATGCTGCAGGAGAACGGCATCGAACCGCTGGCGGCGCGGCTCGACCGCGGTCCCGGCGGCGTGCAGAAGGACGGCGCGCGGCTGCGGTCGTTGCGCACCGAGGCCGGTCTGGTCGTCTCGGCGCGCCTGTTCCTCGACTGCACCTACGAAGGGGACCTGCTGGCCGCTGCCGGCTGCGAGTTCGAGCTCGGGCGCGAGGCGAACGTGGTCCACGGCGAGACGCTGAACGGCGTGCAGACCGCGAACGCGCGCTTCCACCAGTTCACGGCGCCGGTCGACCCGTACGTGGTGCCCGGCGATCCGGCCAGTGGTCTGCTGCCCGGCATCCAGGCCAAGCCGGGCCCCGACGGCAGCGGCGACCGCGGGGTGCAGGCCTACTGCTTCCGGCTGTGCACGACCGACGACGAACAGAACCGGCTGCCGTGGACGCGCCCCGCCGACTACGACGCGCGCGACTACGAACTGCTGCTGCGCCACTTCGAGGCCGGCAGCACGCTGGCGCCGTGGCATCCGGTCGGCATGCCCAATCGCAAGACCGACACCAACAACAACGGCGCGTTCTCGACCGACTGGATCGGCGCCAACCACGACTATCCGACCGCCGACTACGCGACGCGCGCCCGCCTGACCGCGGCGCACCGGCGCTACCAGCAGGGCCTGCTGTGGACGCTGGCGAACGACCCGCGGGTGCCACCGAAGGTGCGCGCCGAGTTCCAGCGCTACGGTTTGTGCAAGGACGAGTTCGCGGCCAGCGAGCACTGGCCGCCGCTGCTCTACGTGCGCGAGGGGCGGCGCTTGCTGGGCCAGACCGTCGTCACCGAGCACCACTGCATGGGCCGGGCGCAGGCGGACGACCCGGTCGGCATGGGGGCCTACGCGATGGACAGCCACAACGTGCACCGCTACGTCGCCGCCGACGGCACCGTGCGCAACGAGGGCGACGTGCAGGTGCGGGTGCCTTTGCCGTACGGGATCTCGTACGGCGCGCTGGTGCCGCGGCGCGGCCAGGCCAGCAACCTGCTGGTGCCGGTCTGCTGCAGCGCCAGCCACATCGCCTACGGCTCGATCCGGATGGAGCCGGTGTTCATGGTGCTGGCGCAGTCGGCGATGGTCGCGGGGGGCATCGCGCTCGAACGGGATCTCTCGGTGCAGGACGTGCCGTATGCCGAACTGCGCGAACGGTTGCTGGCGCGCGGCCAGGTGCTGGCCTGGCCGGTGGTGAAGAAGTAGTCCCCGGGCCACCGCCGAGCTTGCCCCGACCGGGTCGCCCGGTCGATCATGCCGGCATGCCTTGGTTCCGCGCCGGTGTCGTGCTCTGTCTTTCTGCGGCGTTCGCCGCCGGCCAGGATCCCGCCGCGGTGCCGGGGGACGCACCCGATCGCACCCCCAGCGACTTCGTGCGCTTCGTCGTCGACGGCGACGGTGGCCACCTCGACACCGCGATCACGACCTACCGCAAGGGCGAGGTGACGCTGCAGCTGTTCGGCGCCGTGCACATCGCCGACGTCGCCTGCTACCAGGTGCTGAACGATCGCTTCACCGGTTGCGACGTGCTGCTCTACGAACTGGTCGCCGCACCAGGCGACCGCCCCGGCAAGCAGCGCGAGGACCGCGGCTTCAACCCGCTGTCGATGCTGCAGCAGGGCCTGAAGAACTCGCTCGAGCTGTCGTTCCAGCTCGACGAGATCGACTACCAGGCGCCCAACTTCGTGCACGCCGACATGACGCCGCAGGAGTTCGCCGACAGCATGCGCGAGCGGGGCGAGAGCATGCTGTCGATCATGCTGAACATGATGCAGTCGGGCATGAAGATGCAGCAGGAGCAGCAGCAGAGCGGCTCCGCCCCGGCCCAGTTCGACCTGGTCAAGGCGTTCCAGAAAGGCGAGGGGCGTCACACGCTGCGGCTGAACTTCGCCCAGCAGATGGAACAGATCGAGGCGCTGGCCATCGGCGGCAAGGACGGCAGCACGCTGCTCGAGGGCCGCAACGAGAAGTGCCTCGAGGTGCTGCAGCGCGAGCTCGCAGCAGGCAGGAAGCGGATCGGCATCTACTACGGCGCCGCGCACTTCCCGCACATGGAGAAGCGGTTGGTGGAGGACCTCGGGTTCACGAAGGTCGGCCACGAGTGGGTGGTGGCATGGGACTGCAAGAAGCGTCCGGACGTGAAGTACGACCGCGCCCTGATGCGGCAACGCGCGTACGTGCGCGACGACCTGGCCCGTCTGGGCATGGCCGCGAAGGCGTGGCGCAACCGGCACGGCACCGACGAGCTGCCGACCGCCGCCGCGCTCGCCGCTTCGGAGGCCGGCGTCGTAACGGGTCCCGGCTTCCCGGTTCAGGATCCGTGGGGCACCGACTACGTGGTGCGCAAGCGTCCCACCGGTTCGCGGCTGGAGGTCGCCAGCGCGGGCCAGGACCGGCAATGGGGCACGGCGGACGATCTGGTCGAGGTCGAGGCGCGCCGCGGGGGTTTGTTCGGCCGCTGATCCCGGCTGCCGGGCCCGCTCGTCACCAACCCGGTTGCTTGCCGAGTTCCTGCGGTCGCGCCTTGTCGTTGGCGACCTGCCAGCCGCTCCACGCCGCCAGCCGCGCGATCGCCTCCATGCGCACGTAGTCGAGCCGGTCGGCGGTGTCGCTGACCTGGTGGTAGTCGGGGTGTTCGCCGTCGCAGAAGAACACCACCGGCACGCCGTGCTTGGCGAAGTTGAAGTGGTCGCTGCGCTCGTAGTACTGGTCGCCGCTGGTGAAGGTGATGCCGAAGCGGTTCCCGAGCTGCACCGCCGCGCGCACCAGCGACGAGAACTTCGCGTGCTCGTGGCTCGGGGTGATCTGCATCTGCGTGCGCTCGTCCGCGGTGCCGGGGCGGCCGATCATGTCGATGTTGATGTCCGCGACGATCTGCGCCAGCGGCCAGGTGGGATGGGCCGCATACCAGTCGGAGCCCCACAGGCCGAGTTCCTCGCCGCTGACCGACAGGAACACGATCGAGCGCTCCGGGCGCGGCCCGCCCTGCGCGAACGCCTCGGCGATCTCGAGCAGGCCGGCGGTGCCGCTGGCGTTGTCATCGGCGCCGTTGAACACGTCGCCGTCGAGCCGCCGACCGACGTGGTCGTGGTGGGCCGAGAACACGATCGCCTCCTGCTTCCTGCCGGTGCCCTCGAGCACCGCGATGACGTTGGTGCCCTGCGCCTTGTCGTCGCTCTTGACGACGATGTTGAGCTTGCCACTCGCCTTCTCGTTGGCGGGTGGACCGCTCGGCGCGCCGTCCTGGTCGAACGGCATGCCGACGTGGGCGAGCAGCTTCTGGCTCTGCGCCGCCGACAGCACCAGCAGCGGGATCTTCAAGGCCAGCTCGCGGCCGCCCTTGCCGTACTGCAGCTGCGCGTGGTCGGGCAGCAGGGCGCGGTAGTTCAGCGTGTTGCCGAGCGAGCCCTGGTCGTCGAGCAGGCACACCACGCCGGCGGTGGCGCCGGCCGCGGCGAGCTGTTCGGCGATGTCGAGGTAGCGCTGCACGGCCTGCAGGTCGCTGCCGCTGCCGCCGCCGCGGCCACCGCCGCGCGGCAGCACCACCAGCGGGATGCGGCCGGCGAGGCCCGCTGGCACGCGTTCCTTGCTGCCGTTGCCGCAGAACACGAAGCGCCCGGCCAGCGACAGCTTGGTCTCCGGGCCGGCCGGCAGCACCGCCAGGTCACGATCGAGCTTATGGCCGGTGAACTGCACCGAGGTCGCCGCATCGAGCCAGGTGCGCCGCAGCGGGTAGTGCTGCAGGAACGTCTTCTTGTCACCGAGTGGCTTCAGCCCGAGCTTCTGGAAGTGCTCGGTGACGTAGCGCACGGTCGCGAGTTGCCCCGCACTCGTCGTGTGGCGCCCGGCGCGCGCGTCGTCGGCGAGCCAGTACGCGTGCGCGCGCAGGCCGGCGCGATCGATGCGGCCGAGGTGCGGTGGGGCATCGGCCGGCAGCTCGGCGGGCGCACCGAGGTCTGGCAGGGCCGGCGCTGCCGTGGTCCCGCCCGGCGGTGCCTGCGCCACCGCGATGGCCGCCAGCAACACGACGGCGCTGCAGCACCGCAGGCGACTCATACGACCGGCCGCTCCGGGCCGCGCAGGTCGACCGGCTTGCCGGCCTTCTTCAGCTTCAGGTTCAGGATCTCGACCAGCACCGAGAAGCCCATCGCGAAGTAGACGTAGCCCTTCGGGATGTGCATGCCCCAGGCCTCGCCGATCAGCGTGAAGCCGATCAGCATGAGGAAGCTGAGCGCCAGCATCTTGACCGTCGGGTGGCGCTCGACGAACGCACAGATCGGGTTGACGAACGCGATCATCACCGCGACCGAGATCAGCACCGCCAGCACCATCACCGTGAAGTACTGGCCGGCCATGCCGACCGCGCTGATCACCGAGTCGAGCGAGAACACGAGGTCGAGCATCGTGATCTGCAGGATCGCGCTGCCGAACGTCGTCACCTTGCCACCGCCGCTCGCGTCCTCCTCGTCGCCCTCGAGCTTGTGATGGATCTCGGTGACGCTCTTCCACAGCAGGAACAGGCCGCCGGCGAGCAGGATCAGGCCCTGGCCGGTGAACTCGTGGCCGAACACGCCGAACAGCGGCTTGGTCAGCTGCATGATCCAGCTGATCGCGAACAGCAGCGCGATGCGCATGCCCATCGCCAGCGCGAGGCCGATCCGGCGCGCCTTGCTCTGTTGCTCCTTCGGCAGCTTCGCGGTCTGGATCGACACGAACACCAGGTTGTCGATACCGAGCACGATCTCGAGGAACGTCAGCGTCGCCAGTGCGATCCAGGCCTGTGGGTCGTTGAGCCAGTCCATGCGTGGCAGCACCGTAGCGGTCGGTCGCCCGCTTCGCGATCCTCAGCGTCCGTCGTCGTCGGCGGCCGCGCCCGCGGAGTCGAGCAACCGCCGCAGCCGCTCGTCCTCGCGCTGCACGGTGATGGTCCTGGTCTGCGCCGGCACCACCGCGCCGGCCGGCAGGCCCTTCGGTTTGCGCACGTGCTTCTTGTGCGTGTAGATCACGTCGATCCGGCTCTCGCCGCGCGCCTTGCTGAAGTGCACGGCCAGCACCGCGGCGTCGAGCAGCGTCTCGAGGCTCGCGGTCTTCTGCTTGGGCAGGCGGATGATCACGTGCGAACCCGGCCGGCCGCCGCCGACGTGCAGCCACAGGTCGTTGCCGTTGGCGATGCGCATGGTCAGCCGGTCGTTCTGCTCGTTGTTGCGGCCGACCCAGATCGGGTAACCCTCGGCGCTGGTGAAGCGGCGGAAGTTCTCGCCGGCGCCGGGCTCCGGCTTGTGCTTTTGCTTGCCCGCGCCGCCTCCAGCTGCCGGCGCCACACCCTTCGGCAGCAGTCCGAGCCGCTGCAGCGGCGGGCGCAGTGCCGCCAGCTGCGGCTCCAAGTCGTCCGCCGTCGGCGACAGCGCCTGCAGGCGATCGACCAGCGGCTGCAGCACCGCGACCTCGGCCTCGGCGGCGGCGAGCCGCTGCAGCGAGATCTCGCGGCCGTCGTCGAGCCGCCGCGCCTTCTCGTAGAGCGCACGCGCCTGCACCATGACCGGCAGCGCCGGGTCGAGTTCGATCGTGACCTCTTCGCCGTCGCGCTGCGGATCCGGCACCTGCATCGACGCGGCACCGCGGCGCACGGTGTGCTGGTAGGCGAGCATCAGGTCGGCGCGGTCGCGATAGGCCGCGGCCCGGCCGGTGTCGGCGAGCTGCTGGGCGAGCCCCTGCACCTTGGCCTTGGTCTTGTGCAGCGCGCGCTGGGCTGAGCGCAGCAGCAGCTCGTGCTGGCGTCGCAGTTCGGCGGTGGCGTCGAGCGGCCGGTAGAACGCATCGATCGCTGCCAGCACCGGCGCCGCGAAGCGCAGCTCGACGTCGTCGGCGCGGGCTTCGCCGCGCGGTCCGGGTGCAGGCGGCGGCGGCGCATACGCATCGCCGGGCTGTAGCGTGCGCACCGCGGTCGCCACCGGCCGCGACAGCACCAGGATCCTGCCTTCGGCATCGAGCAGCGCCCACAGACCGCGCGCGCCGAACAGTTCGAACACCAGCCGCCGATCGCCGGCCGGGGTGCGGAAATGCAGCGCGCCGCGCCGTTCGCCCGCGGTGGCGATGACGTGGGTGAGCCTCGCTTCACGCAGTTCGCGCTGCAGCAGGTCGGTGCGGGTGCCGCGCGCGAACGTGTCGGCCGGGAAGCGCGCCGCGGTCAGCGTCACGCGCGCGCGCTGGCCGCCGGGCACCAGGTGCAGGAAGGCCTTGCCGCTCGTGCCCTGCAGCACCAGCAGCAGGTCGTCGGCATCGGCCGGCACCGCGAGCGGCACCGCGTCGAGCACGGTGGATCCGCACCACGCGGTGAGTTCGCCGCAGGCGGCGGCGAGTTCGGCGGCCGACAGGCCGCGCAGTGCGGGGCCCGGGCCGGTCATCGGATCACTTCTTCAGCTCTTCGACCGGATCGTAGATCCAGTTGATCGCGGCGTAGTCGTATTTGACGACGCCCTCGGGGAAGAACAACCCGATCTCGCGCGCCGCGGCTTCCGGGCTGTCACTGCCGTGCACGAGGTTGTAGCTGCGGCTGACGCCGTAGTCGCCGCGGATGGTGCCGGGGGCGGCGTCGGCGCCGAACGTGGCGCCCATCAGCGTGCGGCAGATCTTGATCGCGTCGATGCCTTCCAGGCACAGCGCGACGACCGGAGAACTGGTCATGAACTTGACCAGGCCCGGGTAGAACTTGCGCTCCTTGTGCGCCTCGTAGTGCTTGGCCGCCAGTTCCGGCGAGATCTGCATCAGCTTCATGGCCGCGATCTTCAGACCCTTCTGTTCGAAGCGGCTCAGGATCTGGCCACTCAGGCCACGTTGGACGGCGTCGGGCTTCAGCAGGATGAGGGTGCGTTCCATGGGTTCTCGGCGATCGGTGCGAGGAAAAGGGCGAGCATGATACCAGCCGTGCGATCGATGTCGGCAGCGTTTTCTCGGCTCGGCCGCGCCGCGCGGTGGTTGCCGCTGGTGCTGCTGGCCGCCTGTGCGGTCGAGCGCGAGACCACGATCGCGCGCGCGGCGCGGTCGCGCGAGGTCGGCGCGCTGCGCGCCGAGCGCGAGCAGCAGCAGCGCGAGCTGGCGCTGCTGCAGCAGACCGCCGGCCAGACCGAGGCCGAGATCGCGGCTGCCACCCGCCGGTCGGTGGTGTTGGCGGCCGATCTGCGCACGGTGGCAGCGCAGTTGCAGTACGAACTCGGGCTGCTGCAGCGCGCCGAGGCGGATCTGGCCGCGTGCCGCAGCCGGGCGGCGCAGATCGAGGTCGAACTGCAGCCGCTGCGGGCCGTCGAGCAGACGCTGCGCGACCAGGAGGCGCTGCGGGCCGCGGCTACGGCGCGGCTGCAGGCGCTGCAACCGGAGGTCGAGGCCCTGCAGCAGCAGGTGCGCCAGCGCGAGGCCGAACTGCTGCCGCGGCTGCAGGCCTTGCAGGCACAGCTCGCCGCGCAGCAGCAGCTGACCGCGGCGATCGCTGGCGCGGAGGCGGCGGTGCAGGCGGCGTTGGCGCCGCTGCTACCGCCGGCGCCGGCAGTGGCGCCCAGTGCCGTGCCGAAGTAGCCGCGGCGCGCGTTGGTTCATGGTCTGGATCTGGCACGAAGCAGTCGAGTGCCTTGCGTCGCGGGACGTTGGACCGCCGGTCGCAGTGAGGAGCATCGCCGCTCCTTGGCCGGCGTGACGGGGTCGGTCGTTGCCTGCCGCACCCGTAAGCCGCCTTGCCCGCACCAGCACCAGGACACGGGGACTGGCGCAGCCGCCGTGGCCCTGACGTTGCACTCCGCCTCGGGTCCTGGTGCCGGGAGACCGCGGGATCTGGTCACAATCACCCTCCGGCCCCTTCTTTTCATACGTCAGAAGTTTATCAGTGCGGAATCAACATGGCGACCGTGTCGAACATGCAGCGGAGCAAGACGGCCAAGAGCGCAGGCACCGGACTGCTGCCGTTCCGCGCGCTGCACGGCGGCCGCCGCGCCGGTGCTGGCCGCAAGCCGAACGGCGATCGCGCCGGAGTGCCGCACGACACCCGCGGCGCCCTGGCCGCCCGCTTCCCGGTGCACGTGACCGTCAAGCTGCGCGAGCACCTGCCGCCGCTGCGCCGGCGCGATGCGTATGCAGCACTGCGCACGGCCTTCGCCGCCGGCTGCGACCGCAACGGCTTCCGGCTCATCCACTACGCGGTGCTGAACGACCACCTGCACTTCGTCGTCGAAGCGACCGGCCGCAGCGCGCTG
>JALORC010000182.1 GCA_025459175.1 Planctomycetota bacterium | reverse complement strand
GCTGCACTTCGTCTGCCATCGGCCCCCTCGGACCCGTCGCGAGGATCGAAACACCCGGCAGACCCCGACCCCCGGCATCCAGCAGGGTGCCTGTGATCGCGCCGGTGGCGAGGAAATCGAGGTCCCCGATGGTTGCCGAACGGCCGGCATCGAGGCGCAGTTCCGTCGCTCCCCACCAAGCGTCGGTCCTTGCCGTGAGCCGATAACGGCCGCCCGGCAAGCCACCGAGCTCGATGCGACCACTGGCATCACTGGCTCCGTGTACGCGCAGCGCACTACGGTCGGTGCCAGGCACACCGTCGGGTTGCAGCAGCGTGCCACGCAGCGAAGCGGCCGGCACCGCGTAGAGACTCAGTTCGTTGCCGCCGGCGCGCAGGAGCAGCCACCACCAGCCGTCCTTCTGCAGCAGGGCGCGATCCCCGAGGCGCCACGACGGATCGTGCAACGCAAGCGCATACAGCCCGCCGGCCCCCACCGGCAGCGTGCCGGTGAAGGTCCCGTCGCCGCCGGTGGTGACCGTTGCGTAGCTGTCACCGACCCGCGCGACCAGCTTGATCCCGGCCAGTGCTGCGCCTCGATCGTCGACGAGGCGACCACGAAGCTCGGTCCGCGGGACCGGCGTCGCGGCCTGCGGTCGGACCAACGTGAAGCTGACGGCCCGCTGGTCCCCTGGCGTGCAGCGCACGTTTGCCGGCCTGGCGGTGAAGCCTGGTGCGCTGACCCGCAGTTCATGCGCGACGGGCAGCCAGGGCAGCAGCGCCGTGCCCGCTGCATCGCAGGTGGCAGTGCACGCGGCCGCCGGCCAACGCATCGCACCGGATATCCACGGCGAGCTGACGTCGCTCGTCAACGTGACCACGATGCCTGGCGGCAGCGGCTCGACGATGACGCGGCGAAGCGGTGCGGGGCCCGCCGCGAATGAGCCGTTCGCGACCCTCTGGTCGGCGGCGATCAGCAACTCCAACAACGGTCGCTGCGGCAGGTAGGCACGCAACGCGCGGGCGCGCAGTGGAGCAGCCGGCACCGACCAGCAACCAGCAGCATCGGTCGTCGTCGCGACGAACCAGTCGAACGGCGCGCCGAGCCGCTCGGCAGGCTCGAGCACGAGGGCCGCATTCGCCGCGGGGGTGCCGTCCGCGAGCGTCAGCACGCCGCGCAGCGGATCGCCGTCCTCCAGCGCCAGCGTCACTGCGCGCACGAGCATCGGCGGCGCGATCGGCAGGCGACCGTCGCAGCGGCCGGGTGCCCTGGCATGCAGCCAGTGGGCGTTCAACGGCAAGCGAGGCAGTTGGAAGAGGCCCTCGCCATCGGCGACGGTGCGCGCGAGTTCGTGGCCTTCGGCGTCGGTGACCCACGCTTCTGCAGCCGGGATCCGTTCGTGGCGCGACGTGACGATGCGGCCGCACAGGCGCACGACGCCGGTCGTGAGCTGCTGCTGCGCCTGAGCAAAGCCTGCACTCGCCAGCACGCCGCTGACGAGCAGCACGGACCGGCGCGGTCCAAGGTTCCAGGCCATGGCCCGGAACACTAACACTCCGCGGCATCACCATCCCGGCAGCCCTCGCGGCAGCGCCAAGGGCCGCCACCACGAAGGTCGACTCAGCGCCTGGCCAAAACGACCCGGAACCCGGTCAGGTCCCAGGCCATGTCCGGCGGCTGCATGGTGCGCGCGGCACACCGGCAATCGGCGGCCGCCGAGCGGTAGCTGCCGCCGCGCACGATGCGCTGGTCCCCGTCGGTCAACAACGGCTCGACCGCGCCATCCGGCGACGCCGTCTCGAGGGCCCGTTCGCCGCGCGTCGCATCGGCGCACCATTCCCCGACGTTGCCCGACATGTCGAACAGCCCGAACGCGTTCGCCGCCTTGCTGGCCACCGGCTGCGGCATAAGGGCGCGGCCGCCGAACACGGCGTACGCCGGCAGCTGGTCCGCATCGTCACCGTGCGGGAAGTCGTTGCCGTCGCGTCCGCCGAGCGCAGCGAGCTCCCACTGGGCCTCGGTCGGCAGGCAATAGCGGTAACCCTCCGGCAGCCGCCCGGCCTCACGTTCGCGTTCGGTCAGCTCCGTGCAGAACTCGTTCGCCATCGCCCAGGTCACCGACGTCGCCGGCTCCTCACCGGGCTCGGCAGGCGGCGCGTCGGCAGCAGCCCATGGTCTCGTCGCCATCACCGCCACCCACTGCTGCTGCGTGACCTCGGTGCTCCCGATCCAGAACGGCTCGCGCAGCGTCACCGAGTGTTGCGGCTCGTCCTGGTCGCGATCGAGCTCGAGCTCGAGGCTGCCCATCCGGAACGTGCGCACCGGAATCGGCCGCAGCTCGATGCCGGCCCCGTTCCAGAGCACCTGCAGCGCCGCCGCCCGTGGATCCGGAGCGGCGCCCGCGCTGGCTTCCGTGCCGGGCACAAGCACCCGCGACGGGAACGTCCCGGCGGTGATGCCGTGCCGATCCTCGGCGAGCAGGCCCAGCGAGTGCCAACCGGCCACGCTTGCCGTCACCACGACATCGAACTCTCCCGCCGCCAACGTCGCCGGCAGCCGCTGCACCTCGACACCCGGGCGCGGCTCCCCGTTGTCGGCCAACGCCTGCACCACCAACACGACCTTGCGCACATCCCTCGCGGCGACCTTGCCACGCACGACGAACCGCGCACCGGGAACCGTCGCATGATGCGGCGGCGCCGCGAGGTCGAGCCCGACGAACAGGCGACCGCTCAGCTTCTTGCCCAGCACCTCGCGCCGCTCGCCCGCCAGCGTGTTGTTCGGGTCGAGCTCGGTCGCGCGCAGCGCGGCCTCGTAGGCACGATCGAGGTCGGTGGCGGTCAACTGCTCGGCGCGCTTGTCGAGTCCGCGCGCCAGCAGCTGCTGAGCCTCGGCGAAGTCCGGCTGCAGGTAGACCACGCGTTCCAGCTTCTCGATCGCGGCGTCGAGGCCATCGGCTTGCGGCAGCAGCAACTTCGCATCGCTGTAGAGCCCACGCGCCTCGGCGAGCCGCATCGTCGCCTCCCACGCCGCGGGATCGTCGAACCAGCCGTCCTGGTAGCCGTAGGCGGCGACCCCACCACCGACCAGCAGCGCCGTCGCGAGCAACCACGGCCAGCGTGCCCGCCGCACCGCCCGCGGCGGCGGCATGCGTTCGGTGCCTCCCGGCGACGGCATCGTCGGCGCCTCGGCGGCAGCGCGCGCACCGCCGATCCCGGTGCCGGTCTCGAGCTTGGCGCGGATCCGCAGCAACGTCTGCCGCGGCGGCGGCGTCACGGTGCCGAGCTGCGAGGCCTTGCGCTCGGCGCCGGCATCGGCGAGCTGTTCCTCGCCGATCGTGACCAATGGCGCGAGCGCCGCGAGCAGTTCCTTCGCACTCGCGAACCGATCCGCCGGCTGTCGCGCGACGCAGCGTGCGAACAACTGCAGCACCGCCGGACGCAGCGCCGGGCACTTGCTCGCGAGGCTCGGGAAGTCGTGTTCCTGCACCCGCCGCGCCATCACCGCGAAGGTCGCGCCGTCGATGCCGTGTTCGCCGGTCAACACGAAGTACAGCACCGCACCGAGCGCCCAGACGTCGGCGCTCGGGCCGATGTCGGGGCTGTCCCATTGTTCGGGCGCCATGTACTGCGGCGTGCCCATCACACCCGAAGCGAGGCTCAGACTGCGGTCGCCCGGACCGTTGGCCTTGGCGAGGCCGAGGTCGGCGACCTTGACCCGCCCTTCGAGCGACACCATCAGGTTGTCGGGCTTGATGTCGCGATGCACGATGCCGCGGCCGTGCGCCTCGGCGAGGCCGGCGCAAGCGCCGTGCAGGATCGCCAGCGCCTCGGCCTCGGGCAGCGGGCCCTTGCGCTGCACCCGTTCGCGCACCGTCTCGCCGCGCACGAACTCCATCACCAGCCAATGCAGGCCGTCCTGCTGGCGCACGTCCATCACCCGCACGACGTTCTGGTGCGCGAGACTCGCGCACAGGCGGGCCTCGCGTTCGAAGCGGGCGATGAACTCCGGCGAGTCGGCGGCGAGGGACGGCTTCAGGCACTTCACCGCGACGTCGAGGTCGAGCTTGCAGTGGCGGCCGCGGTAGACGGCGCCCATGCCACCCTGGCCGACCTTGGCGTAGAGCACGGCGGGATCGAGCACCTTGAAGCCTTCGATCGTGGGCGCGGTGCGCAGCAGCGGGTCGTGCAGCAGTTCGGTGGCGGCGGGATCGGGCTCTGGGTCGCTCATGCGCAGGTCGGAGCGTATCGGAACGGGCCGCGCACTCGCGTTAGCGATAGCACGGCCGGTTGGCGAGCCGTGCTCGGCGGCCCGCGCCGGCCGCGCTCGTGAATCTCACCCGCTGCCGTCCTAGCCTGTGGCCGTGGTTCCACCTGCCCCTGGCGACGACCGCCCGCCGCCGCCGCGCGGCGCCGACAACAGCCGCCGTCGCTACGCCGACTTCCTGCACCGCTGGCGCACCGCGCCGGACACGATCGACGCGAAGGACAAGCCGTCGGAGCCGACCGCCGAGCCGGAACCCGCTCCGGGTGCACGAGCCACCGCCCGCCAGCGCTACCGCCAGTGGCTGTGGCCGCGGCGCCGGGCGATCGCATCGATGCTGCTGCTCGGCATCGTCGGCATCGCCATCGACCTGATCTGGCCGGTGGTCAGCTGCCACCTGTTCGACAACGTCATCCTCGACGGCACCCGGGCCCCGGCCGACCGGCAGCACGAACTCGTGCTGTGGTCCGCGATCATGCTGGGCATCTACCTGTTCGGCAGCCTGCTCGGCTACGTGCGGACCATGCAGAGCACGCGGCTGTTCGCGCACCTCGCGTTCGACCTGCGGCGCCATCTGTACGGCCGGATCCTGCGGCTGCCGCTCGACGAGGTCTACGCGCTGAAGACCGGCGGCGTGATCTCGCGGCTGTCGAGCGACGTCGACAGCACGACCGGCCTGCTGCAGAACGCGCTGCTGAGCCCGGTGCTCGCCGGCCTGCGGCTGGTGGCGACCGTGGTGGTGATGTTCTGGCTCGACTGGCGGCTCGCGCTGGCGGCCATCGTGGTGATGCCACCGGTGATGCTCGTGCACGCGCGCTTCATCGGGCGGGTGCGGCCGATCTGGCGCTCGATCGGCGCCGATCGGCAGGAAGTCGACGCCCGCGTCGGCGAAGCGGTGTCCGGGCTGCGCATCGTGCGCGGCTTCGCCCGCGAACGCGCCGAGACGCGCCAGTTCACCGTCGGGCACCACGCGGTGATCAAGAAGCAGGTGCTGTCGGCGCGCACGCACGGGGCGGTGAACCTGGTCTGGAGCCTGCTGATGCCGATGGCGACGCTGGCCGTCGTCGCCTACGGCGGCTGGCTGGTGATCGACGGCACCAGCACGATCGGCACCGTGGTGGCGCTGCAGGCCTACCTGTGGCGGCTGCTCGAACCGGTGATGCAGATCGCCAACTCGATCTCCGAGACCCAGCGCGGGCTGGCGGCGATGGAACGCGTGTTCGAGCTCGCGGCGAAGCCGGCCGAGAAGCCCGACCGGCCGGGCGCCCGACCGGCGGCGGCCGACTTCCGCGTGCTGCGCTTCGAGGGCGTGTCGTTCGGCTACGGCAACGGCCCGTTGGTGCTGCACGAACTCGACCTCGAGGTGCCGCGCGGGGCGACGGTGGCGCTGGTCGGTCCCAGCGGTGCCGGCAAGACCACGTTCAGCGACCTGGTGGCCCGCTTCCACGATCCGACCCAGGGCCGCATCACGCTCGACGGCACCGACCTGCGCGACCTGCAGCTGGCGAGCTACCGCGCGCTGCTCGGCCTCGTGCAGCAGGAGACGTTCCTGTTCGACGGCAGCGTGCGCGACAACATCCGCTACCCGCGGCGCTCTGCCAGCGACGCCGAGGTCGAAGCCGCGGCACGGCGCGCCAACGCGGACGAGTTCGTACAGCGGCTGCCGCAGGGCTACGACACCAAGATCGGCGAACGCGGCGTCAAGCTGTCCGGCGGTCAGCGCCAGCGCCTCGCGATCGCCCGCGCACTGCTCGCCGACCCGGCGATCCTGATCCTCGATGAAGCGACGTCCAACCTCGACACCGAGAGCGAGCGGCTGATCCAGGAGTCGCTGACCGGCCTGCTGCGCGGCCGCACCACGTTCGTGATCGCGCACCGGCTCAGCACGATCGCCAGCGCCGACCTGATCGCCGTGTTCGACGGCGGGCGCATCGTCGAACGCGGCACGCATCGGGAACTGCTGGCCCTCGGCGGTCGCTATCGCCGCATGGTCGAGCTGCAGGCGCAGGGTGTCGTCGATCCCTGGCAGCAGGATCGCTCCACGGCCTGACCGCCCCGCCGGCGTGCAGCCGCTCCGGCCATTCCTTGCGGGTCGGCAACGCCGACCGGCGCTCATCCACCGCCGCTGGCGGCCTCGGCCGCATCCTCGTTCGGCTCCACCGCAGCGCCACCACCGAGTGCCCGATACAGGGCCACCGCCCCGCGCAACCGATCGCGATCCACCTGCACTAGTCCGAGCCGCGCCTGCAGCGAGGCCTGTTGCACCCCGAGCACTTCGACGAAAGTGGCGCGTCCCGCCCGGAACAGTTCCCCGGCGACGCCGATCGAACGTTCGGCCGTGGTCGTCTGCTGCAGTTGGGCAGTGCGCACGTCGTCGAGCAGACGCAGCGTGGCCAGCACATTGTGCAGCTCCAGAGTCGCATCCGTGACGACCTGCTGGAACGTGAACAGCGCCGCCAGCTGGGCCGCGTTGGCGCCAGCGAACTCGGCGTCGAGCGCAGCGCGGTTCCAGATCGGCGCCACCAGACCACCGAGCAGGCCGTAGGTCGTCGATCGCCGGTCGGTCAACAGGTCAGCACGGAAGGCCTGCATGCCGATCAATCCGTCGATCGACAGCCGCGGCCAGAACGCCGCGCGCGCCGCCTCCAGATCGGCTTCGGCCGCCGCCAGCTCCAGCTCCGCACCGCGGACATCGGGTCGGTTGCGCAGGAACTCCGGTGCCACCCCGCTGGCCAGCGCTGGCAGCGACGCTCGCTCGAGCGGCACGGCGCCGCGCTGCACCGGCTGCGGTCCGCGCCCGCACAGACTGTTCAGCGCGGCCTCGAGCGCCGCGATCTCGATCCGGACCCGGCCCTGCTCCGCCTCGAGACTGCGCAGCTGCACCTCGAACTGCTGCCGGGTCAGTTCGTTGACAGCGCCGAACGCGCGCTGCAGACCGACGGCCTCCAGCGACCGTTGTTGCAGGGCGATGGTGTCGGCGAGCACCCGCGCCTCGGCGTCCTTCGCCAACAGGTCGTAGTAGAGATCGGCGACCCTGGCACAGAGCTCGGTGCGCACCAGGGCAGCCATCTCCTCGGTCGCCAGCAGCCGATGGAAGGCCGCGTCGCGCGCCGACCCGAGCCGCCCCCACAGGTCGATCTCCCAACTGGCCTGCAGGCCGACCCGGAAGTCGGGCAGGTTACGCGGGATCTCGCGTCCCCGAAACAGGGGCACGCCGAGGTTGCCGGCGCCATCCATCGTGTAGAGACCGAAGCGCCGGATACCGCCGTCGGCGACGGCGCCGACCGTCGGCAACAACGCCCCACCAGCTGCCTCGTACTGGGCGCGCGCCGCCTCGATGCGTTGCAAGGCCACTCGCGCGTCCAGATTGGCGGCGAGTGCGACCTCCACCAGCGCCGCGAGATCCGGGTCGACGAAGAACGCGCGCCAACCGAGCACAGGCAGAGGTCGCGTCAGGTCCACCCGGCAGACCGGCGTCCCCGTGCACGCGGTGAGCAGGAGCCCGAGCAGGCTCGCCACGAACGGTCGCACCCGGATCATGCTTGCTCCGTGAGAGGCAAGGGTTCGCGCCGTGTCTGCCAGCGCTCCGCCAGCTGCGCGAACGTGTAGTAGAGACCCGGCGTGACCAGCACGCCGAGCAGCGTCCCGAACAACATGCCGCCGATGGCTGCTGCACCGATGGTGCGGTTGCCGTTCGCCCCCACACCGTCCGAGAGCAGCAGCGGCAGCAGCCCGACGATCAGTGCCAACGACGTCATCACGATCGGTCGCAATCGGGCCGACGCGCCTTCGATCGCGGCCTGCAGCGCGGTCCGCCCGGCGCGATGCCGCATCGCCGCGAACTCGACGATCAGGATCGAGTTCTTGCCGAGCAGGCCGACCAGCATCAGCATCGCGGCCTGCGCGTAGATGTTGTTCTCGAGCTCGAACCACCACAGGAACAGGAACGACCCGAGCAGCCCGGTCGGCACCGACAGCAACACCGCCAGCGGCAAGAGAAAGCTCTCGTACTGGGCGGCGAGCAACAAGTACACGAACAGCACGCAGATGCCGAACACCGCCCACACCTCGCCGCCGGTCGTGACTTCGTCGCGGGTGATGCCGGCCCAGTCGATGGAGAAGCCAGGGGCCAGCCGGTCGCGCGCGGTCTCCTGGATCGCCCGGATCGCGTCGCCGCTGCTGAACCCGCTCGCGGGCGACCCGTTGATCTCCGCCGAAGGGAACATGTTGTAGCGGGTCATCTGGTCGACGCCGTAGACCTTCTCCAGTCGCAGGATGTTCGCCAGCTCGACCATCTCGCCGCGGTCGTTCCGGACCCGCAACCGCAGGATGTCCTCCGGCCTCTGGCGATACTCCGGCAGGGCCTGAACCATGACCTTGTAGAGCTGGCCGAAGCGAATGAAGTTGGTCGCATACTCACCGCCCAACATCACCTGCAGAACGGCGAGCGCATCGGCCGGCGTGACCCCTTTCTGCGCCGCCGCCTCGACATCGAACTCGATCATGTACTGCGGGTAGCTCACGTCGAAGATCGTGAAGGCGCTGGCGATCTCGGGCCTGGCACGGAGTTCGCCGAGGAAGCCATTCAGCACTTCGTCCATTCGCTGGAGGTCACCCGTTCCGGTCCGGTCGAGAAGACGGAGTTCGAAGCCGCTCGCGTTGCCGTAGCCCGGTACGGTAGGCGG
>JALORC010000012.1:11421-87977 GCA_025459175.1 Planctomycetota bacterium | reverse complement strand
CGACCGCACCGTCTCGGTCCTGCCGCAGTTGGCGACTACTGGCGACCGCGTGCTGTGGTGCGTGGCGGTCGAGTACCTCGAAGTCGGCGTCGCCCGCAGCGGTGGCGCCGCCTACGCGCACGGCGATCGCAGGAACCGCATCGACTACCGCGAGATCTTGCGCCCGGCGGAATTCGTCGTGTTCAGTCGCCTGCGCGAACTGCGCAAGCAGTTCGCCGAGAGCGAGCGCGTGCCCGTCTATGCCGTGTTCAACAACGAACAGCTGGCGACGATCGCGCAGCAGCGCCCGGGCAGACTCGGGTGGGCTGCTGGGCTCATTTTCGTGGCAGCTGCTCTGTCGATGCTGCCCGAACATCCGGAGGACGTGATGTTCGGCTGGACTGGTGGGAGGGGCTGACTCGTGGCGTGACTTAGCGACGTTCTTCCCCGTTCTTCGCGCGCCGCAACTTCCACGCGACTTGTGTCACTTCGCCCTCGCGGACTTCGACCTCCTCGCTCGGTTCGCTCCAGCCCTCGGCCGCGCGCAGGTAGATGCGGTTGCGGCCTGCCGGCGCGCGGATCTTGAACGTGCCGTCGGGTCGCACCGGCGTGCATTCGCACGCGCCGCCATCGCCGCGGGCGGGGCCGTACATCGCGACATCGGTGTGTGGTCCTGGGGCGATCGGCGCCCCGGTCGCGGCGTCGACGAGGCGGCCTTCGATGAAGCCGCCGTGCACGAGCTGCACCACCTGCGCGTCGAGCTCACCGCCCGCTTCGACGACGAGGTTCTGCACCGCGATCACGGTCAGGCCCTCGGCCTCGGCCCAGACCTTGTAGGTGTCCGCGGGCAGGCTGCTCAGCTCGTACCGGCCTTGCTCGTCGGTCGTGCTGTCGCCGTAGCCGAGGCCTTGTGCCGCGGTGGCGACCAGCACGCGCACCGCCGGCCTGCCGTCCGGCAGCAGGACCCTGCCGCGGATGCGGCCGCCGCGCGGCAACCGAGCTTCGATCGGCTGGTCGGCGGCCGGTGCCGCGACCCAGGTGCGGGCGAAGTCGGCGTGCCCGGCGACCAGCTTGCACGGGAACAGCGGCGGCAGCCCGTTCAACGTGAAGTTGCCGTCGGCGTCGGTGCGCGCGAGCCACGGCAGCAGTGGGGCGGTGAGCCATGCGGCATGGCGACCACCGGCGGCATCGCCGAAGATCGCGGGCCAGATCCAGGCGTCGGCGAGCGGGGCCCCGGTGTCGGCGGCGCGCAGCGTGCCGCGCAGCGCCACGGTCGGTCTCAACTGCAGGCGGATCGCGTCGATCGGCGCGTCGTCGAAGCGCAGCTCGAGCAGGCCGGCGTGGCCGGTCTGGCGACCGACCAGGATCATCTTGTGCTGCCCCCATTGTTGCGCTCGTCGCCATGGCACGTCGCGCAGCGTGAAGGTGCCGTCCGCGTCGGCGAAACCCTCGGCGATCGCGTCGATCGAGCGCTTCTCCATGTCGTTGTGCCAGACGGTGACGCGGATCCGGCCCTGGCCGGGGCTGTCGATGCGGCCGGTCAAGGTCGCGGTCGGAGTCGCGGCCGGCGGAGTGGTTCCCGGGGTCTGGCTGCCGGCGACGGCGGCGCAGAGCAGAGCCGCGAGACAGGTGCGCATCGGCCCATGGTATCGAGGCCGGGCTGCTGAAGGTGGTGGGCGGCGCGTGTGTATGGCCTTTGCAACGTGGGGCTTCCCCGTTCGCCAGCCGCGTCCCGGCCCGGCACGATGCCCGGCCCAACCATGAAACTACGTCACGTACTCCCGATGGCCGCGCTGCTCGGCGCGTTGCTGCCGGCGCAGAACCGTCCCCAGCCGAGCCAGGACGACCTCAAACAGAAGCGCACCGAGAAGCTGGCGAAGCCGGTGTTCCAAAAGGCGCCCTGGGTCCACGACTACGACCTGGCGCGTGAACAGGCCAAGAAGGACGGCAAGCTGATCTTCGCCTACTTCACCCGCAGCTACGCGGCTTGAGGCCCTTGTGATGCACTGGAGGGCGGTCCGCTCTCCGATCCCAAGTTCCCCGAGTTCGCCAAGTCCGTCGTGCTGTTCCTGCACAACACCTCGCGCGTCGAGGACGAGAAGTACCCGACCCTGCTGCAGGACAAGGGCTTCCGCGGCTTCCCGTCGATCTGCTTCATGGACGCGGAAGGCAACGTGTTGACCAAGCCCGGTCGTTCGGTGCAGGCGTTCGTCGACACGCACGCCGAGACGCTGTCGCTGGCCAAGCTGCGCGGCAAGAGCGATCGTTCCGCGGCCGAGAACAAGCAGCTGTTCCTCGCCGAGCTGAAGCTCGACCTGATCGCCGCCGAGCAGATCCAGGCGCGCGCCGACCAGCTGAAGCTCGACGACAGCGAGAAGGCGCTGGTCGCCGGCAAGCTCGTCGATGCCGAGGTGCAGGCGCTGTTCGGCAAGATCCGCGAGAACGGTCCCGAGAAGACCGCGGCCGCGGTGGCCGAGATGGCGAAGGCCGGCAAGGTGCCGAGCGCCGCGATGAGCGGCATGTTCTGGAACCAGGTGCTGACGCACGCCAGCAAGCAGAAGGACCCGGCGCTGGCGCAGCAGGCGTTCGATGCGCTGCAGAAGCGCTATGCCGACGAGAAGGCGCCGGGCATCGAGCGCCAGAAGCAGAACTGGCAGAAGCTGCTCGATGAGGCCAAGGCCGGCGGCGAGGAAAAGGCCAAGTGATCTCGAGGCCGCACGGCGCCCCGTGGCGCTGCGCGGGCCGCGCTCACTTCTCCTCGACGAACGGATCGTGCGCGGTCGGGTCGCCGGTCTCGAAGCCGAGCCGGAACCACTTCATGCGCTGCGCCGAGGTGCCGTGCGTGAACTTCTCCGGCACCACGGTGCCGGTCGACTTCCTCTGCAAGGTGTCGTCGCCGATCTGCTGCGCGGCGTTGATCGCTTCCTCGAAGTCGCCCGGCTCGATGGTGACGCGCTCCTTGGTCTTGTCGCCGCGCAAGTTCTTGTCGACGTAGTGGGCCCAGACACCCGCGTAGTAGTCGGCCTGCAGCTCCAGCTTGACCGAGGCGCGGTTGTACTCGCGTTCGCCCAGCCGCTGCATCGCCTGGACCTTGCGGTTGGTGCCGAGCAGGTTCTGCACGTGGTGGCCGACCTCGTGCGCGACCACGTAGGCCTGCGCGAAGTCACCCTTGGCGCCGAGCTGGCGCTCCATCACGTCGAAGAACGACAGGTCGATGTACACCTGCTTGTCGCCGGGGCAGTAGAACGGCCCGACCGAGGCGCCGGCTTCGCCGCAGGCGCTGTTGACCTGGTCGCGGAACAGCACCAGCACCGGATCCTGGTAGGCCTTGCCGAACGCCTTCGGGAACAGGTCGCGCCAGCAGGTCTCGGTGGTCGCCAGCACCTTCTTGACGAACACCGCGCGGGCGCCCTCGACTGCGGACTCCTGCACCGGCGCCGAGCCGCCGCGGCGCTGCTGCTGGCTCGCGTTCGCCTGCGGCAGCTGGGCGTTGCCACTCAGCAGCTGCAGCGGGTTGATGCCGGCGAACCAGGCCACGACCAGCATGATCAGCAGGCCGCCGATGCCCATGCCGCCTCTGCCCATCGGCAGCTGGAAACCGCCGAAGCCCGGGCCGCCGCCGCTCGGGGCACCGCCGCCGCCGCCGCGGCGGTCGTCGACGTTCTGACTCTCTTCCTGGTTCTCGAATCGCATGGGGATGTCCGGGGCGGGAGTGTAACGGGCGGGCGGCTACTTGCCGAATTCGTCGATCGGCTGGTTGGCGGTGTTGCCCCAGACCTGCGGCTGGGTGCCGTCGTCGGCGAGCATCGGCCGCTGGGAGAAGGGACTCTGCTGCACCTCGATCCCGATCAGCAGCATGCGGCCGCTGCCCTCGGCCGCGTTGACCGCGACCGGCTCGCGGAAGTAGCGATACGAGCTGCGGACCACGCGGCCGTCGTCGAGCTTCAGCACGTCGGGGGCCGGATCCGCGGGCACCAGCAGCTGGTCGGGCTGCAGCAGCCCCGCCTTCACGAGGGCGCCGAGGTCGGGCGGGAAGCTGCCGTGCTGGTCCTTCCACTTCGACAGCGCCGTCCAGGCGGCCTCGAGCTGCAGCCTGGCCAGGGCGCCGCGCATCGAGTCGTAGAACCACGGCTCGGCGATGCTGGCGCTGGTGATCGGTCCCCACGTCATCGCGTAGCCGCACAGCAGCGGGCCACCGAGCCGGCCGAGGTGCTGCACGACATGGTGGTCGCCGCGGCGCCGCAGCACGCCGCGGGTGCGCCCGAGGTGGGGGCTCGCCTCGTCCGGAGTCGGCAGATCGGCGCGTTCGAGCAACGCCTTCATGCCGGGCTGGGTCGCGGCCGTCAGCGCATACAGCGGCAGCCAGACGTCGTAGAGCGTGCGGTAGATCGCCGCTTCGTCGAAGCGCAGGTCGAACGTCGGCAGCGGCTCGCCTTCGCCGGGGGGCAGCGGCGCGTCGGCGGTGTCCATCGCGGTGGCGCCATCCGTCTGCGCGGCCAGCAGGTCGCGCAGGCTGCGCGGGGACTCGGCGAGCCACAGGCGACCGTCGTGCACGGCGAACGCGGGCTGCAGGCCGGCGGGCACGTCCGGCAGCTTCAGCGTCGTGCAGCGCACGCCGCTGTAGGTGACCGGGCGACCGAGCAACGTCGGCGGCACCAGCTCGGCGAGCGCGGTCGCGGCTGCTTCGGCCGAACGCAGTCCGAGCGTCGCGAACAGGCGCGGGATCACACCGCCGGTGGCCGGCGCGGCGGTGCCGAGCGCGATGCCGCCGGTCAGGTGCGGCAACAGGCCGGTGAGCGCTTCGGGTGGCAGCGGCACTTCCAGCGCCTCGAGGATCGCCGGCAGCTGGGCGAGATCGGCGGCCACGCGCAGCTGCAGCAGGGCGCCCTTCGGCAGGGCCTGCGCCGGCAAGTCGGCGGTGCCGCCCAGCATCGCGCCGATCAGGCCGGACGGTGCGCGCAGGTTGATGAGCTCGACTTCCTCGAGCAGCAGTTCGCCGGCGATGCGCGCGGACCAGGCGACCCGCTGGACGGCGTCGAGGCCCAGCGCCACCGCGACCGGGTCGACCGTGCCGTCCGGGTTCGCGCTGGCCTGCAGCAGGGCGGGAACGTCGAATTCGAGGCTCGCGCCCGCCGGCCGTGGCGTCGGTTGCTCGACCAGGGTGCCGGGCCCCGGCTCGCCGCCGGCGAGCGCGAACTGGCCCGGCGTGTGCAGCAGCCACAGCGCCGCCGGGGCCATCGGTTCGCCGTTGTGCTCGCTGGCCTCGGGTTGCGGCCCGCGCAGCACGTGGCCGGGCACGCCCGCGATCTTCTCGTTGTCGGCGGGGCGCCAGACCCCGCTCTGCCGGAGCTCATTGGCGAGCCGCTCGAAGCGGGCGGTGAGCCGTCCCTCGGCGCGCGGCGTGCACTGGAATGTCAGCACGTGGCGGGGCGGGGTCGCTAGATCGGTCGGCGGCGTGAAGGCCAGCTCGACGCTGCGCAGGTCGGACCAGTCGACTTCCTGCCAGAAGCGCCAGGCTTCCTTCTCGGCGAAGCTGCTCTGCAGCCAAACAGGTTGCTCCGCCAACACCGGGCGCAGCGGCCCGAGCAGAGCGTTGCGACGCTGCACCAGGGCGCGATATCGCACCAGCGCTTGCTGCAGCGCGGCGTGCGCCACCGGCTCGCCGAGCAGGCGGCCAATGTGGGTGGCCGGCAGCGCCGCGAACAGTTCAGTCAGGCCATCGACCCGCAGCCGGATCGACGCTTCCGGCACGAACGTGGCCTGGGCCGGCAGGGAACCGAGCAGAGCGAGAACGACCGCGGCACGATGGCGCAACATGATGGACTCCCGGTGCGGTGTGGCCGCAGCCAGCGCGGCACGGTAGCCGTTCGTCGGCCGCGGCGCACGGCCGTGGCCGGCGCCGGAGCTTGCCGCGGATCAGTCCCGACGGTCGCCGGCCAGAGCCGGCGCGGGGATCGTCGACGGCGCGCCGCGACCGGTCGCCCGCACGCGCAGGATCCGGTGCCCCGACTGCCACAGCGCGTCGACGAACGCGTCGTCCTGTGCGCCGAGGAAGTGCACCACGCCGAGGCGTTTGCCGCCGAGCTCGAACGACGACGCGCTGCCGAGGTCCAGGCCGCGCCGCCGCGCCAGTTCGTCGATGCCGCCGATCACGTTCTCGCCGGGCGCCAGTTCGCAGGTGATCTCGTAGCCGTCCTGGTCGGCGCCGGACATGGCGAGGAACGCGCGCAGCAGGTCGTGTTCGGTCAATACGCCGACCAGTTCGCCGCGGTCGACCACCGGCAGGCAGCCGAACTTCTTGTCGCGCAGCAGGCGCGCCGCATCGGCGATCGACGTCGTCGACGCGATCGTGGTCGGTCGCGGCGTCATGATGGTCGCCACCGCCAGTTCGCCCTGGCTCGCGGCGCGCGCCAGCGCCTGGGGTGAGGTCGGCTTCACGCCCGCGTCGGCGGCGAGATACAGATCGTGGCTCGAGACCACGCCGACCAGGTGTCGGGAATCGGGCGGGTCGACGACCAGCAGGTGCCGCACCCGGCGCGCGGCCATCTGGCGGGCCGCGGTCGACAGCGTGGTCGCGGGGCCGATGGTCAGCAGGTCGCGCGCCATCCACAGGCTGGTGTCCATGCGCGCCTCATCGGCGCGCCGCCGCTCAGGACTTCGGCCCAGGGCCCGCCGGCGGGCGCGCGGCCGGCGCAGCGGCGATCGGTGCGGGTGCCGCGGCGACCGGTGCGGCCGCGGCGCTGACACCGTCCTTGCCCGCGGTGGCCATCGCCTGTGGCGACTCGGCGAGCTTGCCGAAGTAGGCCGGCATCTCGACGCCACCGATGTCGCGCATCATCTGCAGCAGCGGCGGCAGGCTGCCGGCGAGGCCCTGCAGGAAGCCGGCGGTGGCGTTCTTGCCGCCGTTGCCGGCACCGCCGTCCCAGACCACGACCTTGTCGAACTTGACGTTGGCGATCGCCTTCGCCGCGGTCTCCGCCATCTGCGGCAGGTGCTCGAGCAGCAGCAGCTGGAACGCCTGCTGGGCGCCGCCGCAGCCCTCGACCAGGCGCGCCAGACCTTCGGCCTTCTTGGCCAGGATCTCGTACTCGCCGCGCGCCTGGGCCTCGAGCCGCGCGAACGTCGCCGCCGCCTCGGCCTGCGCGCGCAGGCGGACCTGCTCGGCCTCGGCCTCGGCATCGACGATCAGCTTGGCCTTGCTGGCCTTGGCCTTGGCCTCGAGTTCGGCGCGCTGTTCGCTCTCGATCTTGGTCGCCATCGCGTCGGCGGCGCGCGCCTCGGCGAGGTACTGCGCCTCGCGCACCTTGGCCTCGGCCTCGCGCTTCCTGGTCTCGGCGACCTGGTAGGCCTCGGCCTGGCGCACCTTCAGCGTCGCCTCGGCGTCGACGACCTTGGCGCGGGCGAGGTTCTCGCCGGTGACTGCCGCGGCCTCCGCGTCGGCGACCTGCACGCGCATCTGGCGCTCCTGGTCCTTGATCGCGCTCTGCTGTTCGAGCTCGGCGCGGCTCTTGCCGATGCCGGCGTCCTTGGCCAGGTCGGCCAGCCGCACCAGCTTCTCGCGCTCGGCCTCCTTGGTGCCGATCTCACGCACCTTGTCGGCGTTGGCGACCATCACGTCCTGTTCGCGCTTGGCCTCGGCGACGCCGATCGAACCGCGCATCTGCTGCTTGGCGACGTCGATCTCGGCCGACTGGATCGCCTCCGACGCGGCCTTGCGGCCCATCGCCTCGATGTAGCCCGACTCGTCGGTGATGTCGGTGATGTTGACGTTGATCAGCACCAGACCGATCTTCTCGAGCTCCGGGGTCAGCGAGTTCTGCACGCTGTCGAGGAACTTGTCGCGGTTGCGGTTGATGTCCTCGATCGTCATCGACGCGATCACCTGCCGCAGCTGGCCCAGGATGATGTCCTCGGCCTGCTTCATGACCTGGCGCGGATCCAGGCCGAGCAGGCGGATCGCGGCGGTCTGCATCACCGCGGCGTCGGTGCCGACCGCGACCGTGAACACCGACGGCACGTTGACGCGGATGTTCTCGGCCGACAGCGCGCCGCGCAGCGGGATCTCGATCTGCATCGGGTCGAGCGACAGGAACTCGTAGTCCTGGATCAGCGGCCACACGAACGCGCCGCCGCCGTGCAGGCAGCGCGCCGACTGGCCGGACGCGACCTTGCCGTAGATGACGAGGATCTTGTTGCTCGGGCAGCGCTTGTAGCGCTTGACGACGAGGATCACGAAACCGAGCAGGATCAGCGCCGCGGCGCCGGCGATCAGCACCGGGATCAGTTCGTCGGTGGTGGGGGCGAGGAAGGCGAGCATGGAGTTCTCCTGGGCGAGGGGTCGAGAAGAAGAATGGTCAGGCGATCGGGTCGACGACCAGCACGTCGCCGTCGGTGCGTTCGACGACGCGGATCATCGCGCCGGTCGGGATCTCGTCGGTGCGGCTGATGGCGCGGCACTCGACGTTGCGGCCCTGCACCTGCATCAGCACGCGGCCGTGGCCCTGGCCAGGTGCGGGGATGCGCAGGTAGACGCTGCCGGTGTGGCCGACCGCGTTGGTGAGGTCGAGATTGCCCTGCGACTGCAGCTTCGACAGCCCGCGCATCAGCTTGCCTGTGAAGAACAGTGCCGCGCTACCGGCGGCGGCGGCGGCGGCGGCGACGCTGAGCGGCGACCAGCCGAGTTCGAGGGTGCCGAGGCCGACCAGGCCGAAGAAGGTCAGGAACGTCGACACCGTCTGCAGCGAGAACAGCTTCAGGAAGGCGCCCTGGTCGTGGCCGACCTGGTGGTCGCCGGCGGGACCGTGCTCGAGGTCGGTGTCGCCGCCGAAGCCGAACAGCAGCATCAGGAACTGGGCGACCAGGATCGTGCCGCCGATGACTGCGCAGTAGAGAAACAGGCTTCCCATGTTCCGTGACCTCGTGGTTGGCCGCGTTGGACTTCCGTGGCGCGCGCAGTTTGGCCGGCGCGCACGGGAGAACCTACGTGGAATCGGTTGCGAGATTTTTACCGGGGTGCGACCCGGAAGCGACTGCCGACCGTGGGCGCCGCGGACTCACGGGTCGGCGGGCGGGCCGCCGTCGGTCGCTTCCGCCACGGCGTCGAGGCGGTGGATGCGCACCCGTTCGGCGCGGCGGTTGTTGGCCTTGGTGACCTGGAACCGGTAGCCACCGACGTCGATGGCGGCGCCGGGGGTCGGCACCGACCCGAGCCGCTCGGCCAGGAAGCCCGACAGCGTCGTGCTGTCGGTGTCGATGCCGGTCAGCTGCAGCCTGGCGAACACCTTCTCGGTCTCGGCGATGCCGCGGCACAGCAGCGAGCCGTCCGGCCGTTCGAGCATGTGGGTCTCGTCGGTGTCCGACTCGTCCTCGATCTCGCCGACGATCTCCTCGAGCACGTCCTCGAGCGTGATCAGGCCGCGCGTGGAGCCGTACTCGTCGACGACGATGGCGAGGTGGCGCTTCTCGCTCTGGAAGCGCCGCAGCACGTGGTTCAGCGTCGCCGTCTCCGGCACGATCAGGATCGGCACCAGCAACGAGGCCCAGTCCGGCTCGACCCGTTCGCGCAGGCTGAACAGCAGCTCCTTGGTCAGGATCACGCCGCTGACGTCGTCGAGTTCGCCGGTCGGCGTGAACGGGAAGCGGCTGTGGCCGCTGTCGCGCACGCGCCGCAGGTTGGTCTCGGTCGAGGCGTTGCCGGACAGCCAGGCGATGCGATCGCGGCCGACCATCACGTCGCGCGCCTTGGTCTCGCGCAGCTGGGTCGCGTTGCGGATCAGCTCGGCGGTGATGGGGCCGAACGCGCCCTGGCTCATGCCGAGCGTGGCCATCACCCGGATGTCGTCGAGCGAGGTCGCACCGGGGTGTGCCTGCGGGCGGGTGATCAGCCGCGACACCAGCCGCGTCATGGCGAGCACCGGACCGAGCGCTCGCGTCATCCACAGCACCAGGTGCGCGACCGGGGCCGCCAGCGCGTTCGCGTGCACGACGCCGATCGTCTTCGGCAGGATCTCGGTCAGCGTCAGCACGGTGACCACGAACGCGGCCGCGAACCAGGCCGGCGACACGCCCGGGAACGCGTGCGCGAACTGGTCGGTCGCGATCGCCGCCCCGCCCGAGTTGGCGACCGTGTTCAGCACCAGGATCGCGGCGATCGGCCGGTCGGGTTCGCGGCGGAATCGCCGCAGGATGGCGCCGGCCCGGCTGCCGGCCTGGGCGAGCGACTCGATGCGCGCGTGGCTGACGCTCAGCAGCGTCGCCTCGGCGAGCGAGCAGACGAACGAGAACAGCAGCGACAGCGCGACGGCGACGACGAACAGCAGCATGGGGCGGCCGGCGCGAGGGGGGCGCCGGGGTCACAGGCTAGGCCTGGCCCCGGGCGGCGTCCATCGCCGCCCGGCCGGTCCGGCCGGGCCAGCTCACGCCGGCTGCATCTGCTTCTGCGGCTCGCCGCAGGCGAACGCGTAGTCGCCGTTGCGGACCCGCACGGTGACCACCGAGCCCTGGCCGAGGTCGTGGTCGAGGATCAGCTCGGTGAGCGGGTCCTCGATCCGGCGCTTGATCAGGCGGCGCAGTTCGCGGGCGCCGAACTCCTCGGAGAAGCCCTGCTTGGCCAGCAGCACCCGCACGCCCGGCGAGAACGTCGCGGTGATGCCGCGGCGCTTCAGCAGGTCGCCGACTTCGCGCAGCATGTTGCCGGCGATGCGTTGGCACACCTTCTCGTCGAGCGGGTTGAACATGATGACTTCGTCGATGCGGTTGACGAACTCGGGCCGGAAGAACTCGCGCAGCGCCTCGTTGGTGACCGCGCGCAGGTCGACGTCCTTCAGGCTCTGGCGCCGGTGCGCGGCCGAGAAGCCCATGCGGGTGCGCACCGCGTCGATCTTCTCGATGCCGAGGTTGCTGGTCATCAGGATCAGCGCCTGGTGGAACTGCACCGTCTGGCCCTTGCTGTCGGTGATGATGCCCTCGTCGAGCAGCTGCAGCAGCAGGTTGTGGACCTTGTAGTGGGCCTTCTCGACCTCGTCGAACAGCACCACGCTGTTGGGCTTCTTCTTGATCGCCTCGGTCAGGAAGCCACCTTCGTTGTGGCCGATGTAGCCGGGCGGCGAGCCGATCAGCTTCGCGTACTCGTGTGGCAGCGCATACTCGCTGCAGTCGACGCGGATCATCGCCTGCGGGTCGTCGAACAGGTTGCGCGCCAGCGACTTCGCCAGCTCGGTCTTGCCGGTGCCGGTGCGGCCGACCAGCAGGAACGTGCCGACCGGGTTGGTCGGGCGCTTTAGGCCGACCGCGGCCTTCTTGACCGCGCGCACCAGCGCCGTGATCGCGTCGTCCTGGCCGATGATCTGCTGGCGCAGGTTGCGGTCGAGGTTGTTGACGCGCTTGAACAGGCTCTGCCGGGCCTGATCGTTGCCCGGCCGGGGCAGGAACGGGTCGTCGACCTCGCTCTGGCCCTTCTGCTGGCCGTTCGGCTGCGGGATGCTGACCTGGTGGATCTCGAGCGACGGGTTGACGTCGATGCAGATCTGGTAGAGCAGCTCCTCGACGATCTCGAGGTCGTAGCCCTCGTCCATCTTGCGCACCGCCGCCAGCACCTCGGCGTCGAACGTCGGCACGCAGGCGCGAACGACCCGCTGCCGGTAGTTCGACTTGTTGGTGATCGGCGTGCCGTGCAGTTCCTGCAACAGCTCGTCCGAGCAGCACCGAACCTTGATGAACTCGTCGATCAGGTCGAAGTACTTGATGACGAACGCCGCCCCTGGATGCTTCAAGTCGTGTGTCCTCGGCCTGTTCTTGACCGAGACTGTTTCGGGTGTGCCGCGGCAGCGACTTGACGCTGCGCACGCGAAACCTCCAAGTGCCCACGACTGCCTGCCATGGAACGATCGTGATCTCACCGACCAAGCTGCTGGCGATGCTGGTGCATCGAGGATTGGTGTCGCCGACCGTGGCCCACGAGGCGCTCGCATCCGGTGCGCCCGGATCGTGGCTGGTGCAGCGCGGTCACTGCACCCAGGCGCAGTGGGAGCAATGGTTGCGCACCGAGGCGGGCACGCGGCCCGAGCTGCGTCGCTACGAGGTGCGCGAGCTGCTCGGCGAGGGCGGGGTCGGGCGCGTGTTCGCGGCCGTCGACCGCGCCGACAGCAACAAGGAGGTGGCGCTGAAGGTGCTGCGCGCCGAGCTCGCCGCCGATCCGGTGCAGGCGGAGCGGTTCGTGCACGAGGCGCGGCTGTTGATGGAGCTGTCGCACCCGCACCTGGTCAAGGGCCTGCGCGTCGCCAAGGAGGGCGACACGATCTTCTTCGCGATGGAACGGCTGCCCGGCCGCGTGCTGCAGGACGTGCTGGCCGAGGAGGAGCGGCTCGACGAGGAGTCGGCGCTGCAGATCGTGGTCGAGGTCGCGCAGGCGCTGTCGGTGCTGCACGGGCGCGGGCTGGTGCACCGCGATGTCAAACCCGGCAACGTGATCTGGTCCGAGGAGCGCGGCGCGGTGCTGATCGACCTCGGCTTCGCCACCGGCGCCGACCGCGCGACCGCCGGCGACACCACCGCCGGCACCGTGCACTACATCGCCCCGGAGCAGGCGCGCGGCAGCGGCCAGCTCGACGTGCGCGCCGACATCTACTCGCTCGGCGCCACGCTGTATCACCTGGTCACCGGTTCGCTGCCGTTCGAGGGCCGCACCAGCGAGGAGGTGCTGGCGAAGCAGGTGCTCGAGTCGCTGTCCGGCGAACGCATCCGCGCGCTGTCGCTGTCGCCGCAGCTGCACTACTTCCTCGAGAAGATGATGGCCAAGGACCCGGCGATGCGGTTCCAGGACCCGCAGGTGCTGCAGCGCGAGATCGAGGCGTTCCTGGTGCAGCGGCGCCAGCAGCGCGAGCTCGAGGAACGGCAGCAGCGCGAACGGCCGCGCCTGGGTGGTCGGCCGCCGGGCAAGGGTTCGATGTTCGACCGGCGTTCGCGCCGGCGGCGATCGTGACGGGCACGGCGATGGAGACGCGAGCCGGCTACCCGTTCCGCTGGCAGTGCCGGCGCTCCGGCAACTGCTGCGCGATCCCCGGCGGCTTCGTGCGCGTCGACGCCGGCGAGGCCGCGGCGATCGCCGCGTTCCTGGGCCTCGACGAGGCCGCGTTCCGTTCGCGCTACCTGCAGCCCGACGGCGAACGTCTGAAGGACGGCCTCGGCAACCGCTGCGTGTTCCTGCAGGACGGGGCGCCCGCCGGTTGCGCGATCTATCCGGTGCGGCCCGCCAAGTGTGCGTCGTTCCCGTTCTGGCCCGAGCTGCGCGACGACCCGGAACTGTCGGCCCGCGTGCAGCGGACCTGCCCCGGGCTCGAGCCGCTGCCCTGACCGCGGCTGGTCAGGACTGCAGCTCGAGCCGCTCCAGGTCGATCTCACAGGGCCCGTCGGCGAGGTCGAGGCGCAGCCACTGCACCTCGCGCGGCAGGTTCGGGTGTCCGGCCAGCACGATGTCGTAGGTGTGCAGCTGGCCGTCGTTGACGAGCGGGAACTTCACCGAACCGGCCTCCGTGAACGTCTCGTCGTCCGGTCCCTTCCAGAACACCTGGCCGGTGCCGGCGTCGATCGGCACGCCGGGGGCGTGGATGCGCATCACCAGCCGCAGCGCCCGCAGCGAGCGCTGCAGGCACGGTGTCACCACCCAGGGATCGTCGCCGGTCGCCTGCCACCGGAAGCCCTCGCCGCGCGGCACCAGCTGCTCGTTGGGCCAGAAGCCGCGCCGCGCCTCCCGCTGCGTGAGATCGAACACGTCCTGGGACCAGCGATCCGGCAGGTGCAGGCGGTCGCGCAGCCGCAGCAGCGCGTCGCGGTGGGCCGGCGCGTGGCCGGCGAGGCGAGCGAGCAACGCCTCGCGTTCGGGCGGCGGTGCCTCGACGTCGACGAAGTCCGGCACCCCGTCGACCACGGGATAGCGCCGGGAGCCGAGCAACGCGCCGGCACCGTGGTGCAGCGGTGCGCCGGTGCTCGGGTCGCGCAGCTTTGCGAGCCAGGCGGCCTCGGCCGCGGCGGTGGGAGCCGTGGCGACATGCCCCGGTTGCACGTGGATCGC
This sequence comes from Planctomycetota bacterium, assembly GCA_025459175.1. Classification (GTDB taxonomy): domain Bacteria; phylum Planctomycetota; class UBA1135; order UBA1135; family UBA2386; genus UBA2386. The sequence continues at coordinate 73,930 of JALORC010000012.1, read as the reverse complement.
CAGCAGCTCGGCCAGCAGCGAAGCGTCGTCCCGGGTGCGCGGCCGGCTCGCGAACTCCCGGCCCGGAATCACGGCGCAGACGCCGATCCGGCCCGGTTGCAGCGAGGTGCTGGAGGTGTTGGCGAGGATCCAGGCCGTCGCCGCCGCCGCGTCGAGTGGTTGTTGCGGTGGTGGCGTGTCGCACTGCGGCAGCAGCGTCGCGCCGGGCAGCGTGTCGCGGAGATCGTCCGGGTGGAACAGGTTGCGTTCCATGTGCGGCCAGCCGGGTCGCTTGAACAGATACTGATCCAACCAGAACCGGTCGTAGCGCACCTCCTCGGTGGTAACGATCGCGGCGACCCGCGCCACGCGCTGCAGCTCGAGCAGCGTCTCGACCGGGTTCTCGACGTGCTCGAGCACCTCGCTGCAGACGACCACGTCGAACGCACCGTCGGCGAACGGCAGGCGGGCGCTGTCGAGTGCCGCACCCGACACGGCGAACAGCTCGCGCGCGCGCTGGCAGGCGGCGAGCGACAGGTCGGTGCTGGCGACCTCGGCCCCGAACATGGTGCGGACGACGTGCGCCAGATAGCCCTCGGCACCGCCGACGTCGAGCAGCGTGTGGAACGACAGCCCGTCGAGCGCGCGCAGGATGCGCAGGAAGCGCGCGAGCCGCGCGGTGTGCCCGCCTTCGGCGTCGGGGTGGCCGATGCCGTAGACGGGCATGTGGGCGAAGTAGACCCCGTCGGCGGAGCGGCGTCGGAAGCGCTGGTCGAGCCAGGCGCGGGTGGTGCGGGTGTAGAGGCCCATGTCGGTTACCTGGCGAGGCGGCACAGCCTAGCGGGTGCGCTGCGGATCTCGACGCGGCGGTGCCGACGGCCGGTACAGCCGGTCAGGGCTCGATCCGTCGCCAGCGGCGGCGCTGCAGGTCGATGCTGCGGGTGGCGAGGTCGCTCGCCCGTTCGACGTCGGCGGTCCAGCCCCGGCCGCGGCGGTGCACCCGCCGCACGCAGCACGGACCGAGCCCGGACACTTCGATCCAGTCGCCGCGTTGCAGCGGCGCGCGATCGGCATCGGTCGACGCGGTCGGGCTGCGGGACAGCGGCCGCACCGACGGCAAGTGCGCGTCCTGCCAGCTAGCCGCGTCGGTGCACACGTCGCACGCGCCGCACGAGTCGCTCGCCAGCGGCAGGCCGAAGTGATCGTGGATCGTCTGCTTGCGACACACGTTCTCGGTCGCGTAGCGCACCATGCGCAGCAGGGCCATCAGGTCGTGCTGGCGTTTGTCGGCGGGCAGCCACGCCTCGACCTCGGTGAGCTCGGGCACCCGCAGCACGCGCAGGTCCGTGCCGATCTCGCCGTCGGTGCAGCCGGACGAACGCAACAGCCGCAGCACGGTGTCGATGCGGCCGTCGTGGCGGTTCTGGTGCAGGAACGTCGCGCGCAGGGTGTCGAGGTCGACGGCCTGCAGCCGCTCGCCGAGCCCGTACAGGTGCACGGCGACCTCGTGCGCGAACGCGGCCGACGGGTTGGCCCACTCGGTGAAGTCGCGCTGGATCGCCAGATCGTCGCCGTGGTAGAGCAGTTCGCAGCACGCGCCCAGGTCGTCGCGGCCGGCGCGCCCGACTTCCTGGTAGTAGGCCTCGAGCGTGCGCGGCAGCTGCCAGTGCACGATGGCGCGGAGGTCGGGTTTGTCGACGCCCATGCCGAACGCCGGCGTCGCCAGCATCAGCGCATCGTCGCTGCGCTGGAACCGCTGCTGTTGCGTGCGCCGTTCGTCGGCCGACAGGTCGCCGTGATAGACCAGCGGCCGCAGGCCGCGGCGCTGCAGTTCGCCCTCGGTGCGCAGCAGATCGCGGATCAGCGCGAAGTAGACGATCGCCGGGCCGCCGGTGCGCTCGAGCAGCGCCAGCAGCCGCGCCAGCTTCGCCTCGTCGCCGTCGCACTCGCGCACCGACAGGAACAGGTTCGGGCGATCGATGCCGGTCCGGAAGCAGGGCGCGCTGCCGAGCCGGAGCACGCTCCGGATGTCGTCCTGCACCGCCGGCGTCGCGGTCGCCGTCAGCGCCAGGCACGGTGGCACGCCGAGCGCCTCCCGCACCTCGCCGAGGCGCGCGTAGTCGGGGCGGAAGTCGTGGCCCCATTGGCTCACGCAGTGGGCCTCGTCGACCGCCAGCCGCTGCACGCCGATCGCCTGCATCGCGGCGAGGAAGCCGTCGACGCGGAACCGCTCCGGCGTCACGTAGAGCAGTTTGACCGCGCCGCTGCGGGCCAGGTCGAGGCGCTGCTGGCGCTCGGCCCGGTCGAGCTGGCTGTGGATGCAGGTCGCCGGCAGACCACGCGCGACCAGCGCCGCGACCTGGTCGTCCATCAGCGCGATCAGCGGTGAGACGACGATGGTGAGGCCGGTTCCGACCAGCGCCGGCAGTTGGTAGCACAGCGACTTGCCGCCGCCGGTCGCCATCAGCACGAGGCCCGAGCCGCCGCCGAGGAAATGTTCGCAGATCGCCTGTTGCGGGCCGCGGAACGCCGCGAACCCGAACCGGTCGCGCAGGGCTGTCGATAGTTCGGTCAAGACTGGGCGGAGCCTAGGGCGATGAACGCTATGTTGCGACGCCCCAAGGATGCCGGCCCCGACCTCTCGCTCCCTGCCGCTGTGCGCCCTGGTCGTGGCGCTGGTGATGAACCTGGTCAACCTCTTCGAGCCGTTGACCGTCGATGACGTCTGCCATCACTACTACGCCGCGCAGGTAGCCCGGGCCCCGCTGCAGCCGTTCGAGTTCGACATCGTCTGGCACCAGCAGCCGGAGGCGGCCTGGAACGTGATGGTGGCGCCGGTCAACTCGTACTACTGGGCGCCGGCGATCGCGCTGTTCGGCGAGTCGCCGGTGGCCTGGAAGGCGTGGTACCTGCCGCTGCAGTGGCTGTTCTGCTACGCGATCCTGTGCCTGCTGCAGCGCCTGGTGCGACGGCACACGGTGCCGCTGCTGGCGACCATCGCGCTCGGTCCGGCGGTGCTGCCCGGCGTCAACCTGATGCTCGAGGTGCCGATGCTGGCGCTCGGCTTCGCCGGCTTCGCGGTGCTGCTGCGTGCCTACGAACGGCGGCAGCTCGGCCTCGCGGTGCTGGCGGGCGTGCTGTTCGGGCTGGCGTTCCAGACCAAGTACTCGGCGATGGGGTTCTTCGCGCCGTGGTGCCTCAGCGGGCTGGTCTACCGGCGCTGGCGCGAGCTGGCGGTGGGGCTCGCGGTGGCGATCGCGACCGCGCTGTCGATCGAGGGGCTGGTGGCGTGGTCGCACGGCGGCGGCTCGTACTTCATGCGCCAGCTCGAGATCACGCAGCGGCGCGACTGGCCGCATCTGCTGCGTGGGCTCTACCTGCACGTGGGTGTGCTCGGGTTGCCGGCGGCGCTGCTCGGCCTGCGCGCGCTGGGCCTGCGCCAGACGATCTGGTGGTGGGCGGTCGCCATCTACTGCGTCGGCCACCTGCTGATCGCGTGGTTCCCGGATCGGGACGCGCGGACCATCGCCGACGGCGCCGTCGATTCGATCGCCTACGTGGTGATGGCGACGCTGACCTGGTCGGTGCTGGCCGGGGTGGTGGTGCGGATCGCCGGCTCGGCCGTGGGCGCCTGGCGTCGGGGCGGTTTCGGCCAGGCCGCCGCGAACCGCACGCTGCTGGTCGGCTGGCTGCTCGGCGAAGTGATCTCGAGTCTCGTGGTGTCGCCGTTCCCGGCGGCGCGGCGGGCGATGCTGGTGGTGATCGCGTTCACGGTGGTCGCCGGCTGGCTCGCCGTGCGCCGGCTGCGACCGCCGCGGGCGCTGCGCCTGGTCGCCATCGGCACCGTGCTGATGGGGCTGTTCTACCAGGGCGTCGATGCTCTCGAGGGGCGCGCCTGCGTGGTCGCCGTCGACCGCGCCAAGGCCTACGCGGAACAGCACGCGCCGGGCGCGACCGTGTGGTTCACCGGCGGCTGGGGCTTCGAGTTCTACGCGCCGCGCGCCGGCATGCGGCCGTTGCTCGAGGGCGCGAGCGAGGTGCGCAAGGGCGACCTGATCGCGATCGGCAGCATCGACGGCGCCGAGGAGCCGTGGTTCCAGTGGACCGGGCTGATGGAGAGCGTGACGGAGATCGGCGTCGGTGACCCGGTGCCGTTCTCGCTGCTGTTCCACTACTACTCCGGCCGCCGGCCGTTGGACGGGCAGCCGGGCGATCGCTTCGTGGTCTGGATCTACCGCGCCACCGAGTCGTTCCACACGCGCGATCTGCAGCGGCGGCCGAATCCCTGGCGGGATCACTAGGGCGGCCGCCGCCGCGCATCGAGATCGCGGCGCGACTACAGGCCGAGCGTCAGCTCGAGGCCGTTCGACGCCGTGAGGCCGAGCTGGTTGACGCCGGGCGTCAGCGTCGCGGCCTGGGCGTAGAACACGAGCCCGGTCAGCGTCGGGCTGCTCGGCACCGGGAACGAGTAGGTGGTCGGTGAGCCGGTCAGCGGGAACGACAGCAGTGCGTCCAGCGACGCGTAGAGCTGGCAGCCCGGCATGCCGATCGACGAGATGTCGAGGCCCGGCGTGAAGGTGGTGGCACCGAACGCCATGATGCCGATCAGCGAGCCGGCGGTGATCTGGTCGACGTCCATCGCGAACGTCGTGCCGAGCACCGGGCGGACATTGGCCTGGGCCTGCAGGCGCAGCGGGATGCCACCCGAGTTCACCACCACCGGACCGGCGCTGAAGTCCGAGCTGCCCGGATCGATCTGGGCGGCACCTTGGCAGACGCCGACCAGCAGGTCGTGGTTCTGGTTCACCACGTTGCCGTACGAGAACCGGAAGCTGCCGTTGCTGCGCAGCGTCAGCTGGGCCGTGTTCAGGTTGTTGGTGAGGTACTCCGGCACGTTGAGCCAGGTGACGTGGGCTTCGACGCCGTTGGGGTCGAGGTCGAAGTAGATCGTGCCACCGGCGAACGGATTGAGGTCCTGCCACAGCGGGGCGATGCTCGCCGGGTCGGCCAGGAAGGTGGCCGGGTCGCCGTTGCAGCAGCGCGCATCGGCGTTGCCGGCCGACAGCCAGACGAAGCCGTTGCTGCTGATGTCGATCGAGTTGACGAGCCCGCCGCCGAACGGGAACTGGAACGGCAACGCGAACGGGCCCTTCACCTCGTCGTCGAAGAACGTCTGCGCGCCGGCGTAGCCGGTGAAGAAGCCGGTGGAGGGCAGCGTCACGTAGCCGCCGCCGGTCGGGATGAACTCCAGCGCGGTGTTCGCGAGGTCGATCGTGGCCGGGGTCTGGAACAGCTCGTAGGCCACCAGCGGTTGCGGGCACCCGGCGCCGAGCGTGCGGACGTCCGCGTATGCGCAGCTCGGCCGATCGAGCACGATGTAGCCGCCGCTGCCGTTCGGCACGAACGCGAACGACTTGCCGGCGAGGTCCCACGAGAACGGCAGCAGCTCGTGGATGGTCGGGTTGGTGCCACTGAGGTGCGGTGCACCTCCCGTGATGGCGGCGAAGTCGATCGGGTTGGCGACGGCCGCCACGCCTTCGGTGACCCCGACCAGTGCGTCGTGGTTCAGGTTGCCGCAACGCAGGTCGTACGCGATCACGAACGAGCCGTCGGCGAACAGCTGCAGCTGGATGCTCTGCAGGTCGGTGGTGCCGATCTCGGGGCAGTCGTTCCAGGTGATCACGGCGCTGGCGGGCTGTGTGCCGCTGGCCGGGAACGTGTTGAAGTACACGTCGCCGTTGCCCGGCGGGTAGAGGTCCGTCCACATCGCCGCGATGCGCGGGGTATCGGTCAGGAAGGTGGTGACGTCGCCGTTGCAGCAGTCCGCGCTCGCATTGCTGCCGAGCCAGACGAAGCCGTTGCTGCTGATGTCGATGCTGGTCACCGACGTGCCGCCCGGGCCGGGGAACGTGAAGCCGAGGGCGTTGTTGGCCGCGACCTGGTCGTCGCCGAGACCGAGCGGGGCGCCGAGGTTGGTGACGAAGCAGGGGGCCGACAGGGCGCCCTGGGCAAGGAGAGAGGAAGTCAAGCACGCCGCGGCGGCGAGCAGAGTGGTGGTGCGCATGGAGGTTGGACGCGGTGGGGCACCGCGCAGGCTCCTCTGCTAACCGATCGGCGCGACGCGACAATGCGCTGCTCGGCGGATGGCAAAGCTGGGACAGATGCGCGCCGCCGATGCTGCCGCGGTCGTCCGGGCGGCCGCCCGACGCGATGGCGGCGAAGTCGCCATCGGACCGACGCATCGCCCGGCCTCAGCCCAATTCGCGCAGGCTCTGTTCGATGCCGGCGAGCTGCGTCTGCAGCGCCGCCAGGCTGGCGCGCTCCTTGTCGATGACCGCCGGCGGCGCCTTCGCGACGAAGCCCTCGTTGCCGAGCTTCTTCTCGATGCCGGCGACCTGGCCGCGCAGCTTCTCGGCCTCCTTCAGCAGCTTCTGCTGCTCCTTCGCCAGATCGACGGTGCCGAGCAGGTAGGCCTTGCCGCTGCCGCACAGCACGGTGGCGCTGTCCTTGGTGCGTTCGACCGCCGGACCGATCGTCACCTCACCGAGCCCGCTCATGTGCGCGAGCAGCGGCGCCACCGCGCGCAGCAGCGTCGCCGCCTCGCCGTCGGCGACGAAACGCGCCGCCGGCCGGTCCTTCGGCGGCACCTGGTAGCGGGCCCGCGTCTCGCGGATCGCGACGCACCACTGCTGCATCAGCGCCACCTGCTGTTCGACGTCCGTCGCGCGCCAACCAGCGTCACCGCGCGGCCACGCCGCGTGCACCAGCTGCTCACTGGTCGGCAGTCCTGTGACGATGCCGCGCACCGGCGCCAGTTCGCACAGCTTCTGCCACAGCGTCTCGGTCAGGAACGGCACGAACGGGTGCAGCAGCCGCAGCGTCTGGTCGAGCACCGCCGCCAGCACCTGCTCGGCTGTGGCGCGCGCGGCCGGCTCGGCGCCGTCGCGGCAGCGCGGCTTGATCATCTCGAGATACCAGTCGCACAGCTCGTTCCAGAAGAAGTCGCGCAGCGCGCCGATCGCCGCCGACGGGTTGTAGCCCTGCAGCTGCTGCTGCACGGTCGTGATCGCGTTCTGCAGCCGCGACAGGATCCAGCGGTCCTCGAGTGCGAGTGCGCGCGGATCGAGCGGCCGGAACGGCGCGCCGCTCAGGTTCAGGAACGCGAACCGCGCCGCGTTGAACAGCTTGTTGCAGAAGTTGGCGCCGACCACGAAGCGTTCGCTGGTGGCCTTGGCCGGCGCGATGCCCTGCTTGCCGTACTGGCCGATCAGGTCCATCGGCTGCTTGGTCTCGGGATCGAGGAACGTGCCGAGGTACGGGCCGGGCTTCGCGGTGGCGAGGTCGACCAGGCGCTCCGGTTCGCCCGGCGCGGTGAACGGCGAGATCGCCGCCACCGGCAGCCGGATGTCCTGGGTGCCGGTCTGCAGCTCGCAGACCACGTAGCGCAGCGCGTCGGCGCCGTAGCGGCTGATGATGTCGAGCGGGTCGATGCCGTTGCCCTTGCTCTTGCTCATCCGCTCGCCCTTGCCGTCGAGGATCGTCGCGTGCAGGAACACGTCGGTGAATGGCACGTCGCCGAGGTTGTAGAGCCCGGTCAGCACCATGCGCGCGACCCACAGCGTGATGATGTCGCGGCCGGTGACCAGGCACGAACCCGGGTAGTAGTACGACAGCGCATCGGGTCGCCCGGCGGCGGCACCGAGCGGTGTCTGGCCGGCATCGACCTTGGCGCGGTCGGGGTGCGGCCAGCCGAGCGTGCTGTGCGGCCACAGCGCCGAGCTGAACCAGGTGTCGAGCACGTCGGGGTCGAGCTCGAGGCCGACGCCCTGCAGCATCGCGCCGATGCTGCCGTCGGCGCTGGCGTCGCGGAAGCACACCTGCACCTCGACGGTGGTGGGGGCGTTCGGTCCCTTCAAGTGCGCGAAGGCGTCGCGCGGCGACAGCCGGGTGCCGTCGGGCAGCAGGATCCACGCCGCGACGTCGTCGCGCTGCAGCTGGCTGGCCAGCATCGGCTCGAGCATCAGCAGCTGCTGCACGACCATGTCACCGCGCCAGACCGGGATCCGGTGACCCCACCAGAGCTGGCGGCTGATGCACCAGTCGCGCTTCTCGGCGAGCCACTGGTCGTACATCTTGCGGTAGCGCTCCGGATCCGGATGGAACGCCACCTTCGCGCGCGGCGTGCCATCGGCGAACGGCGGCAGCGCGCCGGCGCTGGCGTCGATCGCGACCTGCGCCAGGCCCTTGCCGCGGAACTCCTTCTGCGTGCCGCGGCCCATCACGACGCCGCCGTCGAGGTCGGCCATTCGCACGAACCACTGCTTGCTCAGGTACGGCTCGACGATCGTCTTGCTGCGATCGCTGTGCGCGATCTCGATGACGCGGTCCTCGACGCGCTCGACGAGGCCGAGCGCCTGCAGGTCCGCCATCACGCGCTGGCGCGCAGCGAAGCGATCGAGGCCCTGGTAGCTGCCGCCGTGCTGGTTGATGGTGCCGTCGGCGTTCAGCACGTTGACGGCGCCGATGTGCTGGTGGCGCTGCCACACCGCGTAGTCGTTGGGGTCGTGCGCCGGCGTGATCTTGACCACGCCGGTGCCGAGGCTCGGATCGGCCCAGCTGTCGGCGAGGATCGGGATCGTGCGGTCGACCAGCGGCAGCTTGACCTTGCGGCCGGCCTGCGCCAGCGCGCTGATGCGCAGCAGTTGCGGCAGGTCCTCGGCCTGGCGCGTGCGCAGCCGCTCGAGCTCCTGTTCGGCCGCGGCCTTGTCCTTGGCCGGCGCCTCGGCCAGCTTCTGCGCGGCGGCGGCGATCGCCGCCTGCATCGCCGCCGCCGGATCGGGGTGCACCGCCACCGCGGTGTCGCCGAGCATCGTCTCCGGCCGCGTGGTCGCCACCATCACGTGCGTGGGCTCCCCGGGCTGCGGGTCGAGCACCGGGTAGCGCAGGTAGTAGAACTTGCCCTGCACGCTCTCGGTGTAGAGCTCGTCGTCGGCGACCGCGGTCTGCAGCGCGCAGTCCCAGTTGACCAGCCGGTTGCCGCGGAAGATCAGGCCGTCGCGGAACATCGCGAAGAACGTCTGCCGCACCGCCGGTGCACACACCTCGTCCATCGTGAAGCGGGCGCGGTCCCAGTCGCACGAGCAGCCCATCGCCTGCTGCTGGCTGCGGATGCGCTGCTGGCTCTGCGCCGCCCAGTCGTGGATGCGGGCGACCAGCGCCTGGCGGCCGACGTCGTGGCGGGTCTTGCCCTCGAGCTCCTTGAGCCGCTTCTCGACCACCGCCTGGGTGGCGATGCCGGCGTGGTCGGTGCCCGCCTGCCACAGCGTGTTGTCACCCTGCATGCGGTGCCAGCGGATCAGCAGATCCTGCATCACGTTGTCCATCGCGTGCCCCATGTGCAGCGCGCCGGTGACGTTCGGCAGCGGCATCATCACGACGTAGCGGTGCTGCCGCTGGTCGGGCAGCGCCGCGAACGCCTTGGTGGTGAGCCAGCGCGCGGTCACGGCGGGCTCGAGGGTCTGCGGTTCGTATTTGGTCGGCAGTTCGGTGCTCATCGGCGGGCGAACAGTCTAGGGACCGACCCGCGGCGAGGCACGCACTGCGTCCGCCGGCACCAGCCCGCCGTCGTGGGGGCCGCTCAGCGCGCCGGCAGCGCCGCCAAGGCCTGCTGCAGCCGCTGCAGCGAACCGACCGAGAAGCCGCGGTCGTGGAAGAACACGACCTTGCCGGCGCCGTCGAGCAGCAGCACGCGGCCGGTCAGGCCGTCGTCGTTGCCGGTGAACGCGGCGATCGCCGCGGCATCGCCGTAGACCGTGACCACCGACGCCCAGTCCTCGGCCGGGATGCCGCGCCGCATGCCGCCGTCGATGGTGCCCGCGAGCAAGCGGGGGAACAGGCCGGGCAGCGTCGGCACCTCGAACGTGCGCACCCGCCAGCCGGTGGCGTCGAGCCCGAGCAGCCAGCGGTCGAGATCGAACTGCGCTTCCTGCTCGTAACCGACCAGCAGCAGCAGCGGCGCGCCGTTGCCGGCCGCCGGCAGCTGCAGCTCGGTGCCGGCCAACGAGGTGCCGGTCACGGTCGGGAACGGCTCGCCGGTCGGGTCGCGGCGCGGGTAGGTGGTGCCGCAGGAGACCGATGCGATCGCGACCGCCAGCAGCAGCGGCACCAGCATCCACAGCGGCAGTCGTCGATTGCGCATGCGCCGCCGTTCGCTGCCCGCTCGGCGCGAGATGCAACGCGCCCCTTGCCAGCGACCCGGCGATGGCCGACCTTGTCGCCGCATGTCCGCCGCCGATGCGCAGAAGCCGCCCCGATTCGCCCGCTGGCGGCGCACGCTGCGCGAGCTGGGGCCGGCGGCGCCGTGGTTCGTGGTGGCGATGGCCGGGCCGCTGCTCGGTTCGGTGGTGGTGGCGGCTGCGGTCGACACCTGGCGGCCTTGGTTCGATGGCGGGCTCGGGTCGGCGTTCGGCTTCGTGCTGGCCGGGGCCGTCGCGGCCGGGGCCTGCTTGCTGCCGACCCACGTCACTTCGATGGTGGCGGGTTTCGTGTTCGGCAGCGCCACGGGCTCGGTGCTGGCGTTGCTGGTGGCGCTGCTGGCGGCGGTGCTCGGCTACGCGCTGTGGACGCCGCTGGTCGGCGAACGGGCGTTGCGCGCGCTCGCCGATTCGCCGCGTGGACTCGCCGTGCACCGCGTGTTGCTCGGCGCCGGCAGCGCGCGCGCCGTGCAGGTGATCGCGCTGCTGCGCTTGTCGCCGCTGCTGCCGTTCGCGGCCACCAACCTGCTGCTGGCGGCGTTCGGTGTGCGCCGGCCGGTGTTCCTGCTGGCGACGATGCTCGGCATCACGCCGCGCGTGATCGCCGGCGCGATCATCGGCGCGGGGCTCGCCGAGCTCGACTGGGACGCCCGTTCCTCGCCGTGGCTCACCGTGTCGGCGATCGCCGCCACGGTCGCGGCGGTGGTGGTGATCGGCCGGCTGGCGGCGCGCGCGCTGCGGCAGGCCGCGGCGGCGGCGCCCGGGCCGTGACGCGACCATGAACTGGCTCGCGCACCTGCGGCTGTCGCCGCCGGCACCGTTGCTGCGCCTCGGCAACCTCGCCGCCGACTTCGTGCAGGGCGTCGACCTCGCCACGCTGCATCCGGAGCTGCAGCGCGGCATCGCGATGCACCGCGCCGTCGACCGCTTCGTCGATGCGCATCCGCTGGTGGATTCGGCGCGGGCGCGCGTGCCGCCGCCGCTGCGCCGGTTCGCTGGGGTGCTGATCGATGTCTACTGCGATCACTTCCTCGCCCGCGACTGGGACCGGCTCGGCGCCGGGCAACCGCTCGACGCCTTCCTCGGCGAGGTGCACGCGGCGTTGCGCACGCACCACGAGCTGCTGCCGCCGGCGCTGCAGCGGGTGGCGCCGCGGCTGTGCGCGGACGGCTGGATCGAGGGCTATGCGCAGCTCGACGGCCTCGAACGGGTGTTCGGTCTGATGGCGGCCCGGCGCGCGCGGATCGCGCCATTGGCGGCCGGCGCCGAGCCGTTGCGCCGGCACTACGACGCGTTCGCCGCCGACTTCGCGGCGCTGTGGCCGCAGCTGCTCGAGCACACCGCCCGCGTCGGCGCCGACCGAGCCCCGCCGTTGTCCGGCGCCTGCCGCCCGGCTATGCCGTGAGCATGGCGCAGTCCCCGGTGACGATCTACAGCGATGGCGCGTGCCTGGGCAACCCGGGACCCGGCGGCTACGGCACCGTGCTGCTGTTCGGCGCGCACCGCAAGGAGCTGTCCGGCGGCTTCCGCCGCACCACCAACAACCGGATGGAACTGCTCGGCGCGATCGTCGGCCTCGAGGCGCTGACGCGGCCGTGCCACGTGGAGCTGTGGTCGGACTCGCAGTACGTCGTGCACGCGTTCACGCAGAAGTGGCTCGATGGCTGGCAGCGGCGCGGCTGGCGCACCTCGCAGAAGGAGCCCGTCAAGAACCGCGACCTGTGGGAACGGCTGCTGCGCGCGATCGGCGAACACGAGGTCGACTGGCGGTGGGTGCGCGGTCACACCGGCAATCCGGAGAACGAGCGCTGCGATCAGCTCGCGGTCGCCGCCGCCAACGGGCCCGAACTGCTCGACGACGCCGGCTTCGACGGTTGAGCCGGCGCGGGTCGCGCCGCGGTGGTCACTGGATCACGAACTGCAGGCCGTCGCTGGTGGTGATGCCCTGCGGGCCGCACTGCGCGTCGAGGAAGCCGAACTGGAACACCCAGCCCAGTCCGACCAGCGACGGCTGGTTCGGGATCGGCAGCGGGAAGGTCGCATTGCCGAGCGCGTTGGTCGGCGGCGCCAGCACCGCCGAGGCGGCGATCGTCGCCAGGTCGAAGGCGAGGTCGAGACCCAGGACCGGCGGCTGACCGACCGGGGCCGGGCTGTCGGCGGCGAACACGACACCGGCCGGCGAAGTCGCCGGTCGTGGGCCGCGCACGCACCAGAACGCGAACGCGGGGTTGCCGATCTGCGGCAGGCTGCCGACCAGGATCTGCGGCTTGCGCGCGCAGTTGCTGGACGGCTGCGCCAGCGGCACCAGCACCGCGGCGGCCGGCGGCAGCGTGGTGCCGGCGACGAACGCGCTGGTGCCGAACGCGGTGCCGACCACGGTCAGGTCGCTCGAGTCGTAGCTGCCGTTCAGCGGGAACGTCAGCACGCCGCCGGGCAGGCCGAGCAGCTCCTGGTTCAGGGTCGCGGTGATCTCGCCGGCGCTGCGCGCCATCGGCCAGATGCGCACCTCGTCGATGGTGCCGTTCCAGGTCTCGTTGCCCGGCGCCACCGGATCGCCGTTGCCGATCCGCATCAGACCGCCGTTGTTGAGCACTTCGCTGAGCACCGGCACCGCGCCCTGCGCAACCTGCAGGCCGTTCTTGAACACGCGGATCGTGGTGCCGTCGAACGTGCCCGCGACGTGGGTCGGCGCCAGGAACTCGCCGGGGGCGAAGTTGTAGGTGGCCGCGAAGAAGCCGTTGTTGGTGCGGATGATCAGCTGCAGGTTGCGCGCCCCGGTGGTGGCGGCGGAGACGCGGAAGTTCCAGCTCTCGGTGCTGGGCGCGATGTTCTGGCGGGCGATCGTCGGGTAGTAGCCCTGGCCGGTCGGCACCGTGCTGTCGTCGTAGGTGATCCAGGCTTCGACGGTGATGCCGGTCGGTGGCACCATGCGCGCGTCGAACTGGTATTCGACGCCGCCGTCGGTACCGGTGGTCAGCTGCAGGGCCTGGTTCTGCGCCGGCAGGAAGGGAATTGCCACCGCGGCGGTGGCGACGAGCGAGGCGAGCATCTTCATGGCTTCTTCATGCTAGCCACGGCCGCCGTCAGCGCACGCGCACGAGGCGGTGCCGCGGCAGCCCGGCCGCCTGCAGATGCGGTCCGACATCGTCGAGGAAACGGTGCCCGTCCGTGTAGTAGCCGGCGGTCGGCTGCAGGCCGGGCACGCGGGCCTGGAACCAGCGGTTGAGGCACTCGACCATCAGCTCGCGCAGGTACTTGGCGAAGCAGCTGGCGAGTGCGGTCGGGAAGGCGCGGTCCTCGCCGCGTTCGGCGAAGGTCACGGTGACAGCGCCGGTGGCGCGGTGCAGCACGTACGACGAGGCCGCCGGCTCTTCGCTGCGGACCTCGACCCGCGCGTCGGGGCACAGCTGGCGCAGGTCGTGGCCGTAGTGCATGCGGCCACCGCACCGGTCGGCGACCAGGTGCCCGCCGCTGCCGATCGGTACCCGTTGCAGCAGCCGGCCGAGCACTTCCGCATAGGCATGGAAGTGGGCCCGACTCTTGTTGTCGGTGTCGGCGATCAGCGTGTTCCACTCCTCGACGTCGACCGGGCGCACGGCGATGTCGAGCAGCGTGATCTCGTGCTGGCGCAGCGTGCGGGCGACCAACTCGGCCTGCAGCTGCACCCAGTCGGCGTCGGCGAGCAGCGGCAGCGGCAGGGACAGGTCCTCGTACCACGGGCAGCGCGCCAGCGCCGGCAGGTCGGCGTCGAGCTGCTGCAGCCACGCGCCGAGACTCACCGGCAGTTCGCCGCAGTGGGCGGTCCAGAACACCAGCGCCGTCTCCTCGAGGCGGCGCAGGCCGTGAGGACCCTGGTTGACCTTCTTGCTGTCGGCGACGCGGACCTTGCCCTTCTCGTGCTTGTGGCGGCTCGCGTGCTGGCGCAGCACCTGCCAGGGGTCGGTGCCCTCGGGGCCGGCCATGGCGACCCCGCCGACCACCAGCGGGCCCAGGATCGGGCCGAGCCCGGCTTCGTCGACGCCGGCGAGGAAGTTCATGCCGGCCACCATTCCGCGCCGGAGCCGCGTGGTCAAGGTTCGTTGCCAGTGGTGCCACCGGACGGGCCCCAGCCGACGGCGGGGGGCTGCCGATAGCCGCTGCGGAGTTCCCACATGGAAGTGCTGCTCGTCGAGAAGGACCCGCTGATCCGCGACCAGGTGAAGGTCGGATTGCAGCAGTTTCCCGAGTTCCAGGTCACCGTCGGCCAGGGCCATGCCGGCATCAACGAGGTGCGCGGACGGCACTTCGACGCGGTGTTCCTCGGCGTCGATCCGCGCCTGAAGGAGACCGTCAAGCTGCTGCACCACCTGCGCTCGTTCGACACCACGACCGAGCTGTTCGTGCTGACGGCGCCGCGCAACGTGCGCGACATGGCGGTCGACAAGACGAAGTACAACATCCATTCGTTCGTGCCGACGCCGATCGCGGCGCGTGAGTTCTTCGGCCTGCTCGGGCGCTTCCTCGAGCGCCGCACCGAGCGCCAGAACTCCTCGTTGCGCAAGCCGGCGCGGTCGCCGGCGCCAGCGGGCGGTCGCACCAGCTGAGCCGCGAGCGCCGCCGGCGCAGCTCGCCTCTTGCCTCCGCGAGCCGGCGGCGGTTCGCTTGCGCCGATCGATGGCCGATGCCGTTCCGCTGCCGGGCCAGCGCCCGCGTTCCAACCTCTGGCTCGAGTCGCGCTACCGCAAGCTGCGGCGCGGCCTGCCCCAGACCGTGTTCTTCTGCCCGCGCTGCAAGGGCGATCGCCGGCGCAAGCGCGACTGCCCCGATTGCCAGGGCTTCGGCAAGCTGACCCGGGAGTCGGTGCAGGAGCTGATCGGGCGGCGGGTGGTGCCGCTGATGCAGGCCAAGGAAGGGCGCTTCCACGGTGCTGGCCGCGAGGACATCGACGTGCTGATGCTCGGGCGCGGGCGGCCGTTCGTGTTCGAGGTGGTGGGGGCCCGCAATCCCGACGTCGATCTCGAGGCGCTGCGCCGGGACATCGAGGCCCGCAGCGAGGGCCAGATCGAGCTGCAGCCGTTCGTGCGCGTCGGCCGCGCCCGCGTCGTCTACTGGAAGGAGACGCACTTCGACAAGGTCTACCGGGCCGAGGTCGCGGTGGCGGCGCCGCCGAGTCCCGACGCGCTCGCCGCGGCGCTCGCGTTCCCGGGCACCATCCTGCAGCGCACGCCGCAGCGGGTGTCGCACCGCCGCGCCGACCTGGAGCGGCCGCGCCAGCTGAAGGTGCTGGCGTTGACGCCGATGGCCGACGGTGCCTACGAGTTGCGGGTCGTCTGCCAGCACGGCACCTACGTGAAGGAGTGGATCTCCGGCGACGAGGAACGCACGCAGCCGTCGCTGGCGACGCTGCTCGGCACCGCCTGCAAGTGCCGCCAGCTCGACGTCGAGGAGATCCTGACCGACGACGTCGACGGCCCCCGGTTGGAACCGCCGGCAGCACCGGCCGAGGCGTGACCATGGTCCCGGCCGTCGCGTTGCCCGCCCTGCCCCTGGTGCGGCTGCGGGCGAGCCGGACCGACCTGCTGCGCACGTTGCTCGAACGACAGCCGGCCTTCGTGCACGCGACCCCCGCCGCCGCCGTGGTCACCGGCGATCGTGGGGTGACCAGCTACCGCAGCGCCCCGGGCTCGTTCTGCCTGCAGGTGCACTGGCGCTGGAGCGGCGAGGCCTGGGACGAACGTGAGGTCGTCGTGGTGCCGGGGGCGGTGGTGGCGCTGCGGTTGGTGCTCGACGACGTCGACCCGGCGGCGATCACGCGGGCGCTCGACCTGGTGCCGACGCGTGCGTTCGGCAAGCGCGCCAACGGCAGCCGGGGCAGTGCCGGGCACGACGAGGGGCTGTGGATCCACGAGGTGTGGCCGCACGGCTTCCAGTTCGCCGAGGAGAAGGTCGCCGAGCTGGTGGCGCTGCTGCGCGCCCGACCGCGCCTGCGCGAGGTGCTGGCCGCGCGCGGGGTGACCTGGGCCGGCATCACCGTGAAGCTGCGCGGTTGTGTCGAACGGCCCGGAGGGTTCGCGCTCGAGCCGACTTTGGTCGCGGACCTGGCCGGATTGTCGCTGGCGCTCGACCTCGAACTCGGAGTCGATTGAGCGGCCGTCAGCCGACCGCGGCCCGGCTCCGGCGTTCGGCGCGCTGCCGGGCGCGGAACGCCCGGATCGCGACCAGATAGCGCCATACGTCACGAAAGATGCGCACCGTCGACTGCTTGTCGGCGCGGCGCTCGAAGCGGCACGGCACTTCCTCGATCGACAGCCCGTGCTGGTGGGCGAGGATCATGATCTCGCTGTCCCAGAACCAGCCCGGATCCCGGGTCTTGTTCACCACCGGCAGGATCTTCGCGCGCCGGAAGAACTTGAAGCCGGTCTCCGGGTCGCGGAACGGCACGTCGAACAGCCGTCGGAACAGCCAGCGGTAGCCGCTGCTCAGGAAGTGGCGCAGGATCGCGGTGGGGCGCCAGCCGACCGCGTAGTGCCGGTAGGCGGTGGCGCCGTCCTTGCCGTGGTCGATCGCCTGCAGCACCGCCGGCAGGAACTTGCAGTGCACCTCGAGGTCGATGTCGAGGAAACCGACGATGTCGCCGGTGGCGAGCTGGAAGCCTTCGGTGACGGTGCCGCCGCGGCCGAGGTTGTGCTGGTGGTAGACCGCGCGGCGGTTGGGGTGGCCGGCGACCAGCTCGGCGATGATCGCGGCGGTGCGATCGCGGCTCTTGTCCTCGACGAAGATCAGTTCGTAGCTGCGGCCGGTGCCGTCGAGCGTGGCGACCAGCTGTCGCACCGACTCGACGAGGTGACCTTCTTCCTGGTAGCAGGCGATGACGACCGAGAGGTCGTAGTGCGGGTGAGGCGACGTCGTCACGGGGATCAGGGCGCTGTATCGGCGGTTGGAGCCGAGCGCAGTATCGACACGGAGAAACGTACCGCCCGCTGGCGGCCGAGGTCGCCGGGTCGTCCCGGAGTGGGCCAGCGCCGATGGGGTCGCTCGTTCACCGCGAGACTCCCTGCACCGCTCGGCGCCACTGCGGGTAGTCGCGATCGAAACGGAAGCGCAGCAGCCGGCGGCAACGGTGGGTCGGGGTGAACACCGCGCTACCTGCGGCGAGCTGGTAGGTGCCGGCCTCGAGCAGCACCGGGAACACCGGCTCGCGGTCGATGGTGGTCGGCACGTCGAGCGCGTCACCGATGTAGGCGCCCGGCGCGTAGCTGCCGATGCGCGGCGTGCCGATGGCGCTGAACCAGCTGAGGATGTCGATGGTGCCGTCGCTGCCGCTGCCATCGCCGTGGTCGACGAACAGCGTCGCCAGGTAGCCGTTGGCGGTGCACAGCGTCAGCCGGAACGCCGCTGGCCGCACCCCGGGGGTGCGCAGGCCGGGCCGCCGTTCGCCCTTCGCCATCGCGAACAGCACCGGCGTCGACAGATCGAGTTCGCCGTCCTGGTCGCCGGTCACCTCGAGCGGCGGCAGCTGTGGACCGTCGGGCGCGCGGCCGAGCGCGGTGGCGTCGGCGAAGAACCACGTCGAACCCGCCGGCAGCGCGAACGGCAGCTCGCCGTCGGCGGTGAGTCGGAACGCCGAGGGCCCTGCGTCCAGCGGCCGCAGTGCATAGAGCCGCGCGGCATCGGCGCCGAACGGCGCCGCCAGCAGGCGGTCGATGCCGAAGTGCAGTTGCACGGTGGTGCCGAGCCGGTTGGCGTGCGGCAGGCCGGCCACGAACATCGGCGACGGCGCGGCATCGGCGGCTTCGCGCAGCAGCGCCCGGTGCATCGCCGCCGACTGCAGGTCGGCAGTTCGTTGTGCGCCGCGCACCAGCACCAACGGCAGGGCCAGGGCGAGTGCCATGGCCGGCAGCACCCAGCGGCCGCCGGCGACCAGCGCCCCGGCCAGCGCCACGGTCGGCAGGTACCAGTAGCGCAGGTTGTGCGGGTTGTTCGACTCGGCCAGGAAGTTGGCCATCGGCACGCTGGCCAGCACCGCGAGCAGTGCGGCCGCCCCGACCAGCCGCGGTCGTCGCCACAGCGCGACCAGCAGCGCGAGCGCCGGCGGCAGCGCCGCGGCCCACAGCCACGCCGCCGGCGGCACCGACGACGGCGGCAGTTCGCCGCACCAGCGCAGCGGCACCGCGAGGTTGGCGAGCGTGGTCGAGCCGCCGCTGCCGATCGCCGGCAACGACCACTGCGCCGCGCTGTAGCCACCGAAGCTGCCGAGCGCGAGCCAACGCAGCGGCAGGTAGAGGCCGAGCGCCAGCCACGCCGGCCACGCGACCGCCATCGTGCGTTCGAGCCGCTGCCAGGGCGTGGCCGGACCGCCGCGCAAGGCCGCGAGCGCGACCGCCAACGGCGGCACCACGAGCGCCAGTTCCTTGCTGGCCAGGGCGAGCAGCGTGGTCAGCAGCAGCGGCCAGGCGGGCGCGCGGTCGCCGGCCGCGAGGCGTTCGTGGCGGCGCAGCAGCAGCAGCAGCGCCAGCAGGCACCACACCGCGGTGTGTCCATCGACGCGGCCGACGCCCCAGGCGATCGTGGCGAGGTGGCTCGGCAGCAGCGCCCACAGCAATGCGGCGGCGAACGCCTGGCCGGCGCCGACGAACCGCCGCCACAGCAGCGCGGCGAGCAGCGTCGAGATGCCGTGCGCCAGCACGTTGCTGTACAGCGACAGCGGCCAGGTCCCACCGCCGAGTCGCTGGTCGAGCCAGAACGACGCCGTGATCAGCGGCCGGTAGAACCGCCAGACGTCGGTGGCGCCGTACTGCGGGCCCACGAAATCGCTGCCCACACGCTGCAGGTCGCTGGCGTAGTGCAGCGCGATGTAGTCGTCGCTCTGCCAATAGGGATCGATCGGCCACCAGGCGAGCATCGCCAGCAGCGGCAGCAGCCAGAACCAGCGCGGCATCGGGGCCGGGGTCATGGCGCGCCGGTCGCGCTGGCGCCGGACCACGGGCACTGCGTCACGTCCGGGCGCCGCCTCACAGCATGACGCCCATGATCGTCGTCTCGAGCTTCATCTGGCCGCCGCTGAACACCTGCGCACTCATGCGCGCGAGCCGGCGGCCGGAGATCTGCACGTTGCCGCTGACGAAGTAGACGCGCGCCGGCGGCACCACCTGGCCGCGGATGCGCACGTCGTCGAGGCCGGCGAGTCCGATCATCTGGTCCATCGCCCAGCCGCTGAGCTGCTTGACCAGGAACGTCGCGATCTGCGCCGCGCCCTCGATCATCAGCACGCCCGGCATCAGCGGACGGCCCGGCACGTGACCGCTGGCCCACCACGGTTCCGCGTCCCAGTCCTTGTAGCCGACCGCCAGACCGCGTTCGCGATCGAAGAAGCAGATGCCGTCGAGCAGCTGGAAGAAGTCCCGATGGGGGAGACAGCGACGCAGTTCGTCCTCGGTGACGACATCGCGACTCAGGTCGAGACTCTGCAGGTCGACGAGCGGTTGGCCCATGATTCGGGCCGCGAGTCTAGCGACCTCGGCAGGGGCTCGGAAGCATGGAACCGCCGATGGGCAGCAACCGCTGAGCCGGGTCGCCGCGCGGCGGGTCGGCTCAATAGGCCCGGATCAGCTTGACCTGCTTGTTGACCGGATCCTGCCCGGCCTTCAACGTCAGTGTGAAGTCGATCCGATGGAAGCCGTCCTTCTCGACGACGATGTGCCACGAACCGACCTGCAGCTGGGCGAAGTCGGCGAAGCCGCCGGCGTCGCTCACCAGCGGCACCTCGTGCAGCTTGATGCGGTCCTTGTTGGTGGCGACCACCTTCGCATCGGCGATGCCATAGCCGGCCGGGTCGTGGACCTGGACGCGCACCGGGATGCCGCGCGGGATCAGCAGGCTCTGGCTCTGGCCGATCACGGCCGCGTTGTGGCCACGGGTGCCGGGCTGCACGGTGATCGTGCGCGGCTCCAGCAGCGACTGGCCGTTCTCGGTGACCTGCAGCGAGTAGTCGCCGGCCAGCACGTCCTCGAACACGATGCTGCCGAAGTTGTCGGTGGTGCCCTTCTGCCAGGCGCGGCCGAGCGGCTCGCCGATCGGCTGCATGACGATGTCGAGCTTCGGATACGGCGCCGTGTCCTGATCGCGCACCAGCAGCGAGAACGGCGTGCCGGGGGTGATCGTCAGCACCACGTCGTCGACCAGCGGCTGGTGCTGATCGATGTTCACGTGGCGCCAGCTGCCGTTGAGGCCCGGCGCCTGCACCATGACGCGGTACGGGTAGTCCGAGAACGGCACGTCGGTCACTTCGAAGGTCGGCGTGCCGACCCCGAGGGTCACCGGCACGATCAGCTTGTTGGTGCGATGGAAGCGGTTGTCCTGACCGATCGCGCTGCGCGCCTCCTCGACCACGATGCTGATCGACTGCAGGCGATTGAGCACCGACACCGCCAGCTGGATGTCGCCGCGGATCACGCCCTTGGTCCAACCGCTGGTCTCGGTCCGGGGCCGGCGCTCGCCGGCGGTGGCCGGCAGCACGTCGCCGGCGCGGCCGAGTTCGGCCACGGCTGCCGGCGCCGGTTGCTGCATCGCCTCGAGCGGCAGCGCAGCCGGCGTCGGCGCGGTGACCTCGGCCGGCGCCGGTGGAATCAGCTGGTCGGCGAAGGTCTCCTGGCTCAGGATCACCATGCCAGCGGCGGCACCGAGGCACAACACGCCACAGAGGACTGCCAGATCACGTGGTCGCATAGGGGGCAGGGGTCGCGCAACGCTGGGCTGCTGCGCAGCGAATAGTAACCCACCGGCCGGAGGCAACGGCTCGGGTTCCCGGTGCGGGACCTGGGGGCCGGGCCGTCAGGCCGGCGGCAACGGCTTCTGCGGGCGCCGCCACCGCTGGGCCGAGGCCGTGAGCAGCAGCACGCCACTGACGAACAGGGGCCAGAACTCGGGTGGGGTGGTGATTGCCATCGGGGGACCAGCTTGCAGGCGCTCGCGAGCCCGCGGCGAACTCCGCATGAAGATTGCGGGGCGGGCCGTCAGCGCCGCTTCGGTTCCGGCTCGGTCGGCAGCGGCGGCGCGAGCACGGGCTGGGGTTCGCCCCGGCCATCGAGGGTCCGCAGCACCCGGTCGACGTCGCCGAGGAACTTGCCGAAGCCATCGACATCGACCGGCGGCGGCACCGGCGGGGCGGCGCCCTCGGGCTGCAGACGCCGCGCCAGTTCGTGTTCGCGGGCGCCTTCGTCGTACAGGCCGTGGCGGTCGAACATCGCGGCGGCCTGCAGGTGCACCGACGGATTGCCGTCGTGGCGGGTGCAGGCGCTTCGGATCGCGGTGAGCGCCTGTTCGGTCGCGCCCGAGAGCTCGAGGGCGCGCGCGCGGGCCACCGCGGCGCGCGGGTCGTCGTCGCGGACCTGGCCGAGCATCTCCTGCACGCGGGCCACGGCGTCGGCGCGGGTGTTGCCGGTCTGACCGGCGGCGTAGTCGAGCAGGTGCTCGGCGACCAGGGCCCTGGTGTGCGGCGACGGGTCGAGCTCGAGCAGCGTGGTCAGGTCCACCTGCAGGCGGCGCCGCGCGTCGGCGTCCGGCTGGTGGCGCAGCGCGTCGATGCGGAAGTGCAGCAGCTCGGCGATCGGGGCGCCGTGCAGCCGCTCGGCCATGTCGAGGTCGAAGATCGCGGCGGCATACTGCTGCAGCCGGTGGTGGGCGCGGGCGCGCACGAACCAGGCCTGGGTCTGGCCGTCATCGCGCGCGATCATCGCCGACGCCGCCGCCACGGCCGCCAGCAACAGGTCGCGTCGTTCGGTCGCGGAGCGCGGCCGGTCCTGGTCGTTGCGCTCGGTCGACGCCAGCGCCAGCAGGCGTTCGGCCTGGGCCAGGTCGCGTTCGATGTTGGTGCGGTGCCGCTCCTGCACCAGCAGCAGCGAGCCGATCAGGAGCAGCAGCACCGCTGCCATCAGCGCGGTGATCAGCGGCCGTTGCGCGCACCAGCGCAGGCCGCGCTGCAGCACGCCGGGTCGCCGCGCCAGCACGCGCTCGCCGCGCAGGAAGCGTTCGAGGTCCTCGGCCAATTCGAGGGCCGAGCCGTAGCGCCGCGCCGGGTCGCGGGCCATCGCCTTGCCGATGATGGCTTCCACTGCCTCCGGCAGGTCGGCGCGCCGCCGCCGCGGCGACATCGGGTCCTGCGCCAGCACGGCCTTCAGCACGCTCTGCGCGGTGGGGCCGTCGAACGGCGGCGTGCCGGTGACCAGCGCATACAGCGAGGCGCCGAGCGAATAGACGTCGGCCAGCGTGCCCGCTTCGCCGGTGCCGCCGAGCACGACCTCGGGCGCCATGAACATCGGCGTGCCGACGATCGCGCCGCTGTCGGTCATCGAACCGGTGCCGGTCTCGCGGGCGAGGCCGAAGTCGGTGATGGCGATCCGCGGCTCGCCGCCGGGGTCGGCGGTGTCGCGCAGCATGATGTTGCCCGGCTTGATGTCGCGGTGCACGACGCCGTGGTCGTGGGCGAACTGCAGCGCGCGGCCGACCTTGGCGGCGATCGCGCAGGCCTTCTGCACCGGCAGCGGGCCGACCCGCAGTCGTTCCTCGAGCGTCACGCCGTCGACGAAGTCCATCGCGAACCAGTGCAGACGGCCGCGGCTGCCCTGGTCGACGAAGCCGACGATGTCGGGATGGCGCACGCGGGCCATGATCCGACCCTCGCGCAGGAACCGCGCCAGCGCGCGCTCGGTCAGGGTCAGGCTCGGCGGCAGCACCTTCAGCGCGATGCGCTGGCCGGTGGCCAGCACGCGCGCTTCGAACACGATGCCCATCGAGCCCTTGCCGACCTCGCGGCCGAGTTCGAACTCGGGCAGGTCCTGGGCCAGCGTCTCCGGCGCGAAGGTGTAGAAGTCGCGCCGCAGGCCGAAGTCCG
Source organism: Planctomycetota bacterium (assembly GCA_025459175.1). Lineage (GTDB taxonomy): Bacteria > Planctomycetota > UBA1135 > UBA1135 > UBA2386 > UBA2386. The sequence continues at coordinate 50,830 of JALORC010000012.1, read as the reverse complement.
GCTCGTCGCCGCTGGCTGGCGCGCTGTCGGCCGCCCCGTTCACGCGCTCGCCAGCGCCCGCTGGATCGCCAGCAGCTGCCGCAGCAGGCCCGGCAGGTCCGCGAGCCGCAGCATGTTCGGCCCGTCGCTCGGCGCCTGGTCGGGGTTCTCGTGCACCTCGAGGAACAGCCCGTCGACGCCGCAGGCGACCGCGGCGCGGGCGAGGTAGGGCACCTTGCTGCGGTCGCCGCCGGTCGCGGTGCCGGCCCCGCCCGGCCGCTGCACGGCGTGGGTGGCGTCGAACACCAGCGGTTGGCCATGCTGGCGCATGGTCGGGAAGCCGGTGAAGTCGACCACCAGCGTGCGGTAGCCGAACGACACGCCGCGCTCGGTGATCATCACGTTCGGGTTGCCGCTCGCGAGCACCTTGCCGAGCACGTTGCCGGTGTCCTCGGGGGCCATGAACTGGCCCTTCTTGATGTTGACCGCGCGGCCGGTCGCCGCCGCCGCGAGCAGCAGGTCGGTCTGCCGCGACAGGAACGCCGGGATCTGCAGGCAGTCGACGACCTCGCCGACCGCCGCACACTGTTCGCGTTCGTGCACGTCGGTCAGCACCGGCAGGCCGAGCTCGCGCTTCACGGTGGCGAGGATGGCGAGGCCCTCGTCGAGGCCGGGGCCGCGGAACGCCTGACCGGAGGTGCGGTTGGCCTTGTCGAAGCTGCACTTGAACACCAGCGGCACCGCCAGCTCGGTGGTGATCCGCTGCAGCGCCTCGGCGTGGCGCAGGCAGTGGTCGCGGCTCTCGATCACACACGGGCCGGCGATCAGCGCGAACGGCAGGCCCGCGCCGAAACGGACCTTGCCGACGTTGACCGCACGCACTGCCGCAGCATCGCTCATGGCGGTCGATGCTACTGCATCGCGGACGCCGGGCCGACGCCGGGCTGCAGGATTCAGGGCCGCGGCCGGGGGCAGAGCAAGCGCGCGTGGACCGGCAGCAGGTCGATCGCGACCGGACCGCGGCCGCCGTGGTCGCCGTCGATCTGGAACGGCGCGTCGCCGTCGATGCGCAGCGACGTGGTGCGGCGCAGCTCGAGCCCCGGGCCGGCGCGCATGCGTCGGCACAGGCCGCGCAGGCCCTGCCACAGCCACGCCGAGCGGGAGCGCTGGCGGAACGCCAGCACGTGCAGCAGGCCGCTGTCGCAATCGACGTCGGCCGGCAGCTGCACGACCCCGCCATAGTTGCGCACCCGCGTCACCAGCACCGAGCTGAGCCCGTCGAGCACCTCGCCGGACGCCAGCGTGGCGCGCAGGTGGAAGTCCGGCCAGTGCCGCAGCGTGTGCCAGATCGGACCGAGCCACTTGTGCTTGCCGAGCGTGCCGGAGCGCACCTCGCTCAGGCGCGCGACGACGGCGCCGTCGACGCCGTGACCGCAGAACAGCAGGAAGCGCCGGTCGCCGGCGCGACCGATCGCCAGCGCGCGGGTGTGGCCGGCGGCCAGCACCGCGGCGGCGGCCTCGACCCGCCGCGGCAGGCCCAGCTCCAGCGCCAGCACGTTGGCGGTGCCGACCGGCAACACGCCGAGCGGGCGGGTCGGATCGGGCATGCCGTTCAACACTTCGTTGACGGTGCCGTCGCCGCCGATCGCGACCAGCGCGTGCCACGGTTCGGCACCGGCGGCGGCGGCGCGCGCGGTCGCATCGCCGGCGCTGGTGGTCAGATGCACCTCGGCCTCGGCGCCGCGGGCGCGCAGCGCCGCAGCCAGCTGCGGCGCCAGCAGGCGGCCACGGCCACCGCCGGAGATCGGGTTGGCGATCAGCAACAAGCGACGCGGGCTGGTGCTTCCGTTCACGGGGGGTCGGCGCAACCATACGCGGTCGCATGGCTCCGCTGCGCATCCTCGTCACCGGCACCGCCGGGTTCCTCGGCGGTCATGTTCTCGCCGCGGTGCGCGCCGCCGGGCACACGCCGCTCGCGACGTCACGCAGGGCCGGCGACATCCAGGTCGACCTGACCGCGCCGGGCATGGTGGCCGCGGTCGCCGAGGCGCTGCGCCCCGACCTGGTCCTGCACCTCGCCGCGATGGCCAGACTCACCGACTGTGCGCGGCAGCCAGACCTGGCGGCGCGCGTCAACGCGTGGTTGCCCGAACAGCTGGCCGAACGGTTCGGTGCGCGGCTGCTGATGGTCTCGACCGATCTCGTGTTCGACGGGAATCGCGCGCCGTACGGTCCGACCGACCCGGTGGCGCCACTGTCGGTCTATGGCGCCACCAAGGCGGACGGTGAGGAGCGGGTGCGTTGCCACGGCGGTCGCGTGGCGAGGCTGCCGCTGTTGTTCGGGCCCGATCCGAGTGGCCGTGGCGCTTCGGCGCAGCTGCGCGCCGCGCTCCGGAGCGGCCCGGTGATGCTGTTCACCAATGAGTACCGCACCCCGTTGCACGCCGCCGACGCCGCCGCCGCGCTGGTGGCCGAGGTCGTGCAGCCGGACGGGCCGCCGTTGCTGCACCTGCCGGGACCGGAGCGAGTGTCGCGGTTCCAGTTCGGCCAGCGGTTCGCCGCGGCGCACGGCCTCGATGCCGCGCTCCTGCTGCCGGTCGAGTGCCAGGATCCGGAACGCCCGCGCGACGCCGCGCTGGTCGGGGAATGGCGAGCCGCGCGAGATCTTCACGCGATGCTGATCGACGCTTGACGGTCGGGTTGGTAGCGTGCCGGCGCGCAGCGGGATGAGGAATGCTGCTGCGGCCCTGTCACCAGTCCACCATTCGGGAAGAAGAACATGAAGTCTCTCGCCTCCGTTTTGTTGCCAGTCTTGCTGGTGCCCGCATTGTCGGCCCAGTGTTTCGAAACCAACCTCGGCGTGTTGGCCCCGCGCGGCGCCAACGCACCGGGCGTCGGTGACGACGAGCTGTTCGACCTGCAGCCGTTGAACTTCGCCTTTCCGATCGGTGGGGTCGCCGCCAGCTACACCCACGCACACGTGCAGACCAACGGCGTGGTGTTCCTGACCAATGGCGCGCTGTCGGGCGCCACCACGACCGGCTTCTCGACCAACGCCGCGGCCCAGCTCACCAACTTGCGTGGCAACTCCGGCCAGCCGCCGCGCATCGCTCCGTTCTGGCGCGATCTGGTGCTCGATGCGGCGAACAATGGCGCCGTCTGGATCAACAACACGCTGCCCGGCAAATTCGTCGTCACCTGGCAGAACGCGATCCAGTTCCAGACCCCTGGGCCGCTGTTCACGATCCAGGCGCAACTGTTCGCCACCGGCGAGGTGTCGTTCGCCTACGGCCCGACGACCGATTCAGTGGCCCCGGTGATCCTCGGGGTCTCGGCCGGCAACGGCATCGCGGCGGTGCCCGGGGTCGATTTCTCGCAGGCCAACACCAGCGGCTCCACGCAGCTGATGTTCGAGCGGTTCCCGGGCGGTGCCTTCGATCTCGCGCTGCGCTGCCTGCGCTTCACGCCGAACGGCGGTGGTGGCTTCGACGTGCTGAGCTCGCTGCCGGCGTCGCACACCAGCTACGGCCAGGGCTGCTATGACATGGCGGTCGAGTCGTTCTATCAGGGCTTCGCGACCGCCGTGCCAGCGGCCGCGGCGTTGACCGGCCAGTCGATGGTGCTGACGCCGACCACGAACGGCTACACCGCGGTCTGGGGTGGTGGCAGCTACATCGCGCCGACCGGCGCCGCCACGACGTTGGTGATCGCCGATGACGGCGACACGACCGTCACGCCGTCGCAGCCGCTGCCGTCGCCGTTCGGTGCCGCCACCGACCTCCGGGTGCACGCGAATGGCATCGTGTCGCTGGGGCCGGTGCCGCAGAACTTCCCTGGCACCAATCCCTACACGCCGACGCCAGCGGCCCTGCTCGCCGCCGGCCGCACCGCGTTCTGGTCCTGGCACGACTACAACCCGACCGAGGTCGGCAGCGGTCGGGTGAAGTACGAGGAAGTGCTGGTCGGTGCCGACACCGTCGCCTGCATCACCTGGGACGGCGTCGAGAACTTCCCGCCCGCGCCGATCGCGAATCCGAGCACGCTGCAGTTCCAGCTGAACCTCGGCTCCGGCCAGGTCCGGTTGGTCTGGGTCGACATCGACGACAACACCACCAGCCAGTTCGGTTCGGGCCACGTGATCGGCTTCTCGCCGGGCGGCGCCTCGGCGGATCCGGGCTCGATCGTGCTGGCCACGGCACTGCCGCGCACGACCTCGCCCGATCGGCAGGCGCTGCAGCTGTCGGCCACGCCGGCGCCGCGGTCGACCGCGAGCTCGGGCACCACGGTGACCTACACGACCACCAACATCCCGGAAGCCGCGCCCGGCAGCGGCATCTACCTCGGCGCCAACATCCTCAGCCTCGCCGGCGTGCCGGTGCCGGGTGTCGAACTCAGCTTCCTCGGCGCGCCCGGCTGCCGTGCGCACGTGCTGGCGCTCAACCTCACGCAGACCCTGGTCGGCGGCTCGCCTATGTTGGCGGTCACGTTCGACATTCCGGCCGGCGTGCCGACCGGCTTCGAGCTGTTCGCGCAGTCGTGTGCGCTGGTGGTGCCGTTCAGCCTGCCGAACGGCCAGAACGGCTTCGGGCTGGTGACCAGCAACGGCATCCGCTCGTACATCAGCCCGGACTGAGGCGCCGGCGAGCGGGCGCGAGCGGCCGGTTCAGCGGCGGCGGCGAGCGCCGCCGTTGCCCTGACCGCGCGACGCCCGCTCGTACTCGGGCAGTTCGAACGCCTCCGGCGGCAGCTCTTGCAGCGCCGCCTGCAGTTGCGCCAGCAGCGCCTCGTCCTTCCGGTCGAGGGCCTTGCCGCGCAGCATCTCGGCGGTCTGCATCGCGGTGATGCCGAGACCGTCGGTGGCGGCGGCGGCCGCCGGCGCGATCGCGAACACGCGCTGCAGCGCGGCGAACGTGCCGGGCAGGTCGTCCTGCTGCAGCCGGAGCCGCGCCAGACCGCCGTGTGCCATCGCCACGTAGTGCGCACCGTCGCTGTTGCCGCTGGCCGCGGCATAGCGTTCGAAATGGCCGATGCCGCGTTGGTAGGCCGCCGCGGCCGCGTCCGGCTGCGAGGTGCGGCGATGCGCCTCGGCGGCGCACAGGCTCGCATAGCCGGCGAACCACGCCTCGGCCGGTGTCGCCGAGGTCGCGGCGAGGCGCTCGGCGTAGGCGGCTTCGAGGCCATCCGGACCGCGCTGCTCGAGCAGCCGCTGGCGCCACCGTTCGTGCAGCAGCGCCGAGGCCGGGAAGCGCTCGAGCCCCGCTTGCAGCAGCTGGTCGAGGTCCGGCGCGCCGAAGAACTGCAGGAAGTCGAAGTGCATCGCGACCTGCCGGTCGGTGCCGAGCGGGTGCTGGCGCAGCAGGCTGTAGGTCGTGTGGATGTCGGTCATCCACGCAGGGTCCCACTCCTGCTTGCTGCGCACCGCGGCGACGATGGCTTCCTGGCGGGCGGCGGCGAACAGCGCCAGCACCTCCATCGCCACGCGGCCCGGCGCGTCGGGCGGCAGCAACGGTGCGGCCTGGATCGCCAGCTCGTAGGCCTTCGGCATCTGCTGCCGCTCGCAGTGCAGAAGCGCCTGCAGCGCCAGCGGGCGCCAGCCGGCCGCACCGGCCGCCGCGGCGGCGTCGAGATGGCGGCTGGCATCGGCGAGCAGCAGTTCGCGCTGCCGCGCGGCGAGGCGAACGCTGCCGCGGCCGGCACCGGCGGTGACCTCGAACGCCTGCAGCAGGTTCGACTCGGCGACGTCGAGGCGCGCGGTCGCGTCCATCGGCTTGTCGCGCAGCGCCTCGTCGCGCGCGGTGGCGGCGGCGGCCGGATCGGCGCCGGCGGCACTCGCGTAGCTCTGCCCGGCCAGCACCTGGCTCCAGCTGTTCGCATCGATCGCCGAACTGCCGCCGGCGAGGCCGCTGTGCGCGGCGGCGAGACTCTGCGCCCGCACCGAACTGCCGGCGAAGCGACGCAGCGACTGCGCCAACGCCTTGCGTTCCTCGGCCAGCAGCGGCGCCTTCAGCGTGTCGGCGATCAGCTCGACGGTGCCGGGATCGGCGGCCTGCAGCATGCCGGCGCGGGCCTGCTTGACGAGTTCGGGATCGAGGCTCCACGCCGCCTGCCGCAGCAGCTCGATCGGCGCTCGCTCACCCTCGGCGAGCGCCAGCGCCATCAGCTCCTGCCGCTGCTCCGGCGTGGCGGCCCGGAACATGCTCTCGATCGCCTCGCGATCGGCGCTGTCGGGACTCTGCAGCTGCTCGCGGATCGAACGATCGCCCTTGACGATCGGCGGCGCCTGCAGCTTGCGGTTCTTGATGCCGTCGCGCAGCGTGTCGAACACCGACTGCGTGTCCCACGTGTAGAACACGTCGTAGACCTCGCTGCCGTCGAGCTCGACCATGATGTGGCGCGGCGAGATGCGTTTGCCGTCGAGGAACTTCTCGTAGACGATCGGCTCCATCGCCATGTGTTCGCCGCAGGTGACATGGCCGAGCCGCGGGCACGGGATGCGGCGACCTTCGTCGTCGTGGTCGCGCGGGGTGTGGCGGTAGACCGACGCGATCACGCACACGTACGGTTCCCACAGCTTGGCCAGCTCCGGGTCGCGGTAGCGCACGCCGGCGTAGTGTTCGCTGGCGATCTCGCCGTCCATGTTGACGCAGACCAGGATCGGGCGCTTGGTCTGCTGCGACAGCCGCACCGCGTCGTCCCAGGTGCGCTGCCAGCGGATCGCCACCGGCTTCTGCCAGTCCGCGGCAGTGGGGGCGAACCACATCTGCTCGGGCACCAGGCCCTGCGGTGCCGGCACACCCTCCTGGCAAGTGATCGAAGACGACGAGACCCAAGACACCACCAGCGACAGCAACAAGCGGGAACGCATCGCCGCAGGATATCGCCGCGTCGGCTCCGCCGGGTGTCGCAGCTTCGTCCGCGGCGCTCAGGGCCGTTGACCGACCAGCACCGCGGCGGCGTCGCCGCGCTCGCGCACGATGCGCGCCGCACCGCCGTCGACCATCACCTCGGCGGGGGTCGCATGGCTCAGGAAGCCGTGCGGGCTGTAGCTGAGGCCGTAGGCGCCGCTGTTGCGGATCTGCAACAGATCGCCGATCGCGAGCGGTCCGATCGGGAGATCGGCGGCGAACTGGTCGGCCGGGGTGCACAGCGGGCCGCCGATGGTGCAGGCCGCGGTGCCGGGGCGGCCGTCGGTGCGTTCGAGCAACGGCGGTCGCCGCACCACGGTGCCGACGCCGGCGGCGGCGGCGTGCTGGTGCAGGCCGCCGTCGACGATCGCATGGGCGGTGCCGCCGCTGTGCCGGGTGCGCACGACGCGGGTCAGATAGGTGCCGGCGGGGGCGGCGAGGAACCGGCCGAGTTCGACGAACCAGATCCGGTCGGGGCGGTCGAAGCGCTGCAGCACGGCCTGCAGGCCGCGCCCGGCGGCGGCGAGATCGAACTCGGGGTCGCCTTCATAGGCGGGCACGCCGAAGCCGCCGCCGAGGTCGAGTTCGGGCAGCGCCGCGCCGAGCTCGGCCTCCAGGGCCGTGGCCAGTTCGCACAGCTGCTCGGCCTGGCGCACGAACGCGCCGGCGTCGAACAGCTGGGTGCCGCCGTAGACGTGCAGACCACACAGCTGCAGCGACGGCGCTGCCTGCACTGCGCGCGCCGCCGCAACGGCGTCTGCGGCGTCGATGCCGAAACGCGCGCCGTGGCCGCCCATGCGCATGCGGGCGCCGCCGAGTTGCTGCGGCAGGTTGATCCGCAGCGCCACCCGGGCCGGTGCCGCGGTCGCCGTCGCGAGGCGCGCCAATGCGGTGATCTCGTCGAACGACTCGACGTGGAAGCAGCCGACGCCGGCGCGCAGCGCCGCGGTCAGCTCGGCGTCGGTCTTGCCGGGGCCAGCGAAGCGCAGCGCGGTCGCGGGGTGCCCGGCCGCCAGCGCCAGGTGCAGTTCGCCGAGCGAGGCGAGCTCGGCAGCGGTGCCCGCGTGCCGCAACACCGTGGTGACGGCGAGCGACGGGTTCGCCTTGATCGACCACAGCAGCCGCACGCGCGGACCGAGTGCCGCCTGCACCATGGCGACGCGGGCGCGCAGCACCGCCGCGTCGAACACGTAGAGTGGGGTGCCGTATCTCGCGGCCAGTTCGGCCGCGGCAATGCCGCCGAGGGTGGTGGCGGCGGGAACGGCGGCGGGATCGGTCACGCGCGGATGCTAGCGACGGCGGGCTTTCCCTGCGCCCCCGGCGTCGCCATGATGCTCCGCCCCTCTCGCCCGGCCCAGCCGGGCCCGACCCCGTGCCATGACCGAGCTCGTGACGTTGACCCGCCCCGCGGTGCGGGCGCGCTTCCAGTGGCTGTTGCCGGCGATCTTCGCCGGCGGCTGCGCGCTGGGCGTGCTGTGGCCGGGCCACGGCGGGCAGCTGTTCGGCATCGGCGCGATGGCGGGCATCTGGGCCTGCTTCCTGTCCGGGGTCGGCACGGCGCCGCCGAGCTGGCTCTGGCCGACGTTGCTCGGCGGGCTGCCGATCCTGTGGTTCCTCGGTCGCTTGCTCGACCGGGTCAACACCGACCTGCGGCTGTGGGCGGCGCTGGCGTCGATCGGCGCGGTCGCGGCCGGCTACCTGCTGCTGCAGGGGCATGCCGACCTCGAGGTCGCGATCGACCACCACGGTTCGCTGCTCGCCTATGGCGTCTGTGCGCTGCAGCTCGGCAGCTACGCGGCGACGCTGTTGGCGCTGATGTTCGGCAGCTGGCGGGAGGTGCGGTGATGGATCGCGCCGCGGTCGACGCGCTGGTCACCGCCGCCACCGCGGTGCGGGCGAACGCCTACGCGCCGGCGTCGCGGTTCCAGGTCGGGGCGGCGGTGCGGGCGGTCGACGGCCGGGTGTTCGTCGGCTGCAACGTCGAGAACGCGAGCTATGGGCTGACCGTCTGCGCCGAACGCAACGCGGTCGCCGCCGCGGTCGCCGCCGGCGCGCGCGACCTGGTCGCGGTCGCGGTGGTCACCGACCTCGACGAGCCGGCGCGGCCGTGCGGCGCGTGTCGCCAGGTGCTGGCCGAGTTCGGGCTCGGCATGCAGGTGGTGATGGTCGGCCGCGGTGGGGTCCGGCGGCAGGCGATGCTGCGCGATCTGCTGCCGGACCCGTTCACGTTCGGCGACGTCGAGCGCGGTCGGCAGTAGCCCGACCGCCGCCGCGGGTCAGAACGTGATGACCCGATGACTGATCACGTCGTTGGCCTCGATGTATGGCAAGGCGCCGGCCGGGAGCGGGAACGGCGGGATCACGTTTCGCACGCCGAAGTGCAGGCGACGCGTGCCGGCCGGAGCGGCGAGCACGTTCGCCGGCACCGCCACGGTGAACGTCGCCTGCTTGGTCGGACCGGCGGTCACCGGGGCCAACGAGGCGGCGATCTGCGTCAGCGGCACGGTGTTGGCATCGGCGTAGGCGTAGGCGAACACACTGTGGCCGGCACCGGCGGTCGAGGTCGGGTTCTGCAACGACCCGATCGCCACCGTCACCGTGAGGTTGCTCGCGACGAACGGAGCGGCCTGGATCGATACCACTCGCAGGCCGTCGCCGGTTGGCATCGTCGTCAGGCTGACCGCGAGGGAGTTCGCGTTGCCCTTCACATCGATGATCTTGATCGAGAACGAGAAGGTCGTGTTCGACTGCAGGTCGCGCAGCAGGATCACATGGTTGCGGTCGAACTTGCCGCTGGTCGGGCTCGTGGTCGCCTCCAGATCGAGATCGATCGCCGCCGTGGTCGGTTCATCGGTCGTGAACTCGAGCTTCGCGGAGGATGCCGTCACCCAGGTGACGACGCTCCCGGCGGGGGACGTGAACTGCGGTGCGGTCACGTCCGGCGAGGTCGTGTTCAGCGCCCGCGGGTTCATCGTCGGCGCGTGCTTGGCCTCGTGGCCGTCGGGGAACCCGTCCCGGTCCGTGTCCGGATCGGTGCGGTGCGACGGCAGGAACGGCGTGAAGTTCGCCTCGTCGTCGTCGAGCAGGTCGTCGAGGTCGCGGTCGACCCCGAAGCGACGGCCGGTGCCGAGTGGTTGACCGAACAGCGTGACCGTGAAGCCGGCGCCGAACAGGAAGGCGTCCATCATCGCGTCGTCGAACGACGCCCAACCGGCCGCGGTCTGCCACCGCTGCAGCGCGTGGTCCCAGCAGAGGGTGACCGGCGTCGGCAGGCCGCCGACCAGCACCGCGGTGGCGACCACGACATCGCAGTTGCCGGCCTGGGCCTGGGCCTTGAATGCAGCCAGCGCGGCCTGCCATTCGGCGAGCGTGTGCACGACGGGCACCAGCGTGCGCTGCCAGGTCGTCGATGGCGCGAGGCCGGTGTCGAAGGCGTCGACGAAGGCGCTCACTTCGGGGACCAGGTCGGCGAAGAAGATGCCGGGGAAGGTGGCGACGAAGGTCGCGATGGAGTCGACGGTGGCGCCGTGCGTCAGGCCCCAGCCGTTGCAGCTGCGTCGATCCAGGATCGTCGATCCGGCCGATACCCTCACCAGGTACGCAGGGTCGGTGAACACGGGTACCGACTGGGAAACCTTGTCGCCGACACCGCGCAACTGGGCGACCTTGCCCGAGTGGGCGGGGATGCCGGAAGCGGCGAACACCTGCAGTTCGGTGTTGGTGCCGAGCGGCAGGCTGTGGCAGCTCGCGCAGGTGTCGGGACCGACGGCGGTGGTGCGACGGAACGCATCGAGTCCGGTTCCGAGCGCGCCCGAGTAGACGCGGTCGTTCGGCGCGCGTGGATTGGCCGGATACACCAGCGAGTTGGTGCCGGCGCGCACGTCCTCGAACTCGGCTGCGGTCAGCGGCGTGGATCGGTGCAGCAGGACCTGGAAGCCGTCGACGTTGAAGTCGTCGAGGCCGACCTGCTCGCCGCGCCAGTGCAAGCGACCGGACTCGAACAGGCCGCGCAGGCTCTGGGTCGCCATCGGCCCCTTGTCGTCGATCTCGAACTGCGGGTTCGACGTGTTGGCCGGGTCGCGGAACGCGGCCAGGTTCCAGGTCAGCATGTCGAAGTGTCCGTCGACGTGGCACGACATGCAGGAACTGGTCTTGCTAGGCGAGTGGTCGGCATTGGCCAGATGGCCGAGTCCGCGTTTGACCTCGGCCGGGGTCGGATCGAAGCCCAGCGTCGAGGCCAGCGGAGCCGCCGAGTTCAGCACGGCGAGGTTGATGCGTGTCCACGAGTTGTCGATGCCGTGATAGACGAACAGCTCGTTGCCGTTCGCCGACAGCTGCAGGCCGCGCGGCCCGCAGCGGGCGGCGGTGTTCGGGGCGACCGGCAGCGACGGCGTCCGCGCGCGCAGCGTGTGACGACCGATCACCGGGTAGCCGGCGGCGCCGGTGTTCAGCACCAGCACGACATCACTGCCGAACGCCGCGACGTAGGCGCGATTGCGCGGGGCATCGAACGCGACCGCCGCCGGCTGGGCGGCGCCGGCCGGGGCCATCAGGTCGAGATCGAGCACGATCGGGAGCGTGCCGACCGACGTCGCCGTGTTCACGATGGTGATCCGATTGGACACCACCTTGCCGCCGACGAAGTTGGCTTCGCCGATGGTGAGGTTGCGCGCGTCGGTGTTGGGGATCCACAGCTCCGTGGTGCCGGGGCGCGCGTGCAGGTTGAGCAGGATCGTGCCGAGTCCGGTGCGGGTGCGGCTCGGATCGAGTGCGTCGCTGGTTGCACTCGCCGTCACCGGGATGGCGAACAGATCCTGGTCCGGCAACGGGATCTCACCGAGGGCAGGATTCGGCACCACGACCGACTGGGCGCCGGCGAACGGTGGCGTCAACGGGGGCGGCTGCGGCGGTGCGGTGAGCTTGCTCACCGTGTTGTTGCCCGAGTAGATCGGCGCCACCCACACGATCTCCGGGGTGTTCGTGGCTGCCGCGGTGATCGCGATGCCGCGCGGGCCGATGGCCGGGATCGGGATGTTCTTCTGCACGGTGTAGTTGGCGCAGTCGATGACGTCGACGCGGTTGGCGGCCGAGCAAGTCACGTAGGCGCGCGAGCCGTTGGCTGTGAACACGATGCCATGTGGTTCCTTGCCGACCTGGATCGTGCGCACGATCCGCAGCGTGCCCGGGTCGATCACGCTGACGCACCCGTTGACGCTGTCGACGGCCCAGACCTCGCTGCTGCCGGGCCGCGGCAGCACCGCCGTGATGCCGGGGCCGGTCGGGATCTCGCCGAGCAGGGCGCCGGTCGAGGCCAACAGGATCGAGAGGCGTTGCCCGGCGTTGTTCGGGGCCAGCAGCGTGCCGCCGGCGCCGAGTGCCAGCGGGCGGATGTGGCCGAGCTGGTGGCGCACCAGGTTGCCCTTGGTGTTGTCGAAGAAGTTGCCGTTCGTGGTCGCGCCGGCGCCGACGCTCTGGTTGATCGGCACCGTCACCGGCACGTTGCCGGGCACCATTTGGGCCCGTGCCGAGCTGCACAGGGAACCGAGCGCGGCGGCGGCCAGCAGCGCACTCACTCTGGCATGGATCTGGGCGGGCCGTCGTCGCCCGGCGGTGGCGCCGCCGGCTGGCAAGGACGTGGACAGGACTTGGACTCGTGACACTGGAAGCCTCCTTGGGATGATCGGAAACCGTCGTCCACAGACCGTTCGGAGGGATCCTCGACGCCGCTGCCGGCGGGCAATTCACGCCGCAGATGGTCGTTCAGGATGCGGGCGATGCGCGCGCGGCGGCGGCGGATCGCGGCCGGCGACGTGCCGAGCAAGACCGCCAACACGCGGTTGCGCCGCTCGCCGGCCAGGAGCAGTTCGAGCAACTGCAGCGCCCGCGGACCGAGGGCTCGGACCAGCGCGGCATCGCCGACCAGCGCCGCCAGTGAGTCGAACGCGTGGTGGGGCGGCCGGCTCGGCAGGCCGGCATCGGCATCGCCGAGCAGCTGGGGCCGGCGTCGGCGGTGATCGTCGACCAGCAAGTCGTGCACCATCTTGCGGCCGAGCTGCACGGCATCACGGAGCGGCGGCTCGGCGCCGAAGCGCCGCCACAGCCGCAGCGTCGCCTCCTGCACCACGTCCTCGGCGCGGTCGCCGTAGGCGAACCGTTGCAGCAAGCGCCGCAGCCGCGGCCATAGGTCGATAGTTGGGATCACGCACATGTCGCCGCCGCGGCTCCGCCGGGACATCCCCGTTCGGGTCCCGCGAAGTTGCAGTCGAATCCGGATCCGACTGCCGCGAGCGCTCGAGCCCAGCCTCGTGGTCGACTTCGCGCCGCCGCGCGGGCACGATGCCCGCCTGCCATGGCCGCCCTGTCGCCGTCCGAGTTCCACACCAGCCCCGTCGACGCGATCGCGCTCGAGACCCGCGCCGCCGACCTCGGCACCCGGTCGATCAAGAAGGCCAGCAAGGTGCAGGGGCTGCAGCTGGCGATCTCGATGATGGACCTGACCACGCTCGAGGGCATGGACACGCCGGGCAAGGTCCGCCAGCTGTGCCGCAAGGCGATCCGGCCGCTGCCGCAGCGCGACGACGTGCCGAGTTGTGCGGCGGTCTGCGTCTATCCGGACCTGGTGGCGACCGCGGTGCAGGCGTGCCGCGGCACCGCGGTGCAGGTCGCGTCGGTCGCCACCGGCTTCCCGGCCGGGCGCACCGATCGGCCGACCAAGCTGCGCGAGGTCGAACTCGCGGTCGCCGCCGGCGCCACCGAGATCGACATGGTGATCGACCGCGGCGCGTTCCTCGCCGGCGACCATCGCTTCGTGTACGACGAGATCGTCGCGGTGAAGCAGGCGTGCGGCGCCGCCCACCTGAAGGTGATCCTCGAGACCGGCGAGCTGAAGACCTACGACAACATCCGCCGCGCCTGCCACATCGCGTTGCTCGGCGGCGCCGACTTCCTGAAGACCAGCACCGGCAAGGTGACGCCGGCGAGCACGCTGCCGGTGGTGCTGCTGATGCTCGAGATGGTGCGCGACTGGTATCTCGAGACCGGGCACATGGTCGGCGTGAAGGCCGCCGGCGGCATCCGCACCGGCAAGGACGCGTTGAAGTACCTGGTGCTGGTTGCCGAGACCTGCGGCGATCGGTGGCTGCACCCGCAGTGGTTCCGGTTCGGCGCCAGCGCGCTGCTGACCGACGTGTGCATGCAGATCGAGAAGGAACGCACCGGCCGCTACCAGCGCGCCACCGACTTCAGCGCCGATTGAACGAGACAACAGCCATGGCCAAGACGAAGACTGTGACCGAGACGGCGACGAAGGGCGGGACCGAGGTCGGCGGCGAACGCGAGCTGACGTTCGGTGGCGTGTGGAACTACGCGCCGTCGCCGGAGGGCATCGACCACTTCACGATCCCGAAGCGGTGCGAACTGTTCGTCGGTGGGCAGTGGACCAAACCGAGGACCGGCAAGTACTTCGCGACCATCGATCCGGCGACCGAGCAGGTGCTCAGCGAAGTCGCGCTGGCCGGCGACCAGGACGTCGACGCGGCGGTGAAGGCGGCGCAGAAGGCCTTCGTCGGCTGGCGCAAGCTGTCGGGCGAGGACCGGGCGCGCTACCTGTTCCGCATCGCGCGCATCCTGCTCGAGCGGCAGCGTGAGTTCGCGTGCCTCGAGACGCTCGACAACGGCAAGCCGATCAAGGAGACGCGTGACGTCGACATCCCGCTCGCCGCGCAGCATTTCTTCTACCACGCTGGTTGGGCCGACAAGCTCGAGCTGCTGTTCCCAGGGCAGAACCCCGAGCCGCTCGGCGTCGTGGGCCAGGTGATCCCGTGGAACTTCCCGCTGCTGATGGCGGCGTGGAAGATCGCGCCGGCGCTCGCGGCCGGCAACACGGTGGTGCTGAAGCCCGCCGAGACGTCGCCGCTGACCGCGCTGCGGCTGTGCGAGGTGTTCCAGCAGGCGGGTCTGCCGCCGGGCGTCGTCAACGTGATCACCGGTGACGGCAAGACCGGTGCTTCGCTGGTGCGGCATCCGGGGCTGGCGAAGGTCGCGTTCACCGGCAGCACCGAGGTCGGCAAGGAGATCCAGCGCGCGGTCGCCGGCCGCAACGTCGAGCTGACGCTCGAACTCGGCGGCAAGGCGGCGCATCTGGTGTTCGAGGACGCGGCGCTCGACCAGGCGGTGGAGGGTGTCGTGCGCGGCATCTTCTTCAACCAGGGCCACGTCTGCTGCGCCGGTTCGCGGTTGCTGGTGCAGGAGAGTGTGCACGATCGCTTCGTCGACAAGCTGCGGCGCCGCATGGCGCGGATCCGGGTCGGCAACCCGATGGACAAGAACACCGACATGGGCGCGATCCACAGCGCGGCCCAGCTGGCGCGCATCCGCGAGCTGGTCGGTGACGGGCAGGCGAGTGGTTGTGAGCTGTACCAGCCGAAGTGTGCGCTGCCGAAGCAGGGGTTCTGGTTCCCGCCGTCGCTGTTCACCGGCGTCACGATGAGCCACCGCATCGCGCGCGAGGAGATCTTCGGGCCGGTGCTGAGCGTGCTGACGTTCCGCACGCCGGAGGAAGCGGTCGAGAAGGCGAACAACACCGCGTACGGATTGAGCGCCGGCATCTGGACCGACAAGGGTGCGCGCATCCTGTGGCTCGCCGAGCGCATGAAGGCCGGCGTGGTGTGGAACAACACCTTCAACCGCTTCGATGCGGCGAGCCCGTTCGGTGGCTTCAAGGAGTCGGGGTTCGGGCGCGAGGGTGGGCGGCAGGGCATGCGCGGGTATGTGCGCTTGCAGGGTGGCCTGCTGCCGGGCTGAGTGGGGAGGTCAGCGTCGTGTCGTGAGCCAGCGCCACGATGTTGGTTGCCAGGTGCCTTCGTGCACGGTGCCGATCAGGATGGGATCGAGAAAGGTGCTCGCGGCGGCGGTCACTGCAGCCAGGTCCGGCCACGGCAGCTCATCCGTCTGCGCCATCGCCCGATAAGGGGCGCTCCAGTCGATGGCGGGTGGCGGGAGCGCGATCGGCAGCGGGTGGGTGGCGCGGAATGCGAAGGTCCGTTCGAGCGCCGTTCGCAGTGTCTGTGCGTCCAGGGTGCCGACGTTGGCCAGCAAGGCGAGGTCCGGCAGGTCCTTGATTCGTGAGTTCGGGCGCGTTCGCGGCAACGTGTATGCGTGCAGCTTCTCGGCGATGTGGGAGACGACGGGATACAGGCGCAATCTGGCCGGTTCGATCCCGGCGAAGCTGAGCAGGTCGTCGCCGACAACTTCATCGGGAGCGCCGACGAGAGGGTCGCCGAATGCCACGTCGACGCCGAATGGCCGTCCATACGGCTTGCCCGCGAGTCGGCATTCGGCCGTGAATCGATAGCCGGCGTACTTCATGCCCTCGCTGCGGATGTCCGGGTGGTGGCGATCGCGCTGTACTTCGAAACGAAGGAAATCCTGCAGGTCGGCGCGCCCGGCCGCTTGGAGGCGAACCAGGAGCTCGGCATGGGTGCCCATCATCCGCAGATCGACATCCTTGGTGGTGCGTGCTCGCGCCGAACGCAGTTCGAGCACGAGCCCTCCCTTCAGGATGACCGCGTCCCCTTCGGCCGCATTGACCCGCGCCAGGAACCGGTCGAACACGAGCAGCTGGCGCCGCCGCTCGATGTCGATCCCGGTGACGGAGGTGGCGCGCAGGCGCTGCTCGAGCGCCTGCTTGAAGGCTTGTGGCGTTGTGTAGCGAGGGTGTGTCAAGCGGTCCGACGTCCTCGATGCCGAATCCGCATCCGCAGTGCTGCGGCCGCCTCGCGAGCCACCAGCCCGCGGCGCAGCGCCTGCCGTATCGCTTGGTCGACGAGCTCAGGCGATACGTTCGCCTCGACGCACTCGGTGAGAACCTGGATCGGCGCCGTCAGCGGAATCGCCTCGTGCCACGCCTTGGCGTGAGCCGGCAGGTCGGCGTAGTGCAGCACGACACCGGGCGGGACCTGCTGGCGCCGGCGCTGGCAATTGGTCGGTAGCGTCATGTGCACGCGCGCCGGCAGGACGTCCGACAGGTCTTGCAGCGCCAGCGACGTCTCGTGTGAGAACACGCCGAGCCGATCCGACCAGAGCCACAGCGCGACCAGTTCTTCGTGTGCCGTGATCGGGAAGTGGGCGAGTCGGTAGATGCCTCGCCGGACTCGTTGCATGCGGCCCGCTGCGAGGTGCTTCTGCAGCAACTGCGACGAGTAGCCGCAGGCTCTCGCGTCAGCGAGTGTGAAGTGGCCGGCCTGGGTCTCGGCGCGCTGGTAGAGTGCCTCCCAGTCAGGTCCTGACGGTCGACTCTTGGCTCTGGGCATGGTGCAGAAAACTAAACCACTGGTTTAGGTTCGTGCAACCGGCAGCCGGCCAGCCTGCGCTCGGAAGCCGCTCGGCAGCGGAGTAGTGGCGTTCGCAAGGCCCGTTGCCAGGGCGTGGTGCCGTTCCGCAGCTTGCTGGATCAGCGTTTGCCGGTGACGAACTCGGACCGGTGCAGTCGGAGGCGAATGCGTTCGCCGACGGCGCGCTGCAGCTCGGCCTCGGTCGGGTGCTTGCTGCCGCGTTCGATGCTGACGGCGACCGCGATCGTGCGCAGCGACTTCGAGCTGGCGAGTGGAGCCAGCAGCGCGGTGGTCACGCCCTGACCGATGCTCATCTTGGTCAGGGTCAGGTTCTGCAGTAGCGGAGCCGCAGCGAGTGCTGTCACGTCGGCAATGTCGTCGGCGCGCAACTCGAGTTCGCGCAGGTCCGGTTGCTTCGCCAGTGCCAGCAGCAGGTCGCTGGTGACGGGCGCCTGCCACGACAGGCGGTGCAGCCGCAGCGCGCGCAGCAAGGTGGTGGCCGTGTCCGCTGCCGGGCGCTTGCTCACGATGGTGAGCTCGCGCAACTCCGTTTGCTTGCCGATCGCGTTCGCAACCGATGGCGGCAGCGCACCGTGGTACTCGAGGGATCGCAGTCGCAGCGTGGGGATCGCCATTGCGAATGCCTCGGCGGCCGGTTCGTCGTCGGGGGCGAACAAGTCGGCGAGCGTGTAGCCGCGGGCCCTGGTGTCGAAGTGGAGTTCGCGCAATGCCACCAGCCGGCTGAGCGCGCCGATGCCCTCTGGCGTCAGCCTGGTGTTGCGCAGGCTCAGGCCGTTCAAGGTCTCCGGCAGTGCCGCGAACTGCTCGTCGTCGAGGCTGCACTGGTGCAGTTCGAGGCGGCGCAGGTTCGGCAGACCGGCCAGTGCACGTATGTGCTCCGCGGTGGGATGCCACACACGCTTCGACGCGGCGTCGTGTTGTTCGGTCCCCTCTCGGAACGTGAAGCGAGTCAGCTGGTCGTAGCTCCAGTCCTGCAACGACAGGTGCTGCAGAGTGCGCATCGTCACCAGTGCTGCCCAGTCGGTGGGATCGAGGCCCGAACAGGATGCCATCTCGAGCGAATGGAGCGGTAGGGCCGTCAGATGCTCGAGTACAGACCCCTCGATATCGACGCCATGCAAGTGCAGATGGCGCAGCTTCGGGATCGCCGCGAGGACGGCGCGCAGGTTGCCGTCGATCGTGATCCCGTAGCCGGCCAGCGTCACCTCACGCAAGGTCTGATGTGCGGCCAGCGGGGCCAGCAGCTCCGGTGCGACCCGCAGCTGGGTCGGGAGATGGATCGACTCCAGTAGCGGCAGCGTGGCAAGCGGGGCCAGCAGGTCTTGTGGTGGATCGCTCCACTGGGGATGCAGTCTGCCGGACTTGATGCCGGCGATGTGGATCTGCTCCGCCGACAACCGCAAACGGCGCAGTTGCGTGAAGCGTGTGACCGTGGACAGGTCGCGCGGATCGACGATCTTGGCGAGCAGGTTCTCGGTGTCGACCGGCAGTGCCAGCAGCTCGGTCTTGCCGGAGCCGGTCACCTCGGTGGGCAAGGGGGCTGGCGGCGGGTCCTGCGCTTCGTCGCGAGGGGCGGTGCGCGTGTGCCACATCGTGGCCGCGGTGACCACGATGCCGAGCAGCACCAGCGCGGCCAGCAGCCATCGTGGCGTCGTCGCCGGCGGCGCTGCCGCGGACGCGCTCGCGAAGTGCTGTGCGAGTGCGGCGTCGAGCAGACGTTCTTCGGCCGCGCGGACGGAATCGGAGTGGTTCATCGGGTCCTCGCCAATCGCCGTGTGATGCAGTCGTGCAAGAACGTGCGCAGCCGCCGCAGCGCGCTCTTCACGCCGTCGCGGCCGATGCCGACGCGTTCGCCGGCCTCGGCGCGGCCAGCCCCGTCGCCGTAGGTCGCCGCCAGCAGCGCGCGACTGCGTTCGGGCAGCTGTGCCATGCAAGCGCGCAGGGCGTCGACATACTCGTCGCCCGGACCCTCGCCGCAGCGCGCCGTCCACACCGCATCCGCTTCCTCGACCTCCCGTTCGCTGCTGCGGCGCTGCCGCGAGCGCAGCCACAGGTGCCGCGCCGTGCTGCGCAGGAACGTGAACACGGCGCCGGGAACCGAACCATCGAACTGCTCGCGCTGCAGCATCACGACGAACGCCTCCTGCACCAGGTCGTCGGCGGTCGCCGCATCGGCGCCGAGCACGCGCAGGTAGCGCCACAGGGCCGGGCGCATGCCGGCCGCGGTCGCGGTCCGATCGCCGCGGGTGGGCAGGTGTGTGGGTGGGGGCGCGGGATCGACCATCAGGAGGTGCCCTACGATCTCGGGGACGCCGGCAAAGGGTGCAGCGACATGGTCGAAAATCCGCACCGTCGTCACCCAGAGCGAGGTGCGGTGACCGACGTCGGCAGTGGATTGCCAGCTGCGACGAACCCGGCTTCGATGGTGCGATGATGATCCGGATCGCTGCCGTCGCCTCGGCGACCCTGTGGTGGTTTTTGCCGGCGCCGCTCGCCGCGCAGGGCATCGTGCGACAGGTCGGACCGACTCGCGCGTTCGCCGACATCCAGGCGGCCGTGAATGCGGCCGCCAACGGGGACGTCATCGAAGTCGACCCGGGCACCTACGCGCCGTTCGTGATCCAGGGCAAGCAGCTCGCGGTGATCGGCAACCAGAGCAGCGGTGCCGGCGCGGTGTTCACGGTCAGCGGCGCGCCGGCGATCACCGTCACCGGCCTGCAGCCGTTCCAGCAGGTCACCATCGCGCATGCGCGCGCGACCGCGACCGCCGCCGCGCCGGCGATCGTCATCACCGGCAACGGGCTCGGCCACGTGCGCTTGCTGGCCGTCGAAGTGCTGTCGAACAGCTTCGGCCCCGTCGCCTACGACGGCCTGATCGAGGTGCGCGACGTCGAGTCGCTGTGGTGCGATCGCGTGCGCGCCGGCGACTATCGCTATCGCTGCAACGGGGCCGCCGGCACCGCCGGGTTGGCGGCGCTGTTCGTCGACTCGACGCCGGTGCAGCTCACGCGCACGGTGCTGCAGGGCAATCGCTCGGATGCGCCGTCGATCGAGGGTGGCGATGCGATCGCGATCCGCGGCAGCGACTCGCTGTGGGCGGTCGATTGCCATCTGGTCGGCGGCCAGCCGCCAGTCGGGGCGTGGCTCGGCGTGCTCGGCGGCCACGCAGTGCACGACGTGGGCGGCAGCGCCGGTTCGATCCGCTGCTGCGCCACGGTGTTGCTGACCACCGACCCGGCGGCGTCGGCGGTCGCGGTGCAGGGCGCGCCGTCGTTCCTGATGGCGTGCCTGCCCGACACCATCGCGCGCACCGAGTTGCCGTTGGGCGTCACCGAACTCGCACTCGGCAGCACGACCCCGGTGACGGTCCGGGCCGAGGTCGGCAACCAGGCGTTCGTGCTGTTGCTCGGCACCGGCTTCGGCTCGATTGCGCTGCCGAACCTGCTGGGCGAACTGGTGGTCGGCGGCGATCTCGGCATCCTGACCGGTGGGTTGATCACCGGTCCGGTCGCGATCCCGATCGCGATCCCGCTGCAGCCGTCGCTGGTCGGGCTGCAGGGCGTGCTGCAATCGGTGCTGGTCGGCGCTGCGTCGGCGTTCTCCGCCGCGACCGCGGCCGGGTTCACGATCCGGTAGCCGCGGGCGCAATGCACGCCGCAGCACGCGCCGCGCCGCGCTTGCTTCCCGGCCGTCCGCTCGGCACCTTGCACCAATGACCGTCCCGGTGCCGAAGACCTACAAGCTCTACGTGGGAGGCAAGTTCCCGCGCAGCGAGTCCGGCCGCAGCTACCAGCCCGCCGGCAATCCGGCGCTCAACGTCGCGCGCGGCAGCCGCAAGGACCTGCGCGATGCGGTGCAGGCCGCGCGCGCCGGACTCGCCGCGTGGTCGGGCAGCACCGCGTATCTGCGCGGTCAGGTGCTGTATCGCCTCGCCGAGATGCTGGAGTCGCGGCGCGAGGCGATGCAGCAGGAACTGCTGCTCGGCGGTGCGAGCAAGGCCGCGGCGGGCAAGGAACTCGACACCGCGATCGCGCTGACCATCTGGTATGCCGGGCTGTGCGACAAGGTGCAGAGCCTGCTCGGCAGCCAGAACGCGGTGCAGGGGCCGTTCTTCAACTTCTCGACGGTCGAACCGTGCGGCGTGGTCGGGGTGATCGCGCCGGCGGCGCCATCCTTGGTGGGCACGCTGGCCCTGGTGCTGCCGTTGCTGGTCGGTGGCAACGCGGTGGTGGCGCTGGTCAGCGAACCGGCCCCGTTCGTGGGCCTGGCACTCGGCGAGGTGTGTGCATCGAGCGACATCCCGGCCGGTGCGATCAACCTGCTGAGCGGCCTGCGCAGCGAGTTGGCACCGCAGTTCGCCGCGCATCGTGACATCGACGCGCTGCTGATCGCCGGTGCTCCCGATGCGGCGTTGACCGCGGCAGCCGCCGACAACTGCAAGCGGGTGCGCTACTGCGACCTGCCGACCGCCGACTGGACGCAGGCCGGCAAGCTGCGTTCGCTGCAGTTCGTCGAGCCGTTCGTCGAGCTGAAGACGCTGTGGCACCCGGTCGCACCGTGACGCGCCTGCAGTAGGGGAAGAGACACCATGCACAATCATCCAGCGCGGCTGATCGCCAGGAAGCGCGACGCCGGCGAACTCGGGCCCGCGGAGATCCGCGATCTCGTCAGCGGTGTCGTCGACGGTTCGCTCGGCGATGCGCAGCTCGGGGCGTTCCTGATGGCCGTCTGCTGCAACGGCATGACGCCGGCGGAGACCGCGGCGCTGACGCTGGCGATGCGCGACTCCGGGCGCGTGCTGCAGCACCCGCACGTGACCCGACCGAAGATCGACAAGCACTCGACCGGCGGGGTCGGTGACAAGGTGTCGCTGCTGCTGGCGCCGCTGGTCGCTGCGGCCGGGGTGGCGGTGCCGATGGTCAGTGGGCGAGGGCTCGGTCACACCGGTGGCACCATCGACAAACTCGCCGCGCTGCCCGGTTATCGCACCGACCTGTCGATCGAACGCTTCCAGCAGGTGCTCGAGCAGTGTGGGTATGCGATGGCCGCGCCGAGCGCCGAGATCGCGCCGGCCGACCGCCGCATGTACGCGACGCGCGACATCAGCGGCACCGTCGAGAGCATCCCGCTGATCACCAGTTCGATCCTGTCGAAGAAGCTCGCCGAGGGCATCGACGGGCTGGTGATGGACGTGAAGACCGGGCGCGCGGCGTTCATGGTGCAGGAGCACGACGCGATCTCGCTGATGGAGAGCCTGGTCGCGGTGGGGCGGGCGGCCGGCATCAAGATGGCGGCGCTGCTGACCGACATGGATCACCCGCTCGGGCAGGCACTCGGCAACAGCCTCGAGGTGATCGAGGTCGTGCAGGCGCTGGACGGGCCGTGTCCCGACGACCTGCGCGAGGTCACGCTGGCGCTCGGTGCCGAGATGCTGCTGCTCGCCGGGGTCGCCGGCGACCTCGACTCGGCGCGGGCCACGCTGGTGCGGTTGTGGCAGGACGGCGTCGTGCGCCAGGTGTTCCGCCACAACCTCGAACTGCAGGGCGGGGATCCGCGCGTGCTCGACGACGTGTCGCTGCTCGGCCGCGCGCCGCACGTGGTCGCGGTCGAGGCGCGGCGGCCCGGCTTCGTCGTCGACGTCGATCCGCTGGCGCTCGGCCACGTCGTCGTCGACCTCGGCGGCGGTCGCCGGCAGCCGAGCGACGCGATCGATCCACAGGTCGGCATCGTGCTCAAGCACGGCCTCGGCGACGCCGTGCAGACCGGCGATGCGCTGGCGTTCGTGCACGCGCGCACCGCGGCGGCGGCGCAGGCGGCGGCAGAACGGGTCGCCGCGGCGATGCCGGTCGGCGACGAGAAGCGGCGGCGCGGGGCGTTGGTGAAGCGGCGCCTGGTGTGAGCGTCGACCAGCCGGGCCGCCGTTCCCTGGTTTGCCTCAGAAGCGCTCGTGTCCGGCCGGCGGCGCATACGGCCGCTCGGGCGCGAAGTGGCGCCACAGCCGCGCCGACACCGCGCGCAGCAGCACGTAGCCTTCGTTGTCGCGGCCCCAGCTCTGGTCCTGCTGGTTCCTCGTGATCACGCAGAACACGTAGTCGCTGGCGGGGGCGTGCACCAGCACCGCCTCGCTGCGCGAACGGTTGACGGCGCCCTGCTTGCTCAGCGTGTGCACCTCGGGTGGGATCGACGCCAGCGCCTCGGCGTCCCAGTAGATGCGCGCGAGGCACCGCCGCAGCTCCTCGCACATCGCCGCGCTGCCGAGCCGCCCGTCGCGCGCGGCGACCAGCAGCTCGGCCATCTCGCGCGGGGTGGTGACGCCCCAGCCGAACTCCTTCTGTTCGGCGCTGCGACCGGGCGTGCGCGAGTTGACGCGGGTCACGGCGAAGCCGAGTGTCGCGAGCCAGTCGTTGATCGCGGTACCCGTGCCGGCGAGCTCCTGGCACCACAGCGACGCGGTGTTGTCGCTGGTGGTGATCATCAGCATCGCGACCTTCGACAGTTCGACCTGCTCGCCGTCGGCGAACGCACCGAGCAGGTCCTCGCCGGCGTAGCGCCGATCCTTCGTGTAGGTGAGCTGCTGGTGATAGTCGAGCTCGCCGCGGTCGACCTTGGCCAGCAACGCGCCGAGGATCGGCACCTTGATCATGCTGGCGGTCGGGAACGGCGTGTCGGCCGCGATCGCCACCTCGTCGCCGGTGCGCAGGTCGCGCACGTAGATGCCGACGTCGCCGCGCACCGTGTCGGCGAGGGCACGCAGGTCGGCCGTCAGTTCGGCGAGCGGCGGCCTCGGAGCCATCGAGCAGGCGGACGCGAACAGCAGCACGGCCGACGCAGCGAGGTGGCGCAGCATGGCGGCCAGCATCGCCGCGCGGCCGTGCGCGCGGAAGGGCGCGGACCGCTCAGCGGCCGCGCGCCTTGGCCTTCTTGGCCGCCTTCTTGGCCACCGGCTTCGCCTTCGCCGCAGGCTTCTTCGCGACCGCCTTCTTGGTGGCCGGCTTGGCGGTCACCTTCTTGTCGACCTTCTTGCCCGGCTTGGCGGCCGGCTTCTTCGCGGTTGCCGGCTTCGCGGCGACCTTGCTCGCGGCGGGCTTGCCGACCGACTTCGCCGTCACGGCTTTCGCTGCAGGCTTCTTGCTGGCCTTGGCGACCGGCGCGGCCTTGCCCTTGGTCGCGACCTTCGGCTTGGCGGCGACCTTGGCCTTGGCAGGCGCGGCCTTCGCCTTCGCCTTCGCGACCGTCTTGCCGGCCGCCGGCGCCAGCAGCTTGCGCAGCACGGTCTGCAGGATGCCGCCGTTGCGGAAGTAGTCGACCTCGACCGGCGTGTCGATGCGGCACTGCGCCTGGAACGTCGTCACCTTGCCGGTCTCCGGGTGGATCGCGGTGACCGTCAGCTGCTGGCGCGGCTGCACCGCGTCGTCGACCGCGACATCGAACGTCTCGTGGCCGGTGAGCCCGAGGCTGTCGCGGGTCTGACCCGGCAGGTACTCGAGCGGCAGCACGCCCATGCCGACCAGGTTGCTGCGGTGGATGCGCTCGTAGCTCTCGGCGAGCACGAACTTGACGCCGAGCAGGAACGTGCCCTTCGCCGCCCAGTCGCGCGAACTGCCGGTGCCGTACTCCTTGCCGGCGAGCACACACAGCGGCGTGCCTTCCTGCTGGTACTTCATCGATGCGTCGTAGATCGCCATCGTCTCGCCGCTCGGCAGGTGCTTGGTCATGCCACCTTCCTGCTGCACCAGGAAGTTGCGCAGCCGGATGTTGGCGAACGTGCCGCGCGTCATCACGCGATCGTTGCCGCGGCGCGCGCCGTACTGGTTGAAGTCGGCCGGCTGCACGCCGTTGTCGAGCAGGAAGCGGCCGGCGGGGCTGTCCTTCTTGATGTTGCCGGCCGGGCTGATGTGGTCGGTGGTCACCGAGTCACCGAGCACCGCGAGCGCGCGGGCGCCGAGGATGCGCCCGATGGTGCCGACCTCGCGCGTCATCGTGGTGAAGAACGGCGGCTCCTGGATGTAGGTGCTCGCGGCCTGGAACGCGAACAGGTCGCTCTGCTTCGCCTTGATCTTGCGCCACGGCGGCGGGCCCTGGTCGACGGTGCCGTACTGCTTGATGAACGCCTGCGGCGACATGCTGCTCGCGATCGCGTCGGCGATCTCCTGCTGGCTCGGCCAGATGTCGCGCAGATACACCGGCTGGCCGTCGCTGCCGTTGCCGAGCGGCTGGGTCTCGAGATCGATGTCGACGGTGCCGGCCAGCGCGTAGGCGACCACCAGCGGCGGCGAAGCGAGGTAGTTGGCCTTCACGTCGGGATTGACGCGGCCCTCGAAGTTGCGGTTGCCGGACAGCACCGCGGCCGCGACCAGGTTGCCGTCCTTGATCGCCGCCGACACCGGGGCCGGCAGCGGACCGCTGTTGCCGATGCAGGTCGTGCAGCCGTAGCCGACCACGTCGAAGCCGAGCTGCTGCAGCGCCGGCATCACCCCGGCCTTCTGCAGGTAGTCGGTGACCACGCGCGAGCCGGGCGCCAGCGAGGTCTTGACCCACGGCTTGCGCGTCAGGCCCTTGGCCGCGGCCTTTTTCGCCAACAGGCCGGCGCCGAGCATCACCGACGGGTTGCTGGTGTTGGTGCACGACGTGATCGCGGCGATCACGACCGCGCCGTGCGCGATCTTCGCGTCGGTACCGTCGGCGACCGTGGCGCTGGCGGCGAGCTGTTCGCCGAACAGGCCGAAGCCGCGGTCCTTGACGTCCTTCTGCAGGCCCTGCCGGAAGTCCTTCTGCATCGCCGCGAGCGGCACGCGATCCTGCGGGCGCTTGGGGCCGGCGAGGCTCGGCACCACGGTGCCGAGGTCGAGCACCAGCTTGCTGCTGTACTCGGGCACCGGCGCGTCGGCGGTCCAGAACAGGCCCTGCGCCTTGTAGTACGCCTCGACCAGCGCCACCTGCTCCTTGCTGCGGCCGCTGCGCTCGAGGAAGCGGCAGGTCTCGGCGTCGACCGGGAAGAAGCCCATCGTGGCGCCGTACTCCGGCGCCATGTTCGCGATCGTGGCGCGGTCGGCCAGCGACATCGCGGCGATGCCGGAGCCGTAGAACTCGACGAACTTGTTGACCACCCCGTGCTTGCGCAGCAACTGCGTCGCGGTCAGCACCAGGTCGGTCGCGGTCGCCCCTTCCGGCAGCTTGCCCTGCAGCTCCATGCCGACGACCTCGGGCAGCAGCATGTAGGTCGGCTGGCCGAGCATCACTGCCTCGGCCTCGATGCCACCGACGCCCCAGCCGAGCACGCCGAGACCGTTGATCATCGTCGTGTGCGAGTCGGTGCCGACCACGGTGTCCGGGTAGGCGATCGTGTCGGTACCGTCCTGCTTGTGCAGCACGCCGCTGGCCAGGTACTCGAGGTTGACCTGGTGCACGATGCCCATGCCCGGCGGCACGACGCGGAAGTTGGTCAACGACTGCTGGCCCCACTTCAGGAACTCGTAGCGCTCCTGGTTGCGTTCGAACTCGAGCTTCAGGTTGTCCTGTTCGGCGCTGCTGCTGGCGAACGCATCGACCTGCACGCTGTGGTCGATGACCAGGTCGCACGGCACCAGCGGGTTGATCTTCTTCGCGTCGCCGCCGAGCCGCTTCATCGCCGCGCGCATCGCCGCCAGGTCGACGACACACGGCACGCCGGTGAAGTCCTGCAGCACGACACGGCCCGGCAGGAACGGGATCTCGACCTGGCCGGCGGTCTTCGGGCCCCAGGCGGCGATGTTCTCGACGTCCTTCTTCAGCACCACGTAGTCGTCGTGGTTGCGCAGCGCCTGCTCGAGCAGGATGCGGATCGAGTACGGCAGCCGGCTCAGTTTGCCGAGGCCAGCGCGCTCGAGCGCCGGCAGCGCGAAGTAGGTGAAGGTCTGCTTGCCGACCTTCAGTTTGGAACGGGACGAGAACGGATTCCTGGCTGCCATGGGGTGGTGGGCCGCGGCGGTTGACCGGCCGAACGCGGGGGCGAACGTTCTATCCGCTCGTCCGCCACGGGGCAAAACGGACGCGGCAGATGGTGGCGGTGCGCCCGATCGCCGCCGGCGGCAGCGTGCCGCCGCCGCGGTTTCGCGCGCCGCTGGCTTCAGTCGCGGCCCGAACCTGCCGATGCCACCGGCAGCATGGCTCGCACCCCCCGGATCTGGTCCCCGTTGTTCCTGGCGTTGGCCGCTGCTTGCAGCACGACCAACCGCGCCGCCGACCTCGCCAAGAACGACCTGCTCTACATGGACGTGCCGTTCGTGACCAAGGCCCCTGGCGATCGCCCGGTATTCGTGGCCCCGGTGGCCGACGCGCGCGAGCCGGGCAAGCTGCCGACCGTCGATCGCGGCTTCCCGATCGTCTACGGCGGCGACGACTTCTGGGAGCGGCCGGTGGCGGAGATGGTCGGCGACGTGCTGCAGCGCCAGCTCGAGCAGAGCCAGCTGTTCGCGGCCGTGCAGCCGCAGGTCACGCCCGACGGGCTGGTGCTGAAGCCGACCTTGCTGTCGTTCACCACCGGCATGGTCGAGGGCATGTCGGGGCAGCGTTCGCTGGCCGAATTCAGCCTGCGCGTGCAGGTCTACGGGCCGGTCGCCGCCGATGGCAAGCGCGCGCTGGTGCACGAGCAGATCTACCTGAGCCAGCAGACCTCGCCGCAGGAGCTGAATCCGACGAGTCCCTACCGGCTGATCGGCCGCGCGGCGCAGGCCTCGATCGGCAAGCTGATGGTGCAGCTCGATGGCAGCAACATCGCCCGCAGCGACGTGCCGGCCGACCCGGCGCGGCCGGCGGAAGCGAGCGCGGTGCCGGCGCGCTGAGCCGCGCGGCGTCAGTTCCAGCGCGCGTTGCGACCGAGCGTCAACAGCAGCAGCAGCCAGCCGCCCGCCAGCAGGCCGACCACAGCCGGCGGTCCACCGGCGACCAGCGCAGCGAGCCGCGGCCAGCCGGCGAACTGCAGCCCGAGTCCGGCGGCGATCAACAGCACGACCACCAGCAACAGGGTGCCGGTCGTGCGCGCCCCCGAAGTGCCGGCCGTGTGCTGACGGAACGTCCGCAGCAGGTGGTAGAGCGCGATGCCGTTCAGCACGAACGCGCCCATCAGCGGCAGGTTGTCGTGACCGAGGGCCCCGATCGCCGCGGCCAGCACCGTGAACAGCACGGAGCTCCCGACCATGCCCGGCAGCTGGCAGCTGCCGAGCCACCACCCCTTCGGCAGCAGCCAGCCGGCGGCGTGATTGCGCCAGTTGAGCTGGCCGGTGGTGGAGCCGCGCAGCAGCCAGGCGCCGAGCAGCGCCAGCACCAGGGCGCCGATCGCGATCGCCGCGAGTGCGGTGGTGGGGCCGAAGCGGGGGCCGAGCCAGGCGCCGAACGCGATGGGCAGAGCGAACTGGACGCCGGACCAGAACAGACGCTTGAGCATGCCGCAGCGATCCGGAGCCGGCGGCGATCGTGGCGCGGATTCCCGGCAGCGGGGAGGAAATGCCGGCGCCGTTGCCTACCTTCGCGAGGCCGATGGCATCCGCTCCGTCCGCCCCCGCCCCAAACGACGTGTTCCTGTCCGCTCGCGCCGCCGGTTTCGCGCGCCGCGGCCAGCCATGGTTCTACGCCGACGACCTGATCCGCGGCACCGTTCTGCCGAGCCGCCTGGTGCGAGTGCGCGACGAGGACGGCCGCGACCTCGGCCTCGGCTGCACCGGCGCCGGTCGGCTGGCGCTGCGCTTGTGCGGCCCGTGGCCGGGCGAAGCGGTGCCCGATCGTCAGCAGTTCTTCGCGGCGCGGCTGCAGGCCGCGGTCGAGGCGCGCGCCGGCCAGCTCGGCCCCGAGGACGGCGTGCGGCTGGTGCACGGCGAAGGCGACTGGTTGCCGGGCCTCGTCGTCGACCGCTACGGCCCGGTGCTGGTGCTGCAGTCCACCAGCGCCGTGGTCGAGCAGAGCCTCGACGCGATCGTGCCGTTCCTGGTCGATCGGCTCGGCGCCAGGTCGGTGGTGGCGCGCAACGATCTCGCCGTGCGCAAGCACGAGGGGCTGCCCGAGGAAGTGCGGTTGCTGCACGGGCAACGGCTCGAGCAGGTCGACATCGTCGAACACGGCGTGCGGCATCGGGTGCGGCCGTTCGACGGCCACAAGACCGGCTTCTACCTCGACCAGCGGCCGGCGCGCGCGCTGGTGCAGCAGCTGGCCAAGGGGCGCTCGGTGCTCGACCTGTTCTGCTACCAGGGTGGCTTCGCGCTGAATGCGCTGCGCGGCGGCGCTCGCTCGGCGCTGGCGGTCGACCAGTCCGAGCCCGCGCTCGAGTCGCTGCGCGCGGCCGCGATCGCCAACGATTGCCGCGGTCTCGACACGCACGGCGGTTCGGTGTTCGACTTCCTGCGCCAGCAGCGCGAACGCAACGCCGCCTTCGAACTGATCGTGCTGGACCCACCGGCGTTCGCGAAGTCGCGGCGCGAGCTCGACGGCGCCGAACGCGGCTATCGCGACCTCAACCGCCAGGCGCTGCGCCTGCTGGCGCCGCACGGCTTCCTGCTGACCTGCACCTGCAGCCATCACATGACGCTGCCGCGGTTCGAGGAGGTGGTGCGGCAGGCGGCCGCCGGGCTGCCGTTCCACGTCGTGCTGCGGCAGCGACTCGGGGCCGGCCCCGATCACCCGGCGCCGATCACGCACCCGGAGTCCGAGTACTTGAAGGTGCTGCTGCTGCAGCGGATGGATCCGGCATGAACGCGACCATGACGGTGGTGTGCAACGGTGAGCCGCGCTCGCTGCCGAACGGCAGCACGGTGGCGGATCTGGTCGCGGCGCTGGGCCTGCGGCCGAGCCAGGTCGCGGTCGAGTGCAACAAGGTGCTGGTGCGGCGCGCCGACCACGCGGCCACGGTGCTGCACGACGGCGACCGGCTCGAGGTGGTCACGTTCTTCGGCGGCGGCTGACACGATCCTGGTCTCGCCCTTGTGCCGGCGGCGACCGCGGCGCACGATCGACACCGTGACGCTCGTCGACAGCCCGCTGGTCCTCGGCCAGCACTCGTTCCAGTCGCGCCTGTTCCTCGGCACCGGCAAGTATCCGTCGATGGAATCGATGGTGGAGGCGCTGGCGGTGTCCGGCACCCAATGCGTGACCGTCGCCGTGCGGCGCATGCAGCTCGGCGTGCCGCAGGGCAAGACGCTGCTCGACTACCTGCCGCGCGAACGCTACGTGCTGCTGCCGAACACCGCCGGCTGTTTCGACGCCGAGCACGCGATCCGCACCGCGCGGCTCGGTCGCGAACTCGGCATCGGCGACCTGGTCAAGCTCGAGGTGCTCGGCGACCCGGACACGCTGTTGCCCGACCCGATCGGCACGCTCGAGGCGGCGAAGGTGCTGGTCAAGGAAGGCTTCGTCGTGCTGTGCTACACCAGCGACGATCCGGTGCTTGCGCGGCGCCTCGAGGACGCCGGCGTGACCGCGGTGATGCCGGCCGGCGCGCCGATCGGCAGCGGTCAGGGCATCCTGAACCCGAACAACATCCGCATCATCCTCGAGCGCGCCAAGGTGCCGGTGATCGTCGATGCCGGGGTCGGCACCGCCAGCGATGTCGCGATCGCGTTCGAACTCGGTGCGCACGGCGTGCTGTTGAACACCGGGGTGGCGCTGGCCAAGGACCCGGTGCGCATGGCGCGGGCGATGAAGGCCGCCGCCGAGGCCGGGCGCGACGCGTTCCTGGCCGGGCGCATCGGCAAGAAGCTCTACGCCAGCGCCTCGTCGCCGCAGAGCGGCATCATCGCCGGGGAATGAACACGCCGGCGACCGCTGCGGTGCTCGCGGCGCGCGGCATGGTCGCGTTCGCGTTGCTGGCGGTCGGCCCCACGGTCGCGTTCGACGTGTGGCAGCGAACCGGTGCGGCAGCGCCGTCCCCCGGCAGCGCGGCCTGGGTCGAGGCCAGCATGATCGCCTTCCTGGCGGTAGCACTGGGGATGGTGGGCTTCGCGCGCTGGCAACCGCCGGCGTGGCCGTGGCGGCCGGGTTGGCTCGGCGCGGTGGTGCGCGCCTATGCGCCGTTCCTGCTCGGCTGGGCGGCGGTGCTGGTCGGCTATCTCGAGCTGATGCGGGGCCTCGGCCAGCCGGTCGCGGCCCAGACGGCGCTCGAGTATCTGGCCGCCGGCGATCCGGCCCGGCCCGGCTTCTGGCTGGTGGTGGCCGGCGTCGTGTTCGCCGCGCCGCTGGCCGAGGAACTGGTGTTCCGCGGCTACCTGCAGGGTGCGCTGCGCGAGGTCGTGTCGCCGCGGGCCGCCGTGCTGCTGGCCGCGCTCGCGTTCGGCCTCGCCCACGGTGTGCACTACGCGCTGCCGACCGGGTTGCTCGGCGTGCTGTTCGGCTGGCTGGTGGAACGGCGCGGCAGCCTGTGGCCGGCGGTCGCCGCCCATGCCTTGCACAATGCCGTGGTCACCGCCGTGGTGGTGGTGTCGCCCGGCACCTTCGAGCTGCTCTACCGACGATGAATCCCGAATCGCGTTCGTTCACGGTCCATCCCGACATGGTCGGGCGCCTGCTGCGGCGCGGCGCGGCGATGGTCGCCGACAACGCCACGGTGGTGGGCGACGTGCGCCTCGGCCGCGACGTCGGCATCTGGTTCGGTGTCACCATCCGCGGCGACGACAGCTGGATCGAGATCGGCGACACCACCAACGTGCAGGACAACACCTGCATCCACGTCGACATCGATGCCCCGCTGCGGATCGGCCGCGGCGTGACGATCGGTCATGGCGTGATCCTGCACGGCGTCGAGATCGGCGAACACGCGCTGATCGGCATGGGGTCGATCGTGCTGGGTGGGGCTCGCATCGGCGCCTATTCGTTGATCGGGGCGGGAGCGCTGATCAAGGAGAACGCCGTGATCCCCCCGCGCTCGGTGGTGTTGGGCATGCCGGGCCGGATCGTGCGCCAGGTCACCGACGAGGAGATGGAGGGAATGCGGTGGCGGGCGCGCCACTATGTCGAGCGGGCCCGCAGCTATCTGGCGCCGTTGCCGCCGGGCGCGAGTTCGTAGTCGCGTTGCCAACGGAACCCCGGCCGCCGTCGCGAAATGGGACCGCAGTTCGCGTACGGCGCAGCGCGGTGGGGCCACCGTCGTGCTACGCTTCCACGATCGGTTGCACTGCCGTGTGCACTCCCTCGCCCCTGCCATGACCAAGCTGCCTCCTCGTTCCCTCGCTCTCGTGCTGTTCGCCGTGGCTGCCGCGTGCGCCAAGCATTCGGGCAACATCGCCGGCCTGTCCGCCGGCAGCCCGCCGCGGTTCGAGACCCGCTCCGAGATCTCGACCGGCGTCGGCACCCATGCCGACTACCGCGTCGCCGACTTCGACGGCGACGGCAAGCTCGACATGGCGGTCATCAGCCTGACCGGCGAGCTGCGCATCCTGCTCGGCAACGGCACTTCGTTCGTCGGGGCCCAGGAGCAGCAGATCGGTGGCCTGCCGTCGTGGATCTCCGGTGGCGACTTCGACAGCGATGGTGACCAGGACCTGGTCATCGTGCGGGCCACGGTCGACTCGACCGACATCTGGCTCAACGACGGCGCCGGCACCTTCACGCCGGGCGGCGCGATCGCGGGGCAGGCCGACGCCGTGGCGGTCGGCGACCTCGACGCCGATGGCAACCTCGACATCGCGTTGGCGCGGCCGGGCGCCGACGACCTGACGGTGGCGTTCGGCAACGGCAGCGGCGGCTTCTCGTCGCAGGTGATGGTCCAGCTGCCGGGCGGCGGCAAGGCCTTCAGCCCGGTCATCGGCGACATCGACCGCGACGGCATCGCCGACCTGGCGTTCGCCGATCCGGGCAACGACCGCGTCGTGATCTATCGCGGCGGCAATGCCAGCACCTTCGGCAGCGACTACTGCGAGCTGAACGTGCCGGGCGCGCCCGGTGGCCTGGTGTTCGGGGACCTGAGCGGCGACACCCGTCCTGATCTCGTGGTCTCGGCCTTCAACGCCAACCGCTACGTCGTGGTCACCGACCTGTTCGGCCCGACCCTGCGCGGCGGCGGCGGCACGATCTTCGGCAATCAGTGCCAGTTCGTCTCGTTCGACGTGCCGGTGCCGGCGCGCCCGTCGCTGGCGGCGATCGGGGACGTGACCGGTGACGGCGTCAACGACCTGGTGGCCTGCCTCGCGTTCAACGCCACGATGTGCATCGCCCCGGGCCTGCCGAGCGGCGGCGTCTCGACGCAGTTCCTGCTCGACTCGACCGGTTTGCCGCTGCGTCCTTTCATCGCCGACTTCGACGGCAACGGCCGCAACGACCTGTTCGCGCTGTCCGGTCTCGGCGATCGCGTCAACCTGTGGTTCGCGAAGGCCGACGGCACCCTGGCCGGCGCCCGCAACTTCAGCTCGGGCCTGCCGGGCTCGTCGTGGATGGAAGGTGGCGACTTCGACGGTGATGGCGACTCGGAACTGGTCACCGGCAGCCAGGCGAACACGCAGCTGAGCGTGCTCGGTGGCAACGGCAGCGGCGGCCTCGCGGTCGAAACGCTGGTCGAGGCCGGGCTGCCGATCTTCCAGATCAAGAGCGCGGACCTGGACAACGACGGTCGTCCGGACCTCGTGGTCGGGGTGCAGGGCGGGATCCGGCTGCTGCGCAATCGCTCGACGCCTGGCAACTACTCGTTCGAGGTGCTGCCGGGCTCGCCGGCGGTGATCGCCTCGAGCAACTACCCGTTCGGCATCGCACTCGCCGACTTCGATCGCGACGGTGACTTCGACATCGCGTTGTGCGACTACGAGGGTGGCGGCGTGCACATCGTGCCCGGCACCCCGACGCCGTTCGCGTTCGGCGCCGAGACCGTGGTGGCGCTCGGTGGTGGTCCGGTCGATGTCGCGGCCGCCGACTTCACCGGCGACGGCCTGCTCGATCTCGCGGTCTCCCGCACCGATCTGGCCGACATCCTGGTGTTGCGCAACGACGGCGCCGGCGGGTTCGCGCAGTTCCTGGCCGTGCCGGTCGGGCAGTCGCCGAACTACCTGGTGACCTCCGACTTCAACCGCGACGGTCGCGCCGACCTGGTGGTCAGCAATGCCGACTCGGGCACCATCTCGGTGCTGTTCGGCAGCGTCAACGGCCTCAGTGGTCAGACCTACGCCGCCGGCTCCTCGCCGACCGCGCTGCTCGCCCGCGATCTGACCGGTGACGGCATCGAGGACATCCTGGTCACCTCGCTGACCAGCGGTGACTTCCGCGTGCTGGTCGGCGACGGCAGCGGCAGCTTCCCGCTGCTGCCGACCTTCGCCGGCACGTTCGGCGCGTCGGACGCGGTGCTGCAGGACATGGACGGTGACGCGCGGCCGGATCTGATGATCTCGAGCCTGATCACCAACCGCGTCTCGATGGTCCGCAACATCCGCGAGTGATCGCCGTCGGCAGCTGATCGCCACCCGCAGTTCCAGGGAGCCACGTTTGAGCGACGAACTGATGGGGGTCATCCTCGCGGCCGGCAAGGGCACGCGGATGCGCCCGTTCTCCGAGCACTGGCCCAAGCCCATCCTGCCGGTGCTCGGCAAGCCGCTGATGGCCTACCAGCTCGAGATGATGGCGGCGATGGGCATCCGCCGCGTCGTCATCGTCATCGGGCACCTCGGCCACGAGGTCGTGCGCGCGCTCGGCGACGGCCGCCAGTACGGGGTGTCGATCCAGTATGTCGAGCAGGAGGAGATGCTCGGCATCGCGCACGCGGTGTCGCGGCTCGAGAGCCACGTCGACCGGCCGTTCTTCCTGTTCCTCGGCGACATCTTCTTCGTCACCGAGAACCTCGGCGACATGGTCGACCGGTTCTTCCGGAACCAGCTCGGCGGGGTGCTGGCGTGCAAACGCGAGCCGAACCTCGAGGCGATCAAGCGCAACTTCGTCGTGCTGACCGACGCGAACCAGCTGGTGCACCGCGTCATCGAGAAGCCGCGCCACCCGCGCACCGACCTGAAGGGCTGCGGCATCTACCTGTTCGACCTGTCGTTCTTCGACGCCGTGCGCCGCACGCCGCGCACCGCGATGCGCAACGAGTACGAGATCACCGACTCGATCCAGATCTTCCTCGACGACGGCTGCAAGGTCGAAGCGGCCGAGGTCGTCAAGGCCGACATGAACGTCAGCTACCCGGCCGACCTGCTGGACCTGAACCTGCTGTTGCTGCAGCAGAGCGGGCAGTCCAATTGGCGGGCGGCCGACGTCAGGCTCGGGCCGTCGAGTGTGCTGGTCCGCAGCGTGGCGATGGCCGGGGCCGAGGTCGGCGAGGGCTGCGAACTGACCGAGTGCCTGTTGTTCCCCGGCGCCAGGGTGCCGGCCGGCCGGGTGCGGCGGCGCTCGATCTTCACCGCCGACGCCGAGATCCGCTGCGCGCCGGAAGAGAGCTGAGTATCGTCGGCGGCATGGTCGCCGCGCTCTGGTCGTTCGCCGTCGCTGTCGTCGCCGCCGTCGTCCCCGCTCCGCAGAATCCGGCGCCCAGTGGTGCCGTCGTCGTGCGAGGTGTCACCGTCTACACGGGCACCGGCGACCTGTGGCCCGGCAATCTGGAGGCCCGCCACGGCCGCTACGTGAACTCGGGCAGCGTGCACCCGGCGCATCACGGCGCGGCGGAGTTCGACCTGCCGGGCGCATTCGTGATGCCGGGCCTGATCGACGCCCACGGCCACCTGCTCTTGCTCGGCGGCATGCTCGACGAGGTCGACCTGGTCGGCACCACGTCGTACCAGGAGGTCATTGCCCGCGCGGTCAAAAAGGCCAGCACGCTGCCGAAGGGCAGCTGGGTGATCGGCCGCGGCTGGGACCAGAACGACTGGTCGAACACGGCGATGCCGCGGCACCAGGAACTGTCGGCGGCGATCCCGGACCACCCGGTCTGGCTGACCCGCATCGACGGCCACGCCGGGCTCGCCAACCAGAGGGCACTGGAACTCGGCGGGGTCCGCAAGGACAGCGTCACAGGCGAAGGCGGGGAAATCCTGCGCGACCAGGACGGTGAGCCGACCGGGGTGCTGGTCGATGACGCGATGGGGGCCATCAAGCTGCCGGCGTTGTCGCCCGACCAGATCCGCCAGCGTTTGCTCGCCGCCCAGCGCGAGTGCCTGCGCCACGGCCTCACCTGCGTGCACGACGCCGGCGTCGATCGCACCACGCTCGACGCGATGGTGGCCCTGCACAAGGAAGGCAAGTGGCTGCTGCGGACCTACGTGCTGCTCGATCCGAACGAACGTGAGCTGATCGCGCGCGGCCCGTGGCAGACGCCCGACGCCCGCATCGTCGTGCGCGCGGTGAAGCTCTACGCGGACGGTGCGCTGGGCTCGCGCGGCGCCAGGTTGCTCGAGCCGTACACGGACCAGCCGGGCTGGCGCGGTCTCGTCAGCCTGCCCAAGGGCACGGTGCTCGAGGTCGCGCAGCGCTGCGCCGACAGCAGCATGCAGCTGTGCACGCACGCGATCGGCGACGCCGCCAACAAGACCGTGCTCGACGCCTACGAGGCGGTGAAGATCGACGGTGGCATCGCGCCGCTGCGGTTCCGCATCGAACACGCGCAGGTGATCGCCGAGGACGACTTCGCCCGCTTCGCGCGCCTGGGCGTACTGCCGTCGATGCAGCCGACTCACCTGACCTCCGACATGCCCTGGGCGGCCGAGCGGCTCGGGCCCGAGCGCGTGCTGCGCGCCTACGCGTGGCGGCGCTTCCACGCGCTCGGCGTCACGGTGCCGTTCGGCAGTGACTTCCCGGTCGAATCCGTCGACCCGAGGAAGGGGCTGTTCGCCGCTGTCACCACGCGCGGCGAACGCGGTGGCCCGGCCGGTGGCTACCGGCCCGACCAGAAGCTGTCGCGCGAGCAGGCGATCCGCGGCTTCACACGGCACGCCGCCCACGCGATGTTCGCCGAACGCGATCTCGGCACGATCGAGCTCGGCAACCTTGCCGACTTCACCGTGTTCGACCGCGACCTGCTCACGTGCGCCGAGGACGACCTCCTGCAGGCCAAGGTGCTGCTGACGGTGGTCGGCGGGCAGGTGGCCTACGACGGTCGCGGCAAGTAGAACGGACCGCGCGATGATGCCCGCGACCGCCAGCCTGCCGTTCGAACAGAAGCTCGCCCACCTGCAGCAGGCGCTGCGGGCGATGCCTGGCGCCGTGGTCGCGTTCTCCGGCGGCGTCGACTCGACGGCGCTGCTGCACGCGTGCCGCGCCGCCCTCGGCGAGCGCGCCGTCGCGGTCACCGCCGACTCGCCGTCGCTGCCGCGTGCCGAGCTGGCCGAGGCGCGCGAGCTGGCGCAGCAGATCGGGGTGCGCCACGTGGTGCTGCCGACGCACGAACTCGACCGGGCCGGCTACCGCGCGAACGCCGGCGACCGCTGCTACTTCTGCAAGAAGGAGTTGTTCGTGACCGTGGCGCAGCAGCGCACCGCGATCGCCCCGGCCGACTGGGTCGTCGTCTACGGCGCGATCACCGACGACCTCGGCGACCATCGTCCCGGCCAGAAGGCCGCCGCCGAGCACGGCGTGGTGGCACCGCTGGTCGACGCCGGCTTCAGCAAGGTCGACGTGCGGCGCTACAGCCGCGAGGCCGGTCTGCGCACCGCGGACAAGCAGAGCTTCGCGTGCCTGTCGTCACGCGTGCCCTACGGCATGCCGATCGACGCCGCGGTGCTGGCGCGCATCGAGGCCGCCGAGGTGGTGCTGCGCGAGCACGGCTTCCGCCAGTTCCGCGTGCGCCACCACGACAAGCTGGCCCGCATCGAGGTCGGCCCCGACGAGCTGCCGCGCGCGTTCGAGTTGCGCGAGGTGCTCGGCCACGCGATCCGCAAGGCCGGCTACCTGTTCGTCGCGCTCGACGTGTTCGGCTACCGCTCCGGCGCCCTCAACGAAATGCTCCTGCCATCGAGTCCCCGCTGATGCATCCGCTCTCGCTGTCGTGGTTCCTGCTCGCGCTGCCGCTCGCGGCGCAGTCCCAGCCGATCACCGAAGAGCGGGTGCGCGAGACGGTGACTTGGCTCGCCGCCGACGAACGCGCCGGGCGCGACACCGGCAGCGCCGAGCTGGTCGCCGCCGGCGAGTGGATCGCGGCCCGGTTCCGGGCTGCCGGCC
This sequence comes from Planctomycetota bacterium, assembly GCA_025459175.1. Taxonomy (GTDB): domain Bacteria; phylum Planctomycetota; class UBA1135; order UBA1135; family UBA2386; genus UBA2386. The sequence continues at coordinate 12,507 of JALORC010000012.1, read as the reverse complement.
TGCAGCCGCTGCAGGAAGGCAACTGGTACCACGAGTTCCCGCTGCCCGGCTTCCAGCTCGACGTGCGCGAGGGCAAGCTCGAGCTGGTGCGCAAGGTCGGCGACGACACGCAGAAGTTCGAGCTGGTGCCCGACCAGGACTTCCGGCAGTGGAAGGTCGCCGAGGCGCTGACCGGCGAGAACGATCCGTGCACCGTGGCGCTGGTCGAGGATCCGGTGCTGCAGCAGTTGCTGACCGCCGACTCGGCGCGGCGGCCGATCGTCATCGAGGTCGCCGACGACCATCCGTTCTGGCGGCGCAGCGGTGGGGCCCATCGCGTGCTGGGCAAAATGCGGCAGGCGTCGCGCCCGGTGTTCCTGGTCCGGCGCGGCTTGCTGCCGCCGCCGCCGCCCGACGGACGCGAGGCGTTCTGGACCGTCAGCTGGACGCTGCCGGCGCCGGAGAAGGTCGAGATGCCCCAGTACAACGTCGTCGGCCTGTTGCCCGGGGCCGCGAAGAAGGACGAGTATGTCGTGCTCAGTGCCCACTACGACCATGTCGGCACCGGTAGCGAGGTCGCCGGCGACCGCATCTACAACGGTGCCGACGACAACGCGACCGGCACCACCGCGGTGCTGTTGATCGCCGAGGCGATGGCCAAGCAGCCGCCGCCGGCGCGCAGCGTGTTGTTCGTCTGCTTCACCGGCGAGGAGCGCAATCTGGTCGGGTCGGCGGCGTTCTGCAGCCGGCCGCCGGTGCCACTCGAGCAGATCGTCGCCAACATCAACCTCGAGATGATCGGCCGGCCCGAGGCCGGCAAGCAAGGCAAGGCCTGGATCACCGGCGTCGAGCTCAGCGACTTCGGCGCGATCGCCGGACCGGCGCTGCAGCGGGCGGGGGTGGAGTTGATCGACTTCCCGATGAGCAAGCAGCTGTTCGCGCAGAGCGACAACTACTCGTTCGTCAAGAAGGGCGTGGTCGCGCACTCGCTGAGTGCCGGCTCGCTGCACCGCGACTACCACCAGCCGAGCGACCAGGTCGACAAGCTCGACCTCGTGCACATGACGAAGATCGTGCAGGGCCTGCACGAGGTGGCGCGCGAGTTCG
>JALORC010000012.1:0-11396 GCA_025459175.1 Planctomycetota bacterium | reverse complement strand
GGAACGAGGCCGGCAAGGTGCGGCTGCAGAAGCTCAAGCGCTGAACCGCGCCGGCGGGACTAGCGACTGCCGCCCTCGCCGGTGCCGTAGTTCGGATAGGGCCAGCCGCGGTCCTTGATGATCATCGGCGGGCTCTGGCGGATCACCCGTTCGGGGGCGGGCGGATTCAGCGGCTCGTACTCCAACTCCAGGTCGGCGACGCAGCGCACGCGCCAGCTCCAACCCGGCTGGAGGTGGGCGTCGTAGGTCGGGGTGCGCAGCTCGTCCGAGTAGAAGGTGCCGCGCTCGAACGGCATCGCGATCGGCAGGATGCAGTGGGCCGCCTGGGTCGAGACCACGTTGCCGTTGCCGTCGAGCACGTCGAGCGACACCCAGGCCTGGCTGACCGGCTGCGAGGTGCGGTTCTGGTAGTGGAACCGGCAACGCACGTAGGTCTTGCCGGGGAACCCGTCCAGCGACACCTCGCGCACGGTCACCCGGCCGTGGCCCTCGAAGTCGAAGCCGATGACGCCGGTGTTCTGGCTGCGAAACACCATCTGGGCGTGCTGGAACTCGCGCAACTCGGCCTGCAGCGTGTGCTCGGGACGCTCGATGGCGACCGGGGTTGCGCATGCGGCGGCGAGCAGGAACGGGACGGCTGGCAGCAGTTGGCGGAGTTTCATGACGGCGGTCCTAGGCAACTCTCGTTCCACAGCTTACCAGGAACGCGCGACCGGCGGCCTTTCTCTTGACCCGCCCGCATCGCCCCAACATCCTGCGGGCACAATGTTCGACTCGCTCGCCAATGCGCTCGGCAAGGCCTACCGGGCCATCGTCGGGCAGAAGGTCCTGACCGAGGCCAATGTCGACGAAGGCATCCGCGCGGTGCGCACCGCGCTGCTCGAGGCCGACGTCAACTTCCAGGTCGCCAAGGACTTCGTCGCCGACGTGCGCCAGCGGGTGCTGGGCCAGAAGGTCATCGAGGCGGTCGAGCCCGGCCAGCAGTTCGTCAAGTGCTTCCACGACGCGCTGACCGAGCTGCTCGGTGGCCAGCAGACGGGGCTGCCGGTGGCGCCGCAGTCGCCGCTGATCCTGATGATGTGCGGCCTGCAGGGCAGCGGCAAGACGACCACCTGCGCCAAGCTCGGCCTGTGGTTGCGCAAGCACAAGAAGAAGAACCCGCTGCTGGTCGCCGCCGACCTGCAGCGCCCGGCCGCCGTCGATCAGTTGCAGAGCCTCGGCAAGCAGCTCGGCATCGCCGTGTTCGCCGAGCCGTCGAGCAAACGACCGCCCGAGGTCTGCCGCGCCGGCGTCGAGTTCGCGAAGTCGCGCGGCCACGACGTCGTCATCCTCGACACCGCCGGCCGCCTGCACATCGACGAGCCGCTGATGCAGGAGGTGCAGCAGGTGCACGCGGTGACGAAGCCGCACGGCGTGCTGCTGGTCTGCGACGCGATGCTGGGCCAGGACGCGGTCAACTCCGCGAAGGAGTTCCACGCCCGGTTGCCGCTGCACGGCCTGATCCTGACCAAGGTCGACGGCGACTCGCGCGGTGGTGCGGCGCTGTCGATCGTCAAGGTCACGGGGCGTCCGATCCTGTTCGCCGGTGTCGGTGAGAAGCCGGACGACCTCGAGGAGTTCGATCCGTCGCGCATGGCCGGCCGCATCCTCGGCATGGGCGACGTGGTCGGCCTGGTCGAGAAGGCGCAGTCGGTGATCGACGAGAAGGAGGCCGAGGCCGCCGCGCGCAAGCTGCAGAAGGGTCAGTTCAACTTCGAGGACTTCCTCGCCCAGATGAACATGATCAAGAAGCTCGGCCCGCTGAAGAAGGTGCTGGGGATGCTGCCCGGGGTCGGCGCGGCGATGAAGGACGTCGATTTCGACGACGGCCACATGAAGCGGCTCGAGGCGATGATCCTGTCGATGACCCGGCGCGAACGGCAGCGGCCGGACGTCATCGACCTGCCGCGGCGCCGCCGCATCGCCCAGGGGTCCGGCAACGACCTCGACGCCGTCAACGGGCTGATCAAGCAGTTCAAGGCGATGCAGGACATGATGAAGAAGTTCGGCAAGGGCGGTCTGCCGCCCGGCATGGACGATCTGATGGGTGGTGGTGGCCTCGGCGGGCCGGGCGGCCGCCGGCCGGGTGGGGCGGGCGGTTTCCCAGGTCTCGGCGGCGGCTTCCCGGGCGGCGGGCGCGGCTTTCCGGGTCTGCCCGGTGGTCGCCGTCGCTGACCGCCGGAGCCGCGGCGGGCAGATTGCTTGGCCGGCTGCGAAAAAAGCGCTGGCAACTCGGTCGAGCATCTGCTTTGCTCCTCGCCCCTTTCGCGGCTCCCCGACGCACGGAGACAGTTTCCCTTGGCAGTCACGCTACGCCTGAAACGATTTGGTCGCCTGAATCACCCGACTTACCGGGTGGTCGCCACCGATCCGCGCTTCCCGCGCGACGGTCGCATCATCGAGGCTCTCGGCTACTACCTCCCGCTGATGCCTCGCGCCCAGGAGCAGCTCAAGCTGAACGCCGAGCGCGTGCAGTATTGGCTGTCGGTCGGCGCGCGCGCTTCGGACACCGTCGCCCGCATGATCGAGAAGTCGGGCATGAAGCTGCCGGTGTCGAAGAAGGAAGAGCGTCAGAAGAGCAAGGGCAAGCCGGCCGCCTTCGTGGCGCCGAAGAAGAAGAGCCGGAAGCCGCGCGCCGAGCGCAAGGCCGCCAAGGCCGCGCGGGCCGAGGCCGCCAAGAAGAAGTAGCACCGCTGCGGTCGCTCTTCTGCGTGAGTGGCGTCGAACCGTGCGTGCGTGCTCCAGGGCCGATCGGCCTGTCGGGGCTGGCCGCCTTCGTTGAACGTCAATTTCGTCCAATGCCCGCAGGTCGCGTTGTGAGGTCGTCGTGACGACGAAGAAGAAGTCCAAAGTCGCCGGCGCCAGTGACGCGCCGCCCGATCCGCGCGAACCGTTGGCGCCGACGGCCGAGAACCTGCAGCTGGTGCTGACCGGCCTGAAGGCCGTCTTGCGCGACGTGCCGCCCCCGGCGGTCGAGCCGCTGCCGCAACTCGACCTGGTCGAGGCGCTGCTGCATTTCTACTTCGCCGACGGCCTGCCCTGTGGCTACGGCCAGGAGGCGCGTCGCCGCATCGGCGAGAGCTTCGTCGACCGCAACGAGTTCCGCGTCACCGAGGCGTTCGAGGTCGAGGACCTGCTGCGGGACCTGCCGATCCCGGACCTGTTCGATCGCTGCCTCGCGGTGCGCGACTCGGTCGCCCAGATCTACAATGACCAGAACGGGGTCAACCTCGGCTTCCTGCGCGAAGCCGGGATCAGCGACCGCCACACGTTCTTCCAGCGGGTCCCGGCGGTGCAGCCGCACGTCGCTCACTTCCTCGGCAATCTGCTGACCGTCGAAGACCTGTGCTTCTCGGACAAGTCGACCGTGCGCGCGCAGCAGCGCCTGGGCCTGGAGCCCAAGGACGCGGCGGCCGGCAAGTTCCTCGACGAGGTGCGGGCGTTGCTGAAGCCCTATGGTCACCTGCCGCTCGACGTCGGTCCGCACGGTGCCAACCGCAAGCCGAACCTGAAGCACGTGCTGTCGCCGGCCTGCTTGCTGGTGCGGCTCGCGCCGGCCGGCAAGCGCCGCAGCTGAGCCGCGACCCCGGCGCGCGGCGAGGCGCGCTTCAGCAGCCGGCGCTCGCCCCGGATCGCGTTGCCCCGGATCGCGTCGCCCCGGATATGGGCGCGCCAGCTTGCGCCTCGGTCGGCGGACGCCACCATGCTCGGCGTGACCGTGCCGCTCGACCTGTTCCTCGCCTCGACCTCGCCGCGCCGCTCGGCGCTGCTGCAGCAGGCCGGGCTGCGCTTCGCGTTGTGTGAGCCGGGCGCCGAGTATGCGCCCGGGGCCGGCGACGAGCACCGCAGCCAGCAGGGCGATCCGCTCGCGCTGGCGGTCGAACGCGCACGGCGCAAGGGTGCGGGGGCCAGCGCCCCGGATCCGACCGTGCCGGTGCTGGCCGTCGACACGGTGGTGGATCTCGACGGCACCGAACTCGGCAAGCCGCGCGATCGTGAGCACGCCGAGCAGATGCTGCGGCGGTTGTCCGGTCGGCTGCATCGGGTGCACACCGCGCACTACCTGCGCCAGCCGTCGACCGGCCGCAGCCTCGAACGCGCCGCCAGCGCGGTGGTCGCGTGTGGGCCGCTCGACGCGGCGCGGCTCGAGCGCTACCTGGATTCGGGGCAATGGCGCGGCAAGGCGGGCAGCTACGGGGTCCAGGACGACGCCCAGGACAGCTTCCATGTCATCGACGGCAGCCACGACACGGTGGTCGGCCTGCACGTCCCGGCCGTGCTGGCGCTGCTCGCCGCGATCCGGGAGCCGCTGTGAGCCGGTGGCGCCACAGCCTCGGCGCGCGGGTCGTGCTCGCGTTGTCGTTGGCCGCGGCGGCCGTCGCCGCGCTGCAATACGGGGTCGATCGGCGCGACCGGCAGCGGCGCGCCGGGGCGGTGCGGGCGGCCGGGGCCGGCGTCGAACGGGCCACCGCGCCGTCGCCGCTGCAGGCACTCGGGTTCGCACTGCAGCCGTCGGCGTTGCCCGTGCTGCTGGCGAGCCGGCTACAGGCGCTGGCGCCCGACGTGGCACCGGTAGTGCAGGTGCTGGCCGACGGCAGTGTCGCGCTGCGGCGCCCGGCCCCGGTGCTGCAAGCCCCGGCGGCCACTGGCCGCGGCAATCGGGTCGGCATCCTGCTGCCGAGCACCGAACTCGACCGGCTCGGGCCGGCGGTGCGGGGCACGCTGGTCGAGTTGTTGGCGGCCCTGGTGCTTGACCGGCCCGTGGCAGCGGACCGGGTGCAACTGGTCGATGTCGGCGCCGGCAGCTTCGGTCTCGGACCGGTGCTGGCGTGGGTTCCGTGAGCCTGGGCCAACGGCACTGTTGACCAGCGCCGCGCCGTCCCTAGAGTGCTTGCCCTTCTCTTGCGCCGCTCCAGCCGGCGCGGACCGACATGAAAGCCGACATCCACCCGAAGTACGTCGATTGCGCCGTTTCCTGCGCCTGCGGCCACAAGTTCACGACTCGCTCGGTCAAGTCCGAGATCCGCACCGACATCTGCGCCGCTTGCCACCCGTTCTACACGGGCGCGGCCAAGTTCGTGGACACGGCCGGCCGCGTCGACAAGTTCTTGAAGCGCTACGGCAAGGCCAAGGACGCGCCCGCCAAGGACGGGGCGAAGGCGTAGGCACCGCTCGTGGCGAAGCATCGCCATGAGTGCCACGGTCCTGCGCTGCGCGGGGCCGGTCCTGCGCTGCGCGCCGCCGGTCCTGCGCGCCGCGGTGTCCCGCCGGCGGTCCGGCGATGAGCACGCTGCGCCCGAAGATCCAGCAGAAGCTGGACGGCATGGTCGCGCGCCTGCACGAGCTGCTGGCGCAGTCGTCCGACCCCAAATTGCTCGAGCGGCCCGAGCGGCTCGCGGCGCTGCAGAAGGAACTCGGCCAGACCGCGCCCGTCGTCGAGCGCTACCGGTCGTGGCAGCAGTTGCAGCAGCAGATCGCCGATCACCGGTCGCTGTGCGACAGCACCGATCCGGGGCTCGCCGAGTTGGCCGAACTCGCGCGCGCCGAGCTGCCCGAGCTCGAGGCCCGCTTCGGCGCCGATGCCGATGCGCTGATCGACCTGCTGCTCGCCGAGCAGGGCGATGACCGCCGCGACTGCATCGTCGAGATCCGCGCCGGCACCGGTGGCGAGGAAGCGGCGCTGTTCGCCAAGGACCTGTGCACGATCTACCAGCGCTACGCGACCCGCATGGGCTGGACCTTCGAGCCGATGGCGGCCACGCCGGCGGAGCAGGGCGGCTTCAAGGAAGTCGTGTTCGCGCTGCGCGGCAAGAACGTGTTCCACGCGATGCAGTTCGAGTCCGGTGGGCACCGCGTGCAGCGGGTCCCCGAGACCGAGACCAAGGGGCGGGTGCACACCTCGGCGGCGACCGTCGCGGTGCTGGCCGAGGTCGAGGAGGTCGAGGTCCAGATCGACGACAAGGACCTGAAGATCGACACCTTCCGCTCCAGTGGCGCCGGCGGTCAGCACGTCAACAAGACCGAGTCGGCGGTGCGCATCACGCACCTGCCGACCGGCACCGTGGTGGCCTGTCAGGAGGAGCGCAGCCAGCTCAAGAACCGGCAGCGGGCGATGGCGCTGCTGCGGTCGCGCATCTACGACGCGCAGCAGCGAGCGGTCGACGCGGCGCGCGCCGCCGAACGCAAGGAACAGGTCGGCAGCGGCGATCGCAGCGATCGCATCCGCACCTACAACTTCCCGCAGGACCGGCTGACCGACCACCGGCTCAACCGCAACTTCTCGTTGTCGCAGATCCTCGAGGGCAAGCTCGACCCGGTGGTGGGGGCGCTGCAGTTCCTGCAGCGCGAGCAGCGCATCGAAGGTCTGTGACGGCGCCATCGCCAGCGCGCCCCGCCTCGGTTCCGCCCCGGACTGAACCGTCGCGCGCTGGCCGCCGTGTGAGGGCCCGGACCGACGCGCGCAGCCGTCGGATTCCTGCGTGACTGGCGACCGATCTTGCGCCACGATCCCCGCCCCCTCGATTCCCTCTCGAATCCCACCCGTACTGGAGCACGAACGATGACCGACCCCGCGCAATCCGGCGACCTCGCGTCGCTCGAACCCCTCGAGCCCCTCGACACCGGCGCGCCCGCAGGCGGCCAGGGCATGGCGAGCGACGACGCGATGCTGGCGGCGCTGCGCTCGGGCCTCGGCGCCCCCGCCTACAACCCGTACTGCCGCGACAAGACCTTCTACCGGTTCCTGTTCAGCGGCGTGATCATGTTCGCCGGCTGCATGATGCCGTTCAGCGCCGACCTGTCGCGCCCCGGCTACACGACGATGGCGGGTGGCTTCTACACGCTGATCGCGGTGGCGATGATCTGGTCGTGGTGGGCGTCGATCGCCAACAACCGCCCGGTCGGCCTGAAGTGGCTGCTGTTCGCGGCGGTGCCGTTGATCGGCTCGGCGATCGGCATGTCCGGCTTCGATCCTTCGGTCGCGCATGCGACCGCGGTCAAGGCCGGCTGGCTCGCCGACGGCGACTGGATGACCTGGTCGGCGGACTGGAAGTCGGCGTTCGTCGACCTCGGCTCGGCGGCGGCGAAGAGCACCGAGGCCGCGGCCCGCGTCGAGGGCTTCTGGCGCCTGCTCGGCGTCGGCAACGTGTTCGTGTTCCTCGGCGCGCTGATCGCCGAACTCGGCTTCATCGGCGGCATCGTCGGTGGCGCCAAGAAGAACAAGGCCGACCAGAAGCAGAAGCAGCTGGCGAGCGCCGAGCGCAAGCGCCGGTGAGCGGAGTGTGGCCGTGACCGGGCCCGAGACCTCAGCGGGCGACGTCGAGCACACCGTGCTCAGCGTGTTGCGCGGCGCCGAGGCATGGCTCGAACGCCGCGGCGTCGAGGCGCCCAAGCGCTCGGCCGAGCTGTTGCTCGGCAAGGTGCTGGGGCTCGGTCGCCTGCAGCTGTATCTCGCGCACGATCGGCCGCTCGACCCGAAGGAGCGCGCGACCATGCGGGCGCTGGTGGCGCGTCGCGGCGAGCACGAGCCGGTGGCGCACCTGCTGGGCAGCTGGAGCTTCCGCGGTCTCGAACTCGAAGTCGGACCGGCGGTGCTGATCCCGCGCCCCGAGACCGAGGAGCTGGTCGAACTCGCGCTGCGGCACTGCCCGGCCGCTGCGCGTGTCATCGATCTCGGCACCGGCAGTGGGGCGATCGCGATCGCCATCGCGAAGGCGCGCGCCGACGTGCAGGTGGTGGCCGTCGAACAGAGCCCGGCCGCGTTGCAGATCGCGCGCGCCAACGTGCAGCGGCACGGGCTCGGCGAACGCATCCGGTTGCTGGCGGGCTCGTGGTGGAGCGAGGTGCCGGCGGGCAGCGTGTTCGATCTGGTGGTCAGCAACCCACCCTACATCGATCCGGGCGACCCGCAGGGACTGGCCGAGGACGTGCGCCGCTTCGAGCCCGAAGCGGCCCTGTTCACGGCGCCCGGCGATCCGGTGTCCTGCTACCGCGCGATCGGTGCCGAACTCGCGGCGCGGCTCGCACCGGGCGGCTGGCTCGTCGCCGAGACCGGTGGCACGGCGAGCGCTCCGGCGCTGCAGTGGCTGCAGCAATTGCCGGGGTTCGACGAGGTCGCACTGCGACCGGACCAGGCCGCGCTGCCGCGCTTCCTGGTGGCGCGCCGTCAGGGCGCGCGCTTGCCCTTGCCGACGTAGTTCTTCAGCGCCGCCCGCGTCACCGGCGTCATCTCGGTGAAGTAGACCGCCAGGTCGTAGCGGCGGTTGCCCTTGGCTTCGGCGCGCAGCGCCTCGCAGCGCACCACGGCGCCCTTCACGTGATGCATCTCGGTGGCGCCGGGCAGCGAGAAGTCGAGCCCGACCAGCGTCATCTCCGGGATCGCCTGTGGCGACACGCAGGCGAGCCCGAGCTCGGAGATGTCGCGCAGCACCGCCGGGTCGGCGCCGGCTTGGTTGGAGAGCTTGACCGGGAACGCGGCGAGCGCGCGGGTGGCGCGTCGACGCTCGGATTGGGGAGTCGGCGAAGTCACGGGGAGACCGTAGCCAGCCGCCGGGGCAACTGCCAGCGACCCGCCGAAGCTCCTGCTTTCGTTGGCCGGCGCCGCCAGTAGGATCGGCCGCGATGGGCCCGCGCACGACGCGCCCGGCCCATCCTTCCGACGAACTACGACGCAACGAGACGAATCCCCGTGGCCAACTTCAACAAAGTCCTCCTGATGGGCAACCTGACGCGCGACGTCGAACTGCGGCACACGCAGGGCGGCACGGCCCTCGCCAAGTTCGGCTTGGCGGTCAATCGCAAGTTCACCGTCAACGGTGAGTCGAAGGAGGAGACCTGCTTCGTCGATCTGACCGCGTGGGGCAAGCAGGCCGAGCTGTTGAATCAATACGTGCGCAAGGGCAGCCAGCTGTTCGTCGAAGGGCGGCTGCAGTTCTCGACCTGGGAGAGCCAGGAAGGCGGCAAGCGCAGCAAGCTCGAGGTCGTGGTCGAGAACTTCCAGTTCCTCGGTTCGGCTCGCGGCGGCGCGGGTGGTGGGGCTCCGGGGGCCGGCGAAGAAGGTGGTGGCGGCGAGCGGCGTCCGGCGCGCCGGGCGCCGCAGAGCCAGGAAGGCGGCGGCGGCGGCGGCGGTGGTGGTGGTGCGGGCGGCGGCGGCGAAGTCGATTACGGCGACATCCCGTTCTGAGCCGACTGGCAGCCGCGGCGACCCGGCGCGGCGATCGCCGTCCGCGATCGCATTGCCGCGCCCATGGCAACGCGGGTTCGCACCGTGCGCCCGCGCAATGCGAACGACGGGCCGGCGCCGACCGCACGGCCACCGCAGGGTGGTTCCGCGCCGGCTCTTGCCGAGGCCCCGCGGCGAGCTAGCGTTCTCCGCCCGCTTTGCCGTCGCCAGCCGACGCAGGCCTGATCCACACCATGCTGTTGCCTCGCGACCTGCTCCTCGTCTGCCACTGTGCCGTGGCCGTTGCCACGCTCCTGCCGGCCCAGAATCCGCCGCCCGGCTTCACCTACCAGACCCTCGTCGACGGCCCGCTGAACAGCGCGACGGCGATGGCGTTCATGCCGGACGGCCGGCTGCTGATCACCGAGCGCGCGTCCGGCCAGGTGCGGGTGTTCGAGAACGGCGCGCTGCGCGCTTCGCCGTGGGCCACGGTCGCGGTCAGCAGCGGCGGCTCGTTCGCCGAGCAGGGCTTGCTCGGCATCGCCGTCGATCCCGGCTTCCTGCAGAACCGCTACGTCTACCTGTTCTACACCGTGGCCAGCGGCAGCGAGAACGTCATAGCCCGGCTCGAGGACCAGGGCGGCTTCGGCGTCAACGCGACCGTGCTGACGCCGCCGAACGCGATGCCGTCGGCGCTGTACCACAACGGCGGCCCGATGGTGTTCGGCTACGACGGCCTGCTCTACATAGGCACCGGCGATGCGTTGGCCGACGTCAATGCCCAGGACCTGTCGAGCTGGCTCGGCAAGGTGCTGCGCCTGCAGCCGCCGAACCTGACCGTGCCGGCCGGCAATCCGTTCGCCGGCAGCCCGATCTGGTCGTACGGCCATCGCAACCAGTTCGGACTGACGATCCACCCGGACACCGGCGGGCTCTACCAGACCGAGAACGGCACCGCGTTGATGGACGAGGTGAACCGCATCGTGATCGGTGGCAACTACGGTTGGCCGACCCACGAGGGCGCCGAGTCGCCGAGCGATCCGAACACCATCGATCCGCTGGTGGTGTACCAGCCGACGCCGGCGCCGACCGGCACCTGCTTCTACCGCGGCGAGCACTGGCCGGCCGGGTATCGCAACAGCTGGTTCGTCTGCGACTACAACATGAACCGGCTGCGTCGTTTGACACTCGACACGAGCGGCAACACCGTGGTCGCACAGCAGGTGTTCGACACCTTGCCCGGGGCCGGCTACGGCGTGCTGTCCGGGCCGGACGGCAACCTGTGGATGCTGACCAACGACAACGGCGGCTTCGGGGCCGACGAACTCGGCCGCTACGTGCACAGCAGCGAACCGGTGCCGTCGGCGCAGCTCTCCTCGGTGTCGAACAAGACGCTCGGGGCCTCGATCACCGTCTGCGTGCGCGGCGCCACCGGCGACCTCGCCGTGTCGTGGCTGTCGCTGGCGCGCCTGCCGGCCGCGGTGGCGACGGTGTTCGGCGACCTCTGGGTGTCGACCGATGCCGTGCTGCCGGCGATGGTGATCCTCGGCGACGATCGTGCCTACCAAGGGCTGTCGGTGCCGAATGCACCGACCTTCCTCGGGGCCTCGTTGCACCTGCAGGGCCTGGTGGTCTCGAACACCCTCGGTCTCGTGTTGACGAATCCGTCCGAGCTGGTGATCCGCGGCTGAGAGGCTCAGATCGGCGGTTTGCAGTTCGCCTCGACCAGGCGCGACGAACACGCGGTCACGGTGCGTCGACTGCGCTGCTCGCCGGCCGCGGTGGTGATCGCGACCTGCACGCCGATCACCGCGCCGTTGCGGGCGCTGGTGACCAGCTGCAGCGCGAACGCGTGCGCGCCCTGCAGCACGGCGGACTCGCGATACGAGCCGTCGCGCAGCCGCCCGCGGGCGTCGAACTGCAGCGGCACGATAGCGGTCGACAACAGGGTCGCCGCGGTGTCGATGGCGAGGCTGCTGTCGCCGGTCAACCGGTGCAGTTCGTCGTCGCCGTGAACCCAGCTGACGAACTTGCCGTCGGCGCGCTCGAACTTCAGGCTGCGCACGCCGGTGGTGATGGCGACGGCCTCGCGCGCGTCCTCGGCGAGCAGGCGCAGCGCGCGCTGCGCCTCGGTGTCGAGCTCGTAGCCGCTGATCGCCGTGCGGTCCGCCGCCGTGAACAGGTTCACGGTCACCAG
>JALORC010000084.1 GCA_025459175.1 Planctomycetota bacterium | reverse complement strand
GTCGTGGTAGCGATCGGCGAACACGCTGCCGCGGCGTGACCACAGCTTGTTGAGCGCCCTGGCGATGCGGATCAGCAGGCCCTGCAGGCCGCGGCTGAGTGCTTGCCGGCCCTCGGCCTCGCAGATCAGGTGCAGATGGTCGTTGAGGACCGCGTAGTGGCACAGGCGGAACGCGCCGCTGAGGTTTCGGGCGCAGCCGGCCGCGAACGCCGCGCGCAGTGCTTCGTAGGCGGGCTTGCTGCGCAGGCGAGGCAGGCCGGCCCGCAGCTTCAAAGTGACATGCACCGGGAAGCGCTGCGCGAGCGGTGCACGCGGACGGTGATCGACGCCGGGTCGCCCGGGGATCTTCGGCTTGCGACCGGAGCCTGGACGGGGGCCGCCGCGGCCGGGGCGGAACGGCAGCAAAGGAGCGCTGCCCTTGCTGCTCGCGAGGCGGTTCTTCGCGCCGTTTCCCTGCTTGCGACCTGCCGGCGCCCGACGCTTCGAAGCAGTTTCCATGGGTTGCGCAGAATTATGATTGTGGAGCTCGGGATGCAAGCGGCAGGCTGGAGATTCCGCCGCTGCACAGCCCTCGCAGAGGTGCGGCGCCGGCGGCGGCATCTGCTCGCGGGCCGGGGGTTCTCGGGCGCCCGGAGGGAGGCGATGCCCAGCGGCGCACCAGCCCGGTGTTTGCAAGCGGTTGCCTGGTGCATGCGGGTGACGGGCCGCCCCAAGCTGGTGCGGGCAATGAGTCCCCGCGGGCCGCTCCGTGCCAGAGCGAGACCCTCAACGGGGCCTCGGTGGCAACGCGCCGCCGCGGTGAGCGGGCTCGACGCGGCTCGTTCAGCCCGGCCGGCGCCAGACCCCGACCGCGAAGTCGCTCGGCAGTTCGCCGCGCCCCATGCACTCGTCCTCGATCGCGGCGAGGTGCTGCAGCCACTGCATCGCCTCCGCATCGTCGTCCTGGAAGTGATGGCCGATCTTGCTGAGCAGCATGTGCAGGATCGCGCCGCCGTACGGCCGCAGCTCGATGCGTTCGAACAGTTCGTCGAGCAGCGGCACGATCGCCGCGGACTCGACCGCCTCGGACGGATCGTTGAGCCGCATGTAGAGCCGGCTCGGCCGGTACTCGCGGCACTTCAGACTGCCGTCCTGCCGTCGCCGCAGCCGTTCGGGCAGCTGCGGCAGCAGGCGGTTGATCCGGTCGAGCTGCGCCTCGGTCCACTGGAACTTGGTCGGGCCGATGAACTCGTCGATCAGGAACAGACCGCCGGGCACCAGTCGCTCGCGCAGCGACGCCAGCACCGCGCGCAGCGGCGACAGGTGGTGGATCGAGTGCTCGCCGATCACGACGTCGAACGGCTCGCTGCCGGCAACCGCCGGATCGGCGAGGTCGCCGACCTCGAAGTGCACCACGTCGGCCAGGCCGGCCGCCGCGGCGGCGCGCCGCGCCGAGTCGATCGCGTACGGCGACAGGTCGATGCCGAGCACGCGGCGGAAGCGCCCGGTCCGGGCCCAGCGCAGCTCGCGGGCGCCTTCGCCGCAACCGACCGACAGCGCGCGCAGGTCGCCGCGCGGCAGGTGGCGATCGGCGATCCAGCGATAGTGATCGAGCTGCTCGTCGCCGGTGACCAGGCGGTTCCAACGCCGCAGCACCGCCGGGATCGACCACCACTGGTCGTCCTTGGCCGGGCGGCTGTAGGTGTCGACGGTGCGGCGGCGACCGGACCACAGCAGGCGGCGCGCCAACGTGCCGGCATGCTGCGGCAGCCGTTCGCACAGCCGGTAGATGTCGCGCGCGCTGACCAGATTGCCGAACATTGCCGTCGGCTGGATCGGCAGGGCGCGGGCTCGGGCTTGATGGTGCGGGCCCGGAATCGTCGATGCGGTGGGCGCTTGCCGGCCGCGCGCGCCGCCGCCGCCGCGATCCTGACCCGTTCCACGCGGGCCGCGTCTGCCGTAGCCTGCGCCAGTGACGTTTCTCGGTCTCGATGTCGGCGGCAGCCAGTGCCGCTACGAATGGTGGCCCGCCGGCAGTGCCGCGGGTGGGGACGCGCCGAGCGTGCAGCCGGCCGTGCACGGCGTCGAGGCGACGGTGGCGGGCCTGTTCGCGGCGCTGCAGCAGGCGGCCGTGGTGGCGCGGCCGACCGCGGCGGTGTGCGCGTTGGCCGGCGTCGGCGACGCGCGCACGAGTGGCGCCATCGTCGATGGTCTGCGCGCGCGCGGCATTCCGTTCCCGGTGGCGGTGGTCGGCGACGTGCTGGCGGCGGCGGCGGCGGGGCTGATGGCAGGCCCTGGCGTGCTGCTGTGGGCCGGCACCGGTTCGTTCGCGATCGCGCGCGCGGCCGACGGCGAACTGCATCGCACCGGCGGCCGCGGCTATCTGCTCGGCGACCAGGGCAGTGGCTACGACCTGGTGCGGCGCGCCGCGACGGCGGTGCTGCTGGCGCTCGACGACCTCGGGCCGCCGACCGCGTTGACCGAGGCGCTGGTGGCCGCGTTCGCGGCGCCGGCGCCGGCGCGGCTCGGGGCCGTGCTGCAGCGGCTGGCACCGGGCGAGGTCGGCAAGCAGCTGCCGGTCGTGCTCGCGGTCGCCGCGGCCGGCGATGCGGTGGCGAACGAAGTGCTGCAGGACGGCATCGACGCGTTGGTGATGCTGGCCGCGGCCGCGGTGCGCAAGGCCGGTCTCGACGTCGCCGACCTGCCGGTCGCGGTCGGCGGCGGCGTGCTGGTGCAGGCGCCGATGCTCACCGAACTGCTCGCCGAACGGCTGCGTGCGCTCGGCGCCCGCCTGCCCTGCCGCCCGATCGCGCCGCGCGCCGCGGCGCAGGCCGCGGCGTGGCTCGCGCACGGCCATCATCTCGGTCTGCAACCTCAGTCGTCGTGGGTGAACCGTGTCGCGATCTGATCTCGTGTTGCGCGACGGCCGCGTGTTGCCGAAGGACTGCTTCCACCTGAGCTTCTCGCGCAGTGGGGGTGCCGGTGGCCAGCACGTCAACAAGACCGAGACCAAGGTCGACCTGCGGCTCGATCTCGCCGCCGCCGAGGCGGTGCTGGGCCCGGCCGACGTGCACCGGATCCGGGTCGCGCTGCAGAACCGGCTCGATGCCGACGGTCTGTTGTGCGTGACCGCCAGCGAGCACCGCAGCCAGTTCCAGAACTACGAAGCGGCGCTGGCGCGCATGGGCACGATGCTGGCGGCGGCATTGGTGCGGCAGAAGCGCCGCATCGCCACCAAGCCCAGCCGCGGCAGCAAGCGCAAGCGCGTCGACGAGAAGCGCCACCGCGGCGACATCAAGCGCGGGCGGCAGGGCGGCGGGGGCGACTGAGGTGAGGTCTTCGCCGTATCCGTCGTTGTTCGCTGCCAGCGGCCGCTGCCGCTCGCGGTGAGGTCATGAGGAAGCATCCGATGAACAAGGACATCCTGGTCGGCGCCCTGTTGCCGTTCGCGCTGTTCGCGTGTCGTGGGGCTGCACCGGCCGGCTACTACGCGATCGAGACCGCGCCGGGGTCCGGCACCTGGTCCCAGGTCGAGTCCCTGCCGGCCTGGGTCACCACCAAGCCGGTGTCGCGCGATCGGCTGGTGTTCGTCGGCGAGAACGCGTCGAACGTGCGCAGCATCACCATCGTCGACGGCGGTCCGGTGGTCACGTCGCAGGCGCGCAAGCTGCTGCTCGACAAGCTCAGCGGGCTGCTCGCGGCCGCCGAGCTCGAACGCGCGGTGACGGCGGCGCTGCCGAGCCTGGTGCTGGTGCAGCGCGCGATCCACGAGCAGGTGCTGACACCGGATCCGGTCCCGGGCAACACGCTGTGCACCGCGTGGGCGATGTGGGAACTGCCGCTCACCGCGGTGCTGGCCGCACTGCCGGCGGCGGTGCGCGGCGAGGCGGAGCAGCGGCTGCAGGCGGCGGGCTGAGGCCGCGCCGCCGGGCCGCCACCGGCCTCAGGCGTAGATGCCGCGCATGCGCGTCGTCTCGGCGACGCGATTGACGCCCAGCATGTAGGCGGCGATGCGGTTGCTGACCTGGAAGCGGCGCGCCATGTCGACCACCGACGCGAACGAGTCGACCATGATGTGCTCCATCCGGTCCTCGACCTCCTTCTGGGTCCAGAAGAACATCTGGCGGTCCTGCACCCACTCGAAGTAGCTGACCGTGACGCCGCCGGCGTTGGCCAGGATGTCGGGGATCACGAAGATGCCCTTCTGGTCGAGGATCTTGTCGGCGTTGGCCGTGCACGGGCCGTTGGCGCCCTCGGTGATGATCTTCGCCTTGATGTTGCCGACGTTGCGGCTGGTGATCACGTTCTCGGTCGCGGCCGGCACCAGGATGTCGACCGGCAGTTCGAGCAGGTCGGCGTTGCTGATCTTGGCGGCGCCCTCGAAGCCCTCGAGCCGCTTGAACTTGGCCAGGTGCGCCTTGACCGCGTCGACGTCCAGGCCCTTCGGGTTGTGGATGCCGCCGTGCATGTCGCTGATGGCGACGATCTTGACCCCGAGCGTGGCCAGCTGCAGCGCCGAGATCATGCCGACGTTGCCGGCGCCCTGGACCGCGGCGGTGCAGTCCTTCGCGTTCATGCCGAGGTGCTTGAGCGCCTCGCGCGTGACCAGCATCACGCCGCGGCCGGTCGCTTCGATGCGACCCAGCGAGCCGCCGAGGCTGATCGGCTTGCCGGTGACGACCGCCGGCAGGTAGCTGCGCTGGTGCATGGAGTAGGTGTCCATGAACCACGCCATCACCTGGCCGTCGGTGCCCATGTCGGGTGCCGGCACGTCGCGGTCCGGGCCGAGCAGGTCCATGATCCCCGACACGTAGCGGCGGGTGACGCGCTCGAGCTCGCCCTTGCTGAGCTTGAACGGGTCGCAGATCACGCCGCCCTTGCCGCCGCCGAACGGCACGTTGACCACCGCGCACTTCCAGGTCATCCACGCCGCCAGCGCGCGGACCTCGTCGCGGTTGACGTTCGGCGCGTAGCGGATGCCACCCTTGGCCGGGCCGCGCGACGTGCTGTGTTGCACGCGGTAGCCCTCGAACACGTTGACCGAGCCGTCGTCCATGACGACCGGCATGCTGATGGTGATCTCGCGCTCACACGTGCGCAGGATGGCGATGACGTTCGGCTCGAGGCCGAGACGGGCGGCGGCCAGGTCGAGCCGGGCCTGCATCGCTTGGAACGGATTGTCTTCGCTGGAAACTGGTTGGTTCATGCCGGGAGAGCGCTTGCGCGGCGCGGGAGGGCGAGGGAACGTACTGCGAACCATGCACGCCAGCAACAAGCCGGATGCGCTGCACAGCCCGGGCTGGCGGGTGGCGGCGGGGGCCCACGCGGTGGCGGTGCGCGGCATCTGGGTCGGTGCGCTCGGTCGCACCGTTCGTTGCGTGCCGAACCGGCGCACCGTGATGGCGCGCAGCGACGGCAGCTGGCTGTTCGGCAAATGGCGCACCGGCGCCAGGCGCAGTGCCGCCGCCGAATGGCACTGGCTGCACGTGCTGCCGCTGCTCGGTCTGCACACCCCGAAGCCGGTCGCCTGGCTCGGTCGCGGCCGCCGCACGCTGCTGGTCACCGGCGGGGTGCCGGGGCGCGGCCTCGATGCCTGGGCCGCGGTGGCGCGCGCCGAGGGCTGGCTGCCGGCGCTGGTGCGCTACGTGATCGCCGAGGTGGCGCCGGCGGTGCGTCGGCTGCACGGCCACGGGCTGGTCTATCGCGATCTGTACTGGAACCACGTGTTCGCCGACGATCCGCGCCGCGGCGGGCCGGCGTGGTTCGTCGATGTCGAACGGGTGTTCCAGCCGCGCTGGCGTTGGCGCCGCTGGGTGGTCAAGGACCTGGCCGGGCTGTGGGCCTCGTGGCCGGTCGAGGTGTCGGTGCGCCAGGGGCTGCGCTTCCTGCGCGCGTATCTCGGCACCGATCTGCGCGACGATCGGCGCCTGATCGCGGCGATCCGGCGCAAGGCGGCGCGCATCCGCGGGCACACGCCGCGCTACGGCTAGCGGCGTCGGCGGCGTTCAGCGCGGGCGCAGGCGCCGACGCAGCGTCATCGCGAAGCCGAGCAAGCCGGAGCCGACCAGGAACAGCGTGCCGGGCTGTGGCACCGAGCCCGTTTCGGGTTGTTCGTCGGCAGGCGAGGCCGATGGACTGCCGAGGCCGGCTGGCAGCGATCCACACTGCGCCGCGCACGCCGCGCCAGCTCCCATCGGTGAGCAATCATCCACACACGGCTCCAGGCCCTGCTGGTGTGCGGCCGGTGGTTCGGCGATGGGTCGCGTCTGGGCGGCGACCGGCGTCGCGAGCGAACAGAGTGCGGCGAACGAAAGAGCGGTTCGGAGAGCGAGTGGCACGACGACCTCGGCTGCTGTGCAAAGTTGTGAGTCGCAGGGACGGCGAGATCCCAGCGGGCGAGCACCCTAGCCGGTGGGCACCTTGCCGCAATCAGGGTTAGTCCGTGGCCGTCTCGGGTCGGGATCGTTGCGCCACGGCGCACCGCGACCCGGCCGGCGATCTGGCAACGCGTCCTTGTCTGCGGCGTTCTCGCGCCTAGAGTCGCCCGCGCTTGGTCCCTGGACGGCCGCCGGCGGCGCAAGCCGCGGGAGGAAAGTCCGGGCTCCCCAGGGCAGGGTGGTGGGTAACGCCCACCGTTCGCAAGAACAGGGACAGTGCCACAGAGATCAAACCGCCGGACGGCCAGCTTGCTGGCGACGGCAAGGGTGAAACGGTGAGGTAAGAGCTCACCGCGGCCCGGGCGACCGGGCCGGCACGGCAAACCCCACCCGGAGGAAGACCGAATAGGAGGATCGCGCGGCCCGCGCTCAGGTCCTCGGGTAGGTCGTTGGCGGCCGTCCGCGAGGACGGCCCTAGAGAAATGGCCGTCATCGCCTCACGGCGACACCAGAACCCGGCTTACGGGGACCAAGCACTCTGTTCGCCGCCGCCGGTCACGGCGGCGGCGGCAGTGGTGGTGTCGATCGCGGCAGCGTCTGGCGGAAGCGTTCGAGGATGATCATCGCGGCGACGCTGTCGGCGAGATCCTTGCGCCGCTTGGCCTTCAGGCCGCCCTCCTTGAGGCGCTCGTGCGCTTCGTCGGTGGTGTGGCTCTCGTCGACCGCGTGCACCGGGATCGACAGCGCCTGCTGCAGACGGGCGCGGAACGCTGCCGTGCGCACCGCGCGCTGGCCGGCCGAGCCGTCGACCGACAGCGGCATGCCGAGCACGACCACCTGGCTGTCGCGCTCGCGCACCAGCTCGGCGATCGCGGCGGTGACCGCGGCGTCGTCGCGTGCGTCGATGCGCGGCAACGGCACCACGATGCTGCCGGTCCAGTCGGTGGCGGCGAGGCCGGTCCGGGCGTCGCCGAAGTCGACCGCCAGGATGCGGCGGATCGGCGTGCTCACAGCAGGTCCGTGCGACCGGTGGCGCGCAGGTGTTCGACCAGCTGCTTCAGATCGTCGGCGCGGTGCTTCGGGCACACCATGACCGCGTCGCCGACCGCGACCACGACCAGGTCGCGCACGCCGAACAGCGCCACGGTGCGTTCGCCCTCGGCGTAGACGATGTTGTCGGCGGCGTCGAGGCAGGCCTGCTGCGCGCCGCCGGTCAGCAGCGACACGTTGCCGGCGGCGTCGCGATCGCCGACCGCGGTGAGCGCCGGGAAGCTGCCGACGTCGTCCCACTGCAGTGCTGCGTCGACGACCGCGATGCGCGGCGCCTTCTCCATCACCCCGTAGTCGATCGAGGTCTTCGGCAGCGCCTTGAACACGCGCGTGATCGCGCGCCGATCGCCGCGCTGTACCGCGGCCAGCAGGGCGGTGGTGCCATCGGCCAGCGCCGGGTTGCCGGCCGCCATCGCGGCGCGGATGCCGTCGGTGGTCCACGCGAAGATGCCGCTGTTCCAACGGAAGTTGCCGGCGGCGAGGAACTGCTCGGCGGTGGCGCGATCGGGCTTCTCGCGGAAGCGGCGCGCCAGGAACGCCGTCGGCGTGCCCTGGTCCAGGCGCTCGCCGCACTCGATGTAGCCGTAGCCGGTGGCCGGATGGGTGGGCGCGATGCCGAACGTCACCAGCGTGCGGCCGTCGGCGCACAGTTCGGCGCCGCGGCGCAGCAGGCGCTGGAACGCATCGACCGGCGCGATCACGTGGTCGGCCGGCATCACCACCATGGTCGCACCGGGGTCGCGGGCCGCGATCGCCGCGGTCGCCAGCGCCACGCACGGCGCGGTGTCGCGCGGTTCCGGTTCGATCAGGATCTGCGCCGACGGGAAGTCGAGCAGCAGCTTGCCGAGCGCCTTGCCCTGCTGCGGGTTGGTGACGATCCAGGTGCGTTCGACCGGGCACAGGCCCTGCAGTCGCTCGAGCGTGGCCCGGATCAGCAGCTGGCCGCGGGCGAGCGGCAGGAACTGCTTGGGTCGGCGCTGGCGGCTGGCGGGCCAGAACCGCGTGCCCGAACCGCCGGCCATGATCACCGCGTGCAGGGAACTCATCGGCGCAGTGTCGCCGCGGCGGCACCGTCGTCAATCGAGCGGCGTGGTCGCCCGCTCAGAATCCGGGTGGCGGGACCTTCGGCCGCTCAGGCGGCATCGGCATCACCGGGCGGCGCCGCGGCGCACTCTCGGTGACCCAGCGCTTCTCGGCCTGCAGGTCGTGCAGGTAGCCGTGCAGGTGGAACGTGACGATGTTCTTCGCCAGGTAGTCGATCAGCGGCATCACCAGCGGATCGGCCGAGGTGCCGAGCAGGTTGTCGAGCGTCATCTCGACGTCGAGGTAGCCGTCGAGCGCGAGCGAGCCCTTGCCCTTCGCCGCCAGCAGCGTCGAACGCACGTCGAGCCGGCTGAACCGCACCGACTTGTCGGCGAACGTGAAGTCGGCATCGAGGTGGTCGAAGCGCGGCCGGTCGGCGGCGGGCAGCTGCGCGTAGATCGCGGTGAACAGCGGCACCGCCCCGAGATCGGCGCGATCGATGACCAACGAACCGCTGCCGATGGCATCCAGCACGTCGCTGCCGGCCAGACGCTGCAGGTCGAGCTTGCCGCTGGCCTGGCCCGAATACGGTGGGTTCTGCCAGCCGCAGCGTTCGAGGAACGCGTAGACGTCGAGCTTCTCGACGCTCAGATCGGCCGCCAGCTGGCCCTCCGGTGCGGTGCGGTTCGGCAGTTGGTAGCGCAGGCCCGGCCGGTCGACGCGGGTGTGCTGGACCACGCCGCCGTGCAGCTTGCCGCGCAGTTGCGGCAACACCAGCTCGCGCGCGTCGGCGGTGAACTCCGCATCCAGCTGCTCGAACGGCTGCCCGAACACACGCAGCGACATGCCCCGCAAGGCACCGGTCAGCCGACCGCCGGCCGCGGCCGTCGCCGTCGGATCCGCATCGCTGCGGTCGGCGACGGTGCTGTCGGCGAGATCGACGACGCCGCTGATGCCCTCGACCTTGATCGCCTCGGGGCCGGCCCCGAGCGTCATGTCGAGGTCGTAGAGCCGCAGTTGGCCACCGATGGTGGTCTCGAACGCCGGCGCGCTGCCTGGTTGCGGCAGCAGGAACCGCAGCCGCAGCCCGTCGAGATCGGCGCGGCCGTCGAGTTGGCGTTCGCGCACCGCCTGGCCGAGCGGCCCGGAGAACAGGTTGGCGATGCCGTCGTCGAGCGCTACGCCGTTGGCGGTCACGGCGAACGCGATCTCGGTGCGCAGGTCGGGCGCCGGGCGGCTGCGCACGCGGCCGCCGGTGCACTGCACCTCGGAGGTGCCGAGCCGGCCGCGCACGTCGTCGAAGCGCAGTTCGCCGCCGGCGACGATCAGTTCGCCGGTCAGGTGCTCGGCCGGGCGGGGCAGGATCGCCGCGTGCGAGGCGACGTCGACCAGATGGACCGCGAGTCGGAGCCGCTGGGCTGGCGGCTCGGCACTGTCGTAGCGGCACACCACGTCGATGCGGCCGGACGGCCGCAGCGAGTTCCAGGTGCCTTGGTCGAGGGCCTGCAGCGACTGCAGCGTGCGTCCCAGTTCGTCGTCGAGGGCCAGGTCGCGCACGACGAAGGCGAGGTCGGTGACCGGCTCGCGGCCCAGGCGCAGGTGGCCGAGCATCGCCAGCTGCGCCGGCGTGCCGTTGCCGTGGTCGAGCCCGCCGCGCAGCGCATCGAAGTCGACGCGGGTGTCGTTGCCCGAGCCCTGCACCAGCAGCTGGCCCTGCAGATCGGTCGCCTGCCACGGCGCCGTCGGCAGCCGCAGGGTCAGGCCGTGCAGGTCCAGCCGCGCATCGTGCGACAGCGGATCGGTGGGGCGTTGGCGCCAGACCTTGACCTGCGCCGCGAAGCGGCCGGTCGGCGCACTGTCGAGCCAGGCGCGATCGAGTTCGGGCGCCAGCACGGCCGAGGCGCGCCGCAGGTCGTCGTCGACGGTGATGTCGGCGAGTTCGATCACGGCCTCGAAGCCCTTGGCGTCGAGGGCCTGGTCACCGAGCGGCAGGTGGCCGCGCATCGTCAGCTTGCCGTCGCCGTGCCGCCCGGCGAGATCGAACCAGACGTCGTGCTCCTCGGCCCGCACGCTGCCTTGCAGTTCGTCGAGCCGGTAGGGGAACCCGGCCCACTGCATCGAGGCCGCTTGCGGGCGCACGGTCACCGACCAGCCGCCGGGCAGCGTCGACTGCGGCCGGATCTGCACCGTCACCGCGGCGCCGCCGGTCGGCGCGAACTTGTCGTAGAGCGCGCCGCCGTCGTCGAGCAGCTCGTTGAGGGCGGCGCGCAGGTCGGGACAGAACGTCACCGACTCGGCCTGGATGTCGAGCGTGGTGTCCTCGCCGGTGGGGCGCTCGGTCTCGACCCGGCCCTGCAGCCGCACGCTGCCGCCGCCGGCGCGTTCGGCGATGCTGGCGTGCACGTCCTCGAGCAGGATCACCGAGTCGCGCAGTCGCACCCGGCCGCGCGTGCGTTCCATCGGCAGCGGGAACCCGGCGCGGTCCTCGCCGCTGCCGAACCCGTGGTAGGACATCGCCACCTCGCGCAGCGACAGCTCGAGCTGGGTGTCGCCCGAGCTGGTGTGCGGATTGCGCAGGAACAACTCGATGTCGGCGCGGCCCGCGGTCGGCTGCAGCGCGCGCAGGATCTCCTGACCGGTAGGGAACAGCTGCAGCGCCGGCAGCGACGCCGAGTCGATCGCCACGTCGGTGCCGGACACGCGCACCTCGAACTGCAGCAGCGTGCGCAGGTCGGTGGCGCGGGCCGTGACCTCGATGCGGCCGTTCTGGTTCTGCTGGCGCAGGTGCACGGTTGCCGAGCCGCCGTCGCGGGAGCTGCCGTGCACGGTCAGGTCGGCGTCGCCGATCACCCGCGGCAGGTTGCCGCCGGCGCAGCGCGCATGGGCGAGTTCGGCGCCGAATTCGAACTGCGGCTCGCGGTCGGCGCCGCCCGCCACCCGCACCAGCACGGTCGCCGTGCGCAGCTGCGCGTCGAGTTCGAGTTCGGGGGCGGCGAGGCCGCACAGGCTGGTCAGCCGCAGCACCAGGGCGCGGTCGATCGCGAGCTCGCCGAACGTCAGCGCCAACTGCACCTGGCCGCTGGCCAGATCGACTTCGCCGACCAGTTGCAGTGGCACCGCCGGATCGACCAGCGCGGCACTGCCGCGCAGCTGCAGCGCGTCGCTGCGGCCGTCGATCGGCAGCGCATGCAACGCGACCTCGCGCAGTTCGAGCGGCGCCTCGCCGCTGCGCACCGCGATGCGCACGGTGCCACCGCGCAGCTCGATCGGCGGTACCTGCAGCGCGCCGCCGCCGCCGCTCCTCGCCGGTTGCGGCCGCAGCAGCTGCGTGCTGGTCGGCAGTTCGGTGCCCAGATCGAGGCGGAAGCCGTCGACGACCACGCCGTGCACGCCGAGCAGGCTGGTGAACGACGGCCCGATGTCGACCCCGGCCGAATCGATCGCCAGCAGCGCGGTGCCGGGCCGCGTCGGATCGTCGATTCGGAGCCGTTCGGCGGTGAGGCGCCCGCGCGTGAGGTCGAGGCTGGTGCCGCCGATGCTGCTGGTCGGCAGCAGCAGCGCCTGCAGTTCGCGCTGCACGATCTGCGTCGCCGCCGTCGTCCGGTGCAGGAGCGCCCACGTGGCTCCGACGAGCAGAAGCACGAGAACGAGCGACAACAGCAGGATCCGGCGCCAACTCATCGATCCGCGAGTGTAGCGGCGCCGGCCAGCAGGACCATCGCCACCAGCGCCTGGAAGCGCACGAAATGGCCCTTCGCTGGCAATGGCGCGGGCCTGTGTCAGCAGCTGTCCGCGACGGAAACGTCGAGATCGACGTTGAAATAGCCGTTTCTCTGCGAGTTTGATGTTGACAGTCAGGCGCCATTCGCCAAACTGCGGCCACGTTCGCGGGGGGCGCGGCAATTTCGCTGCGACCGGGCGAGCGGTTTCCAACCGAACAGAGTTACTCCGATGGCTGCCAAGAAGACTGCCAAGAAGGCCGCGAAGGCGACCGGCGATCTCATCATCTCGAAGTCCCGCACGAAGGCCGCGGTCAAGAAGTCGAACGTCTCGTCCGACTTCTACGGCGCGCTCGACGCGGCCGTTCGCGGCATGATCTCGGGCGCCGAGAAGCGCGCCGAGCTCAACGGCCGCAAGACGCTCCGCCCGCAGGACCTGTGATCCGTCATTCGTGACGCGATCGCGGTAGCGCGCTGATCCGGTCAGACAGCGCCTGCCGACGCAGCGACCCCGGCCCGGCTCCGCCGCGCCGGGGTCGCTGCGTTGGTGGGCGATGTGCTCAGCAACGTTCGGCGTCGGCGTCGGCGGCCGGCTCGTCCGCCGGTGTCCCGAGCTCGGCCGCCGCGGCGCGATGCTGTTGCAGCAGCGCGCGGCGCACTTCGCCACCGATCGGTTCCAGGGTAGCGTCGTCAGTGGTGGTCGGCACCGGCACCGGTTCGAGGTAGTCGACGACCACCCGCGCGAACGGCTTCGGGATCATGAAGCGGTCCCAGCTGCGCAGTCGCCACGCGCGATCCACGGTGATGCTGACCGGCAGGATCGGCGCGCCGCTGCCGCGCGCGAGCCACGCGACGCCGCTGTTCATCGTGCAACGCGGGCCGCGCGGCCCGTCCGGCGTCAGCACCAGCTGGCCGCCGTCCTGCAGCCAGTGCTGCATCGTGCGCAGCGCTTCGGCGCCGCCGCGGCTCAGCGAACCGCGCACGACGCGGTAGCCGAAACTGGCCAGCGCCTGCAGCGCCAGGCTGCCGTCGTCGCTCGGCGACACCAGCACCCCGATGCGGCGTCGCCGATGATGCCGCAGCGGCATCAGCGCCAGCATGCCACCGTGCCACATCGCGACCAGCCACGGCCGATCGCTGCGCAACAGCGCGAAACCGGGGCCGCGCTGCTGCACGCGCCAGGTGGCCGCCAGCGCCCGCACCAGCCACGGTCCCAGCAGCGTCAGCAGCCAGGCGCCGACACGACGTCGCCAGCGCCGCCGACGCGCCAGCTGCGGGGCATTGCGACCGGCGGCGTCACGGGCGGCCGCGGCGGCCGCCACCTGCGCGCGCCGCTGTTGCCGTAGGGCCCGTGGATCCACGGCGAACGCTCAGCTGCGCGGTGGGCCGGCGTAGGCCCCGCGCGGCGACGTCGGGGCGTTCAACTGGCGCGCGGCCGCCAGCACGTGCGGGTGCAGGCCGCTGCCGCCGGTGCGTTCGATGTGGTCGAGCAGGGCCTGCCGCATGCGCGGATCCCAGTAGTGGCGCAGGTGGTTCCGCACGCCTTCCTCGCGCTGTCCCGGTGGGTACGGCGCGAAGAAGTCGCCGATCTGGTTGGCCATCGCGATCAGCACCTCGAACTGGATCACCGGGCCGCCCGGCGGTTGCGAGCCGGCGCCGCTCATCGGCGCACCTCGGCCGGTGGCGCGCCTTGCCGCTCGCCCTGCACCCTGGTCAGTTCGACCGCGGTCACCTTGTACTCGGGGCAGTTCGTCGCCCAGTCGGAGCGATCGCTGGTGATCGCGTTCGCCTTGCTCTGCACGAAGTGGAACGTCGTGTAGCAGACGCCCGGGCTGACCTTGTCGCTGATGCGCGCCCGCAGCCGGGTCTCGCCGTAGCGGCTCTTGATCGCGACCAGGTCGCCGTCGCGGATGCCGCGGGCGTCGGCATCGGTGCGGTGCAGGTCCAGCAGGTCCTCGCCGTACCAGGCGACGTTGCCGGTGCGCCGCGTCTGGGTGCCGACGTTGTACTGCGACAGGATGCGTCCGGTCGTCAACAGCAGCGGGAAGCGCGGGTCGGTGCGTTCCTCGGTCGGCACGTAGCCGGTCAGCATGAAGTTCGCCTTGCCGCGCGGGAACGTCTTGGTGTGCAGCACCTCGGTGCCGAGCGGCGCCTCCGGGCCGCACGGCCACTGCACCGAGCCCTGCGCCTCGATCAGCGGGAAGCTCATGCCCTGGTAGGCCGGCGACAGCCGGGCGACCTCGTCGAGGATCTGCGACGGGTGGTCGTAGTGCAGCGGGTAGCCCATCGCGTTGATCAGGCGCACGGTGATCTCCCAGTCCTCGAGCCCGGCCAGCGGTTCGACCACCTTGCGCACCATGCTGACGCGGCGTTCGGCGTTGGTGAAGGTGCCGTTCTTCTCGAGCGAACTGGAGCCCGGCAGGAACACGTGCGCGTAGGCCGCGGTCTCGTTGAGGAACAGGTCCTGCACGATCACGCACTCCATCGCCGCCATCGCCGCGGTGATGTGGTTGCGGTTGGGGTCGCTCTGCACCGGGTCCTCGCCCTGGATGTAGATGCCCTTGAAGGTGCCGGCGACGGCGGCGTCGAACATGTTCGGCAGGCGCAGGCCGGGCTCCGGGTCGAGTTCGAGCTTCCAGTCGCGTTCGAAGGTCGCGCGCACGGCGTCGTCGGTCACGAACCGGTAGCCCGTGAACATGTGCGGCCAGCTGCCGAGGCACGACCCGCCCTGCACGTTGCCCTGGCCGCGCAACGGGTTCACGCCGACGCCCTCGCGGCCGAGCATGCCGCACGACAGCGCGAGGTTGCCGAGGCACATGACGCCGGTCGAACCCTGGCTGTGCTCGGTGACGCCGAGCCCGTAGTAGATGGTGCTGTTGGGGCCGGCGGCGTAGATGCGCGCGGCGCTGCGGATGGCGGCCGGATCGAGGCCGGCTTCGGGGCCGACCACCTCGGGCGAGTAGCGTGCGTCGCCGACCAGTTGCCGCCATTGCGCGAACTCGGACGGGTGGCAGCGCTCGGCGATGAACCGCTCGGCGTGCAGGCCTTCGGTCACGATCACGTGCGCGAGGCTGTTCAGCACGGCGACGTTGGTGCCGGGCTTCAGCGCGAGGTGCACGGTCGCCTGGCAGTGCGCGGAGGCCGCGGTCTCGGTGCGGCGCGGGTCGATGACCAGCAGCTTCGCGCCCTCCCGGACCCGGCGCTTGAGCATCGAGCCGAACACCGGATGACCCTCGGTCGGGTTGGCGCCGACGACCAGGATCACGTCGGCCTGCAGCACCGAGTCGAAGTGCTGGCTGGCGGCGCCGGCCCCCAGCGTCGCCGACAGGCCGAACTGGGTCGGCGAGTGGCAGATGCGCGAGCAGTTGTCGATGTTGTTGTTGCGCAGCGCCACCCGTGCGAACTTCTGCATCAGGAAGATCTCTTCGTTGGTGCAGCGCGACGACGACACCGCGCCGACCGAGCCGCGGCCGTGCTGCGCCTGGATGCGCTTCAGCTCGCCGGCGGCATGGGTGATCGCCTCGTCCCAGGTCACCTCGCGCCACGGGTCCTTGATCGAGGCGCGGATCATCGGCCGCTTCACGCGATCCGGATGGCGGTAGTAGTCGAACGCGAACCGGCCCTTGACGCAGGCGTGGCCGTGGTTGGCCTTGCCCTCCTTCCACGGCGTCATGCGCACGATCTCACCGCCGATCGTCTCGGCGCGGAAGCCGCAACCGACGCCGCAGTAGGCGCACGTGGTGACGACCGAACCGTCAGGCTTGCGGGGATGGGGCATGGTAGTGACCTCCTGGGAACAGGCTCTTCTCGACCAGGCTGTGCGTCGGGCACGCCAGCACACACGCGCCGCACGAGACGCACTCGCTGGCCAGGAACGACTCGCCCTGGCTGGCGGTGACCTTCGACTGGAAGCCGCGGCCCTCGATGGTCAGGGCGAACGTGCCCTGGATCTCCTCGCACGCGCGCACGCAGCGGCTGCAGACGATGCACTTCTGCGGGTCGAACACGAAGTACGGGTTGCTGGCGTCGACCGGCGCCTGCAGGTGGTTCTCCCCGTCGCCGTACGGATGGGAATCGACGCCGAGACGGCGCATCGTGTCGTGCAGTTCGCTCCAGCCGCCCGGGATCTCCGCGGCCGGGAAGTCGCTCAGGTAGAGCTCCATCACCGAGCGGCGCAGCTCCTGCAGGCGCGGGCTCTCGGTGCGCACCACCATGCCGGCCTCGACCAGCGTCGTGCAGGCGGCCGGGAAGCCCTTCCTGCCCTGGATCTCGACCAGGCACACCCGGCAGCTGCCGAACGCCTCGAGCGTGTCGGTCGCGCACAGCTTCGGCACCGGGCAGCTCGCCATCGCCGCGGCCGCCATCACGCTGCTGCCGGCCGGCACTTCGAGCGCCTTGCCGTCGATGGTGACGGCGACCGGGGGACCTTCGCGAGGCGGGGTGCCGAGATCGATGCCGTCGCGCAGATTGCGCAGTTCAGACCACATGAGCGGGCTCCTTGCCGGCCGGCAGACCGAAGTCGCCGGGGAAGTACTGCAGCGCCGACAGCACCGGCCACGGGGCCATGCCGCCGAGCGCGCACAGGGAAGCGTTCTCCATCACGTCGCACAGGGCCAGCAGCTGGCGATGATTCCGCACCACGTTCTCGCCGCGGATGATCTTCTCGATCAGCTCGCGACCGCGGGTGCTGCCGATGCGACACGGGGTGCACTTGCCGCACGACTCGACGGCGCAGAACTCCATCGCGTAGCGGGCCTGCTCGGCCATGTCGACGGTGTCGTCGAACACGACGATGCCACCGTGCCCGACCATGCCCTTGTGCTGCGCCAGCGCCTCGTAGTCGAGCGGCAGGTCGAGCAGCGAGGTGTCGAAGTAGGCGCCCAGCGGACCGCCGACCTGGACCGCTCGCACCGGTCGCCCGCTGCGGGTGCCGCCGCCGTAGTCCTCGATCAGTTCGCGCAGCGTGACGCCGAACGCCTTCTCGACCAGGCCGGCGCGCTTGACGTTGCCCGCCAGCTGGATCGGCAGCGTGCCGCGCGAGCGGCCCATGCCGAAGTCGGCGTAGTGTTTGCCGCCGCGGTCCAGGATGATCGGCACCGAAGCCAGCGAGACGACGTTGTTGACGACCGTGGGCCGGCCGAACAGACCCTTGATCGCGGGCAGCGGCGGCTTGAAGCGGACCATGCCGCGTTTGCCCTCGAGTGACTCGAGCAGCGCCGTCTCCTCGCCGCAGATGTAGGCGCCGGCCCCGATCCGCACTTCGGCGTCGAAGGCGAAGCCGGAGCCGAGGCAGTCGCGGCCGTAGATCCCGGCCGCCCGCAGCGCATCCAGGGCGGCGCGCAGCACCTTGGCCGCGTGTGGATACTCCGAGCGCAGGTAGATGTAGCCGTGGCTGGCGCCGGTCGCGTAGCCGGCGATCAGCATGCCCTCGAGCAGCACGAACGGGTCGCCCTCCATCACCATGCGGTCGCTGTAGGTGCCGGAGTCGCCTTCGTCGGCGTTGACCACCACGTATTTGGTCGGGCCCGGCGCGCCGGCCACGGTGCGCCACTTGATGCCGGTCGGGAAGCCGGCGCCGCCGCGGCCGCGCAGGCCCGAGGCGACCACCTCTTCGACCACCGCCGCCGGCGCCATCGCCAGCGCGCGGCGCACACCGCGCAGCCCGCCATGGGCTTCGTAGTCGGCCAGCGACAGGGGGTCGGTCAGGCCGGCCCGCGCGAACGTCAGGCGCTCCTGGCGCGCGAGGAACGGCATCGCGTCGACCTTGCCCTGCGCCAGCCGGTGCGCGCCGCCGCGCAGGAAGCCGGCGTCGAACAGGCCGGCGACGTCGGCGGACCTGACCGGGCCGTAGCCGAGCCGGCCCGCCGCGGTCTCGACCTCGACGAAGGGTTCGAGCCAGAACATGCCGCGGCTGCTGGTGCGCACGAGGCGCACCGATTCCCCGCGCGCGGTGGCGGTCGCGGCGATCGCCGCGGCGGTGGCGTCGGCGCCGAGGCTCAGCGCCGCGGCGTCGCGCGGCACGCAGACGGTGATCGTCATGACCGCGCCCTCGCCTGCTGCAACAGGCGGTCGATCTGTTCCGCATCGACGCGGCCGTGCAGTTCGCCGTCGAACAGCACCGCCGGCGAGCAGGCGCAGTTGCCGAGGCAGTAGACCGGCTCGATGGTGACCGCACCGTCGGCCGAGGTGGCGCCGAGCCGGCAGCCGAGCTGGCGCTCGACGTGGGCCGTCAGCGCACGGCTGCCGACCGCCTGGCAGCTCTCCGCCTGGCAGATCTTCAGCACGTGCCGGCCCGCCGGGGTGCGGCGGAAATCGTGATAGAAGCTGATCACGCCGTGGATCTCGGCGCGCGACTGATGCAGCGCGTGGGCGATCGGGCCGACCGCGTTGGCCGGGATGTGGCCGAACTCGGCCTGCACGTCGTGCAGGATCGGCAGCAGCGCGCCCGGGGTCGTTCGCCAGCGGTCGAGGATCGCGTTCAGCCGCGCCGCTTCATCCGGGGGGAGCGGCTGGCCATGGCGCGGGCCGCGAGGGACTACGGTGTCTTTGTTCACGGTCGGAAGGCGGGCGGCGTGGATGCCGGCAGGGCCCTCGGCAGATTAGGTTTGATGGCTTGTCGCCCGCAACTGTCCGGCCGGGGGAAATCGACGCCGGCAATGAGAACCTCGGCGGTCGTGGTCGCCTCTCCTTCCATCCCCTGGGCGCTTGACCTATCCTGCGCGCTGCGGCAGCCGCGGACCAAGGCGGAAGTCGCGCTGGCAAGCTGGCTACGGCTGTTCACGGCAAGTCGCCGATGAAGCGGGTCTGGCTGGCGGCCACGAGGCACCGATCCTGATGACG
This sequence comes from Planctomycetota bacterium, assembly GCA_025459175.1. Classification (GTDB taxonomy): domain Bacteria; phylum Planctomycetota; class UBA1135; order UBA1135; family UBA2386; genus UBA2386. The sequence goes on along the minus strand of JALORC010000084.1, from coordinate 9,917 downwards.
AGCAAAGAAACGAAGGAACCCGGCGAGAGCCAAGGCGGTCGCAAGCCGCGCGGGCTCGGCGGGGTGATCCTGATCCTGGCCCTGCTGATGGCGCTGTTCTTCGTCGTGTCGAGCTCGGCCCGCGAAGGCCAGAGCTCGATCGCCGCGTTCTACAGCCACCTGCTGAACGGCCAGCTCGACAAGCTCACGTTCTCCGGGGACACCGCCTCGGCCGAGGTCCGCACGCCGACCGGCACCCGCACCATCGAGGTGGTGGTCAGCAACTTCCTGCGCACCGACCAGAACGAGTTCGACCTCTACTTCAGCCTGTCCGGGCAGAAGCTGGACACCGAGCTCTACAAGGGCGCGGGCGCGACCACCCGGTTCCTGGCCGACCTGAACGAGAAGCGCATCCACGTCTGGCGCGCTTTCTTCGTCGACGAGTTCGAGGGCCGCACGCCGCCGCTGACCGCCCGCATGCCGGCCAACGAGCTGCGGCGCGAGGGCACCTACCTGACCGCGATGCTGCAGAAGGACTCGAAGTCCTACTACGTGCGCATCGACGCGCCGAGCCCGGCCAGTGGCGATCCGTCGCTGCAGCAGGTGACCTCGGCGCTGCAGACGGCCGCGGTGCCGCTGCGGCACTTCCCGCTGTCGCTGAGCCCGCAGGACTTCCGCGTCAGCGAGCCGAACACGGCACTGATCTACATCCTCGGCACCGTCGGCCCGTGGCTGCTGGTGCTGATCATCGTCTGGTTCTTCATCCTCCGGCAGATGCGCTCGCCGGGCGGCAGCGGCGGCGTGCTGAGCTTCGGCCGCAGCCGGGCCTCGCTCTACACCAAGGAGAACCGCACCAACATCACCTTCGAGGACGTCGCCGGCATGGAGGAGGCGAAGGCGGAGGTGCGCGAGATCATCGAGTTCCTGAAGAACCCGGCCAAGTTCGCGCGGCTGGGCGGCTCGATCCCGCGCGGCGTGCTGCTGGTCGGCTCGCCCGGCACCGGCAAGACGCTGCTGGCGAAGGCGATCGCCGGCGAGGCCGAGGTGCCGTTCTTCAGCATCTCCGGCAGCGACTTCGTCGAGATGTTCGTCGGTGTCGGCGCCAGCCGCGTGCGCGACCTGTTCAAGCAGGCGCGCGAGGCGAGCCCGTGCATCGTGTTCCTCGACGAGATCGACGCCGTCGGTCGCAAGCGCGGCACCGGCATGGGCGGCGGCCACGACGAACGCGAGCAGACGCTGAACGCGATCCTGGTCGAGATGGACGGCTTCGACTCCGACAAGGGCATCATCCTGATCGGCGCCACCAACCGCCCCGACGTGCTCGACCCGGCGCTGCTGCGGCCGGGCCGCTTCGATCGCCAGGTCACCATCGACCGACCGGACGTCAAGGGCCGCGAGGCGATCCTGAAGGTGCACGCCCGCAAGGTGAAGCTGGCCGGCTACGTCGACCTGGTCGTGATCGCCAAGGCCACCGCCGGCTTCTCCGGCGCCGAGCTCGCCGCCGTGATCAACGAGGCGGCGATCCTGGCGGCGATGAAGAACAAGGACGCGATCGACATGTCCGACCTCGAGGAAGGCCGCGACCGCGTGCGCTGGGGCCGCGAGAAGCGCAGCCGCGCGATCGAGGAGGAGGACAAGAAGGTCACCGCCTACCACGAGGCGGGACACGCGCTGGTCTCGATCCTGACCCCGGACCAGGATCCGGTACACAAGGTGACGATCGTGTCGCGCGGGCGAGCGCTCGGGGCGACCATGTCGCTGCCGGAGAAGGACGACTACAACCACTGGCGCAAGAAGCTGCTGGGCCGCATCGCGGTCTGCTTCGGCGGCCGCATCGCCGAGGACCTGGTGTTCGGCGACGTCTCCGCCGGCGCCCAGAACGACATCGAGCAGGCGACCAACCTCGCCCGCGTGATGGTGTGCGAGCTCGGCATGAGCCCGAAGGTCGGGCCGATCAAGTACACCGCCGACGACGAGAATCCGTTCCTCGGTCGTGAGTTCCGCCTCGGCGGCAACTTCAGCGAGCGCACCCTCGAGCTGATCGACGAGGAGGTCAAGCGGCTCGTCGACGACCAGTATCGCGCCGCCACCCAGCTGCTGCAGGACAACCGGCAGAAGCTCGACGCGGTCGCGGCGGCGCTGCTCAAGCACGAGACGCTGAGTGGCGACGAGATCGGTGCCGTGATGCGCGGCGACGACCTCGAGGAGTACCGCCAGGCGCAGCTGCGGCTGCAGCAGGCCGGGGCGCAGAAGCGCGCCGAGAGCGGCGCCCGCGCCGCCGTCGAGCCGCCGCCGCTGCCGGCCGACAAGAAGCCCGACATCGGTCTGTCGGGCGCATGATCCTGGTCGCCGACGCCCTGCTCCGGCGCCAGGAGGTCGCCGACCCCGCGTTCGGCGACTGGCTGGGTCTGACCAAGACCCTGATCGAGATCGCGATCTTCGCGCTGCTCTTCTACGTGGTGCTGCGGTTCCTGTGGGCGACCCGCGGCTCGACGCTGCTGAAGGGCCTCGGCGTGCTGCTGGTGTCGGGCGTGGTGTTGACGTCGGTGCTCGTGCACGTGTTCCACCTCGACCACGTCGCCTGGCTGGTCGAACAGCTGGCGCCGTCGGTCGTGCTCGGTCTCGTGGTCGTGTTCCACCCCGAGATCCGGCGCGCGATCGTGCAGCTGGGCGACGTCCGGGTGTTCCGCCGCCTGTTCCAGCGCGACACCAAGGTGGTGCCGCGCCTGGTCAAGGCGCTCGAGCGCCTGAGCCAGGACCACGTCGGGGCGCTGATCGCCATCGAGCGCGACGCGTCGTTGTCCGACCTGACCGAGAACGGCCACACCATCGACGCCGAACTCAACTCGTTCCTGATCGAGTCGATCTTCTTCCCCAACAGTGCGCTGCACGACGGTGGCGTGATCGTGCGCGGCGACCGCATCGTCGCCGCGTCCTGCCTGTTCCCGCTGTCGCAGAACCAGGACCTCGACAAGCGGCTCGGCACCCGGCACCGCGCCGCGCTCGGGCTCGCCGAGGACACCGACGCGTTCGTCATCGTGGTCAGCGAGGAGACCGGCAAGGTGTCGACCGCCAGCGGCGGCAAGCTGCACTACGACCTCACCGTCGAGCAGCTGATGGCGGAGCTCAACGAGGTCTACGGCCGCAAGGGGGCCGCATGAGTCCCGACAAGCGACGCGGTGGCCTGCCGGGCGCGGTGTTCAGCGATCCGGCCCGCAAGGCGACCGCGATCGGTCTGGCGGTGCTGCTGTGGTTCTTCATCGAGAGCCGCATCACCCGCACCATCCAGCGCACGCTGCAGCTGCGCTTCGTCGGCGAGCAGAGCGTCGCCGGCGAGGACCGCGAGCGGCTCGCGGTGGTGCTGCCGACCGATCGGGTGGTCGGCAAGAAGTTCTACGACGGCGAGACCGCGATCCAGACCGTGCAGGTCACGATCACCGGTCCGCGCTTCCGCATCGCCGCGCTCGAGGACGAGCGCCTGAACCTGCAGATCACGTCGTTCGTCGGCCTCGACTGGGACAAGCGCACCGGCGTCGAGTTCACCGCCGCCGATCTGCCGCGCGACCAGCGCGTGCTCGAAGGGCTGCGCCTCGAACTGCAGCCCGGCCGCATCCGGCTCGAGGTCGACACCATCGAGCAGCACTCGGTGCCGCTGACGTTCGACCAGGTCGACCTGCGCGGTGGCGCCGTGCTGACGCGGCTGAAGAGCGACACCGCGCAGTTCTCGCCGCCGACCGCGATCGTGCTCGGTCAGGCGATCGCCGTCGGCGAGTTCCAGAAGCGCACCGGCAAACGCTTCCGCGCCAGCTTCGACAGCGTGCCGGGCGCCGGCAGCGGCCGCCAGATCACCGTGCCGCTGGAATTGGTCGACCAGGAGGAGCTGGGCCTGCGGTTCGCCGCGGTGCCGATGCTGACGGTCGAGGTGCTGCCGCAGACGACGGTGTTCGACCTCGAGGTGCCGGTGGTCGTCGACGACGTCGCGTTGCCACCGGACCAACGTGGTCTCTACCAGCCCGAGACCCGGACCCGGACGGTGCGGGTGCGGGCCGGCGGCGACCTGCGTTCGCGCATCGTGTCGCTGCGCGAGAACGTCGACAGCGCGCAGCTCGCCGACTGGGTCAGCGAGAACCTGCGCCTGCACGTGCACGTGCTGCGGCCGCTGCCCGGCGCGATCCTCGGCCCCGAGCTGTCGCTGAAGGCCCGGCTGATGCTGCTCGGGCCGATGCACCTGACCGTGGATCGCAACGAGTGCTTGCTCGACGAAGTGGTGGTCGTCAAGCTGCGTCGACAGCCATGACCAAGATCGAGCCGCCCCAGTTCGGAACCGACGGCCTGCGCGGCCGCGCCGGCGACGTGCCGATGGAACCCGAGACCCTGCGCCGCGTCGGCGCGGCGCTCGGGGTCCTGTTGCAGCGCGGCGGCGAGGCGACGAAGCGTGTGCTGGTCGGCAACGACGGGCGCGAGTCGGCGCCGTGGATCCTCGAGTCGTTGGCGCAGGGGCTGACCGCGGCCGAGGTGTCGATCGCCGACCTGGGACTGTGCACCACTCCGGCGCTGGCGTCGCTGACGCGCAGCCAGCCGTTCAGCGCCGGCATCATGATCAGCGCCTCGCACAACCCGGCGCACGACAACGGCATCAAGATCTTCGCCGGCGACGGCACCAAGCTCCGCGACGAGGACGAGGCCGAGATCGCGACGCTGGCGGTCGAGCTGCGCCCCGCCGAGCTGCGCAACGCGCGCACCCGCGACCGCAGCGACCTGCTGCTGAAGTACGAGGAGTTCTTCGCCGAGCAGTTCCCGGACCTCGACCTCACCGGTCGCAAGGTCTGCATCGACGCCGCCAACGGCGGTGGGTCGGAGCTGGCGCCCCGCATCCTGCGCGCGTTCGGCGCCGAGGTCATCGAACTCTGCTGCGAGCCCGACGGCTTCAACATCAACGACGGTTGTGGGGCCCTGCATCCCGAGGGCCTGGCCGCGGCGGTCGTCGAGCACGGGGCGTGCCTGGGCATCTGCCTCGACGGCGACGGCGACCGCGGCATCTTCGTCGACGAACGCGGCACCGTGCGCGACGGCGACGACGTGATGGTGCTGTTCGGCCGGCAGCTGCACGCCGCGGGCCGGTTGCCCGGTGGGCGCGTCGTCGCGACCGTGATGAGCAATCTCGGCCTGCACAAGGCGCTGCGCGAGGCCGGCATCGGCGTCGAGGTGACTCCGGTCGGCGATCGCAACGTGTTCCTCGCCATGCAGAAGCTCGGGGCCGCGGTCGGCGGCGAGCAGTCGGGGCACATCCTGTTCGTCGACCATCACCTGGTCGGTGACGGCCTCTACACCGGCATCCGGCTGCTGTCGGCGGTGCGGCAACAGCCGATGTCGGCCGCGTTCGCGGCGTTCCGCCGCTTCCCGCAGAAGCTGGTCAACGTCAAGGTCGCGCGCAAGCCGGCGCTCGACTCGATCCCGGCGATCGTCGCCAAGGTCGCCGCGATCGAACGCGAACTCGGCAGCGAGGGCCGCTTGCTGCTGCGCTACTCGGGCACCGAGCCGAAGTGCCGGGTGATGATCGAGGCCAAGGAACTCGCGATCTGCGAACGCCTGTGCGGCGAGCTCGCCGAGCTGGTGGTGCGCGAACTCGGCGCATGAGCGACCCCGCGGTGGCGACGTCGAAGCTGGCGACCGGCGAGCTGGCGCTGTCGGGCAGCAATCTCTGCGGCGACCTGCCGTTCGCGGTGGCGCTGCGCTGCGGCGAACGCGTGTTCGCGGCCGCGTCGCCGGCGGGTGGGCGCGGTGATCTGGCGGGTCTGGTAGCTGGCGTCACCAAGGCCGCCGGGCTGCGCCCCGAGCAGCTGACCGCTCTGCGCGTCGACCTCGGCCCCGGCTCCTACACCGGCCTGCGGGTCGCGATCACGTTCGTGCGTTTCCTGCAGCGCTTCGGCGCCCTGCCGGTGCAGGGTTGCTGCAGCCTGGCGCTGCTGGCCGCGCGCGCGCGACCCGCGGCGCGCATCCGCGTCGTGCTCGACGCCCGCCGCGATCGCTTCCACACCGCGTGCTTCGCCGCGGTCGGGGACACGCCGATGGTGGAGCTGGAGGCGCCGGCGGCGGTGCCGCTGCCGGTGCTGCTGGCCGCGGTGCGGCCGGGTGAGCTGTGTCTGCTGCCGCACGCGCTCGAGCCGGTGCTCGGTCCGGCGCTGCGCGAACGTGGCGCCACGGTGCGTGCCGAGCGCGAACTGCACGCCGCCGAACTGTTCGGCGCCGGGCTGCCGTTGTTCGCCGCCGCGGCCGGGGAACTCGAGCCGCGCTATCTGATGGCCAGCTACGCCGAGGGCGGATGAAGCTGTTCCGGGGCATCTGGCTGCTGCATCGCTGGCTCGGCCTGTGCGCCGGTCTCGTGCTGCTGCTCACCGCCGGCACCGGTTTCCTGCTGCTGATCAAGAAGGAGGTGCCGTGGCTGCAGCCCGCCGTCGTGCGTGGTGCGCCCGGGCCGGTCGAGAGCCTGCAGCCGCTGCCGGCGGTCTACGCGGCGGTGTTCGCGCTCGGGCTGCCCGAGTTCCGCAGCGAGGCCGACATCGCCCGCATCGACTTCCGGCCGGCGCAGCGCGTGCACAAGGTGATCAGCGTGCACGGCGACGTCGAGGTGCAGGTGTGCGCGACGACGCTCGCCACCAGCGGGCCGCAGGTGCGCCGCAGCGATTGGCTCGAACGGCTGCACGACGGCTCGGCGTTCGGCGACTGGATGCACGGGCTGGTGATGCCGGCGGTCGCGGTGGTGCTGCTGTTCCTCGCCACCAGCGGCTACGTGATGTGGGGCTGGCCGAAGTGGCAGAAGCGGCGCCGGCGCGCCGGCGGCACCGGCTGAGCGCGCGTCACGGCCGGACCACGATCGGTTGGCTCGGGTCGCTGATCGCTTGCAGGGAGTCGCTGCCGAGCACTCGGATCCAGACCTTGCCTGGCATCACGTCGATCGTGAAGCGGCCAGAGCGGTCGACCGGGATCACTCGCGACCGCACCCTGCCCTCGGCCTCGAGGATCTCGAGCCACGCGCCGGGCACGGTTCTGCCGGTGGCGTCCTCGACGCTTCCGACCAGCGGTGGTCGGGACACCAACGCCAGCGAGCCGAGCTCGATGGGGCCGGCGGCCGGCACGTCGATGGTCGTCTCCAGCCAGGCGGCGCCGCCGATCGCCTGCAGCCCGATGGTCGTGTCCTGGCTGAGGTCGAGCCCGCGGAAGGTCACCTGCCCGTCGGCATCGCTGCGCGCGAGCGCGATCACGGCGGCCAGCTTCACCGTGCCGAGCCGCGGCTGCACCAGCGCGATGTCGGCCCGGGCTTCGTCGAGCAGCACGACTTCGAGGCCCGGCTGCGGCGTGCCGTCCGCGGCGCAGAGGCGGGCGTGCACGGCGCCTGCCTTGCGCACCTTCACCTCGAGCACCCGATCGGGGTCGTGACTCCAGCTCGGGTGGGGAGCGAGTGGTAGCAGCGGATGGGCGTGTCGTTCGGTCTCGGTCGCCAGCACGAAGTCCGGGTCGAGACAACGCAACTCGAAGCGATCGTGGTCGGGCAGCGGCACCGGACTGGCGAACTTGCCGTCGGCATCGGTGCGGAACGCGATCCAGCTCTCGTGCTGGCGACGCAGCGCGAGGCGGAGGCCTTCGCGCGGCAACGTGCAGTTCTCGGCGACCAGGCGGCCCTGCAGCGGCGCGTTCGCCACGGTGACCACGAAGAAGCGCCGCGTCATGTCGCCCATGTCACCGTGGATCTCGGCGCCGGCCGGATCCAGGGCCGCGCCCGGCACGGTGGCGCGTGCTTGCATCGCGTCACCGCGCGGCCAACCGCGCACCGACCACGCCGAGCCCTCGGCGATCGCCAGCATGCGCAGCGGTGGGGGGCACGGCAGCCGCACCCCTTCGGCCAGCAGCGACAGTTCGAGCCGCGCCGCGGCGAGTTGCGCCGGGCTCGCCTCGCGCAGCTCGAACGTGCGGCGGATCGGCAGGTCACTTGCCATCTGCAGCCGCAGTGGTGCCGCCACCGCGCCCGCCGCGACCTCGGCGGTGGCGCCGGCGTGGTCGGGATGCCAGGCGCGGACCGCGGTCCGCGCGAAGGTGGTGCCGGCGAGCACGAAACTGCCGTCGGCGGCGGTCTGGACCAGTTCGCCGAACGCCTCCAGGTCCGGATGACCGAGCGGCACCGCCGCGACCCAGGCTCCCGCCAACGGGGCGCCGTCGGCATCGTGCACGCTGCCGGCGAGTCGGCGCACTGGCGCGGTGCGCAGCTCGAGGAACGGATCCCCATCGAGTTCGACCAGGGCGGCGGCGCGGTCCCCGAGTTGGTCGACCACCTCGACCTGCACGCGACCGCTGGCGCCGGTTGCCACCAGGAAGCAACCCGAACCGTCGCTGCGCGCCGGGCGCAGGGCTTTGCCGGCAGCGGTCACCTGCACCGTGGCATTGACCACCGGCTGGCCGTGCGGGTCGACCACGCGGCCGCGCAGCGGCGCCGGGGGCTGTTGTGGCGAGCCGAAGGCAAAGGCGGCGAGCAGCAGCGGAGCTTCCCACATCGGCGCGATGCTACTCGCTGCGGCCCGCGTCAGCGCAGCGGCAGCAGATAGTCGTAGCCTTCCGCGCGCAGTTCGTGCAGCGCGAACGCCTCGCGTTCGCCGCCCGGGGTCACGTAGACCGCACTGCCGCGCACGCTGGCGAAATCGAGCTGCGGCAGCAACCCGAGCAGCTGCCGCATCGTCGCGCGCGTCGTCCACGTCGACTCCGGCAGGTCGCAGCCCTCGCCGATCACGGTGCCGCTGGGCCCGTCCTTGGGCACCAGGAACAGCGCCGACACCAGCACGTGGTCCATGCGCGCACCGCTGCGATCGGGCTGCCACGGCTCGGCGCTGTCGTCCTCGATGCCGGACACCCAGTCGTCGTACTCGGTGCGGCCGTTCTCGATCAGGTCCCAGAACGCGAGCGGCATGCGGTCGACGGCCGGCAGCAGCAGATTGCAGAGCGCGCCGAACAGCCCGCGCTGGTCCTGCAGGCCGAGGTCGCGGGTGTGCGAGCGCACCAGGTTGCACAGTCGAGTGCGCCACGGATCGTGCGGCGGGGCCTGGATCGCCAGTTGGAGGCCGAAGAAGAGGTCGCTCATGTCATCCTCCGAAGCCGCCGCCGGAACTGCGGCCCCACGAACCGCCGCTGCTGCGGCTGGAGCCGCTGCTGCCGCCGGGCGTCGTCGTGCGCCCGAGGCGCGAGATGCCGTCGAACGACGTGGTGCGCCGGCTCGGGGTGTAGCCGCTGCCGAACGCGCTGCGCGGCGGTCGTTCGGGGATGCCGCCGAACGGACGGCTCGCGGCGCCATAGTGATTCCAGAACCAGCCGTGGTAGCTGGGCCCGCCGCCCCACCAGAAGCGGCTGCCGCCGTAGTAGGCGTCGCGGTTGTCGGTGCGACCGGCCACCGCCTGCGGGGTGCCGGCGGGGGCCGGCAGCAGGTCCTTCAGGCCGAGCATCTTCACCTCGAGGCCGGCGCTGCGGTACTCGACGAAGCGCGCGTTGAGGTCGTCGAGCTCGCGCTCCTCGGCGTTCTCGGGCACCACGTAGAGCAGCTGCTTGACGCCCAGTTGCTGCAGTTGCGCCGCGGTCGGCAGCACGGCCGCGTAGCGGTTGTCGAAGCGATCGGGTTCGTTGGCGTACGGCCGCAGCCGATCGCGATCGAGCACCAGCGCGGCCGGCCGCGCGACCCCGTCCTTCGGCGGCAACAAGCGCGAGCGGTAGTACATCACCGCGCCGAGGGTCTGGTGGGCGGGCACCACACCGCGCGGGTGCGGCCAGTTGCCGAACAGGAACACCGGCGCCACCGCCGGCGCGAGGCCCGCCGTGAAGGCCGCGCTGTCGGGCCCCGGCAGGTCGACGATCAGCGCCCATTCGCGCGGCTGCTCGAGCATCTCGACCAGTTCGCGCAC
>JALORC010000256.1 GCA_025459175.1 Planctomycetota bacterium | reverse complement strand
ACCACGCATGATCACCGGCAGTCTCGTCGCCGTCGTCACGCCGATGCACGGCGACGGCTCGCTCGATCTGGATGCCTACCGGCGCCTGATCGACTGGCACATCGCCGAAGGCACGAACGGCATCGTTGCGGTCGGCACCACCGGCGAGTCGCCCACGGTGTCGCCCGAAGAGCACTGCGAACTGATCAAGGTCGCCGTCGAGACGGCCAAGGGCCGGGTGCCGGTGATCGCCGGCACCGGCGGCAACTCGACCGCCGAGGCGATCGAGCTCACGCACTTTGCCCGCAAGGTCGGGGCGGCTGCGACGCTGCAAGTCGTGCCGTACTACAACGTGGCCGATCTGGCCAACGACACCACGCTGCGGCTGGCGCAGGTGCCGGGCATCGTCGGCATCAAGGACGCCACCGGCGACATGGCACGCGCGGCCGACCTGCTGCGCCGTGCGCCTAAAGACTTCGCGGTCTACAGCGGCAACGACGATTCCGCGCTGTCGCTGATGCTGCTCGGCGGCCACGGCGTGATCTCGGTGGTCGCCAACGTCGCGCCCAAGCTGTTCAGCCAGATGTGCACGGCCGCGTTGGCGGGCGATCTGGCCAGCGCGCGGCGGCTGAACAACCAGCTGCTGCCGCTGGCGTTCAAGCTGTTTGCCGAGCCCAACCCGATCCCGGTCAAGTGGGCGCTGGCGAAGATGGGCCGCATCGAGGCCGGCATCCGCCTGCCGCTGGTGCCGCTGTCGGCCGCTGCCCAGCCGGTGGTCGAGTCGGCGCTGAAGGAGGCCGGCGTCGTCTAGGCGGCGCCCGTGGCCAGTCGGCATTGCGCAGCGGGCGGCCGAGGCCGTCCGCGCTTTCCCGGGCCATCGGAAACGACGGCCCGCGCGCCGGTCCAAGCGGCGCCCCGAACATGCGGCCCGGTCGACCGGGCGGCAAGACAGCCCGGCAGGCGCGATGCGCGCCGCGGCGCAGGAGAAGGTCAGATGTTCAACGCAGTTTCTCGCGGTGTGACGCAACAGCAGCCGGCCGCCGCCATGCCGCAGCGACCTGCGCATGGGTTTGCGCATCGGCTGGTGCATCGACTGGCTCATCGGCTGCCGCGTCGGTCGGCCGCCTCGGTCGTGCTGCTGACGACGCTGCTGGCAGCCGGCTGCAGCAGCCTCGGCCTGTCGACCGACAAGGTCGACTACAAGAGCGTGCAGCCGCAGCGTGCGCTCGACCTGCCGCCGGACCTGACGCCAGTGCCGGCCAACGACCGTTTCGCGGTGCCGGGCGTGGCCACCGCCTCGGGGGTGGCGCAGCAGGGACAGGCGCGGCCGCAGCCGGGCACGCCGGCCGGCGCACCGGCGGTGGCGGCGACCTCGTCGGTGGCGCGCATCGAGCGGGTCGGCAACCAGCGCTTCCTCGCGGTGGACCTGCCGCCCGAGCAGGCCTACGCGGTGGTGCGCGACTTCTGGCCGAGCGTGGGGCTGAAGCTCGAGCGCGACGATGCCGCGCTCGGCATCGTCGAGACGGTGTGGGCGGAGAACCGCGCCAAGCTGCCGCAGGACATCATCCGCCGCACCATCGGCCGCGTGTTCGACGGGCTGTACTCGACCGGCGAGCAGGACAGGTACCGCACGCGCATCGAGCGCACCGCGAAGAACACCTCCGAGATCTACATCAGCCATCGCGGCATGATCGAGGTCTACACCAGCCCGCAGAAGGACCAGACGCGCTGGCAGCCTCGCGACGCCGATCCGGAACTCGAGGCCGAGATGCTGCAGCGGCTGCTGCTGCGCTTCGCGCCGGCCTCGGTGCCGGCCACCACCACCACCGCAGCAGCGCCCGCCGCGGCTGCACCGGCCGCCGGCAGCGCCGCGGCCGCTGCCACCGCGGCGGCCATCGCGCAGACGGTGCGCGTGGTGCCCGGTGCCGACGGCCGCGTGGCGCGACTGGAGATCGACGAGCCGTTTGACCGCGCATGGCGTCGTGTCGGCCTCGGCCTGGACCGCGGCGGCTTCACGGTCGAGGACCGCGACCGCACCAACGGGGTGTACTTCGTGCGCTACCTCGACCCCGATGTCGAGGCCAAGCAGCGCGCCGACCAGGGCTTCTTCTCCAAGATCTTCGGCAGCGACCCGAAGATCGTCGCGCAGCAGTTCCGCATCCAGGTCGGCAGCACCGCCGCCGGCGGCGCCACCAGCACGGTGAGCGTGCTCAACAAGGACGGCAAGCCGGAGTCGAGCAGCACCGGCGACAAGATCCTGCGCCAGCTGTCGGAGCAGATCCGCTGAGGGCGTCGATGACACTCGGGCACGACGGGCGCACTGTGGTGCGCCCGTTTGCTTTGCGCACGCAGCGGGCCTGACCATGCTGCGCTGGTGCGTGCTCGGCTCCGGTTCCGAGGGCAATGCGCTGGTGATCGAGGCCAGCGCCGGCCTGTTCACCACCCGCGTGCTGGTCGACAACGGCTTCGGCCCGCGCGCGCTGGCCCAGCGGCTGGGGCGCGTGGGGCTGGCGCTCGATGACCTCGACGCGGTGTTCGTCACCCACGAGCACAGCGATCACGTCAGCGGCGTGGCGGCGCTGCTGAAGAAGCGGCGCATCCCGCTGCTGA
>JALORC010000011.1 GCA_025459175.1 Planctomycetota bacterium | reverse complement strand
ATGAGCAAACACATTCATTTTGAAAGTGTGGCTAGTTTAACAGGTAGCAATGCAGACGATAGATATTTACACCGCCCTAGTGAAACTGCTGTAGTTGCAGCAGAGTCATTGACGGCATGCACCCTCGACATCTACCATGATGTTCGCCGGGTCGATTGAGTGTCAAGTTCCGTTGCTGACGACCCCCTCTGGTTCGGCCGACGTTTGCGTCCGCCCGCTTTCCGAACACCACGGTTCCGAATACCACGGTTCCGAGCACCACTGGGCCGGCTCCGCTCGGCCGGTAGCAACTGAGCCGGCTGCTGCCACGACGGCGGCCGCCCTCCAGCGCCGGGATCGTAGTGCCGATAACGCTGGCATGTGGCTCTGGGTCCTCTGCGGGTGGTGCGCTGTGGCGGTCAGCATCGCTGCGCTGCACCGGCGATTGCGCCGGGGTGCGGATCGCTACCCGCCGGAGATCGCCGCCTTCGTGCTGAGGCTGGAGAACGAGTTGGACGCCGCCCATCCGGAGGTTGCGTTCCTGGGCCTGTTGCCCGAGCGGTTCGCCTGCTTGCTGCGCGTGGATGGCCAGGAGACCGTGGTCGGGCTGAACGAACTGTATCGCCATGCCGAGGCCCAACCCGACGGCTTCACCCGGTTGGTAGCCAGGCTGTTGACGGACATCCGTGAGATCGGGCTCGACCGCGTCGACGACCTCGACTTCGCGTCGGTGGCCACGGCGCTGATGCCGCAGGTACGCAGCGCGGCGTGGCTGGATACCCACGGGCGCTTCGGCGACTCGGGGTTGGTGCACACGCCGCTCAACGACGACCTCGTGACCGTCTACGTCGTCGATGTCGCGCAGAGCATGGTCTTCGTCTGCCGCGACCACCTGCGGCGCTGGCGGCGCTCGGTCGAGGACGTGCACCAGCTGGCGCTCGCCAATCTGGAGCGTCGCGGCACCGCCGGTTTGCCCAAGGTGGTGGAGCCCCAGCCCGTGGTGCTGCAGTCCGGCGATGGCTTCGATGCCGCGCGGGTGTTGCTGTTGCAGCCCGCGGACGGGCTGCTCGTCGCGATCCCCGACCGCGACACGCTGTGGGTCGGGCCGGAGCAGGGCCAGAATCTCGAGCAGCTGATGGCCGTCACCCAGGCCATCGCGGCGCAGGCGCCGCACCCGGTTTCCGGTCAGGTGTTCCGCGTCACGGACGGCCGGCTCGCTGCCGTGGCTGCACCGCGCTGACGTCGATCGGCTTCGGACTCGGGACCTCGAACGGCAGCCGACGCTCGGGTTGCAGCGGGTCGCTGGCCTCGTAGCGGCCGGCGCCGAGCAGCAGCTCCAGCCGGCCACCGACCGGCACGATCAGGCCGCCGTTCCCGGGTTGCATCGGCAGCCACTGCGGGTCGGTGGTGCGCTGGACCCGCAGGGTGGTTGCCGCGAGCGCCGTCTTCGGCAACTGGAACACGACCTTGCTCGCGTCGAACGTGAGTTCGACCGCCGGCACGGTGTCGCCAGAGGCAGGCAATTCGATCTGACGGCGCATCAGGTAGCCGTGCCGTGCCGCGCTGCGGTGGCTGGCCAGCGCGATGGTCAGTTCGCCGCGCGTCCGTGCGGTCGAGGTCAGCGTCAGCGAGCCATCCGCTTCGAGGTTCGCCTGGCTGAGCGGCAACCAGACGAACTCGGTGCCCGTCGCGGTCAGGAAGGTCGCGACTCCGGCGGTCTCGCGCGGTAGGTCGGTCGGCACCGCGCGCAACCGGATCGGCACCTGCAGGCGGCCGCTGCCCGGTCGGTCGATCGTCGCGCTGGCTTCGGTCGGGGCGAACTCCGCGGCCGCGGCCAACGATCGTGGACCATCGGGGATCGTGAGCGTCGGCATGACCAGCGCCGCATTCGTGGCGGCCGGAGCGCGCCGCATCGACAGCACGACGCAGTAGCCGCCGAGTCCGAGCCCGATGGCCAGCAGGATGGCAGCTAGCAGAGTGACGAGGTGGCGAATGGGGCAGCTCCGTGGGGCGGGCCGCAGTGTAGGTCCACACGGCCGCTCCGTCACCCCTCGCCCGGTCCGCGAGGTGCGCGAGCGGGCTAGCGGCCGGTCGCCGGCCGTTGGCGCGGGGTGTTGGCCGGGGTGCCGCCCTGAGCTGCGGCAACTTTGCCCACTGCGACCACGACCTGCTGATCGCCGTTGATGACGATCGCTTGCGTGCTGGTTTCCCGTCCTGCCACGGTCACTGCGAGCAGGTAGCTGCCGGCCGGGACCGCGTCGAACTGGAACGTGCCACCGCGCGTCCTGGCGTCGAATCCGGCGGTGGTGCGCAGCCACGCTCGCAGGTTGTCCGGCAGTGGATCGATGCTCGGCCGCAGCATGACGACACCGTTCAGCGACGTCGGATCGGTGCCGTCGTCGCAGGTCAGCGTGCCGCGGAGCGAATGCGATTGCACCTGCAACGAGCGCTCGGTGGTGGTGTCGGCGATCACCTGCACCACTTCCTCGTGCAGCACGCCGCCGCGCCGGCCCGATTGCAGCCGCAGGCGGAAGGCGCCTTCCGGCACGTTGTCGATGCGGAACGTGCCCGCGGCCGTCACGGTGGTCTGCAGGCTGCGGCCGAAGTTGCCCATCGGCCCACCGCGCCCGCGACCACCGCCAGGCGGTTGCGCCGCCGGGGCGTCGGGGCTGGTGGTGTCCTCGGCGCGCACCAGTTCGACCTGGAAGCCCACGGCCGGCGCGCCGTTCTGCAGCGCCGTGCCGGCGACCGTGCCGAGGCGCGGCCGGGTCACCTGCAGGTCGAAGCGGGTCGGTGCCCCCGCCGACACGGCGATGTCCGCGGCCAGCGTGCCGTCGGTGAAGCTCGGCATCAGCTCGCGCATCAGCTCCTGCGGGGAGCCGACCCAGCTGCGCACCAGATAGCTGCCTGGCACCAGGTCGTCGATGCGGTAGGTGCCATCGGCGGCGACCTGGACGCCTTGGAACGGATTGCCGCCGCCATTGCCGCCCCGGCCCCGACCGAACAGTCCGCCCATGCCGCCGCCCTGGCCACCGATCGGGACTGCGGCGACCCGCGCCAGAGCGATCTCGTCGCTGCGCAGGCCACGCACGGTGCCGGTCAGGCCGCCGAGGCTGCCGAGCCGCAGGTCGAACCCGGATCGATCGGCCGACAGTTCGAACGGTTCGCTGTCGGCGGCCGCATGGCCGCGCGCCTCGGCGCGCAGCCGGTAGGTGCCACGCGGCGCATGCTTGATGACGAACTCGCCTTCGGCATCGGTGGTGGTCTCCAGCGCGAGCTGGGCGCCGGCGAACTGGCGCATCGCGTCGCGGGCCATGTTGGTGAAGTCGGGCGCCGGCTGGTTGGGCGCCGTGCCGCCGTTGCCGTCGGTGTTGCCCTGCCGACCGCGCCGGCCCATGCCCTCGAACGCGTTGGGGACCCGCAGTTCGACCCTGGCGTTGGCGATCGGGCGATCGCCGTCGTCGCGAACCACGCCGGCCACGTAGACGCCGCCATCGACGACGATGCGCAGCCGTGGGGCCGGTGCTGCCGCGCGCAGCTCGAACTCCGCCGAGCGATAGCGAGCGTGGTCGGGCGATTGCAGGTGCAGCTCGAACACGCCTTCCTGCAGGCCGGTCGCCACGAATTCCCCACCCGGGTGGGATTCGACCTTGCCCAGGTCGCCGCCGCCACCGCCGCGCGCGTCCCCGCCGGCGTCGCGATTCTGCCGGCCAGGTCCACCGCGCCCGCCGAACGACTCGCGCAGGTTGCCGAGTTGCGCCCGCAGCTCGGTCCGTTCGGCGTCACTGAGGTCGGGGTCGCGCATGCGCGCCATCAGCGCCTCGGTGTCCACGGGCGTCTGGCCGGGGAGCGGCAAGTTGCGCAGCCGAACCACCCGGTAGGCGAACCGCGGCACCGGATTCGCCTCGGTGTCGCGCACCTCGCCTTCGACGCGCAGGCCGTTCTGCAGGGTCAGCTGCAGCGGCGCGCCGACCGTCGGGTCGATACCTTCGAGCCGCAGATCGAGGTAGCCATCGGCCTCGGTGTCGATCCGCATCGGTCCGCCGGGCAGGTGCTCGAGCAGGAATGTGCCGTCGGCTGCCGTGGTGGCGCGGTGATCATTGCCGAAACCGGGGCCGCCGCGACCGCCGCCACCGGGGCCACCACCGCCGCCGGGCCGGTTGCGCCCTTCGGAGCGCGCCATCACGGTCGCCTTGGCCACCGGCTTCCCGGCGATGTCGCGCACCGTGCCGGTGATCTCGTAGCCCGGTCCGAGGCGGATGTCCTCGATGTCGATCGCCTGCTCTTCCTCGATCGCGAACACCACCGAGCGCCCCTCGACATGGTGCTTGGCCGTGACCGTCAGGCTCCAGTCGCCGGCAGCAAGGTGCCGGCCGCGGAAGAAGCCGTTGGGGTCGGACTGCAGCGGCGGCAGCAAGCGGTCGCGGTCGCGCAGCTGCCAGAGCGGATTCGCGTTCTCCGGCTGCAGGCGCAGTTCGGCGGCCGGGATGCCATTGCCGGCCAGGTCGGTCACTCGGCCGCGGACCTCGCCGCCGTGGTTCAGCACCAGGTCGCCGAGGTCGACCGCCGTGCCGACGGCACCGATGTCCTGGTTGAACTGCCCCGGGGCGTAGTCGGCGTGCGCGACCTGCAATGCCACGCGCAGGCTGCGGAACGCCTGGCCCTGGAACGCGAAGCGCCCCTCGGCATCGGTCTGCACCGGCTCCGGCACCCGTCGCTGGCGGGTGTTGGCGGCGGCGCGGCCACCGGGACCGCCGCGACCGAAATCGAGCCAGACCATCGCCTTCGCCACCGGCGCTCGATAGCGGTTGACCACCCGTCCGCGCAGTGTGACCTCGACGCGTTCCCCGGGGTTGGCCTGGTCGGCGGCGATCGTCACCGAGGAGCGCTCGAGCGGTGCGTCGGCGAGTGCCTCGTCGCTGGTCGCGGCCGTGGTTTCGTCGGGGACCTCCTGCTCGTCCTCGGCCGACCAGCGCATCACCGGTGGCTCGGGGTCGGTCAGCAGTTGGGGCACCACCAGGGCTCCCGTCGTGACCAGTAGCAAGGCGCCGAGCAGGAGCAGCAGAGTTTGTTTGTGCATCAAAATGGGGTGCGGACGCCGGGACCCAGCGAGGCGCCCATTACGGCAACCCGGGCTGATTGCCGACAGCAAGCTGCTGTAACGACTTCGCACTGCTGCCCGGTGGGCGGTGGGTAAGCCGCGCGATCCCGACCGGCGGCACGGCGCACCGGTCCTCGCGGCCGGCGGGGGCTTGCCTTGCCGGTCCCCGGGTCCGAAAACGTGCGCCCAGCCAGGCGATGCAGGTCCTGGCAGTGCTTTCGTTCCATGCCTTCCCGGTCCGGTCCATCGCCCTCGACACCATTGCGCACACTCGCCACCGCCCGTGAGCAGGCTGCTGCGCTCGGATTGAACTTGTTCGGCTTGGTCGATGCGAAGCGCTTCGATCGTTGCCAGCCACCGGAACAGCGCGTCCACAGTCTCGCTCCGGGTTGTGGCACCGTGGTCGTGCTCGGTTCCGGTGGGCGGGCATTGGCCCGGGACTTGTCGCGGCAAGTGGCTCCCGAGGTCACCCCCGCGTTGGCCGAGCAACATGCCTGGCACCGGAGCTGCCACATCGCCGCGCTGTTGCAGGGCGAGGGGTTCCCGTGCCGCGCGGTGGCGCTCGATCTCGGCAGTCGCCTGCCGCTCGGACGCCTCGGCGAAGCCGCCGGCTTCGGGACCGTGTCGCCGGTCTCCGGCATGCTGCTGCATCCGGAGTTCGGACCGTGGCTGCGCCTGCGGGCGGCGCTGCTGATCGACGGCTATCCGTTCGGCGAGATCCAGGATGCGTCCATCGCCGACGGCTTCCACCCGTGCTGCAACTGTGCCAGGCCCTGCCTCGCCGCGTGTCCGGCGCAAGCGCACGATGGCCGCGGCCAGTCGGATCTGGGGCGCTGTGCGTCGCATCGACACGCGGGCGGTTGCGAAACCGGCTGCTGCAGCCGCGCGGCGTGTCCGTTGGGCAGCGAGCACCGCGACGATGCAGGCGAGTTCGCGCACAGCCACGCGTTCCACCTGCCGAAGCTGCAGCGCTGGTTCGGGCTGGGGGTCTGGCGGATCGTGCCGACGTTCCTGCGGCAGGGGCGGTGAGAGGAGCGCGATTGGACTCCGCCCCGCCTCGTCGCCTCGTCAGTCTGGTGCCGAGCACGACCGAGAGCGTGTGCAGGCTCGGCGCTGCGGCGGCTCTGGTCGGGTGCACGCGCTACTGCACCGAACCGGCCGACGCGCTGCGCTCGGTGGTGCGCGTCGGCGGCACCAAGAACCCGGCGCGCGAGGCGGTGCTCGCGCTGCGCCCCGATCTGGTGTTGGCCAATGCCGAGGAGAACCGGCCCGAGGACATCGAGTGGTTGGCTTCGCGAGTGGAGGTGCTGGTCCAGACGCCACGCACGATCCCCCAGGCCGCGAACGAACTGCGCGCGCTGGCGGCTCGGCTCGGTACGGTCGACGCCGCGCAACTGCTGCTCGTTCGGCTCGAGGCGTGGCTGACTGCGGCCGCCGCCGATTCGCTCGATGCGCCGCCGCTGCGCGTCTACTACGCGATCTGGCAGAAGCCGTGGATGAGCGTCGGTCCCGACACCTACATCCACGACGTGCTGTCGCGACTGGGCCTGGTCAACGTCTGTGGTGAGGCCCTCGAGCGCTACCCGGAGTGTGAGCCTGCCGCGGCCGTGGCGGCAGGCGTCGAGGTGGTGTTGTTGGCCAGCGAGCCGTGGGAGTTCGACGCCGCGCAACGCGATGCGATCGCCGCGCGCGGCAGCTTCGGGCCTGCGAAGTTGGTGTTGTGCGACGGTCGCGACTTCTGCTGGCACGGCGTCCGGATGGCCGATGGCTTCGGCCGCGCCGTCGAGCTGGTGCGTTCGCTGCGCGGGCGCTGATACGGGTCGCTCGGCGAGGTGCGCGATCGATCGCGCGGTTCAGTGCGTCCCGTGCGCGCCCAGCATCCGCTTGGTCTTGTCGATGATGGGGGCGTCGGCGTAGACCGCGAACACCCGCGCGGTCAAGTCGCGCAGTGCGGCCTCGTTCGCCACCTGCGGGCTGCGCGCCAGCACGGTGCCATCCTGGTCCTTGGCCACGACGAAGCAGTGGTGGTCGGGGCTGCGGTGGGTCACCAGGTGCGAGGCGTCGCGCAAGGTCCGCCGCAGGTGCTGGATCTCGTTCTGCGTCATGATCTTGCTGGTGCTGCCGAGGCTGCGCAGCAGCACGCCGCCGTCCTTGTCGACCAGCTGGAAGAAGGTCTTGTCGTGATCGACCACCAATTCGAACCGGGTTGCCATGGGGGACTCCTCCGATACCGGGCTAGACGGCGCCCCGATCGCATCTGTTCCGTGTGTTCCGCGTCGCTGCGGTCCGCATACATCCTTGGTGCGTCGGTCGCGGCGATCGGGCGCAAAGCCCGGATGTTTGTCCCGTGCATGCCAGTGGGGCACCGTGGCGCGATGGCTGCTGACCACGGCGCAGGGGACCTTGTGGGGGCCCTTCACGTTGTTGCTCGGCGGGGCGTTCGCGGCGCTCGGCGCCGCGATCGTGCGCGGGGGCTGATCCCGGTCAGCCCTGGGCCTGGCCCGGGCTGCCGCTGGCCGCGGCGGCCTTCGCCTGCCGCCGTCGCCGCCGTTCGTCCATTTCGCGGCGGTGCTGCACTTCCGAACGCGCCGTGCGTCGCTGGCTCCACCAGGCGAGCAGCAGCAGCACACAGGCGAGGCCGGCGAGCCACAGGCCGATGCCCTCCATGGTCCGATTCACCTCGAGGTCGTAGACGTCGAGGTCGGCGGCGAGGAACAGCGGCGCGCGCCGCCGTTCGCCGTTGCGGGTCTCGTAGGCGAACCAGCGGTAGTAGAAGCCCCGCACCTCGAGCGACGCGCGGGGCTCCAGTTCGGCGACCCGCTTCGGCACCCAGACCGGCACCAGCGTGCCGCCGTACTCGCGGCACTGCAGCATCGCCACCGTCCAGGACTTGATCCCCGCCGGGTTGGCCGGTGCCGCCATCGTCGTGCGCTGGATCAGCGTGCCGAACACGCGCATCGGGGTGCCGCGCGGGATCTCGCCGTCGCGCAGCCGATCGTGCAGGCCCGCCTGCAGGATCTCGATCTGCCGCCAGTCGGCGAGCGTGCGCCGGTCGGCGGTGTCGCGCACGAACGCCGCGAGGTGCCACAGCGGCTCGGTCTGGTCCTCCTCGAGCGTGTGCCACATCAGGTCGCCGGGCCAGTAGCTCGAGTCGTCGACCTTGCTCATCATCGCCGGATCGAGCGTCTGCACCGGCGGCCAGTCCTCGTAGTCGCGATGGATCTGGCGCCCGACCAGCATCGGCGCCTCGCGGAGGTCGGTCGGATAGGTGATGTCGACCAGCTTCAGCAGGTAGCCCTCGATGCGCACCCAGCTGCCGCGTTCGAGGCCGCGCTCGGGTGGGATCGAGAAGGCGGCCAGCACGGCGTCGCCGGCGGCGGTGCGCACGGTCGCTTCGTAGATCGAGTAGCCCGGCACCGGGTTGCCTTCCCGCGGGCCGTTGAGCTGTTCGAGCACACCCTCGAACCAGATCCAGCGTCCGCGCCACAGTTCCTTCTCGTTGCGGACCGTCGCTACCGCCAATGGTTGCTCGGGCATCCCGAGTGCCGCCGCGACCGTCGGGCCGACGTCGATGGCCTTCGCCAGCAGGTGGCGCAGGGGCTCGGCCTCGAGCTGCAGCCGTTGCTCCCGGTCGTCGTCCTTGGCCTGCGCCAGCAGGTTGCGGTCGAGTGCCGGCACCGCGACCTCGGTCGGCTGGTTCTCGGTCGACGCGACGGGCTTCGGCTCGGCGCCGATCGAGGCCATGCCGTAGACGAGGATCGCGATCACGACCCCGAACACCAGGAAGCGCACGGGACCCGGGATCGGCGGGATCAGCTGGGGGCGTTGGGCGAGCATCGTCGGTGCCGGTCGAACGGAGCCGCGGGCGTTGCGGTTTGCTCGGATCTCGCTCGCCGGCACGTTGCCGCCGGCGAGCCGCTCGGGGTCAGCTGCCTTCCGGCTTGTCGAACAATCCGCCGAGGTGGAAGTTCGCGATGTCCGAGCGATCGACGATCGTCGCCGCGTTGACCCCGAGCGTGATGGCGATGACCTCGGCGATCTCGTCGCTGGTCGCACCCTCGCGCTTGGCCTTCTTCAGGTGGCCTTCGAGGCAACCCTTGCAGCCCGAGGTCAGCGCCGCCGCGATGGCGACGAATTCCTTGGTCTTCAGGTCGATCTTCGACTTGCCATAGGTCGCCTTGTAGAAGCCCATGTAGAGCTCCTTGAGGCTCGGCGTCAGCATCGCGTAGCTGCGCATCGCCGAGCTCGGGAGGCGGCCGTCGGCCAGGGGTTCACCGGTCTTCTTCGAATCGTCGCTCATGGGGGTTGGTTCGGGGCGCCGGTATACGCGGCGCGGGCCCGAAGCGGTGCGGATTATTGCAGCGTCGTCTGCAGTCGCACCAGCGCGTCCCGGTCCGCCGGCAGCTCGAGTTCGCGGAACGCGGCCCCGAACGGCATCCACTGCAGCTCGCCGATCATCGGGCCGGGCTTCAGCGCCAGCACCGGATCACTCGGGGTGCCGGCCTGCCACGCGTACGGCCACTCGACCACGCCCATGTCGCCGAACAGCTCCTTCTGCGGCCCCTGCAGCTCGCACAGGTGCACCGGTCGGCGCAAGCCGGTCTCCGCCTGCACCTCGCGCCGGATCGCGTCCTCGAGCTTCTCGCCCGGCGTCACCGCGCCGACCACCGGCCCGAACGGCCATTCGTCGCGCGGCTTGTGGCGCAGGAGCAGGAACTCGACCCGGCGGTCGAGCACCTGGTAGACGAAGACACGCACCCGGTGTTCGAGTTGGAACATGCTGCGGCCCGGTGGACGGCGGCATCGTGGCTGCCGGCCCCGAGTTCCTCTAGTCCCCCTCATCGGTCCGGTTGACCGCCTTCTTCAGCTTCGCCGCGGCACGCCGCCATGGCAGCGGCGGCTGCGGGCCGGTGCGCCCTGGCTACTTGCCCGGCTTCGGCGCGTCGGCGGCCTTGTCGGCCGGCTCGGACCCGGTCGCCTGCTTGGCGGCGAACAGATCGCCGATCACCGCGAACGAGTAGGGCAGCGTCTGGTCCTGGAAGCCAGCGCCCCACGAGTGGCCGCCGCCTTCGATCAGGCGCCACGTGTGCGGCACCTTGCGCTTCTCGAGCGCCTCGTGCAGCAGCGTGTTGCCGGCCGCGAAGCCGAGCCGGTCGGCGGTGCCGGCGTCGAAGTAGATGCGCAGCGTGCCGAGCAGCTTCGCGTCGGTGGCGTTGGCGATGCACAGCGGATTCGCCTTCTGCCACGGCTCCTTCTGGATCGGGTTGCCGAACTCCTCGTCGAGGCCGAGCCGCTGCGCCATGCCCTTCATGCGTTCCGGCAGTTGCTCGGGGTCCTCGGCGAACACCGCCGAGCTGTGCGCACCGACCGCACCGAACAGCTCGGGCTTGGTGAACGCGATCCGCAGCGCGGCCATGCCGCCCATGCTGACGCCCATGATCGCGCGCTGCTCGCGCCGGTCACTGGCGCGGAAGTTCTTGCTCAGGTGCTCGAGCAGGTCCTTCGTGATCAGGTCCTCCCAGCGCTCGTCCTTGCGGTTGAGGTACATCGACGTGCGGCCGCCGTTGGCGGTGACGAAGATGCAGGGCGGCAGTTTGCCGTCGCCCACGCACTGGTCGAGCACCGGCGCGCCGCCGCGCTGATGGAAACGCAGGTGGTCCTCCCACATGCCGTGCAGCCAGATCACCACCGGCCACTGCTTGTCCCGGTTCGCCGCGTCGTCGTAGCCCTTGGGCAGGTAGATGCCGAACGGATGGTCCCGGTTGATCGCGGCGCTGTGGAACTTCTCTTCGCGGAACGTGAAGTTCTTCAGCTCGACCGGCGCTGCCTCACGGCGTTCGCGCCGCGGCCGGTCGCCACCCTTCGGTTCGGGGGCCTGCGCCAACAGGGCAGGAGCGGTGGCCAGGGCGAGAACGACCAGCGATAGCAGACGGCGATGCATGCATTACCTCGGAGTCGGGCGGGTCGGTAGTGTTGCGCCCCCGGTGCCGCTCGCCCAGGGGGCACAGGACAATCTGCCGTGGACCCCGCCGCCGAACGTCTCGCCCCGCTGCTGTCACAGCTCGTCAACTACGAGCGCACCCGCCCCGACCGGCGGCTGTGGGACCTCGCCACCATGCGGGCGCTGCTGGCGCGACCCGGCGCGCCGACCCCGCCGCGGCCGGCGGTCCAGGTCGGCGGCAGCAAGGGCAAGGGCACCACGACCGCGATGCTGGCGGCCCTCGCCACGGCCGCCGGTCGGCGCGCCGGCACCTACACCTCGCCGCACATCAGCACGCTGCTCGAGCGCATCCGCATCGGCGATCGCGACATCCGCACCGAGCAGCTCGAGTCGCTGTTGCAGGCGATCCTCGCGGCGCCGGCCGGCGAGCGGAAGCCGACGTTCTTCGAGGCGATGACGCTGTGCGCCGCCGACTGGTTCGCGCAGCAGCGCGTCGACCTCGCCGTCTACGAGGTCGGTCTCGGCGGCCGCCACGATGCCACCAGCGCGCTGCCGGTCGACGCCGGCATCGTGACGATGATCGAGCTCGAGCACACCGACGTGCTCGGGGACACGATCGCGCAGATCGCCGGCGAGAAGGCGCCGGTGATCCGGCCCGGCGGCACGGGGTTCACCGGCACCACCGGCGAGGCGTTCACGGTCGTGCACGCCCACTGCGTCGCCAACGGGGCCCGGCTGTTCGCGCTCGACCGCGACTTCGGCCTGCGCGCGGTGCGGTGGAGCGAGGCCGGGGCGAGCGGCCGCCTGTGGCTCCAGGACGGGCGCGAGCTGCCGTTCGTGCTGCCGGGCGCCGCCGCGTTCGAGCTGCCGGCGCTGGCGCTGGCGGCCGCCGCGTTCGTGCACCTGCTGCCGACGGCCCCGCTGGTGCTCGAGCCCGCGCCGCGGCCGCAGCTGCCGTGCCGGTTCGAGGTGCGCGCGGAAGCCGATGGCGAGGTGCTGGTGCTCGACGGCGCGCACACCGAACACTCGCTGCGCATGGTCGGCTCGGAACTGCAGCGGCGTTGGCCCGGTCGCAAGGCCGCGCTGCTGTTCGGTTCGGCCACCGGCAAGCGTTGGCAACAGGGCTTGAGTGCGTTGCTCGGTGCGGTCGATAGCGTCGTTGTCACCGAGCTCGTGGGCACGACCGGTGAGGACCCCGCCGCGATCGCGGCGTTCCTCACCGCGGCCGGGGTGCGGAACGAAGTGGTGCCCGATGCGGCAACGGGGCTGCGACTCCTGCGGGGTCGGCCCGGGCCGCGGCTGGTCGCCGGTTCGTTCTACCTGGCCGGTCAGGTCCGCGCGCTGGTCGACGCCGAGCCCAGCGAGCCCCACCGATGAACGACCAGCCAGCCCCGAACGCTCCGACCATGACCCCGGTGTTCGTCGAGGACGTGTTCCTCACCGACGTGTTCCTGATCAAGGGGCGGTTGCCGAACAAGACCAAGCGGCTGACCAACCTGCTCGAGGACTTCTCGCGCTCGTTCCTGCCGGTGCACGACGCGACGTTGGTGTCGCTGCGCACCCGCGAGGTGATCCGCACGCCGGTGGTGATGGTCAATGTCGCCGAGGTGATCCTGGCGCACGAGCTGGTCGACATCGCCGGCGACGAGACGCTGCGCCGGCTCGCGAGCGGCAGCGAGAAGAAGGCGAAGATCCGCGCGTTCTACAACGGCGCGGTGCAGTTCGAGCTGGCGGGACAGGTCGAGCCGGGCGCCTACGAGTCGCAGGGCCCGACCAACCGCAAGTACTTCATCATGCAGAACCCGACCGTGCGCGGCCTCGACCTGCAGCACCCGGAGCTGGCGCTGTTGAAGGGGCTCGACTACGGGATCCTCAAGAAGGATCGCATGGCCTACGTCTACGACTTCGGCTAGGCGCCGCGTCGCACCATCGCCGCGCGCCGCCTGCGCCCGGTCGATACTTGGCAATGCAAAGTAAGTAGGCTACGGTTGCCGCATGGAATGCACGCGCCGGCGCATCAAGAACCTGGCCTGCGCCGTGGCCTTCACGCTGATCGGGCCGACGGCGGCGCAGGGTGGTCCATCCTCGCCCGGCGCGGCGTCGAGCCGCGACGCGGTGCACGAGGACCTGCAGTACGCCGAGGGCGTTGCCAACGAGCCGCGCCGCAATCGCCTCGATCTCTACGTGCCCGGCGGCGCACCGCGTCCACCGCTGGTGATGTTCGTCCATGGCGGCGTGTGGACCGGTGGCAAGAAGGAGATCGGCAGCGGGCTGGCACGGGCGCTGTCGGCGCACGGCATCGCGTGTGCATGCATCAACACGCAGTTGTTCCCGTTCGGCAAGCCCGCCGACATGGTCGACGACTGCGGACGCGCGCTCGCCTGGCTGCATCGACACGCCGACGAGTATGGCTACGACGGCAGCCGACTGTTCCTGATGGGGCACTCGTCGGGCGCGCATCTGGTCAGCTGGCTCGGACTCGAAGACGCGCGTCTGGCGGCGACCGGCGTGCCGCGCGCGGCGATCGGCGGGATCCTCGCGTTGTCGGGCGTGCACGAACTGCGCGTGCGGCATCCTGCGCTCGACAGGGTGTTCGGCGACGACCTGGCAGCGCGTGGGCCGGCGGCGCCGTTCGCGCACGCCTCCGCGAACGATCCGCCGATGTTGCTGTTGTGGGGGCAGCGGGACATGCCGGGCATGGCGTTGTCCGCGCGCATGCTGCGCGATCGGCTGCGCGATCTCGGGGTCGGCGTGCAGGCAGGGGAACTGTCCGGCCGCGGCCATACCGACTACTTCTGGGAACTGCAGCGGCGCGAGGATCCGGTGCTCGCGCGCATCGTCGCGTTCGTCGACAACCCGCCCGGGCCGAGCCGCGCCACCGCTGGCCTCGGTGACGTGCAACGACAGACGGTGCAGTTGCCGGCCGGTGGTGGCCGCTGCCAGCTGCTGTTGCCGGCGGCGCGCGCGGCGACCGCGACGCTGCTGTGGGCGGTGGCGGACGCGGCGGAGCGGCAGCTCGCCGAGGTGGTTGCGCTGGCTCTGGTGCCGCACGGCATCGCGGTGGCAGTGCAGGAACCGGGCGATGGAGCGGTGAACTCGTTGGTGGTGGCTTGGCAACAACTGCAGCAGCAGGCGGCCGGGCTCCGGTTGCCGGCGCCCCGGTTCCTCGGCGGTGCCGCGGCAGGTGGTCGCGCCGTGGCGTTGGCGCCGCTCGGTTGGCGCGATGGCTTGCACGGGCGCATCGTGGCGGGGGCGCAGCTCGGCGACTGCGGCGACCTGGTCGCGCAGCTGGCCGGCGACGCGCGCGAGGCGAGGCCGGCGCTGTTGCTGGTGCAAGCGGACGGAGATCCCTCACCAGCGCGGAATCACACGATGCGGGTCGGATTGGAGCTCGCGCAGCGCCAGCTCGATGTGCACGTGATCGAGGTCGCGGGTGCGTCGACGGCCGCCGCGCTGCAGGCGCTCGGCGCCGAGCCCGATGTGCTGCTGCCGATGCTGCGCGCGTTCTTGCTGCCCTGAAGCGATGGTGTCCACGACTTCGGCCATGGGCAGCATCGTTTCGACGCCCGTCCCGGCCTACGCTGCTGCCGCCGTGTCCGCTCCGCAACCGTCGCTGCCGTTCACGATCCCCCTCGCCGCGGGCCCGGTGCGGCCGTGGGTCGATCGCACCCTCGCCGGCGTCACCGCGCTGCTCGGTTCGGTCTGTTTCGCGCTGCTCGCCCGCGTGCAGCCCGACGCGCGCGGCCACGGCACCCACGAACAGCTCGGCCTCGAACCGTGCGGCTGGCCGCTCGCCTACGGCATCCCGTGCCCGACCTGCGGCTGCACGACCGCCGCGTGCCTGCTGGTGCACGGCCGCGTGATCGACGCGGTGCGCACGCAGCCGTTCGGCGCCGCGGCGGCCGCCTTCGGGCTGTTCCTCGCGGTGCACGCGACGCTGTGCTTGCTCCGCGGTCGCTCGTTCGTCGATCTGCTGGTGCGGTTGCCCTTCTGGCGACTCGTGCTCGGCAGCGTGCTGCTGTTGCTGCTGGCGTGGGGCTATACCTGGATCACATGGCCGAGTCGTTGAAGCTGCTGCGCATCCCGCTGGCCGAGCAGCCGGAGCAGGTCTGGGCGAACGGCGGCGGGCGCACGCGCCAGATCGCGATCGAGCCGGCCGGCGCCACGTTCGCCGGTGGATTTGCGTGGCGCGTCAGCATCGCCCAGGTCGCCACCGACGGTCCGTTCTCGATGCTGCCCGGCATCGACCGCTCGCTGTGGCTGCTGCAGGGGGCGGGCATGGCGCTGACGGTCGGCGCGCAGTCGGTGGTGCTGGACCGGCCGCTGCAGCGCTGCGATTTCGCCGGGGAGACGCCGGTCGCGTCGCGATTGCTCGGCGGGCCGTGCCAGGACCTGAACGTGATGACCGCGCGGCAGCGGGTCCGCGCGCACTGCGAGGTGCAGCAGTGGACCGCGGGCAGCCTGTTCGCGGTCGACCAGGCGCCGCAGCGGCTGCTGGTGGTGCTGGTGGGGCAGGTCAAGGCGGAGGGCGTCGTGCTCGACACCGGCGACGCGCTGCGACCGGACGGGCCGGCGCCGTTCTGGGTGCGTTGCCCGGTGCAATGCGCGGTGCTGGTGTGCCGGTTCCTGCCGGCCTGAGCGCGACCGGCCCGATCACCACGGGCGGGCTGGACGCGGGCGCTGCCGGCGCATAGCAATGTATGGGTGAGTCCCATCGATCGTGTCGTTCTGGCCGGTCTGCTGTCGTTCGGCCTGCTGGCCCCCGCCGCAGCCCAGGGCAAACCGGCGGCGAAGGAGAAGCCGCTGCCGGAACGCACTACCCGGCACGAGCTGTCGCCGCTGCCGCAGTCGCGCTACTACCTGACCCAGCCGGAGCGGGACGTGGCGCCGGGGCGCGCGCTCGGACTGCTGGTGGTGCTGCCCGGTGGCAACGGCGGCGACGATTTCGTGTCGTTCGTCGCCGGCTCGTTGGCCGAGTGCGCGCCGACCGCGTTCTTGTGCGCGATGCTGACCGCGCCGAAATGGTCGCCCGATCAGAAGATCGTCTGGCCGACCGCGGCCGCGCCCGAGGCCGGCATGCAGTACTCGACCGAGGACTACGTGCACGCGGTGATCGAGGACGTGGGCAAACGGCACAAGATCGATGCGCAGAAGGTAGTGCTGCTGGGCTGGTCGTCGAGCGGCCCGGCGCTGCACGAGCTGCTCGCGTCGGGGCACAGTCCAGCCCAGCGCGCCTACGTCGCGATGTCGGTGTGGAAGGCCAAGGACGCGGCCGCGGTCGCGGCGACGAAGGGCATGCGGGTCGTGCTCGATCAGTCGCGCGACGACAAGGTGACGCCGTTCCCGCACGCCGAGCAGGCGCTGCAGATGCTGACCGCGGCCGGCGCCACGGTGCGGCTGATGGCGCACAAGGGCGAGCACGGCTGGACCGATGCGCCGCTGCCGCGCGTGCGGGAAGGTCTGCGCTGGCTGCTGACCGACGAGCCGGCGCCGAAGCCGGCACCGCTGCCGGTCAAGAAGGGCACCAACCTGGTGCAGAACGGCGGCTTCGAGGACGGCACCAACAAGTGGTTCGTCAAGGACAACAGCAAGCGGTTCGGGGTGCGCTCCGATGCCGAGCGCCGCGAGGGCAGCAAGTCGATGTTCGTGTCGAAGTCGGGCACGGTGCCGGTCGACTTCGTGCGGCAGGAGTTCGACATCCCCGGGCCCGGTCGCCTGACGTTCCGGGCCTGGGTCAAGGGCGAGGCGGTGACCAACTCGTTCGTGAAGGTGTTCCTCTACGACGCCGCCGGCGAGCCGATCGACCCGAACGTCGACGTGATGCACTTGCGCGGCAACGTCGCGTGGACCCGGCTCGAGCAGACCTGGGACACCACCGGTGCGGTGAAGGGCGAGGTGCAGATCCTGATGGTGGCGCCCGGCGAGGTGTGGATCGACGGCGTCGAGGCGCTGTGGGCGAAGTGAGGTCGGCTCCCGCCCCACTGCCGATCAGTTGCGCGGCCGACGCCGCCCGCCGCCGCGCACCGGCGTGCGGCCGGCCTTCTGCCCCGGCCGTTCGGCCGCGAGCGCCTCGACCAGCATCGTCCGGTACGAGCGATAGCGGCTCTCCGGCAGCTCGCCGCGCTGCAGCGCCGCCTTAACCGCGCAGTTCTGCTCGCCGTCGTGCAGGCAGCTGCGGTACTCACACTCGGGCAGCTTCGCCGCGATCTCCGGGAACAGGAACTGCAGCTCCTGCGAGCCGGTGCAGAACAGGTGGAAGTTGCGCACGCCCGGCGTGTCGAGCACGTGGCCGCCGCCCGGCAGCGGCAGCAGTTCGGTGTGCGTCGTCGTGTGCCGGCCCTGGCGGATGTGGTTGAGATCGCCGGTGCGCAGCGTGATGCCGGGCACCAGCGCGTTCAGCAGCGACGACTTGCCAGCGCCGGACAGCCCGACCACGACCGAGTTGTTCTGGTGCAGCAGCGTGCCGAGTTCGGCCAGCGCCGCCGACGTCGCGTGCTCGGCGGCGGTGCTGGTCGGCAGCACCCGCACCCCGGCGTGCGCGTAGACCTTCGCCCAGCGCGCCGCCAGTTCGGGATCGAGGTCGATCTTGCTGAGCACCAGCGTCGCCGGGATCCGCTCGCGCTGCGCCGCGGCCAGCACCCCGTCGACCAGCTCGGGTTGGAACGGTGGCGAGGCGATGCTGGCGACCGCGATCACGTGCGTGATGTTGGCGGCCATCACCTGCGCCTGGTCCTCGCCCTCGCTGGCGGCGCGGCGGTGCAGCTGCGAACTGCGCGGCAGCACCGAGTCGATCGCCTTGCCGGTCGGGTCCAGCAGCACGCGGTCGCCGACCGCCAGCGGCCGCTTCTCGTGCGAGCGGGCCTCGAACAGTTTGCCGGCGAGCGGCAGCAAGCACCGTTCGCCATCGACCTCGACGTGGCAGACCTTGGCGTCGATGCGTAGAACGAGGCCCGACGGCGATGATGGTTGCATCCGGTACGACTGTGGTGGGTAGGTTGGCGCCGAGTCCGACCGGGGCCCTGCACCTCGGCAACGCCCGCACGTTCTTGCTGGCGTGGCTCCAGGTCCGCTCGCGGAGCGGTACTCTACTGCTGCGCATCGAGGACATCGACGGCCCGCGCATCAAGTCCGGCGCGATCGAGCAGACGGTCGACGACCTGCGCTGGCTCGGCCTCGACTGGGACGGCGAGGTGGTGGTGCAGAGCGAACGGCTCGCGCGCTACCGCGCCGCCGCCGATCGCCTGCTCGCGGATGGCCGCGTCTACGCCTGTGTCTGCACGCGCAGCGAGATCGAGGAGGCGGCGTCGGCGCCGCACGAGGCGGCGCTCGACGGCCCGGTCTATCCCGGCACCTGCCGCGGGCGCTTCGCCGATGCCGAAGCCGCACGGAGCGCGACCGGGCGCGAGCCGGCGCTGCGCTTCCGCGTCGACGTCGACGCGGTGCCGTTCGAGGACGGCTTCGCCGGTGCGCAGGCGGGCCGCATCGCCGGCGACTTCGTCGTGCACAAGCGCGACGGCGGGCCGGCCTACCAGCTCGCCGTGGTCGTCGACGACGCGGCGCAGGGCGTCACCGAAGTGCTGCGCGCGGACGACCTGCTGCCGAGCACGCCGCGGCAACTGTTGCTGTATCGGGCGTTGGAACTGCCGCCGCCGCGGTTCGTGCACGTGCCGCTGGTGGTCGGGCCCGACGGTCGCCGGCTCGCCAAGCGCCACGGCGACACGTCGCTGCGCTGGTTCCGGCAGCAGGGGGTCAGCGCCGAACGGGTGCTCGGTCATGTCGCGGCGCTGTGTGGTCTGGTGCCGCCGGGCACCGCGTGCCGGCCGCACGATCTGCTCGCCGACTACCGGCTCGAACGGCTGCCGCGGGGCCCGATGCTCGGCAGCGAGCACGGTCTGCTGCCGGGATAGGCCGCGGGGTGGTTCAGCGCGGCTGCTGCTGCCGTTCGCCGGCCTGCGCCGGCTCGCCCTGCAGCCACGGCCGCAGCGCGAACGCGATCGCGACCGACGTCACCAGCAGCGCCACCATCGCCAGCAACCGCATCTTGCGGCGCTGACGGACCCGCAGCGCCAGCACCGCCTGCTGCTCGTCGACGCCGCGCTGGCAGTGCGCGAGCAGCGTGCGCCAGTGCTCGAGCAGGCGCACCACCTGGCCCGACGGTTCGTGGCCCGAATCCGTCGCCGCCGCCGACTGCGTCAGCTGCGCCAACGCGGCGCGCGCCAGCTGCAGCCGCGCCTGTGGGTCGACGGTGCCGTCGAGCCGCTGCTCGGCATCCGCCGCGCGTTCGAGCGCCAGCTGCGTCTCCACCTGGCGGAGGTCCTGGCGGTACAACTCCGCGCGATCGGCCGGCACCTGCATGGCGACGAACAAAAGGCCGTTGCGCCGCTCCTCGAGCGCCTGCAGCCGGGCCGCCGACGAACTCGACGGATCGTCCTGCAGCATCGCGTAGCGGGTCGCCAGCTCGACGTTGCGGCGCACGGCGGCCTCGACCTCCTGCTTGCGCCGCCGCACCTCGGCGAGCCGCTCCTGCAGCCGTTCGGCCTGGGCGCGTTCCTGGTCGTCGGCCGGCTGCAGCCCGGCCACCGCGCGTTCCATGTCGAACAGACCGGTGGTCCAGTGGCCGCGCGCGAGCGCGTGTTCGGCGCCTTCGGTCAGGCGATCGCGGGCTTCGCGCGCTTGTTCGAGCGACAGCCGCAGCGACTCGATCCGGTCGAACAGCTGGCTGCGCGGACGCTCCGGGCGGTCGACGAAGGCCTCGAGCAGACGGAACGTGTCGAGTCGGCCGAGCGCCAGCTGCAGCGGCCGCACCGGCACCGGCACCGCGCCCAGGCTCAGGCTGGCGGCCTCGATCTGCTGCCAGGCCTGGTCGGTGACATGGGCCAGCGCCATCGAGAGCGCCTCGAGCGCCGGCGCCACCGGTTCGAGGTGCGGGAACTCCTCGGCGAGGTTGACCAGCGTGAACTGCAGGCTGCGCAGGCCGCCGCTGCCGGCGCCGTGGTCGCGGCGGTTGGCTCGCTGGGTCGCCGCCTCGGCGGCGGTGATCAGGGTCAGCAGCGGCTGCAGCGCGGTGCGGTCCCACAGCGCGGCGATGCGTTCGGCGTGGTCGCGGGTGCGGGCGATGCGATCGAGGTAGAAGCCGAACCGGTGCAGCTGGTCGCGGCGCCGGGCCACGGTCGGCGACGCACCGCCGTGGTGCGCGGCCATCGTCTCGAGGGCCGCTTCGGCGCCGCGCAGGTCCAGCGCCGCTTCGGCGCGCTGCACGCGCTGGACCTGCTGCAGCAGCTCGTTGGCGGCGGCCTCGTTCTGGGCGCCGAGCCGCCGCAGGAACGCGAACGGGTCGCGCTGCAGCAGGCCGATGCCGGAAGTCGTCTCGTCGCCGTTGCGCGGCAGGCCACCCGGTAGTGGCAGTGCCGTGTGCAGCAGCCGTTCGGTCGCCGCGAGCCAGCTGGCGGCGCTGCCGAAGGCCTCCTGCTTGCCCAGCGTCTGCACCATCGCGGCAGCGCCGTGCAGCGTGCCGGCGGTCGCCCGCAGCAGCGTGCGTCGCCACGCCAGCGTGCCCGCGTGCTGCGGGAAGTGGCGCAGCACCCTGGCGGTGGTGCGCAGCGCCTGGTCGAGCGCCGCCGGTTCGACCGGCGGTTGGTCCGGGTGCACCAGCAGCGCCGGGAACCGCAGGGCCAGCCGCCGGGCGCGGTGCCATTGACGCACTGCCTGCGGGCCGTGCGCCGCGGTGGGAGCCAGCGCGAAGCGCGCCGCCCCGGCATCGAGCCGCAGCGCCTCGTCGTGATCGCTGCCGAGCGTGGTGCTGAGCTGTTGCAGCTGGGCGGCCAGCGTGCCGGCGCTCGGTCGCTGGCGCGGATCTTCCGCCAGGCACGCGGCCAACAGGGCCCGCACCGCGCCGTGCTGTGGCGGCAGCCGGCCACCGCCGGCGAGCAGCCAGGCGAGCGTGGCGCCGAGCGCATAGATGTCGATGGCCGCCGACGGGCGGGCGCCGCGCACGACTTCGGGTGCCGTGAACCCGGCGGTGCCGAACGCGAACGGTCCGTCCTCGGCGGTGAGCGCGGCGATCGGGTGGCTGTGCTCGAAATCGAGCAGCAGCGTGGTGGTGTCGGTGCGCAGCAGGTTCTTCGGCTTGAGGTCGCCGTGGCAGAGCCCCAGCGGCGCGTCGGCACCGCGCAGCCCGTGCAGGCGCTCCAGCGTCCGCGCCACCGGCAGCAACCACGCGCAGGCCACGGCCGCCGGCAGTGCGCCGCGGTCGGCCACGGCCTGGTCGAGGTCGACGCCGGCTTCGGCGCGGGTCAGCAGCACCGGTCGCTGCGCCACCGGATCGAGATCCACCTGCAGGTGCTCGACGACACCCGGCCCGCTGGCCAGGCGACCCATCACCAGTTCGTGCTCGGCATCGGCCCGACTGCCGGTCACGAAGGTCTTCGCCACCACGGCGCCACCGGTCCCCGCATCGGTGCGACGGGCGACGGTGCGGGCCGGCGAAACGTGGAGGATCCGTTCGTCGCCCGCAGTTGCGGATGGGGTCGGCATGAGAGTTGGTGCAGGCACCTGCATCGGTGACCGCCGGTCCAGGGGCAGAAGCCCTGCGAGGTGGTGCTGGACCGCGACCCGAAGATAGCAGAAACATACCGCGTGGTGGGGGGACGGATTCCCGACGCCTCACGAACCGTTTCCTGCCCGACCGACGGATAACCGACATGCCCGTGTGCCTCGAAATCACTGACCGCGCTGGTTCCCGCGAGATCGAGATCGAAGCCGAGTCCTTCTGGATCGGCGGTCCCCGCTCCGGTTGCGACGTGGAGTTGGATCTGGCGGGAGTCAGTGGTCGGGTGCTCGAGGTGTCGCGGGACGATCGCGGGCGCCTGCGGGTGCGCGCCGAAGCGGGCTTGCCGTTCCCGATCCGCGGTGCCACCGGCAGCATCGGCGCCCGCTTCGAGTCGTTCCTCGACGGCGACGTGCTGAACCTCGGGCCGGCGCTGGTGAAGCTGCGCTGGCGCGCCGAGGTCAGCGGCGAGCAGGTGGTCGCGCTCGATCCGGCGGCGCTGACGCAGGCGCCCGGTTCGCCGGTCGGCGCCTGGTACCGCACCTTCATGGAGATGGCCGATCACCTCGAGGGCCTGAAGAGCCCCGAGCAGATGGTGTCGGCGGCGCTGGGCTCGATCCTGCGTGCGACCGGCGCCGATCGGGTGCACGTCGAACTCGAGGACGACGACGGCGCGCGCAGCTACTACATGACCCGGCCGGAGGATCGTCGGCCGTTCCGGGTCAGCCGCTCGCTGGTCGAGCAGGTCCGGGCCCGGGGGCAGGTCGTGCACGTGCCGGTGGCGGCGACCGACCCGATCGCCCGCACGTTCCACAGTGTGCGCAGCGAGGGCATCTCGGCGGCGGTGGCGCTGCCGATCCAGGCGTTGGGCAAGAACCTCGGCGTCATCTACGCCGACTGCACTCGCGATGGCGCGGTGCTGTCGGCCGAGGACCTGCAGCGGGTGGCGTTCTGCGCGCGCATCCTCGCCACCGCGCTCGGCAATCGGGTGCTGGTGCGCAGCCTGCTGCAGCGCGAGGCGCCGTCGGGGCCGCACTGGGCGCTGCAGACCGCGAGTCCGGCCTGCGCCGAGTTCGTGCAGCGGGTCAAGCTCTACGCACCCGCGGACTACACGCTGCTGCTGCGCGGCGAGACCGGCAGCGGCAAGGAGGTCATCGCGCGCACGCTGCACGACCTGTCGCGGCGCAGCAAGGGCCCGTTCGTGCCGGTCAACTGCGCGGCGATCCCCGACCAGCTGATGGAGAGCGTGTTGTTCGGCCACGAGAAGGGGGCCTTCACCGGCGCGCTGCAGGCGCGGCGCGGCCACTTCGAGGAAGCCCACGGCGGCACGATCTTCCTCGACGAGATCGGCGACATGGCGCTCGAGCTGCAGGCCAAGATCCTGCGAGTGCTGCAGGACCGTCTGGTGGTGCCGATCGGCAGCCGGCGCCAGGTCCGGGTCGACGTTCGCATCCTCGCCGCGACCCATCAGGACCTCGAGCGCATGGTGCAGGAGGGGCGGTTCCGCGAGGACCTCTACTATCGCCTGCGCGAATTGGAGATCACGCTGCCGGCCCTGCGCGAACGGCGCGAGGACATCCCGGCGCTGACCCAGCGGTTCGTCGCCGAGGCGGCTGACGAACTCGGCCTGGCCGAGGTGCCGCCGCTGTCGGCCGGGGCCGAAGCCAGGCTCACCGCCGAACACTGGCGCGGCAACATCCGCGAGTTGCGCCACGTGGTGAAGGGGGCGGTGCTGCGGGCCAGCGGTGGCACCATCCAGGTCGAACACCTCGACCTCGATCGGCGGCTCGACCGCGGCCCGGTCCCCGCCGCCGCCGCCGATGCGGCCCCGGCCGCGCCGAAGCTCGCCGCGACACCGGCGGCGGAGGCGAGCGCCGGCACCTGGAAGGACCGGCTCGAGGCGCAGGAGAAGGAGGCGCTGCAGCGCACCCTGGCGGAGGCCAACGGCAATCTGACGCGGGCGGCCGAGCTGTTCGGCGTGCCGCGCACCACCTACCGCGAGAAGCTGGTGCGGCACGGGCTGCTCGAAGCCTGAGACGCGCTGACGAATGCCGCGAATCGCGCGATACTCGGGCCGCAGCGCTCGCTACCTTCCTGCCCCCTTGCCTTCCCGCTCCATCGACCCGGTCGCCACCTTGACGGTGGTTGGCGACGTGCACCGCTGGTGGCGCAGCGCCGACTCGACGTTCCTCGAACGCTCGCGGCCGGACCTGTCGCTGTTCGTCGGGGATCTCGGCGACGAGGACGTCGAGATCGTCCGCCTCGTCGCCGAACTACCGGTGCCGAAGGCCGTGATCCTCGGCAACCACGATGCGTGGCAGAGCTTCGGCCGCAAGGTGTCGACGCCGAAGCTGCAGGAGAGCCTGTCGCTGCTCGGCGAGGACCACATCGCCTACTCGGTGCGCGAGGTGCCGCGCGGGGGCATCTCGGTGATCGGCGCGCGGCCGTTCTCGTGGGGCGGGCCCAGCTTGCGCAGCCCGGAGCTCTACGACGAGATCTATGGCATCCACACCATGCGGCAGTCGGCGGCGGCGATCGTCGACGCGGCCCGCAACGCCCAGCATCGCGACCTGGTGATCCTCGCCCACAACGGCCCGCTGGGCCTCGGGGACCAGCCCGAGGACATCTACGGCAAGGACTTCGGCAAGCCGGGCGGCGATTGGGGCGATCGCGACCTCGCGCTCGCGATCCAGCGCATCGAGGGCTCGGGCCTGCGGGTGCGGGCGGTGATCGCCGGCCACATGCACCACAAGCTCGCGCACCCGCGCGGCAGCGAGCGGATGCGCTTCGTGCGCCGCGGCGAGACGTTGTTCCTGAACGCCGCCTACGTGCCGCGGGTGCGCCAGGATGCTGCCGGCAGCGAGCAGTCGTATTTCCTGCGCACGCGCTGGCAGGCCGGGACCTGCGTCGGCGTCGAGGAGGTCTGGGTCGACGTGCACGGCAACGAGGCCGATGCGGTGGCGCCGGCGATCGTCGACATCGACGGCATGGCGCCGGTGGTCGACGAGACCCAGGACTGATTCAGCGCTGGTCGGCGGGGCGCGCCGCGATGCGCTCCACCTGGCGCCAGACCCGCAGCAGGTTGCCCCCCCAGATCTTCTGGATCGCCGCTTCGTCGTAGCCGCGGCGCACCAGTTCGCGGGTGACGTTGCGGCTCTCGCTGGCGTCGTTCCAGCCGCTGATGCCGCCGCCGCCGTCGAAGTCGCTGCCGATGCCGACATGGTCGATGCCGACCGTGCGCACGACGTGGTCGATGTGGTCGACGAAGTCGGCGACCGCGGCCTTCGGGTGGGCGGCGTCGATCTTGCCCATGCCACTGCGGAAGCGTTCCCAGCGGCGCTCGCGTTCGTCGGCCTCGAGCTCGTCGCCGCCGCCGAGCCCGCACTCGGCCATCCACGCCTTGACCGCGGCCGCGCGTCCGGCGTCCTGCTTGACGAAGTCCGCCAGCGCCACGCACTGCACCACTCCGCCGCGCTGCGCCAGCGCCCGCAGTTGCTCGTCGTCGAGGTTGCGCGAATGGTCGCACACCGCGCGGGCGCCGCTGTGGGACGCGATCACCGGCGCCTTGCTGTGGGCGGTGGCCTGCAGCATCGTGGTCCGGCCGGCGTGCGAGATGTCGACCATGATGCCGACCTCGTTCATCGCCTCGATCGCGCGGCGTCCGAGCTCACTGAGGCCGCCGTGGCTGCCCTCGACCGGCGTGTGCGAGTCGCCGAGCTGGGTGTGGCCGTTGTGGGTGATGCTCATGTAGCGGGCGCCGCGGGCGTGGAAGCGTGCGACGTTGGCGACGTCGAGCCCCATCGGATAGCCGTTCTCGATGCCGATGCAGGCGATCAGCTTGCCCTCGCGGTGCAGGCGCTCGACGTCGTCGGCGCTGCGGGCGAGGCCGATGGTGTCGGGGAATCGCGCGACCATGCGATCGATCGCGTCGAACTTCGCCTCGGCCTCGGCGAGCGCGCGCCGGTAGCCGGCTTCGTTGAGCTGGCGCTGGTCCGTGTAGACGATGAAGAACGCGCAGTCGTAGCCGCCCTCGCGCATCTTCGGGAAGTCGACCTGCTGCTTGCCCCGCACGCTCGGGTCGAACCGGGCCACGAACTCGGCCCGCGTCGCGGGGTCCGCCGGCAGCTGCGCCGGGGCCAGCTTGGGGTCGATGTCCTTGTGGGTGTCGAGGGTCAGGATGCGAGCGTGGATCGCATCGGCCCGCGCGAGGTCCGCCTCGGTCAGCTCGGGGCCCGGCGATTGCGCCGCGACGGACGCCAGCAGAGCGGCGGTCGCGGCGAGGGGGAGAAGGCGCGTCATGCGCGGCAGGACTAGCGGTTGCGTCCGGATGCTGCCAGGGCATGGCGACGGGATCCGGGGAAGCACCTATTGTCACGAACGCGTCCCAGTGGTGGTCTGGTGGGCCATCGCACGGCTGCCCGCCGCGGCGGAGGGTCCAGGACCGGGACCAGCGCTCACGCAACCCTTGCGGAGCAGGGCTGCGGTCGTGACACTGTGATAGTCCCTCGCACTCGTCGCGTTTCATGCCGTCCCAAGCGTTCTTCCATCCGGCGTCGGCCAAGCCGTTGTTGACCCTGCTGGTCCTTTGCACCGCCGTCGGGCAGGGGCGGGCCCAAGGCGACCTCGAGGCCCAGATCGCCGAGCGTTCGCAGGCGGTGCAAAAGCTCAACAGCGAGATCGTGCTGCTGCGCAACTCGCTGTCGGCGCTCGGCGACGAACACCGGCGTCAGGCGGCTAGCCAGATCGTCGTCGTGCAAGACGCCATCCGCGCCGCCATTGGCAGGCAGCGCCAGGCCCAACAGCGCATCGACGAGCACACGAACACGTGCGACGTGATCGTTGCGCAACGCAATGGCCAGCCGGTGGCGCCAATCGCGTTGGCCAATCACAATCGCGACCTGGCCGAGGCGCGCATGGAACTGGCGGCGGCCCAGAGCGAGGAACAGACGCACCGGATCAAGTTGGCGCCCTTGCAGCAGAAGGCCGATGCCGTGGCGCCGGCCGAAGTCGAGGTGCGGCAGCGGATCGCCCAGCTGACGGCCGAGGTCCGGGGGCAGGAGACGTCGTTGTTCGCGCTGCGCAGCCAGCGCTCGCAGCAGCTGCTGCAGGATTCGATCCGCAAGAGCGTCGAAGCCCTGTCGCGCCCGGCTGCCGCCCCGGCCATCGCGGAGGCGGTCGCCACGGGTGACAACGGCAACGGGGTGCGAGTCCAGGAAGCCTCGGCGATCGCCGACGCGGCGCGCCGCTCGCTCGCCGAACTGGCGCGGCGCGCCATCGGCGAGCTGCCGGCCGACGACCGGTCCGCGCAGGCGCTGCTCGACGCGTTGCCGCCGCGGCCGAAGCCCGCCCCGGCGCTGCCGGCCCCCGCCGTGGTGGCACCGAAGCCCGCCGCTGCGGTTGCACCGGTGCCGGCGGTCGAGGCCATCGACGTCGACGAGTTCCTGTTGCGATTGCCCAAGCGCAGCCCGGCAGTGTCTCCCGCAGTGCCACCCGCAGTGCCACCCGCGCCGGCGCCGGCACCCGCTGGTGAAGCCGCTCGGCCCGCGGGCGACGTGTCCGCGTGGTTGGACGAGCTGCGCAGCGCTGCCAAGCCGGGTTCCAGGCAGTAGGACGATCTCCGAGCTCGCGTCATGATGTCGCCGTCCCTGCGTGCTGTCTGCTGGCTGTGGCTCTGCGTCGGTGCGTTGTCGGCGCAGTCGTTCGACGAGCTGCTCGGTCAGGCCGAGACCAAGCTGCGCGCCAAGGACGCCGCGGGAGCGCTGCCGCTGCTCGATGCGGCGATGGCCCAGGACGGCAAGCGCTGGGACGGTCACTACGTGAAGGCAGTGGCGTTGCTGTCGCTCGGTCGCGCCGGCGAAGCCGTGAGCGCTGCCGAAGGGGCCATGGCCCTGGCGCCGGCCGAACACAAGGTCGTCGTCGAACGACTGCTGGCCCGCGCCCGCGCGATGGCGGCGCCGCCGACGACTGGCCAGGTCACGGAGATGCTGCGCGAGGCCGAGGCGGCGCAGCGCGAAGGCATGCGGGCGCTGGCGGCGAAGAAGTTCGCCGCTGCGTTCGCCGCGGATCCAGGGCAGGCCCGGGCCGGCCTGAAGGCGGCGGCGCTGTACTTCCTTCTCGAGGAACACGGCGAAGCCAGTCGCTTGTTGCGGCGGTTGCGCGAGACCAGCGACGAAGCGGTGCGGCAGGAAGCGGTGCAGATGCTGGAGCAGCTGCGGGCCGCCGTCAGCACCGATCTGGCGCGCCGGCTGGGGGACGCGCAGAAGGCGGTGGCAGCGAACGATCTGGTCGCGGCCGCAACCGCCCTCGATGCCGTCGATGCACTCTGGGCGCAGGAGCCGGAAGCGCTGCTGTTGCGCTGCAAGCTGGCGGTGCGCCAACAACAGCCGGTGGCGGCCCTCGACCACCTGCGCGCTGCGGTGGCGGCCGGATTCGATCGGGTCGACGCGCTGCGCGCAGATCCCGATCTCGTGGTCTTGGTCGCCGACGAGCCGGCACGGTTGTGGATGGAGCAGGCGTTCGGCAGCAAGCTGGTGCTGGCACTGCAGTCGCTGACCGTCGCCGCGGCCCCCGCGGTCGTGGTGCCGGTCGAGACTCCGACCGCGCCGCCGGGGCAGCTGGCGACCGGCATCGGTCTGGTCATGGTGGCGGTCGGACCGGCGACGGACTTCGTGATCGGCAGTCCGGTCGACGAGGTCGGACGCGACGCCGACGAAGCGGCGCGGCCGGCCCCGATCCTGAAGTCGTTCTGGCTGGCGCAGTCCGAAGTCACGCAGCGTCAGTGGCAGGCGGTGATGGGTTCTTCGCCGTGGACCGGGCAAGGCAACGTGCAGGTCGGGGACGACGTCGCCGCCACGTTCGTCAGCTGGGGCGACGCTCAGGAATTCTGCCGGCGGCTCACCGAGCAGGAGCGGGTAGCGGGGCGACTGCCCGATGGCTGTGCCTACCGGCTGCCGCGCGAAGCCGAGTGGGAGTATGCCTGCCGCGGCGGGGCCGCCGCGGCGTTCTGCTTCGGCAACGATGCGGCCCAGCTCGGCGACTACGCCGTGTTCCAGGGCAGCCAGAGCGGGCCGCACGCCCACCGCGTCAAGCTGCGCAAGCCGAACGCGTTCGGCC
Source organism: Planctomycetota bacterium (assembly GCA_025459175.1). GTDB lineage: Bacteria > Planctomycetota > UBA1135 > UBA1135 > UBA2386 > UBA2386. The sequence goes on along the minus strand of JALORC010000011.1, from coordinate 48,557 downwards.
TCCACGACCTGCACGGCAATGTCGCCGAATGGTGCGAGGACGCCGAAGGCAACGGCATGCGGGTGCTGCGCGGCGGCAGCTGGCGCGACCCGGCGCAGTATTGCCGGTCGGCTAACCGGCTGCGCTACCAGCCCGACAGTCGCTACAACGATCTCGGCTTCCGGCCGGCGCTGGCATTCGTCGACGTTCGCTGAGATCTGGGCCGCTGAAATTTGGGCCGCTGAGATTTGGGCCGCTGCGATCTGGCCCGTGCGATCTGGCCCGCGGCGGCGGTCAGCCCTTCTTGATGTGGGCCGACACCAGCTTCGTCATCTCGAACATCGTCACCGTGGCCTTGCCACCGAACACCGCCTTCAGCTTGTCGTCGGCGTTGATGTTGGTCTTCACCTTGGCGTCCTGCAGGCCGTTCTTCTTGATGTAGTCCCACAAGCGCTTGGTGATCTCACTGCGCGGGATCGGGTCCTTGCCGACCACGGCGGCCAGCACGTCGTCCGGCTGCACGGGCTTGCTCAGGGCGGGATTGGGCTTCTTGTCGCTCTTTTCGGGGGTCATCGAGATAGTGGGGGTTGGGTGGCCCGTCGCTGGCCCAGCGCCGCGGCGGCCCCCAGATCCTAGGGAATCCCGGCGCCGGTGCACGGGTCGTCATCGAGACCGGGTCGGACCCCGGGTTCGCCCGGTCCGATCCGGGCCATTGCGCCCCGGCCGGCAGCGGGCATCATCCTCCGCCCTTCGATGGCCGAAACTGCCGACCTGATCGTCGTCGGCGGCGGCATCATCGGCTGCGCCGTGGTGCAACACTGCGCGCAGCTGCTGCCGCCGTCGACCCGCATCGTCCTGCTCGATCGTGGCCCGATCGCCGGCGCCACCTCGGGCAGCTGCATGGGCCACCTGATGGTGACCCCCGACGATGCCGAGGAATATGCGTTCACCCACCAGAGCCTGAAGCTCTGGCACGAGTTAGAGAGCCTCGAGGGTGGCTTCGACTACAACCCGACCGGCGCCCTGTATCTCGCCGACGACCCGGCCGACATCGAGCTGTTCGGGGTGCTGCGGCAGCAGTTCGTCGACCGCGGCGATCGCGCCGACATCCTCGACCAGCGCCAGCTGCGCGAACTCGAACCGGGCCTCGCCGAGGACCTGCCGGGGGCGCTGTTCTACCCCGGCGATGGCGTGGTGCTGCCGATGCTGGCCTGCGGCGCGATGCTGCGGGTTGCGCAACGCAGCAACCCGAACGTGCGGGTGCGGCCCGAGACGCCGGTGATCGGCATGCGGCGGCAGGGCGATCGCATCGTCGGCGTCGACACCGCGGCCGGTCCGATCGATGCCCCGATCGTCGTCAACGCCGCCGGCATCTGGTCGCCCGAGCTGGCGGCGATGGCGGGCCAGAGCCGGCTGCCGATCTACCCGCGCGCCGGCAACCTGGCGATCACCGGCCACCACGTGTCGCCGATCCGCACCCAGCTGCTCGAGATCAGCTACATCCGCTTCGCGCACGGCGCGGTCAAGGTCGACCCGACCCGCACCGACGACGCCGGCGGCCACGCGGTGAACATGCAGCCGCAGACCAACGGCGGCTGCCTGGTCGGCAGCACGCGCCAGTTCCGCGGCATGGACAAGACGCTGAACATGGAGCTGCTGCACCGTTCGTTGTTGCGCGCGCAGCGGTATGCGCCGGGGCTCGCCGCGGCGCCGATCGTGCGCACGTGGGTCGGGCTGCGGCCGTACTCGATCGACAAGCACCCCCTGATCGGCCCGTGGCCGGCGCTGCGCGGCATGTGGATCGCGACCGGCCACGAAGGGCTCGGCATCTCGCTGGCGCCGATCACCGGACGCTTGCTGGCGCAGCAGATCGCCGGGCTGCCGTGCACGATCGATCCGACTCCCTGGTTGCCGGCGAGGTTCCTCCGATGAGCGCTTCCGTTCCCGTGCGTCTGCCCGGCACCGGCGATCGGCCGCCGGTGCGGTTCTCGTTCGCCGGCCGCGAGATCGTGGCGCGCCAGGGCGACACCGTGGCGATGGCGCTGTGGGCGGCCGGCGAACGGGCGCTGCGGGCCAGCAGCCGCGACGGCGCGCCGCGCGGCGTGCTGTGCAACATGGGCATCTGCTACGAGTGTCTGGTGGTCATCGACGGAGTGACCACGCGGGCGTGCATGACGGTGGTCCGCGACGGGCTGCGGGTCGAGCGCGGAGGCAAGCCGTGAGCGAATCGCGCGTGCTCGACGCCGAGGTCGGCATCGTCGGCGGCGGGCCGGCCGGCATGGCGGCCGCGGCGCGGCTGCGAGCGGCCGGGTTGTCGGTGGTGGTGCTCGACGAAGGCCACCGCGCCGGTGGCCAGATCTTCCGCCAGCTGCCGCTCGGTGCCAGCGGCCAGGCGATCGCCGAACCGCCGAGCCACCACCACGGCCACACGCTGCTGGCCGCGTTCGGGCTCAGTCGCGCCGAACTGCGCAGCGGCGCGGTGGTGTGGGATGCGAAGCCCGGTCGGCTGTGGTTCGAACAGGACGGGCAGTCGTGGCTGCTGCGCTGCCAGCGCCTGCTGCTCGCCCCCGGCGCCTACGACCGCTGCATCCCGTTCCCGGGCTGGACGCTGCCCGGTGTGCTGACCGCCGGCGCGCTGCAGGTGATGGTGCGCGGCTTCGGCATCGTGCCGGGCCAGCGCGCGATCGTCGCCGGTTCGGGGCCGCTGCTGCTGCCGACGGTGACCGCGCTGCTGAGTGCCGGCGTCGAGGTCGTGGCGGCGCTGGAGGCCAGCACGCGCTGGCGCACGCTGCGCGCGGTGCCGGGCGTGCTCGGCAACGCATCGCGGCTGAAGGAAGCGTTCTGGTACGGCCGCCAGCTGCTGCGCGCCGGCGTCAAGCTGCGGTTCGGCTGGACGATCTTCGGCTGCGAGGGCGATGGGCGGGTGCAGCGCGCGACGATCGGCAAGGTCGATGCCGATGGCCGGCCGCGCCGCGACACCGCCGAGACGCACGAGGTCGACGTGGTCGGCGCCGGCTTCGGCCTGGTGCCGTCGATCGAACTCGGGCTGCGGCTCGGTTGTGCGGCGCGCTTCGACCAGAACCGCGGCGGGCACGTGCTGCAGCTCGACGGTTCGCAGGCGACCACGGTGCAAGGCGTCTACGGTGCCGGCGAGATCGGTGGCATCGGCGGTGCCGAGGTTGCGATCGCCGAGGGCGAACTGGCGGCGGCGGCGATCGTGCAGGAACTGCGCGGTACCGAGGTACCGGCCGCGGTGCGCAAGAAGGCGCAGCGCGAGCGGCGCGCCGCCGACGCGATGCTGCGCGCGTTCGCGCCGTTGCCGGGGCTGCACGAACTGGCGCAGCCGGACACCATCGTCTGTCGCTGCGAGGACGTGCCGCTGCAGCGCGCGCGCGAGGCGGCTCTGCTGCACGGCACCTCGCTGCGCGCGATCAAGGTCGGCTGCCGCGCCGGCATGGGGCCGTGCCAGGCGCGCATCTGCGGCCCGTCGCTGCAGGCGCTGGCGACCGGGGACCGCAACCGGGTGATGGATCTGCCGGTGGCGCAGGTGCCGTTGAAGGTCGTTGCCAGCGACACGATCCGCAACGCGCCGATCGGTTGACCGGCCCGCGGGTCGATCGGTCGACCACGGCCGCCTTGCGGCCCCGGCGGCGCTGGCGTCTGCTTTGCCCCAGATGTCCCTGACCGTCGAGCTGCTGCGCCGCTGGCACCAGGGTGACCAACAGGCGTTGGCCGAACTGGTCGCCGCCGACGGCGCCTGGATCACCGCGCACGTGCAGCGGCGACTCGGGCCGCTGCTGCGCGCGCGCGTCGACACCCAGGACATCGTGCAGCAGACGCTGCTCGAGGTGCTGCGCAGCGGCCCGCGCTTCCAGGTCGACGACCGCGACCACCTGCGCGCGCTGCTGGTGCGGCTGGTCGAGAACGTGCTGCGCCACCAGGCCCGTCACGATCGCCAGCAGAAGCGCGACGTGCGCCGTGAGCAGCCGCTGCAGCCCGCGGCCGCCAGCGGCACCGTGCTGCAGCTGTCGGCCACCGGTCGGCCGGGGCCCGCGACGCAGGCGGCGGCGGGCGAGCAGCGCGATTGGGTCCGGCTCGCGCTCGAACTGCTCGATCCCGACGACCGCGACGTCATCGTCTGGCGCGAGTACGACGGCCTGTCGTTCGCCGACATCGCCGCGCGCCTGCAGCTCGGCGAGGCGCACGCCCGGGTGCGCTTCCAGCGCGCGCTGCCGAAGCTCGGCAAGAAGCTGCAGCAGCTGCAGCAGGGCCAGCTCGATCAGGCCCTCGGCCCGTCGCCAGGGGCGGAGTGACATGGCGTCGACGGTGCGATTCCGTGTTGCGAACGCGACCGTCGCGGGCCTTCTCGCTGGCCGGGACCGTTGCCGACTGCGGCGGCCGGTGATCCTGCCGTGACCTCCTCCTCCCGACTCGAACGCGCGCTCGCCATCTATCTGCAGGCCACCGTCGACGGGCCCGAGGCGACCGAACGGGCGTTGGCCGAACACCCGGACCTGCACGATCTGCTCGAACCGCTGCTGCGGCCCGAGGCCGAGGTCGACGAGCCTGCCGAGGCGGCGGCCGTGATCGGTGACTTCGAACTGCGCCGCGAGGTCGGCCGCGGCGGCATGGGCATCGTCTACGAGGCGCGGCAGCGATCGCTCGGGCGCCGCGTCGCGCTGAAGGTGCTGGCCGAACACGTTGCCGCCGATCCGGCCCGCATCGCGCGCTTCCGCCGCGAGGCCACCACGCTGGCGCAGCTCGAACACCCGCACGTGGTGCGCGTGCTCGAGGCCGGGGACAGCGACGGCCGGCACTGGCTGGCGATGGAGTTCGTCGACGGTGAATCGCTCGACCAGCGGCTGCAGCGGTTGCAGCACGGCGGCGGCCATCGCGACGGTTCGTTGCGCGAACTGGTCGCCGTCGTGCAGCGCATCGCCGCCGCCCTCGCGCACGTGCACCGGGCCTCCGTCCTGCATCGCGACGTCAAGCCGTCGAACATCCTGCTGGCCCAGGACGGCAGCCCGCGGCTGTCGGACTTCGGCCTCGCGCGCACCACCACGGCGCTGACCTTGACCGCGGTCGGGGCGCTGGCCGGCACCCCGCACTATCTGGCGCCCGAGTACCTGGAACGCGGCGAGTCGACCGCCGCCGGTGACATCTGGTCGCTGGGGGCGACGCTCTACGAGGTGGTGACGTTGCGGCGGCCGTTCGACGCGCCGCGCGACGAGCAGGTGCTGTACCGGATCGTGCACCACGACCCGGTCGATCCGCGCCGGCACCAGCGTTCGCTGCCCGCCGACCTCGCCGCGATCGTGCTGCGTGCACTCGAGAAGGACCCGGCGGCGCGCTACCCGGACATGCAGGCGTTCGCCGCCGACCTGCAGGCGTTCCTCGACCTGCGGCCGACGGTGGCGCGGCCGCCGACGCCGGTACAGCGGCTGCGGCGCTGGGTGCGCCGGGAGCCCGCGCGCGCCGCGCTCGCCGCGGTGGCGCTGCTGGCGCTCGGTCTGCTGGGGTTCCTGCTGCTGCGGCTGCCTCTGCTGCGCGCCGGCGAACGGGCCGCCGCCGCCTCCGTCTACGAATCGGCGATCGCCGAAGGCTTCCTGCGCCGCGCCGACGGCAACGAGGAACTCGCCCGCACCGCGGCGCGCACCGCCCGCACGCTGCGCCCCGACGCCGGCGAGGCGCTCGTCGTCGAGGTGCTGCAGACGCTGCGTTTCGCGAACGCGGCGGCGGCGCTGCAGCAGCTCGACGAACTGTCGCAGCTGCCGCACGACGACGACGAGGCATGTCGATGGCTGCGCGTGCTGATCCTCGGCCGGCTCGGCCAGCAGGACGCGGCGCAGGCGCTGGCGCAGCAGCTCGGCGAGCCGCGGTCGCAGATGGCGCTGCTGCTGGCGGCCGGTCGCCTGGTCGACGGCCAGACTCCCGCCGGCCTGCAGGCCGCTCGCGAACTGGTGTCGCTGGCGACGCGGATCGGGCCGCCGCGGCTGTTGGTGCACGCGCAGTGGGCGGTGCTGGTGCGGCCCGAGGAACGGACCGAGTGCGCCGCCGCGTTGCTGCGGCTGTGGCCGGAGCATCCGTTCGCGCTGCATCTGGCGGCGACGCTGCTGCAGTGGAGCGACGCGCCGCAGGCCCTGCGGCTGCAGCAGCAGGCGCTGCGGCTCGGTCTGCAGGACCAGTGGGGTCGCTACAACGAGGTCATGTATGCGCACAAGGCCGGCGCGAACGAGGTGGCCGTGCGCGGGGCGCGCGAGGTGCTGCGCAGCGATCCGATCCGCGACGAACGGCGCGCGTCGCTGATCCAGGTGCTCAGTGATCTGGCGCCCGATCAGGTCGGGGCGGCGCTGCAGGACTGGGTCGCGCTGCTGCCGGACAGTGCCTACGCGGCGCGCGAGTACGGCTGGTGGCACCGCCAGCGCGACGAGCCGGCGCTGGCGCTGCCGTATCTCCGCCGCGCGGTGCTGGTGCTGCCGCGCGACGTGCGCACGCTGCAGGGGCTGGCGCTGGTGCTGCAGGATCTCGGCGATGCCGCCGGTTCGCTGCCGGTGGTGGCGGAGCTGATCGCGCAGGCGCCTGCACTCGATGCCGCCAGCGCGCTGCAGCTACATGCACTGCGCGCGACCGGGGCCGATGCCGCGGCGATCCGCGCCGAACTGCAGCGCGGAGCGGAGCAGGTGGACACCGCCGCGGCGTGGCGCGAACTCGCGACGGCGGCGATGGCGGACGGCGACTTGCCGCTGGCGTTGCGCGCGCTGCAGCGCGCCGATGCCAGCGGCGGCGGTGATGACGAAGCGACGCTCGGGTTGTTGGTGCAGGCGCACGAACGCGCCGGCGAAGCGGCGTCGGCGGCGGCGGCGCGGCAGCGGCTCGAACGGCTGCGCGCCGGGCGGTGAGGCGGCCGGCTCAGCGCGTCGTCGTGGCCGTCGGCGCCCGCGCGTAGAGGTCGGGACTCGTGCCGACGTAGCTCTGCAGCAATTGCCGGTCGTCGATCGCCTGATCGGTGCGTTCGCCGAGGAAGTAGAAGCCGAGCGCCGCATCGCGGGCGCCGGGACGTCTCGCCAGCCACAGATCCAGGTACTTGATCCAGAACAGGCCGAGCCGCGCCGCGACCTTCATCGCGAAGCGCGCGCGTCGACCCTGCACCGCCGCCAGCAGCACGGACTGGATCGCGTGCCCGAGCGCCGCCGCCGGCCCCGAGGACACTCCCGCCTCGATCGGTCGGAACGCCGCGAACAGGCGGCGGTGGGCGAGCTCCGAGAAGCGCTGGAAGTCGTAGGCGCCACCGTGCACCGGCAGCAGGAACGGGGTGTCGGCGTAGACGAGGCCGCGCGGGCGCAGCACGCGGTGGATCTCGTCGGTGATCTGTCGCGGCTCGATGCCGTGCTCGAGCACACCGTCGACGAGCACGGCATCGAACGACGCGTCCGCGAACGGCAGCCGCCGCGGATCGGTCACCACGGCCACGCCGGGGCCCGGCACGGCGTCGCACTCGATGCAGTGCAGGCGCGCGTCGCGCCGCCAGCGCGCCATCGCGGCACCGGCGTGCTTGCCGCCGATGTTCAGCACTTCGGGACGGCTCGCGCGCGCGAACAGCAGTTCGCCGAGCCGGGTCGCGCAGTGCCGTGCGGCGACGTTGAGATCGAGGCTCGGCAACCACCGATGGGCCAGCGCCTGGCCGCGCGAGGGGCGGCGCTTGCCCAGTTGGCGGTCCTGGAACTCGGCAGCGCGGAACAGGCTGTGGCGTTCGTCGATCAGCACCGGCGCCCCGTCGACCACCGGGAAACGCAGCCCGCAGCCGGCGTCGCTGCAGGCGAGGGAGCCGTCGGCCGCTGCCACCGTTGCGCGGCAGGCCGGGCAGCGCAGTCGTGGTAGCAGTTCGGCCGGGCAGGTCTCGTTCTTCACGCCGGCGAGGATACCGCGACCCGAGACGTACGCATCGGGCCAGGGACTGTTGCGCGAGCCGTTCGCCCGTGCCTTGTCTCCGCGGATCGTTCCCTCCATCATCCGGCCGTCAGGAGAGTCCTCGTCCCGGAGAGTCGTCGTTCATGTCCGAGCGTCCGTCCGTCCTCGTCGTCGATCTGAACAATTTCGCCCGCTACCCGACGCTCGCGGTCGGCTACCTCGCTGCCGTGCTGCGCCGGGCCGGACATCCGGTGACGGTGTTCTCGCCGCTGATGGTCGGCGTGGCCGGCGTGTCGCGCGAGGCGCGGCCCGGGCGCGGCTCGCTGCTGATGGCGAAGTGGAACCACCGCCTGGCGACCTCGCGGAGCGCCTGGCTGCGCCGCACCCGCGAGCGCATCGCCAGCGGCCGCCGGTCCGGCATCGTCGCCCATCAGCAGCAGGTGGTGACCGCGGCGGTGGCACGCCTCGAGCAGGAACGCCCCGCCGTCGTGTTGATCTCGAGCTATCTGATGTATCGCGATGCCTGCGCCGCGATCTGCGGCGCCGCTAGGCAGCGCGGCATTCCGGTCGTCATCGGCGGGCCCTACTTCGTCCAGCCGGAGGTGATCGACGCCTGGATCACGATGCCGGGTCTGTCGGCGCTGATCGCCGGCGAGGTCGAACTCGAACTGCCGGCGATCCTCGACACGCTGCTGGCGGGCGGGGACCCGAGCCGCCACGCCGGCGTGATCGTGCCGATGCCGGGCGGTCGCCGCGGCACCATCGCCCCGCCGCTGCGCGAGCTCGATGCGGTGCCGTTCCCCGACTACCGCGACTTCCCGTGGTCGGCGTATCCGCAGCGCATCGTGCCCGTCGTCACCGGCCGCGGTTGTGGTTGGGGGGTGTGCACGTTCTGCAGCGACGTGACCAGCAGTGCGGGGCGGACCTACCGGAGCCGCAGCAGCGACAACGTGCTCGCCGAGATCGCCGCGCACCATCGCGACCACGGCGTGCGGCAGTTCGTGTTCACCGACCTGAAGCTGAACAGCGACGTGCGGATGTGGCGGGCCATCGCTGCGGGCATCCAGGGCATCGCCCCCGGCAGCAGTTGGATCGCCGCCATCCACGCCGGGCCCGGCGCTGACGAGGGGCTGTCGGCGGCCGATCTGCAGGCGGCCGCGAGCAGTGGCTGTGTGCGCCTGACGACCGGTCTCGAGTCGGGCAGCCAACGACTGCTGGAGGCGATGAAGAAGGGCACGCGGCTCGAACGGACCAGCGAGCTGCTGCGGACCGCGAGCCGGGCCGGGATCTCGATGCGCTGCACGATGATCATCGGCCACCACGACGAGCGCGCCGCCGACGTGCACGCGAGCGCCGAGTTCCTGGCCGCGCACCACGAGGCGATCGAGCGGGTGTCGTTGAACCGGCTGCAGCTGATGACCGGCACCGCCCTGCACCGGGCCGTGCAGCGGCATCCCGATCGCTTCGCCGGCGTGCGGGTGGTCGGCGAACGGCCGGATCTGGCCCAGGTCGAGTGCGCTGATCCGGTCATGCACGATCGCGACCATCGCCGCGCGGTCATGCGACTGCTCGGCGAGGTGCATCGCATCAACCGTCGTCCGCTGTCGCCGCGCGCGCGCGCCTTCGAGGGCGTCATGTGAACGGCGCCGCCGAAAACCCGGCGGCGGTGGTTGCGCGGTGATCCGGTTCGGGCCTTCCAGCGGAGCGACCGCGTTCCTGCGGTCCCCCGAAGCACCCTCCATGATCCCGATCCGCTGCTGGTCGTCGTTGCTGCTGGCTGGTTCCGTGCTGGCCCAGACTCCTTCCCCTGTCCCGGTCGGCGCCGCCAAGCCACCGGCTCCGCTCGATGCCAAGGTCGAGACCGCGCTCGCCGGTCGACCCGGGGTCGTGCTGCCGCAGGCCACGGCGCGCCCCGGGCACCAGCCGCCGGCGCTGCCGTTGCTGCCGACCGAGGTGCTGCACGATGTCGACCGCGACGGCGTGCACTGGGCGATGGGCCGGAACTGGAAGGCGAGCTTCGACGGCGCGTCGTTCACCTACGTGCCGCGACTCTCGCCGACCGCCGCGCGCAGCTGGCCGCTGTCGCTGCGGCTCGCGTCGGTGACGAGCGGCACCGAGGCGCTGCCGGTGCCGGCCGGGCCGCTGCAGGCCGACGCCCGGCGGCTGCAGGTCGCCCGCGGCGGCTGCGTCGAGCGCTTCGACCTGCGCCCGGACGGCGTCGAGCAATCCTGGCTGTTCGCGCAGCTGCCGTCGCGCGGCGAACTGCGGTTGCAGCTCGCGGTCGCCACCGACCTCGTCGGCATCGACCGCGGTGACGACCTGGTCTGGAACGGCCCCGACGGCGGGGTGCACTACGGCGGTGCGGTCGCGATCGACGCGCGCGGTCGTCGCTGTGAGCTGGCCCTCGACCTGCGCGCCGGCCAGATCGAACTGGTGGTGCCCGCCGCGTTCGTCGCCGCGGCCGAACTGCCGCTGCTGGTCGATCCGTTGACCAGCACCATCGCGATCGATTCGTCGACGCTGTTCCGCGGCAACAGCGACCTCGCGTTCGACTACACGACGCAGGAGTTCCTGATCGTCTGGCAGAGCCAGTTCAGCGCCACCGACATGGACGTGTTCGCGCAGCGCATGGACCTGAACCAGACCCCGATCGGCACGCCGTTCGCGATCGACTTCACCGGCGTCAGCTGGACCCAGCCGAAGGTCGCCAACAACGGCAACTGGGACACCTTCCTGGTGGTGGCGGAGTGCTCGAACCAGTTCAACCCGCCGCGCTGGGTCGGCGGCCGCATCTGGTCGCTGGCCGGCGGCAACCAGCCGCAGTTCGACATCGAGCGCCAGGGCACCGGCGGTTCGTTCAGCGGCAGCTGCTACCGGCCGGACGTCGGCGGCGATGCGGCCGAGACCGGCGGCACGTGGTTCTGCGTGGTCTGGGAGCGCGAGTTCTCGACCACCGACCACGACATCGTGATGCGGCTGGTCGGCCCGTTCGGCGCCCTGCAGACGTCGGCGCCGACGGCGATCGACACCGGCGGCGGCTACGAGAGCTTCCCGCGCATCGCCAAGAGCAACGGCTACAGCCTGACCACGGCGCTCAGCGGCCAGTACTGGCCGATCGTCTACCAGCGCACCTTCTCACCGGTCGACGAAGACGTGCGCGGCAGCCTGATCGGCCCGAACGGTCAGTTCGTCGGCTCCCAGAACTTCCCGGTCGCGACCTCGTCGCTGGACGAGCGCGCGCCGGTGGTCAGCTCGCCGACCGAGATCCTCGGCGGCCGCCGCCGCCACGCGGTCGCGTTCCTGCGCACCGAGCCGCTGACGTCGAACGACGTGCTGGTGTCGATGTTCGACGACGCCGGTGCGCTGCTGACCACCGGCAACCTGCAGACCTTGGAGGGGGCGGGCTTCGCCGCCGCGTGGCCGCAGGTGACGCCGGCGATCGATTGCGACGGCTATCGCTTCGCGATCGCCTACGGTGAGATCTACGGCGGCAGCGGTGGCGACTACGACGTGCGCGTGTCGACGGTCGGCTACGACCACACCGGCAACCAGCTGGTGGTCAACGAGGCGCGCGCCGCGGTGGCGACGTCGTCGAACTACGAGGCCGAGCCGGCGCTGGCGTCGGCGTGGAGCGGCGGTGGTGGGCCGGTCCAGTACGGCATGACGCTGCAGTCGTTCGTGCCGGCGACCAACGTCGGCACGGTGCTGGCGACCGTCTACCGCGGCCACCGCAGTGGCCCGCTGCCGAGCTACCGCGCCACCGCCTGCGGCCCGCTGGCGATCACGGTCACCGATCTGCCGGCGCTCGGTCGCGTGCTGTCGTTCGCGCAGAGTGACAATGGCCCGCTGTCCGGCTTCGTGATCGGCACGCCGGCGTCGGTGCCGCTGCCGTTCTGCCCCGGCTGCACCGTCGGTGCCGACGGTCCGCTGGTCGGCAACCCGCTCGGGTTGTATGTGCCACTCGACCTGTCGCTGGTCGGGCTGTCGCTGTCGTGCCAGGCGTGGAGCGCCTACTCGGGCACTTGCCTCGGTGCGATCGCGCTGTCGGACACGATCGACTTCACCATCCTCTGAGCCGGCTCGCCCGCGAGGCGACCCGGGACCACCTTCGCGGCGGTATCCTCCCGGGGTGACGTCCGCCTCGTCGTCTCCCGATCCGAACGAAGCCCTGCTCGCCGAGGCGGTGCAGGTGCTCGAGCAGCACGGCGAGGCCGGGCTCCAGGCCTTCCTCGGCCAGCATCTGGATGCGGCCGAGTCCCTGCGCGCCGGGCTCGAGCGACTGCGGCGCATGGCGCTGCTGGCGCCGCCGCCGGGGCCGGTCGGCGGGCCAGCGCCGGGGCAGCCGCAGCGGTTCGGTGAGTTCCGCGTCGTGCGCCAGCTCGGCCAGGGTGGCATGGGCGTCGTCTACGTGGCGCTGCAGACGAGTCTGCAGCGGCAGGTCGCGCTGAAGGTGGTGCGGCCGGAGCTGCTGCTGTCGCCGACCGCGCGCGAACGGTTCCAGCGCGAGGTCGAAGCGGTCGCGCGGCTGCAGCATCCGGGCATCGTGCCGATCCTCGCGGTCGGCAGCGACCCGGCCCAGCCGTGGTTCGCGATGGAATACGTCGAGGGACGATCGCTCGACGAGCTGTTGGCCGCGCTGCACGGCAAGGAGGCGGCGCGCGCGACCGGCGGCATGCTGCGATCGGCGTTCGCCGGCCTCGGTACCGCCGGCAGCGGCGTCGCGGGGGCGTTCGCCGGCAGCTACTGGGAGACCTGCGTGCGGTTCGTGCAGCAGGTGGCGGCGACGATGAGCTACGTGCACGCGCGCGGCATCGTGCACCGCGACCTGAAGCCGTCGAACATCCTGGTGACGCCGCAGGGGCAGGCGATGGTGCTCGACTTCGGTCTCGCCCACGTGCAGGACCTGCAGCGCATGACCCAGCAGGAGGCGCCGGTCGGCTCGCCGGCCTACATGGCGCCCGAGCAGGTGCGCGGCGAAGCGGTCGACGAACGTGTCGACGTCTACGGTCTCGGCGTCACGCTGTACCAGCTGCTGACGATGCAGCTGCCGTTCCGCGCCGATTCGCCGGCGGCGCTGGAGCAGGCCATCCTCGCCGGCGGCGCGCGCCCGGTCCGGACCTGGAATCGTTCGGTGCCGCGCGACCTCGAAGTGGTGTGCGCGGTGGCGATCGACCGCGATCGCGCTCGTCGCTACGGCTCGATGGCCGAGTTCGCGGCCGATCTGGAACGGGTGCTGCAGCGGCAGCCGATCCAGGCCCGACCGCCGGCGGGCTGGCTGCGGCTGCTGCGGTTCGCGCAGCGCCATCCGATCGGGGCGATCGCCGCCGGGGCCGCGCTGCTGGTGGCGCTGCAGTTCCCGCTGGTGTTGTGGTGGCAACAGGCCGCGGCCGGCGAACGGCTGGCGGCGGTCAATCGCGAGCTCGATCGGCAACGCCGCGCCGCCGAGGCCAACTACGACGACGTCATGGTGACGATCCAGGAGATGCTGGTGCGCACCGGCCAGACCGATCTCGCCAGCACGCCCGGCAGCGAAGGGCTGCGGCTCGGGCTGCTGCAGCGCGCCGCGGCGCTGTACGGGCGCCTGGGCTCCCGGCGCAGCGGCGATGCGCGGCTCGAGCTGGAGACCGCGCGCGTCGATCAGTTCCTCGGGTCGCTGCACCAGCAGCTCGGCCACGGGGAACTCGCCCGCGCGGCGCAGCAGCGTGCGATCGACCGCCTGCAGGCCCGCCGCGATGCCGAGGCGCTCGACTGCCGGGCCGTGTCGCTGAAGCTGCTCGGGCAGTCGTGGCACAACCGCGGCGAACTCACCGCGGCCGCGCAGGCGCTGGCCGAGGGAGCTTGCCTGCTCGAGCAGGCGGCTCTGCAGCGGTCTCCCGACCATGCCGCTCGCCGGCAGCTGGCCGAGCTCTGGAACAGCCTCGCGCTGGTGCGCGGCGACCAGGGGGATCGCGCGGCTGCGCTCGAGCTGCTGCAGCGGGCGCAGCAGCACAAGGAGGCGCTGGTGGCCGAGGCACCGGCCGAGCTCGAAGGCCTGCTGGCGCTGGCGATCGGCAGCAACAACTTCGCCGGGGCGCTGGCCCGTGCCGGGCAGCGCGAGGCGGCCGAAGCGTTGTTGGGGCGCACCATCGACCAGGTCTGCGCCGTGGTGCCGGAGGGGCCGAAGGCGGCCGAGTATCGCGGGCGCCTGGGCGGCTTGTTCGACCGCCGCGGCACGCTGCGGCAGGAGGCCGGGCGGCTCGCCGAGGCCGAGCAGGACCTCGGGATCGCGCTCGCGTTGCGCGAGGAGCTGCGGCACGACTTCCCCGACCTCGTGGTGCACCGCCGCGCGCTGGCCGCCACGGCGCACAACCTGGCGATGACCCTCGCCCTCGGGCAGCGCCACGAGGAAGCCTTGGCGTTCGACGCGGAGAGCATCGAGCACGCCCGCGCGGCGCTGCGCATGGCCCCGCGCGATCGTGCCGCGGCGCAGCATCTGGAGTATGCGTCGGTCGGCCGCTGTTCGGCGCTGCTGAAGCTCGGACGGCTCGACGCGCTGGTGCCGGCGATCGACGAACTCGGCGCCGCCGCCAGCAGCAGCGAGGGCAAGCTCAACGCGGCGCGATTGGATGTGCACGCGGCGCGGCTGCTGCTGCAGCGCGATGGCGAGGCGGGTAACGACCCTGCCGAACGGTTGCGCGACCGCGCGGTGGGCTGGATCGAGCAGGCCGTGGCGATGGGGTTCCGCGATGCCGCGCACTTCCGCGGCAAGCCGTTCGGCCGTTTCTACGACGACCTGCGCGTACGGCCGGTGTTCCAGGCCCTGATGGCGCGGCTCGAGGCCGCCGGCCGCTGAGCGCACTTCACGCGAACAGGCGCACCGGCAGCGCAGGCTGCAGGTCGATCGGTGCGCCGCTGGCCCCGTCGAAGTGCAGATCGAGGCGATGGGCGGGGCCGTCGACGATGCGCAGGCCGGGCACCTGCACCGGGCGCAGCAGCGACATCGGCGCCAGGTCGGGGACCACGAGTTCGGCCGCCACCAGGCGCCGCCCGGACCACGGCGGCGGGCCGAACGGCGCGTAGGGGCGGTCGATCTGGAACAACAGCGGTTCGCCGATCACGCCGCTGTTGCACGCCATCGCGATCGACATGCCGGGCGGCAGGTAGTCCGGGTGGTAGTCCCACGGCACGAACGGCGGCGGCGAGCCGGTCCGTTCGGGGCGCACCGCGATGCCGAACGGCGAGGCGCCGGTCTCGCGCCACCGGGCGCGCTCGTGCAGCCCCAGCGGCTTGCTGTGCGCGTTCCGCGCCGCGTTCTCGTCAGCGAGCCACAGCAGCTCGAGATAGGCATCGGCGAACCCGATGCAGAGGTTGGCGGTGCCCTGGCCCTGGTGCTCGCGGCGCAGTCCCGGCTGCAGGCCGTGCCGGAGCAGACTGTCGAGCTCGGGCGCGAGTGGACGGCAGAACACGAACAGGTGGTCGATCGCGTGCATCAGACAGCCGGGCCGGTGGTGGAGGGGCCGATGGGGTTCGTGCCGAGGGAGCCGGGGACGGACGAGGTCGGCAACGGCGCCGTCGACAGCACCTGCTCGAGGGCCTCGAGCAGTTGTGTGGCGGTGAACGGCTTGTGCAGCAGCTGGGTGCGGCGGGAACCGGTCGCGAGCAGCCCTTCGCCATCGCTGGCGTAGCCGGACATGAACAGCACCGGCGTGGTCCGGTGCGTGGCCGACAGCCGCTGCACCAGTTCGCGGCCGCCGCAGCGCGGCATCACCACGTCGGTGACGATCGCGTCGAGCTGTGGTCGCGCGGTGGCGATGGCCAGCGCCTGTTCGCCGTCCTCGGCAACCAGCACGTGGTGGCCGGCGCGGGTCAGCGTGCGCTGCACCAGGTCGCGCACCAGCGCCTCGTCCTCGACCACCAGCACGGTCGCCCGCTGCGTCATCGGGCGGGGCAGGGTCAGCGTCGGCTCCGGTTCCTGCGCCGCCGCCACCCGCGGCAGGTAGATCCAGACCGTGGTGCCGCGGCCGATGGCGCTGTCGATCCACAACGCACCACCGCTCTGGGTCACGATGCCGTAGACCGTCGACAGCCCGAGCCCGGTGCCGTGCCCCGGCGCCTTGGTGGTGAAGAACGGATCGAACGCTCGCGCCTGCACCTCCGGCGTCATGCCGGTGCCGTTGTCGGCGACCCACAGCACCGCATACTGGCCCTCGCGCAGGCCCGGGTGCGCCCGGGCGGTGGCGGCGTCGACCATCACGGCGTCGGTGCCGATCGTCAGCTGGCCACCGCCCGGCATCGCATCCCGCGCATTCAGCGCCAGGTTCAGCAGCAGTTGCTCCAGCTGGCCCTGGTCGACGCGGGCACAGACACCGCGGCCCGACTTGAGGCTGGTGACGGTGATGTGCTCACCGATCACGCGGCGCAGCATGCCGAGCAGCCGGTCGACCGCCAGCGGCAGGTCGATGGTGCGAGGCGACAGCACCTGCCGCCGGCCGACCGCGAGCAGCTGTCGCGTCAGGTCGGCGGCGCGACTCGCCGCGCGCTGGATCTCGGCGACGTCGGCGACCAACGGATCGTCGTTGCGCAAGCCGTCGTGCACCGCCTCGGCATAGCCGACGATGGCGGTCAGCAGGTTGTTGAAGTCGTGGGCGACGCCGCCGGCCAGTTGACCGACCGCCTCCATCTTCTGCGCGTGCCGCAGCTGCTCCTCGAGCTCGCGGCGGGCCGTGACATCGGCGACCGCGCCGTCGCAGACCGGGCCGCCGGTGTCGTCCTGGGTCACCGTGGTCGACACCAGGGCCGTGAACCGGGTGCCGCAGCGGCGGCACAACTGCATCTCCTGGTGCCTGGTCGAGGCGGTGATCGCGAGCAGTTGCTCGAGGCTGGTGCGGTGTTCGGAGGGGCTGCCCGGCGTCTGCAGCTCGGCCAGCATCGCCGTCGGCGACTCGTAGCCGAACAGCCGCGCGAAGGCCGGATTCACGTGCACCAGGCCCTCGCCCGGCACGCTGCGGAACAGGCCCTCGCCGACGTTGCGCAGGATCGAGGCCAGTTGGTTCTCGCGGCGTTCGCGATCGATGGCGAGACCCGCCAGGATCGCCACCCGTTCGACGAAGTCGAGCGCCGGCTGGGTCGGCTGGTAGGGTTCTGGATGGTAGCTCGCGAAGGTGCCGAGCACGGTGCCGTCGGCGGAGCGCAGCGGCACCGACCAACAGGCGCGGATGCCGAGGTCCAGCATCAGGTCGCGCCACGGCAACCACTGTGGATCGCTTTCGATGTCGGCGGCGACGACGGTCCGGTTCTCGTGGGCAGCGGCGCCGCAGGTGGCGCGGCCGGGGCCGATCTCGAAGCCGTCGACGGCGGCGGCGTAGGTCGCCGGCAGCGATGGCGCACAGCTCAGGAACAGGCGCCGCCCGCGGCGCAGCAACAACGCGCCGCGGGCGCGCGGCAGCGTCGCTTCGAGCTCGTGGACCAGGGCCGCGAAGATCTCCGCGGTCGGTCGTCCCGCGGCGATGCGTTCGAGGATCTCCGCCTGCCAGGCCAGCTGGCGCTCGGCGCGTTTGCGCTCGGTGATGTCGCGCACCACGCCGATCACGTCGCCGTCGGGCAGCGGCACGTAGCGCACTTCGCGGTCGCGCAGCCCGGTGGCGGTCGGCAGCGGGTACTCGACCGGCTGGGTCGGCTGGCCGTGGCGAGCCCGCTCGATCTCCGCGAGCAGCCGGGCGGAGATGCCCGGGGCGACCAGATCCTGCACCCGACGCCCCAGGATCTGTTCGCGGTCGATCGGCAGTCGGGTGCCTTCCGGCACCATCACGTCGACATAGGTGTTGTCCGGATGGATGCGGTAGACGATGTCCGGCAGCACCCGCATCAGGGCGCGGCGCAGCCCCTCGCTCTGCAGCCATTGGGCCGCGTTCGCATCGCGCTCGGCGATCAGCGCGCCGAACACCAGCGGCACCGACGTCAGCAGCAGCAGGAACACCTGCACCGCGGTGTGCCGTTCGCCCGGCGGCAGGTAGAGGAACGAACCGCCACCGCCGGCGGCGATGGCCGCGATCACCAGCGTGCCGACCGAGGCGCTGGTGCAGGCGCCGCGCGGCCCGTCGCGCATGGCGGCCAACAGCGCCATCGGCAGTACCAGCGTCAACATCATGATCGACGGCAGCCCCGGCCGCAGCGCGAGCATCACCACCGCGGTGATCACCGCGGTGACCGCGGCGTTGGCCAGCGTCGCGAGCCCGTCGAGCCGGCGCCGGGGGCAGCGTCGGCCGAGCCACAGCAGCGCGACCGGCACCACCGTCAGCGTGCCGAGCACGTTCATGCGCCACCAGCCGTCCCAGCCCGAGTGCAGCGGCAGGTCACGGAAGCTGCCCGGCAGCGCGCGGCCGAGCCACGAGCTCAGGATCGACGCGAGGGGTGCGGTGGTGGCCACCAGCAGCAACAGCAGCAGCTCGCGCAGCGACGCGAAGTCGCCGCGCAGGCCGAGCCGGCGCAGCAGCCACGCGCCGAGCACCGCCTCGGTGGTGCTGCCGATCGCCGCCGGGATCCACACCGCCATCGAGTAGCCGATCCACAGCCGCTGGCAGATCGTGCAGACCGCGATGACCCAGGCCGCGCGCAGCCCGAGCAGCCACAGGCCGGCGATCGCGACCCCGGTCGGCAGCCAGACCAGCGCCTGGTCGAGCCCGTCGGATTCCGGGGCGAACGGATAGCTCTCACGGAACGCGACGGCAGCCAGCATCGCCGCCGCGAACCACGCGAGCTGCAGCAGGCGGCGCCGGCGCGTGAGCATCGCCGGAGGCTAGGCGACCACCCGGCCGCGGGCCAGTGGGCAATCCGACCCGGTGTGCCGCCGCGCGCCGTGGGCTCGGCGACTCAGAAACCGATGGTGGCCCGGTTGCCGTTCGACGTGACCAGGTTCAGCGGCGTCTGCAACGAGAACGCGGCTGCTTGCGTGACCAGCACCGCGCCGGCGAGGCTGGTGGTGTTCGGGATCGGCAGCAGCTGGGTCGCCGTGCCGGCCGGCAGGGTCACCGGCACCGACGCCGAGGTCAGGTTGGCGTTGGTGTAGGCGCGGCAGCCCGGCAGGCCGAGGAACGCCAGGTCGACGCCCGGGGCGGGCTGGTCACCGAAGTACAGGAACGCCAGCGGCACGACGTTCGGCACGTTCGCGAACGAGTAGGCGAACTGGCCGTTGCCGAGCAGCGGCGTGCCGTCGGTCGACAGGTCGAGACCAGCCACGGCGGTGTCGGCGACGGCGATGCCCGTCAGCAGCTGCACCGACAGGTCGGCCTCGTCGGGGCGGTCCGACAAGCCGCCGACCGAGTAGCCGACCAGGTACGGGTTGCCGGCCGGGTTCATCGCGTCGTAGACGATGCGGATGTCGCCGGTGGCGAGATCGAGCTGGTACTGGAAGCGATCCGCCGAGGTCGTGCCGAACGTGTAGACGTCGTTCCACGTCACATAGGCGGTGCCGCCGATCTGCTCGAACAGGACCTTGCCGCTGCCGGCCAGGGCCGGGTTGTAGTCGTGCCAGGCCCCGACCACGGCGGTCTGCGCGAAGGCCAGGAAGTTGCCGACGTCCGGGGCGAAGCCGGCGCCGTTGCCGATGTTGCCGAGCGCGAGGTGGCCGTTCGACGAGATCGTGATCTGCGCCGTGGTGCCGCCCGGGATCGGCATTGCCTGCGCCAGTGCGACGCCCTGGGTCACGTCGTCGCCGTTGGCGACCACCGCCGCCGCGCCGGTCGGCGGCACGAAGGCCGTCGCCGCCGCGCTGGCGAAGTAGCCCGAGCCGGTCCGCTGCAGCTGCCAGGCGGTGCCGGACAGGTCGAAGCCGGCCGGCAGCATGAACTCATAGAACGAGTCCGCGGCGCCGATGCAACCGGCGCCGAAGTCGGTGCTCGCCGCACAGTTGCTCCACGGCGTGGTGACCTGTACCCAGCCCGGCCCGATCGGCACCAGCTGCATGCTGCGACCGCCGAGGTCGAACTGGCCCTGCACCGGCCAGGTCTCGTAGATCGTGTTGTCGGCGGTCGTGTTGGCTACCGACAGGTTCAGCGGGGCTGGCGCGGTCACTCCGCCGCCGGGCGACACGCCGCACAGGCCCGATCCGGACGCGGTGTTGAAGGTCGAGTCGTTGACGGCACCGTCGGACCAGAACATGCGGACCTCGCCGCTCGGGAACAGCTGCAGCTGCAACTGGAACTTCGTCGTCTGGCCGAAGTTGACCGCGTTGTCCCAGGTGATCGTGCAGCGGGCCGGGTTGCTGTCGATGTAGACGCCGCCGTTGTTGCCAGCGGTGACATTGAGGTCGCACCACAACACGGCGAGACGCGGCGCGGCGCCGACCAGTTCGCCCGGGGACGAGGTGAAGTCCCCGCCGGGGGGCACCGGCAGGCCGGCGTTCGACAGCGTCACGTAGCCGTTCGCACAGACGTGCACGTCGGTGTAGGTGGCGCCGGCCAGCGGGAACGCGAAGCCGATCGGCTGGATGCCGAACACGGTGTCGTCGCCGATCCCGAGCAGCGCGCCGAGATTGCGCTCGGGGCAGTTCTGGGCCGACAGGGCGGCGGTCAACAGGGCGGTGGCACAGAGAAGCGAACGTAGTTGCATGGAGAGCTCCTGCGAGGCGGATGTGGTGGCGAGATGGTCAATGCCCCGCGGCGGGATGTTAGCAGGGGCGGCCGACCGCGTCGGCACCACGTCGGCCCCCGTTGTTCCACGGGCCGCCGTGGCCGGGCCGGCGCCGAGCTGCAGCCGGCTCGGAAAACGCGAGCGGTCGCTGCTACCGTCTCGACCATGGTGTGTCGCCTCGCTCTGGTGCTGTCATTCGTTGCCGTGTTGTCGGGTGCTTGCGGGACCGTTCCCGCGCCCGCGGAGCCGCCGCCGGCCGCGACCGCGGCGAGCCCGGCCGCGCCGCCCCGGCCGGCCGACCAGGACCAGGAGAAGGCGGACGCGAAGCTCGCCGCCCGCAAGCAGAAGCAGAAGGAGCTGCGCGGCAAGCAGCGGGAGCTCGAGGCGGCGCACGGCGAGCAGCAGGTCGCCGAGTTCGAGCGCCGGATGCGCCAGCTGGCCCTCGACGCCTCGGTGCAGAAGACGACCGACGATCTGGAGCAGGCGAAGCAGGACCTCGCGGTGTTCCTCGCCGACCAGAAGCCGCGCGAGCTCGAGGAGCGGCGCATCAGCTTCGACTCGAGCACCTACCGCGCCGAGCACAGCAAGGACGAACTCGGCGAGCTGGTCGCGATGTACGAGGCCGACGAGTTCGCGCGCACCACCAAGGAACTGGTGCTCAAGCGCGGTCGCCGCGACCTGGAGCTGGCGGAGCGTTCGCTGGCGGTGGCCACCAAGGAGCTGGCGCACTTCGAGCAGGTGACGCTGCCGCAGCGCGAGCGCGAGCTGCAGCAGAAGCTCCGCGACGCCGAGCGCGAGCGCACCAAGGTCGGGCTCGAGGTCGAGAAGTGGCAGCTCGAGGGCAAGCTCGCCGAGCAGAAGCACAAGGATCGGCTCGCCGACCTCGCCGAGGACATCCAGGAGCTGCAGGCGGCGCTGGCCAAGGAGTCGCCGTGAGCCTCGGGGCGCTGCTGTGGTGGTCGCTGCTGGCGGCACCGCAGGCGCCGGTGACGGCGCCGCCGCCCGCGGGCGCTACCGATCTCGGCACCGAGGCCGCGGCGGCGGCCGCGGTCGACCGCAGCCTCGACTTCTTCGTGCGCACGCAGAACCCGGATGGCAGCTGGGGCTCGACGTCGTGCGAGTCGACGATGGAGATGGTGTTCGCGGTCGAGACCCACTACGCGTGGAGCGTCGCCGCGCACGGTCTGGCGACGATGGCGTTGCTGGCCGCCGAGGAGACCCCGGCGCGCCGCGTCGCCCTGGATCGCGCCGTGCGCTGGTTGTGCGATTGCCGGATGACGCAGCGCGGCTCCAACTGGGACAACGACGCGGTCTGGGGCTGGCTCTACGGCACCGTCGCCTGCACCACGATCGCCCAGGACCCGCGGTTCCAGACCGACCAGTGGCGCGGCCCGGTCGGCCATCGCGGCCGCGAGTTCGCCGGCTGGCTGGCCAGCAACCAGGAGCCGCTCGGTGGCTTCGGCTACTACGACGACCCGCCCTACACGCGGCGACCGAAGTGGGGCACCAGCTTCTCGACCGCGGCGGTGGTGCCGGCGCTCGGGCTGGCGGCGCGGTTGGGCTGGCTGCCGGACACCACGACCCAGGAACGCGCGGCGAGCTATGTGCGCCGCTGCCGGCTGCCGAACGGCGCCTACGAGTACGACCTCAGCCCGGTGCCGCGCCTGAACGGCGGCGAGCACATCAACGACGTGAAGGGCAGCCTCGGCCGCATCCAGGTCGGCAACTGGGCGCTGCGGCAGGCCGGTGACACCGGCATCACCGATGCGATGGTGCGGACCGGGCTCGAGCAGTTCTTCACGCACCACCGGTTCCTGGCGGTCGCGCGCATGCGGCCGGTGCCGCACGAGGCCTACTACATGAACGCGGGCTACTTCTTCTACTTCGGCCACTACTACTGCGGGCTCGCGATCGAGCTGCTGCCGCCGGCCGAACGCGAGCCGTTCCGCCGCCAGCTGCGGGCGCGCCTGCTCGAGACGCAGCGGGCGGACGGGTCCTTCTGCGACTTCCTCGGCTCGAGCTACATGGTGTCCGCATCGACCGCGTTCGCGACCCTGGCGCTGCTCGCGGGCCGGTGAAAGGCCGCGGCGGGGGCCGGCTTGCATTTGACCCCCCTCCGGACGCGCCCTATCGTCCTGCCCCCTTTCCCTTCGGGTTATCGCGGCACCTTTGCGCAAGACGATTCCTCTCGGTCCCGGCCTCTCCATCGGTGGCGATCAGTTCGCCGTCATGGCCGGCCCATGCGCGGTGGAGACGCGCGACCTGTTGCTGACCGCCGCCGAGGCGGTCGCGGCGGCCGGCGCCTGTGTGTTGCGCGGCGGTGCCTTCAAACCGCGCACCTCACCGAAGTCGTTCCAGGGCCTCGGGGAAGAGGGGCTGCTGCTGCTCGAGGAGGCGTCGCAGCGGACCGGCCTGCCGGTCGTCACCGAGGTGATGGACCCACGCGACGTCGAGCTGGTCGCCCGGCACGCCGCGATCCTGCAGGTGGGCAGCCGCAACATGCAGAACTTCCCGCTGTTGCGCGAGGTCGGCCGGCAGCGCAAGCCGGTCCTGTTGAAGCGCGGGGCGGCGGCGACCCTGGACGAGCTGCTGCACGCGGCCGACTACATCCTGCAGGAAGGCAACGAGCACGTGATCCTGTGCGAACGCGGCGTGCGCGGCTTCGACCCGTCGACCCGCTACCTGCTCGACCTCGCAGCGGTGCCGGTGCTGCAGCAGCGCACCTCGTTGCCGGTGATCGTCGATCCGAGCCACGGCACCGGTGAGGCGAGCCTGGTGGCGCCGATGGCCAAGGCCGCGCTGATGGCGGGCGCCGATGGCCTGTTGATCGAGGTCCATGCCGCTCCCGAGCTGGCGCTCTGCGACGGCAAGCAGGCGCTGCGGCCCGCGGATTTCAGCCAGCTGATGGCGGAATTGCGCCGGCTTGTTCCCCTATGTGGCCGGCGGTTGGCGCGTTCCCTGGCGGTCAGCCAGGCGCCATCGGCCGCGGAGGCGTCGGGTGGTGGCGGCAGTCGTCGGCACCCGACCGGATCGTTCGACGACGAGGTCATCGCACCGTGACTCGAAGCACTCGCAAGCCTTACATCGCCGGCAACTGGAAGATGAACCTCGACCGGGCGCGGTCGCTGGACCTGATCAAGACCGTCAAGGGGCGGCTCGGCGACGGCGGCGACCGCGAGGTCGCGTTCTTCGTGCCCTCCATCTACCTCGCCGACGTCAGCGCGGTGGCCCAGGGCTCGCCGCTCGGCGTCGGTGGCCAGAACTGCTGGTTCGAGGCCAACGGCGCGTTCACCGGGGAGCTGGCGGCGCGCATGCTGCGCGAGGTCGGCGCCGACCGCGTGCTGGTCGGCCACAGCGAGCGCCGCCACGTCTTCCACGAGCCCGACGAGTGGATGGGCCGCAAGCTGCGCGCGGCGTTGGACAGCGACCTGCTGCCGATCTACTGCATCGGCGAGACGCTCGACGAGCGCAAGGGCAACAAGACCGAGCGGGTCTTGAAGCGCCAGCTCGAGAGCGGCTTCGAGAAGATCCGCGCCGAGGATGCCCACCGGCTGACGATCGCCTACGAACCGGTGTGGGCGATCGGCACCGGCGAGACCGCCACGATCGAGCAGGTGGGCCAGGCGCACCGTTCGATCCGCAAGTGGCTGGTGCAGCGCCTCGGCGAGGACGCGGCCAACCTGATGCGCATCCTCTACGGCGGCAGCGTCAAGCCCGACAACGCCAAGGAGCTGATGGCCATCGACAGTGTCGACGGACTGTTGGTCGGCGGCGCCAGCCTGCAGGCCGAGACCTTCCTGCCCATCATCGAATACGACCGTTGAACCCCGGTCGCGGCCGATCGCCGCGGCCGTCATTCTTCCCAATCTGTCGCCTGTGAACCCTGGAGGCCGGACCTGCGGCCGCTGTTGTCATGATCTATCTGCACTATCTCGGTTGGGTCCTGTTCTTCGCGTCGGCCGTGTTGATGACCGTCGTCATTTTGCTGCAGGAGTCGAAGGGCGGTGGCCTCGCCGAGGCCTTCGGCGGCATGGGCGCCGAGACCTTCGGCGTCAAGTCGGGCGGCATCAACCGCTTCACCTTCCTGCTGGCGGCGATCTTCTGCGGCTCGGCGATCCTGATCAGCGCCACCTGGAACGCCAGCTGATCCCGGCGGCGCCGGGGACCCTGGCGGAGCCGGGTCGAGGCCGCTCGGCCGTGTGAGGCGATGGCGCGATGGAACGAACGACGCACAGCATGACCGGGGTCGGTTTCGCCGCCGGCCCGACCGAGCTCGGCGAGCTGCGGATCGAAGTGCGCACCGTCAACGGCCGCGGCTTCGCCGCCAAGCTGCGGTTGCCGCCGGCCTGCAGCGGCTTCGACGCGGCGATCGAGGAGCTCGTGCGCCAGCACGTGCATCGCGGTTCGGTGCAGGTGGTGGTGGAGCGAGCCCAGGTGGCGCCGCCGCTGCCGGACCGCGAGCTGCTGCGGGCCGTGGCGACCGGGTTGAACGAGTTGGCCACCGAGCTGCGGCTGCCACCGCCGGTGTTTGCCGATGTGCTGCAGGTCGTCAACGCCAGCTCGCGCGGCGACGCGATGACCTCCCGACCGCTGCCGCCGAAGCTGCGTTCGCTGTTCGAGCAGGCCTTGGTCGACCTGACACGACACCGCCGCACCGAAGGGGCCGGCACCGCCGGCATGATCGCGGCGTTGCTCGACGAGTTCGCGCTCGCGGTGCAGCAGGTCGCTCTGCGCGCGCCGGAGCTGGCGGTGCTCTACCGCGAGCGCTTGCTGCAGCGGGTCAACGACTTCATCGCGCACCATCTGCCGCAGTCGCCGCCGGCCGTCGACGTGATCCGGGAAGTGGCGTTGTTCGCCGACCGCATCGACGTCGCCGAAGAACTGCAGCGGCTGCAGGCGCACCTCGGCGAACTGCGCGCGGTGCTCGGCCGCGGCGGCGAGGTCGGCCGCCGGCTCGAGTTCCTGCTGCAGGAACTGCTGCGCGAGACCAACACACTCGGCTCGAAGTCGCCGGACGCGGCGATGGCTCACACCGTGGTGGCGATGAAGACCGCGATCGAACGGATGAAGGAACAGGCAGCGAATCTCGAATGAGCAACCTCCGCGGCAGGCTGGTCGTGATCTCGGGGCCGTCCGGCGCCGGCAAGACCTCGGTGTGTCGGGCGCTCAAGCAGCAGCCGGGCATCGAGTTCTCGGTCAGTGCGACCACGCGCGTCATGCGGCCCGGGGAGCGCGAGGGCATCGACTACCACTTCCTGTCGCGCGAGGACTTCCAGCGCCGGCTGGCGGAGAACCAGTTCCTCGAGTGGGCGACCTACAACGGCAACCTCTACGGCACGCCGCGCTGGCCGATGGACCAGGCGCTGGCGCAGGGCCGCACGTTCCTGGTCGAAATCGAGGTCAAGGGCACGCGCCAGCTGCGCGAGCGCGGTCAGGAGGGCCTGTACGTGTTCATCGCCCCGCCGAGCATCGCCGAGCTGCGGCGGCGGCTGCAGCTGCGCGGCACCAACGACTCGCAGGAGATCGAGCAGCGCGTGCGCATCGCCGAGGACGAACTCGCCGCCGCGCGCGAGACGGTCGCCGGGCGACCGCTCTACGACGTGATCCTCGAGAACCGCGATCTCGAGCAGACCATCGGCGCCGTGCAGGCGCTGCTGCGGTCATGAGCGCCGAGGTGTTGCTCGGCATCGGCGGTGGCATCGCCGCCTACAAGCTGGCGTTCCTGTGCAGCCGCCTGGTGCAGCGCGGCGCCCGGGTGCGCGTGGCGATGACGGCGCGGGCGACCGACTACATAGGGGCGCTGACGTTCGAGGGCCTGTCGGGGCAGCGCGCGATCCTGTCGTCGACGCAGATCGACGCCGACGGCACCGCACCGCACATCGAGGCTGCCCGGCGCGCGCAAGTCTACGTGATCGCTCCCGCCACGGCCGGTCTGCTGGCCCGTCTGGCCCAGGGTGCGGCCGACGATCCGGTGACGCTGCTGGCGCTCACCTGCCGCTGTCCGATCCTGCTGTGCCCGGCGATGAACGACGCGATGTGGCTGTCGCCGGCCGTGCAGCACAACACCGCGGTGCTGCGCGCGCGCGGCCTGCACGTGCTCGGTCCGGTCAGCGGCCACCTCGCCGAGGGTTACGACGCGATCGGTCGCATGGTCGAGCCCGACACGATTCTCGAGCGCGCGCTGCAGCTCGCGGCGGCGGCGCCATGACGGGCGGCGACGAGCTCGTGCGGGCGTTCGAACTGCGCGGCGAACGCGCGGCCGAGGCGCTCGACTGGCTGCACGTGCACGCCGAGGTGCAGGGCGCGATCGAGGACGAACAGGTCGTGACGGTATGGCTGGACGGGCCGCTGCCGCCGCTGCCGTTCGCCGACGTCGTCGTGCGCGAACTCGTGCTCGATCCGGCGGCCGCGACCGTGACCGGTCTCGAACACGATGCGCCGATCCAGGTCGCCGCCGACCTGCTGGTGCGACCGCCGTGGGTCGAGCGGCCGGCCGGTTTCCGAGGCATCGAGCTGATCCTGCCGCGCGGCGGCGCCTTCGGCAGCGGCGAGCACGGCAGCACCCAGGCCGCGTTGCGGTGCCTGCACGCGGTGTGGGACGCGCCGCCGAGCTTCGCCGACATCGGCTGCGGCTCCGGCATCCTGGCCCTCTACGCCCACGTTCGCGGCTGTCGCCAGATCGACGCCTGCGACATCGACCCGGCCTCGGTGCAGGCCGCGTCCGAACTGCTGCCGACCGCCGCCGTGCACCTCGGTGGCCCGGAACGGTGCCGGCGCGCCGATGGGGTGGTCGCCAACATGACCGGCAGCGAACTGCGGGCGGCGATGCCGGCGATCCTCGACCGCTGGACCGGGCTGCGGGCGCTGGTGCTCAGCGGCCTGCGCGCGACGGAGGTCGAGGCGGTCGCTGCCCTGGTGCCGCGTCCGGTCGCACATCGCGAGACGGTGGGCGAGTTCACGTCGGTCGCCTACCGCGGCTTCAGGTAGACATCGAAGCGCACGCGTTCGCCCTCGACCGCGGTCGACACTCCGTCGAGCAGCGGCGGTGCGCCGTGGTGGCGCTTGACGACCACCCGATCCGTGGCCAGTTGCCGGGCCAGCGCCAGCAGCGGCAGCGGGTCGTCGGGTGGGCCGGCCAGCAGGCGGCAGATCTGCATGTCCTTCTTCACCTGGGCGGTGCCGGCGGTCGCGAACATCGGGTCGAGGTAGATCACGTCGGGCCTCGCGTCCGCCGCATGTTCCTGCAACCAGGTCTCCGCTGGCGCCGAAATCACGGCCATTCGCGGCGCCAGCCAGGTCGGCTCGACCGCGTCGTGGCCGAGCATGGCCAGGGCCGGAACCCGCTCGATGGCCGTTACCAGGCAACCCAGCTGCGACAGCACCATGGCATCGCGACACAGCCCGGCCATGGCATCGATCACCGTCAGCGGTTCGGCGCGGCGGCCGAGCCCGCACGCGCGCGGCAACGGGTCGCTCCGGCGGCAGCTGTGCAGGCGTTGGGCCAGCGGGCCGAACCGCAGCTCCAGGTCGACCTCCAGCCCACCCTGGTCCCGGGGCGCACACAGCGTCAGTCGGCCTGCCATTCTGGCCAGCTGCCACTGCTCGGGATCTCGGGTCGCGGCGAGCGGCACGCCGAAGCGGGCCGCATTTGCCACATCCCTGCCACAAGCCGGCGGAGCGAGTGTTACTTCCGGCGTCCGCTGTCTATTGGCCATTCGTGGTCTGTTCTGTTCGCTGGAGCTCGGACCGGCTGAACAGAATGGCGCCGCGCACGGCTCGATGCCATGGCGGTCCACAGCCGCCGAGGCCCGAACCGGGATCCTCGAACCCCCTGAGCAACCTGCACCGCTCGCCTTGGTGCTAGACTTTCGCAGATCGCGATCGCACTGCCGATGCACGGTATTGCGCCGGTCCCCCCTCCGACAACCTCCCTCCCGTCCATGCGGCGTCTGCACCTCAAGCTGTTCTACCTCCGTACTCGCCTGAAGCGCGAAGCGCAGGGAGTCACCGCCAAGACTCTCGGCGTGCGTCCGGCCACGATGTCGCACCTGGAGCAGGGGCGGTCGCTGCCGACCCTGCCGATGCTGCTTGCGCTGTGCAAGCACTACGACGTCACCCCGAGCTACCTGCTCGACGACGAGCGGCCGATCGATCCTGCGAGTCGGGACCGCTGGTCGGACCGCGACAGCGTGGTGGCGCGCGGCAACTGGCTCGAGGTGCCCGAGGGGGCGATGGTCACCACCCACGACGGCGTGCGGCTGGTCGCCGTGCAGCCCGGCGCCCGCTTCTACGACGCTAGCGCGCAGACCCAGCGCATCACCTGCCCGACCGCAGCCGCCGCGAAGGAGCTCGAAGTCGGTCTGCAGGCGGCGTCCCACAAGCGCGACCACGAACTCGAGGAAGTGCTGACCCGCGAGCTGATGGGGCAGCGTAAGCCGCGCAGCAAGCCGGTCGCGAAGAGCGTGCTGAAGAGCGCGATGGCGCAGATGCCGGGCTGATGCCGCTCAGTCGCTGAGCGCCGGGATGCGCGCCGTTCGCGGCGGCGCCTCGGCGCCCGGGCGAGCCGATTCCGGCTGCGCCGACACCGGTTTGCGGCCGATGGTGACCGCATCGTAGGACCGCGCCAACGGCCAGCCGACCAACCGGGCCAGCTTGTAGACCGGGCCCGGAGCGTGGTCGCTGATCGGCCGCGGACAGCGCGGCAGCCAGCCGCGCGGCTCCAGCGTCTCCCAACGCGAGTCGAGGACCTCGAGGCCGGCCTCTTCGTAGAGCGCGCGCAGGCCCTCGGGGAAGGCGCGCCAGCAGTCGACCGGGGCTTCGTGGTAGGCCCAGCTGATCGGGCTGAGCGTGACCACGGCGCCGCCCGGGCGGCACACCCGTGCCAGCTCCGGCAGCCAGCGCCACGGCTTGCGCACGTGTTCGAGCACCTGGCCCGACAGCACCAGGTCGTAGGCTCCGTCGGCGATCGGGAACTCGTATTCGCTGCCGGCGGCGAACGTCAGGCCGGGGCGGGCGGCGAGATCGACCGTGTCCCACACCGCGGGCGCCGCGGGTCCCAGTCGCTGCTGCACCAGCCGGCGATAGCTGCTCGGCACACCATCGGGGCCGACCTCGAGCACGCGGGTGTCCGCCGTGAACAGAGGGAGCGCGTAGCGCTCGAACATGCGTCTGCTGTTGTCGTGCATCGGCCGGTCAGTGGTGGTCGGGCAGTGCCGCGGGCAGCTGCGGGGCGGCATGGCGTTGCCGCCAGCCGTCGCGCAGGCCGCGCCAGTAGGGACGGAGGAAGCGCAGCGAACGCGTCTTGAGCACGCCGACCAGCGGCTTTCCGACCGCGGCCAACACCAGGAAGCAGCTGCGCTGCAGCCACGACAGGTGCCGACTCGCGAACAGCACCTTGGCCCGGGTCAACCAGTAGAGCCGTTCGGCGGTGAAGTCGCCGAGCACGGTCTGGCCGGGCTGGCTGCCGCCGCTGCGGTGGCTGGCGCGCGCGCGCTGGGTCAGCCACAGTTCGCCGCCGCCGCGCCGCACGCGCTCGCACAGGTCGGCGTCCTCGCAGTAGAGGAAGAACCGTTCGTCGAACCGCAGGCCCTGTTGCAGCAGAGTGCCGCGCAGCAGCATGCAGGCGCCGGTGACGAACGTGGTCGGGTGCTCGCCCGCGCCGTCGGCCGGCCGGTGGAAGCCGGTCAGGGTCCAGCGCGGGATGTGACCGTTGGCGAACCAGGTGCGCCCGCGGCCGTCGTCGATGTAGCACCCGACGATGCCGGCGCGTGGACGGGCCCGCAGCGTCGCCAGCAGTTCGGCCAGCGCGCCGGGCGCCAGTTCGGCATCCGGATTGAGCAGCAGCACGCTGCCGAGTCGCGGCCAGGTCCGCAGCGCGTGTTCGATGCCACGATTGCAGCCGGCGCCGAAGCCGCCGTTGTGCCGCGCATGCAGCAGCTGCACCTGCGGACGATCGGCGAGCTGGTGGTCCAGCTCTGCGCCGCTGCCGTCCGGCGAAGCGTTGTCGATGACCACCACCGGGGGCGTCGGTTGCTGCTGCAGCAAGGAGTCGACGCAGCGCACGGTGCTCGCGGCATCGCGATAGTGCACGACCACCGCTGTGCACGCAGGCTCGTGCAAAGAGACCGCGGCCACCGCGCGTGGCGGTGCGCTCAGATCGGCTGCGGTGTCCGGCACGGCGCGGCCTCCTCGACGGCGGTTGCGGTGGCGCCCGCGATGCTGCCCGGTTCGGCCGTCGGCAGTGGCTGCAGCGGCAGTCGCGCCCGCGCGGTCAGGCCCTTCCAGCAGCCGGCCAGCATGCCGCCCACGTGTTTGCCGACGCAGCGCACGAACGGCAGCGGGCCGAGCTTGCCCTGCAGCAGCCACGCGCCGAAGCGCCACAGCTTCGGCACCTGCAGCACGACTCCGCCGAGCAGACCGCGGACCGGCCCGGCGTGGCGGCACGCGAAGTACATGTTGTCGCGCGCGACCACGAACCAGGCGCGATCCTGCAGCGTGCGTCGGTACGGTCCGGGCGACGACTCGTGGGTGACCTTGGCCGCCGGGCAGTAGTGCAGCGCCGCGGCAGAACGGTTCGCGAACCGGAACAGCCGCCCGCACACGTCCATGTCGTCGGGCTGGTACGGCAGGTTCTCGTCGAAGCCGCCGATCGCGAAGAGCGCGGTGCGCCGCAGGGCGAGGTTGCAGCCGGAGAAGCTCGGCGCCATGCCGGCCGGCAGCGGTCGATCCGCCGCGAGCGGGATCAGGCGGCCGATCGGCGACGCCGCGAGGCGTTCGCACTGCAGCGAGCCGTCGCCGCGGAACACCGGCCCGCTGGCCGCCAGCACCCGCGGCTCGGCGAACGGCTGCAGCAGCGCCGCGAGCCAGCCGGCGCGTGGCCAGGCGTCGTCGTCGAGGTAGATCAGGATCTCGCCGCGCGCTCGGCGGGCGCCGAGGTTGCGCTGTTCGGACAGGTGGCGCCGCGGGGCCACGTGCACGGCGACCTCCGGATACTCGGCGCGCACCATCGCCATCGACGCCGTGTCGTGCGGCGCGTGCACCGTCAACACCTCGGTGGTGGGCAGTCCGGGCGCCGCGAGGTGGCGCCGCAGTTCGCCGAGGCAACGGCGCAGGTCGACCAGCCGGTCGGACGTGACCACCACGATCGAGACCGCTGGCTGGCTCATGGCGTCAGACCATCGCCTTGCGGGCGACGAACATGCTGTCGACGGTGCGGGCCTCGACCCAGGTCGGATCGCGGCGCACCAGTTCGTCGACGACGCGGGCCGGGCCCTCGTGCACCGGGTGCACGACGTCGTGCATGACCAGGTAGCCGCCGGGACGCACCTTCGGCGCCCAGTCCTCGAAGTCCTGGCGCACCGACGGGTAGCTGTGGTCGCCGTCGAGGAACAACAGGTCGATCGAGCCCTGCCAGTGCTGGGCCTGTTGGTGGCTGAAGCCCTGCCGGACGTCGATCAGTTCGTGCAGGCCGGCATCGCGCAGGTTCTGTTCGAAGGCGCGCCGCAGCTCGCCGTCGACCCGCTGCGCGCGTTCGCCGTAGGTCGGGCTGCTCTCGCCGTCGCCGGAGGCGTCGAACGGATCGATGCAGCACAGCCGCGGTTGCCGCTTGCCCTGCAGGCCGCTGGCGAGGCACACGCTGCTCTTGCCCTGCCAGCTGCCGATCTCGACCGCGACCGGGGCCTCGTGCGGCAGCGCGCGCGACAGTTCGTACAGCGTGATCGCCTCGTCGACGGTGAGCCAGCCGTCGATCGACGCGAACGGCAGCAGCGGGGCGTAGCGCAGGCCGCGCAACAGCAGCCGGGCGCGGGTGCCGAGACGGAGTGGCTTCTTCGACATCGCCCTTCCTATCGGCGGTTGCGGCGACCGGATTGAGCGCGACCGCGGCGATTCAGGCGCCGAAGCCGCTCGCCGCCGCGAGGCCGTCGCCGAGCCGCCGCCAGCGGCCGCGCAGTTCGAGCCGCCACAGGCCGAGGCCGAACGCGAGTCCACCGGCGAGCAGCTGGCACGCGAACAGCAGCGCTGCGTCGATCGGCAGTGGCAGCAGCAGCGGCAGCGCGGCGCCGAGTCCGGTCAGTGCCGACAGGCGCAGCGGCTGCTGCCAGAGATCCGCGCGCTGCTGCCACAGCGCCCTGGTGACCCGCATGCCGTTGCCGGCGTAGACGCACTGGGCGAATGCGGCGAGCGCCGCCGCGGCCGCGGCCGCGGTCGCGGGTTCGGTCGACAGCGATCCCGTCAGGCCGACGAACAGCGCCAGCTGCAGCAGTGCGGGCCACGCGAAGCCGTGGGCGTAGGCGCGGTCGCGGTGCATCGCCAACAGTGCGTTGCTGGTCTGCCAGCCGAGGTGCTGCACGCAGCCGGCCAGCAGCAGCAGGGCCAGCGCCGGGGCGGCGCCAGCGAACTCGGCGCCGACCAGCTCGCACGCCGGGCGGGCCGCGGCGAGACCTGCGAGCAACACCGGCATCGTCACCAGCAACGTGGTGCGCAGGGCCGTGCCGAGGGTCCGCGCCGGATCGCCATCGGCTCCGGCGTGAAGCAAATGGGGCAGCAGCAGCCGCGCCAGCTGTGCCGACGGCAACAGCGCGGCGGCGGCGAATCGCACCGCCAGCGCGTAGAGACCGGCGGCGGCGGGGCCGAGCAGGAGGCCGACCAGCCAGACGTCGCCGATCGTCATCAGTTCGTGCGCCAGCTGGCCGAACGCTTCGCGCGCCTGCCACACCGATGGCAGCGCGGCATCGGCCGCGCCGGGCAGTTCGCGCACCGATTGCCACGCGAACGCCGCGTAGACACTGCGGCAGCCGAGCGTCAGCAGCGCCAGCGTCTCCAGCTGCGAACCGCCCGACCACGACCAGCAAGCGACCAGCAGCAGCTGCAGCGCGGCGATGCAGGTCTCGAGCCGGACCTCGCGTCGCGTGCGCCCCGAGGCGTCGAGCAGTTGCTTGAGATCGAACGCGGTCGGGATCGTGTGCAGCGCGCACAGCCACCAGAACCACGGCTGCTCGACCACGAACGTGCCGATCCCACCGACCAGCAGCGCCAGCGCAAAGCCGACCACGGCGCGGCGCCGCACCGCGGCCGTGACCAGACCGCGCGCGGCGAGCGGATGCGCGGCGAGCCGGCGCGCGGTGAGGTTGCTGACCCCGGCGCCGGCCAGCACCGCGAGCACGGCTGCCATCGCCTGGCCCTGCGCATAGGTGCCGAGCCCCTGCACGCCGAGCGCGCGGCCGATCAGCACGAAGGCCGCCAGCTGGCACACTCGCTGCACGACGACGCCGGCGCCGAGGCAGAGCATGGTGCGTCGGACGGTGTGCTGCACGCCGATGTCATCGGCAGTCCACGACCGCCGCTTCAGCCCGATCGTCCCTCGGCCGCCAGCGGCCAGGCGGGGCCGCGGCGATAGCGCAGCGGCGCCGCCTCGGGCGGGGCCTCGAGCCTGGCTTCGATCGCCTGCACGAGACCCAGCATGCCGTTGTGGTCGGGATGGGTCGCCGAGCACCACACGTGGCCGTAGCCGAACACCCAGCTCAGGAACCGCTCGCGCAGCCTCGGATGATCGCGGCGCAGGGTGCGTGCGAGGGCCGCCGGCCATTCGGCGAGCGGCGCGAACGTGCCGACGCCCGGCAGGCCGTAGAGGGCGCGGCCGCAGTGCAGCACCGGCGTTCCGGCGAGCAGTGCTATGCTGGCCAGTGGATGGTTGACGGTCGCCGTCGCGGCCGCGACCGCGGCCGCGTCGATGCCCGCCGAAGCCGGCAGCCAGGCGATGTCGCGCGCGAGCCAGTGCGGGCGGCGGCAGTGGTCGTCGGGGGCGATCGCCGCGATCGCCAGTTCCGGGTCGATGGCGGCGGCCGCCAGGCGGGCGTGGTCGAGCAGCGCCCGCTGGCTCGGCGCCGCGTCGGCATCGAGCCGCAACCGGGCGTCAGTAGGGTGCTGCAGCAGCACGGCCACGAACGGCGCCGGCGGCAGCCAGGCGGTCGGCCCGGGCACCTGGGCCTTGCGGCGCGAGCTGCCGGTGCGCCAGGCCGACCACGACTGCAGCGCCGCGCGGAGGCCGTGGCTGCGCCACATCGCCGGCAGGTCGTGCAGTCGCTGCGACCATGGCGGTGGCAGCGCGCCACCCGGTTCGGCGGCCACCGGCAGATTGCGCGCCAGCGCGTGCGAGAGGCAGGCCCGCAACAGCGAGCGATCGCCGGGGACGACGCGGTAGTCGCGGGCCGGACGTCGGCTCGCCGCGGCATCCCCATCGAGGCCGCGTTCGTCGATCTGCAGTGTGTGTGGCAGCAGGCCGTCACCGGTCCACAGCACGCGGCAGCCGAACTCGTGGGCGAGGCGCTGCAGCAGGCATGCCTCTGCACCGCGTCGCCGGTGCAGCAGCACCAGCGACGGCCGTTCGGCCGCGAACCAGGCGCGCAATGGGCGGAGCAGGCCGGCGAGGTGCTGGCCGTGCCGCCCGCTGACGCCGGGGCCGAGGGCCATGGCCCACTGGCGGTCCGCGGCATTCGGTCGCAGCGGGCCGATGCCGATCTCGCCGTGGTCCAGCTGATGGCGCCAGAACGTGTGGGCCGCGGCGTCCAGGGTCAGCACCGAGATCCGGTGGCCGCGCGGCTCCAGCGCGCCCTGCAGGCGCCGGTGCAGGTGGTAGCTCTCGCTGCCTGGGGCGCCGAACACGATGTGGCCCATGGGTCCGCGCAGGCATCGGCCGTGCCATGGGGGAAGCTTGATGGTCAGGTTGCGCTCGGCCGTGGTCAGCGAATGGTGTCCCCGGTCGGTGCGGCGGGTGGGAGGGCGCTGCCAAGGCGGGGTTCATCCGCTAGACTTTCGCGCCCCTGTCCACGCCCGCGATGCCGCGTTCGGCGTCGCCCACCCCACGACCGAGGTTCTTGCATGTTGCGTTCTGTTCTCCTCTCCGTCTCCGCTGCACTCGTGGTCGCCGCCGGTGCCTCGGCGCAGACGGTGCCGACGGGCTTCGTGGTCGACACGTTGGTCGGCACGGGCCTGCAGGCTCCCCACGATTTCGCGCTGCTCGCCGACGGGCGCGTGCTGTTCGGCAATCGCGGCGGCCTGATCCAGATCTGGGCCGGCGCCGGACTCGCCACCGTGGGCACCGTGCCCAACGTCGAGACGGGATCGGAGCGGGCGCTGCTGAGCCTGACCGTCGATCCGAACTTCGCCACCAACGGCTATCTCTACGTCTGGAACTCCAGCACCGCCGACACCTTCATGCACCTGGATCGCTACACCTGCACGGGCGATCTGGCGAACCCTACCAGCACCAACCTGACCTTCGCGGCGACCTCGCGCCGCGTGATCCTCGCGGCGGTGCCCGACAACGCGTTCAACCACAACGGTGGCGCGCTGCGCTTCGGACCCGACGGCATGCTCTACTGCAGCATCGGTGACGACGCGCAGAACCCGTGCAACGCGCAGAGCACGACCTCGCAACTCGGTTGCGTGTTGCGCATGGACGTGTCGACGGTGCC
The DNA here is from genome assembly GCA_025459175.1 of Planctomycetota bacterium. Taxonomy (GTDB): domain Bacteria; phylum Planctomycetota; class UBA1135; order UBA1135; family UBA2386; genus UBA2386. The sequence continues at coordinate 12,591 of JALORC010000011.1, read as the reverse complement.
GGCCGGTCCGGGCACCACGGCACCGACGTTCAGTTCGCTCGATCCGGGCAACAACCCGCTGAGCGCCAATGCCGACTTCAGCCAGCTGGTGATCGCTCACGGTCTGCGCAACCCGGTGCGGTTCGAGATCGATGCCGTGACCGGCAACCTCTACATCGCCGACGTCGGGCAGAACGCGGTCGAGGAGTATGACGAGTATGTCTACCCGAGCAGCGGGCCGCTGCCGCTCGTCAACTTCGGCTGGCCGTGGCGCGAAGGCAACAACACCTACAACGGCTGCGGTGGCACGGCGCCGGGTGGTCTCACGGCGCCGATCGCCGCGGTGCCGCAGGCCGGCACCTGGCTGTCGGTGATGGGTGGCCCGCGCTACCGCAATCAGGGCGGTCAGTACGACTTCGGCCCGGCCTACGAAGGCAACGCGTTCTTCCACGACTACTTCGCCGGCCAACTGCGGCGCCTGGTCAACAACGCCGGCGTCTGGAGCGCCGCACCGGCCGTGCCCGGTCAGCCGAACGCCACCAACTGGGGCACCAACTTCGTCGGCATGGTCAGCATGCGCCAGGGCCCGGACGGTGGGCTGTGGTTCCTGCAGCACCCCGGCACCTACCCGAGCACCGGCGGCGCCCTCAAGCGCATCCGTCCGCTCGGCCCGACCAACAGCGTGGTCGCCATCAGCGGCGGCGCCCAGGTGGTGCCCGCGGTCGAACCGTTCCCGCAGCCGCTCGTCGCGCGCGTGCTCGACAGCAACGGCAACCCGCTGCCGGGTGGCACGATCAACTTCTCGGTCCTCGGTGGTGGCACGCTGTCGACCACCAACCCGGTGATCGCCGACGCCAGTGGCTTTGCGCAGACCAGCGTCACCGCCACCACCGCCGGTGGTGCCGTGACGGTCACCGCCAGCACGCCGGGTTCGCAGACCAACGCGACGTTCGCGTTGTTCGCGCGCAAGGTGACGGCGACGCCGGCCGGGGCGATCATGGTGGTGTCGGTCTCGAACACCACGACGGCCACGCCGCCGAACGTGCCGTACGTGCTGATGATGTCGTTCCCGGGGTCGCCGATCCTGCCGACCGTGCTCGGGCCGATCTGCACCGATCCGGGCTACGCGCTGACGATCGTGCTCGAGGACGGCACCGGCGCGTTCGGTGGCATCTCGTTCTCGGGCAGCGGTGCGATCGGCACGCCGAACAAGAGCTGGATCTACAACGTGCCGGCCGGATTGCTCACCGGCCTGCAGATGCGCTTCCAGGCGATCGGGTTGGACCCGATTACCGGTTGGTTCCGCACCAACTGCGAGACGCGCCAGTTCTGAAGCGGCTCGCCCGCAGAGGCGACGCCGCCAGCCCCGCGGCGTCGTCTCGTTGGGGCCGGTAGCGGTAGATCATGCCCCTGGTGGCGGCGGTCGCGCTGCGAACGCCGCGTCAGCGCGGCCCGGCGCGGCCCCGGCGGTGCCGCGCGTCAGCGCGCGCATTTGTGCGATGGAGCACCCTTGACCCTGTGGCGGGGGATCCGCACAATCCTCGCCCCCTTTCCTCCCTCCGATCCCCGAGACTGCCGTCCCGATGTCGCGCCCACTGGCCGTGATCTGCTTGGCCGCCGGCCTCGGCAAGCGCACCAAGGTGAGCTTGCCCAAGGTCTTGCTGCCGTTGTGCGGGCGCACCTTGGCGGCCTCGTCGCTGCACGCGGTGGCGCCGCTGCAGCCGAGCCGGGTGGTGGTGGTGGTCCATCACCAGAAGGAGAAGGTGCAGCAGGCGCTGCAGGCCGAGGTCGGCAACCTGTTCCCGCAGCTGCAGTTCGTCGACCAGGGCGCACCGAAGGGCACCGGCCACGCGGTGCAGGTGGCGATGGCGGCGCTCGGCGAGTTCCGCGGCGATGTCGTGGTGACCTACGGCGACTGTCCGCTGATCACGACCGCGACGCTGCAGGCGCTGATCGAGGTGCGCGGCAACAGCCCGTGCAGCGTGTTGACCGCGTATCCCGACGACCCGACCGGCCTGGGCCGCATCCTGCGTGATGCCGAAGGTCGCTTCACCGGCATCCGCGAGCACAAGGACTGCAGTGAGCAGGAACTCGCGATCGACGAGATCAACGCCGGCTTCTACTGCTTCGACAGCGAGGCGCTGCGGCCGGCGCTGACCGGGTTGAAGCCCAACAACGCGCAGGGCGAACTGTACCTGACGGATGCGGTGGCGAGCTTCGTCGGCGCCGGTCGGGCGAGCGACCTGCCGACGCTGGAGGCCGCCGAGGCGAGCGAGATCACCGGCGTCAACTCGCTGGCCGATCTGGCGATCGCGCGGCAGTGGATGCAGGAACGCATCCTGCTCGAGCACCTCGGCAACGGCGTGTTGATCGTCGATCCGGCCAGCACCTGGATCGAGCACGGTGTGCAGATCGGGGCCGACAGCCGGATCCTGCCGTGCACGGTGATCGGCACCGGCTGCGTGGTCGGGCGGCACTGCGAGGTCGGTCCGTTCGCGCACCTGCGGGCCGGCACCGTGCTCGAGGACGGCGCCGAGATCGGCAACTTCGTCGAGGCCAAGAAGACGCGCATGGGAGCCGGTGCCAAGGCCAAGCACCTGACCTACCTCGGCGACGCCGTGGTGGGCCCGAAGGCCAACATCGGCGCCGGCACGATCACCGCCAACTACGACGGCGTGCACAAGCACGAGACCAGGATCGGCGCCCGCGCCTTCATCGGCAGCGGTTCGGTGCTGGTCGCGCCGAGCCAGGTCGGCGACGATGCGATGACCGGCGCCGGGGCGATCGTCACGCGCGGCACCACGATCGGCGCCGCCGAGGTCTGGGTCGGCGTGCCGGCGAAGAAGCTCAAGCAGCGCGAACCGGTGCCGCCGAAGCCGGCCAAGGACAAGCCATGAGGATGCGCGGCGAACGGTTGCGGGTGTTCACGGGCACGGCCCATCCCCGGCTGGCGCAGGACATCTGCTCCTACATGGGCGTGCCGCTCGGCGCCGCGTCGCTGGCGCGGTTCCCCGACGGCGAGCTCAACCTGAAGATCGAGGTCGACGTGCGCGGTGCCGACGTGTTCGTCGTGCAGCCGACCAGCCCGAACGTGCACGAGCACCTGTTCGAGCTGCTGTCCTACGCCGACTGCCTGCGTCGCGCCTCCGCCGACCGCATCACGGCGGTGATCCCGTACTTCGGTTACGCGCGCAAGGACCGCAAGGACGAGGGGCGGGTGCCGATCAACGCCAAGCTGGTCGCCAACCTGCTGGTGACCGCCGGCTACGACCGCGTGGTCGCGGTCGATCTGCACGCGGCGCAGATCCAGGGCTTCTTCGACATCCCGGTCGACCACCTCTACGCGCGGCCGGTGATGATCGATCGCGTGCGGCAGCTGGAGACCAAGGACGTGATGGTGGTGTCGCCCGACATCGGCGGCACCAAGCTCGCGCGCGCCTACGCCAAGGATCTCGGCTGCGACCTCGCGATCATCGACAAGCGCCGCATCAGCGGCGAGCAGACGGTGATCGAGCACGTGATCGGCGACGTCAAGAACCGCGATGTGCTGCTGGTCGACGACATGGTCTCGACCGGCGGTTCGATCGTCGACGCCGCCCGCATCGTCAAGGAGAAGGGCGCCCGCAAGGTGTTCATCATCGCCACCCACGCCGTGCTGTGTGGCAACGCCGTCGAGCGCCTCAACGGGGCCGACGTCGAGAAGATCCTGTTCGCGGACACCGTGCCGCTCCACGACAAGAAACTCCAGCGCCTCGAGGTCTGCTCGATGGCGCAGTTGCTCGCGCGGGCGATCGATCGCATCCACCGCAGCGAGAGCGTCAGCAAACTGTTCGAGAGCGAGCGTTAGCCGCTCGTTCCATCCCGCACCGAGTAGACAGAGGTATTCCAATGCAAGTCGTTCGCATGAAGGCGGAGCGCCGCACGGCGCTGGGGCGCAATCGGGTCGCGCAGCTGCGCGCAGAGGGCTGGTTGCCGGCCGTGGTCTACGGCGACGGCAAGGAGCCGGTCTCGATCGCCATCTCGGAGTGGGAGATCGAGCAGCACATCAAGGCGCACCACCGCATCTTCCAGCTCGAGATCGCCGGCACGCCGCAGGCGGCCTTCCTGCAGGCGGTGACGTGGGCGAACACCACCGACCACCCGACCCATGTCGACTTCAAGCGCATCGACCTGACCAAGCCGATCGAGGTCGAGGTCGCGGTCGCGCTGCTCGGCAACCCGGTCGGCGTCAGCAAGGGTGGGGCGCTGATGAAGGACCATGTGCAGATCCTGATCCGCTGCCTGCCGACCGCGATCCCGGACGCCATCGAGCACGACGTCAGCAAGCTCGAGCTCGACCAGCACGTGTCGGCGAGCGACCTGAAGCTGCCGGCCGGAGTCACGCTGGTCGCGCCGGCGACCACGGTGATCTGCCACGTCGCCAAGATCGTCGTGGCGGAAGCGGCCCCGGCCGCGGCGGAAGCCGCGCCGGCCGCCGGCGACAAGCCGGCCGAGAAGGCTGGCGACAAGCCGGCCGAGAAGGCCGACAAGAAGTGATCGCGGTCGCAGGCTTCGAGATCGCGCCGCAGCCGGGGCTTGCTCCGGACCGGCGCGCCGCCTAGCCTGCTTCCCCCTGATCCGCAGCCATGGGCTGGCACCGCATCGTTCTCGGCATCGGCAACCCCGGGCCCGAATACGACGCGACCCGACACAACGTCGGGTTCATGGTGCTCGACCTGTTGGCCCAGCGGCTCGGGTTGGCTTTCACTCGGCTCGAGCGGCACGCGGACGATGGTGCGCGGCTGTTCTCGGGCAAGGTGAAGGCGCAAGTCTGCGAGGGTCGTCGGAAGGGACGTTCGTTCCTGCTGGCGAAGCCGCAGACCTACGTGAATCTGTCCGGAGACGTCGCCGGCCCGCTGCTGCGGGCCGCGGGACGGCAGCCGGATTCGCTCTTTGTAATCGTCGATGACCTGAACCTACCGCTGGGCCGGATGCGCATCCGGCCGTCGGGGAGTGCCGGGGGCCACAACGGCCTCAAGTCCATCCAGCAGACGCTGGGTACGGATGGCTATCCCCGTCTCCGTCTCGGTATCGGTCCCGCAGCCGACGCAGGTCGCGGGGCCGGAGGGATCCGTCCGGCTCACTGGCCGGACTTCGTCCTGGCGCCATTCCTCCCGGAGGAACGTGAGGTTCTCGGTCGTGTCCTGGTCCGCGCTGTCGACTGCTTGCAGGAATGGCTCGACGGTGCGGATCTGCAGTCCCTGATGGGAACCCACAACAGTTCCGAACCTGACCAACGCCCCGGCCACTGACGGCCGGGTCGGACGGCCGGGATCGGGCAATCGCCCCGGAGAATGAAGTTGCAACGCACCCGAACCTATGAATGCATGTGCCTTCTCGACAACCGAGAAGTGCGCAAGGGCTGGCAGCCGCTGAAGGATGCCATCACCGCCCTGTTCACCAAGCACGGCGCCAAGATCCTGAGCAGCCGCCGTTGGGACGAGCGCCGCCTCGCCTACCCGATCAACGGGCAGCACCGCGGCACCTACCTGCTGATCTACTGCGCGGTCGACACGCAGGCCGTCGCCGCGATCCGCCGCGACCTCCAGTTCCACGAGGCGCTGTTGCGCTGGTTGCTGGTCGACTGCGCCGAGGTGCCGCAGGGCGCTTACGAGCCGGAAGCCGACTTCGACGTCAACGCGATCCCGGCCGACGATGCACCGCCCGAGCCGCCGGCCCCGCCGGCCGCGGAGCCGGTGGTCGAAGCATCTTCTTCCGAAGCGGCGACGGAGGTCTGACCCATGAGCAGCTATTCGAGTGGTGGTAACGGCGGTGGTGGTGGTGGTGGTGGCTACGGCGGCGGCGGCGGTGGCGGACGCGATGGCGGCCGGCGCAGCAAGTTCGGGCGCTTCGGCCAGAAGCGTCGCGAGGTCCTCCCGGAGGAGCCGCTGGACTACAAGAACGTGCCGTACCTGTCCAAGTTCGTGTCGGCCAACGGCCGCATCCAGTCGCGCAAGCGCACCAACTTTTCGGGTCAGAACCAGCGCATGCTCGCCGAGGCGATCAAGCGCGCACGTCTGATCGGTCTCATGCCGTTCGTCGGGAGGATGTGATCATGGAACTCATGCTCAAGCAGAACATCGAGCACCTCGGTCGCCTCGGCGACGTGGTCAAGGTCAAGTCGGGCTACGCCCGCAACTACCTGTTGCCGCGCGGCATGGCCGTGATGGTGACCAAGAGCAACGTCGCCGAGATCGAGAAGGCCCGCGCCGCCGCCCTCGCCGAGGAGCAGGCCCGGGTCGCCGGCATGCGCGAGCTGGCGCAGAAGCTGGCCGAGGCATCGGTGACGATCGAAGGGCGCGCCAACGCCGAGGGCCACCTGTTCGGTTCGGTCACCCACGGCCAGATCGCCGCGGCGCTGCGCGACAAGGGCATCGCGGTCGACGACCGCGCGGTCCGCATGGAGCAGCCGCTGAAGGAGATCGGTGTCTACGACGTCGTCGTGCACCTGCACGCGACGGTCGAGGCGACGGTCAAGGTCTGGGTCGTCCAGCAGAAGCCGGCCTGATCCCGACGCGAGGCGGGGCCCAGGCCCCGCCTCGCCGTCCCTGCTGCGCCCGAGGCACCGCCCGTGAACGAAGCGATTCGAGTCTCCCTGATCAGCCTCGGTTGCGCGCGCAACCTCGTCGACTCCGAGGTCCTGCTCGGCCACGTGGTCGAAGAAGGCCTGCAGGTGGTGAAGGAACCGACCGACGCCGACGTCGTCGTCGTCAACACCTGCGGCTTCATCGAGTCGGCCAAGCAGGAGTCGATCGACACCATCCTGTCGGTCGCCCGGTTGAAGAAGGAAGGCAACCTGAAGGGCGTCATCGCCGTCGGTTGCCTGGCGCAGCGCTACGGCGACGAGCTGAAGAAGTCGCTGAAGGAGCTCGACGGCGTGTTCGGCCTGTCCGACTACTCCGGCGTGCCGGCGGTGGTGCGCAAGATCGTCAACGGCAGCACGCGGCGCTGGGCCGCCACCGTCGACGGCGGCAAGCCGAAGGGCCCGCGCAGCGACACCAAGCGCTTCCTGCTGACGCCGAAGAGCTTCGCCTACCTGCGCATCAGCGAGGGCTGCGACCACACCTGCACGTTCTGCGCGATCCCGAAGATGCGCGGCAAGAACCGCAGCAAACCGATCGACGTGCTGGTCGAGGAGGCGAAGAACCTCGCCGCCGCCGGCGTGCAGGAACTCGTCGTCGTCGCCGAGGACAGCACCGCCTACGGCCTCGACACCACGCGCAAGCGCCAGATCCACGTGCTGCTCGAGCAGCTGGCCGAGGTCGAGGGCATCCGCTGGATCCGGCTGATGTACGCGTATCCACACACCGTGCTGCCGGAGCTGACCACGTTCCTGCGCGAGCATCCGAAGGCGGTCAAGTACCTCGACATCCCGATCCAGCACATCAGCTCGCCGATGCTGAAGGCGATGAAGCGCGGCGTCAGCGGCGAGCAGGTGCGCGGCATCCTCGATCGCCTGCGCGCCGAGGTGCCCGGCATCGCCGTGCGCAGCACGCTGATCGCCGGCTTCCCCGGCGAGACCGCGGCCGACCACGAGGCGGCGAAGGAGCTGGTGCAGAGCTACCGCTTCGAGCGGCTCGGTGTGTTCCCGTACTCGCAGGAGGAGGACACGCCGGCGTTCGACATGCCGAACCAGATCGCGCCCGAGATCGCGCAGCAGCGGGTCGCCGAGCTGATGGCGCTGCAGCAGAAGGTCATGCGCGGCTTCCACGACACGCTGGTCGGCAAGACGCTGCCGGTGATCGTCGACGGCTACGACGCCGATGCGAAGCGCGTGGTCGCGCGCACCTGGGCCGATGCGCCCGAGGTCGACGGTCGCGTGTTGCTGCCGAAGGGTGCCGCCGAGCCGGGTGAGCTGGTGGACGTGAAGATCACCGCGGCCCTCGACTACGAACTGAGCGCCGAGCTGGTGAAGAAGCCGGCGAAGAAGTCGTGAATCTGCCGAACACGATCACGCTGGCGCGGCTGGTGCTGACCGCCGGGGTGTTCGTGTGTCTCGAGTTCGCGGTGGAACGGGCGCCAGTCTTCGATTCCCCGTACTCGATGATCACCCACGTGACGCGCGCCCAGCCAACGCTGGTCTGGACCGCGTTCGTGTTCTTCCTGATCGCCGCGTTCACCGACTTCCTCGACGGCTACCTCGCCCGCAAGTGGAACCTGGTGACCGCGTTCGGCCGCGTCGCCGACCCGTTCGCCGACAAGGTGCTGATCGCCGGCTCGCTGGTCACGCTGCTGCAGTTCCCGGCCGCGACCACGGTGCTGACCACCTGGTACGTCGTCATCGTGATCGCGCGCGAGTTCCTGGTCACCGCGATCCGCGGCGTCGTCGAGGCGAGCGGCAAGCCGTTCCCGGCCGACCAACTGGGCAAGTGGAAGATGGTGTCGCAGTGCTGGACCGTCGGCGCGCTGCTGACGATGGTCGCGGGCACCGATTTCTGGCTCTGGGCAGCGCAATGGGGCTTCTGGGTCTCGCTGCTGCTCACCGTCGTGTCCGGCGTCAACTACGTGTGGAAGGCCCGCACGATCCTGTTCGGAGGAGCCCGATGAACGTCGTCGATCGCTGCCGTTGGCTGCTGATCACCAGTTTCGGCCTCGGTTGTTCGCCGTGGGCGCCCGGCACCGTGGGCACGCTCGGCGGCGTGGTGCTCGGCATCAGCCTGCAGTGGGCGCTGCCGCAGCACACGATCCTGGCCTGGTCGATCGCCGCCGGCGCGCTGTTCGTGTTCGGCTGCCTGCAGACCGACTTCACCGCGCGCACGTTCCCGAAGGAGGATCCGGGCCACTTCGTGCTCGACGAGGTGGTGGGCTACCTGGTCACCGTGATCGTCTACGCGCTGCTGGCCGGCAAGCTGCCGGACGCGCTGGGCCACACCGGGGCGTTCTTCGCGTTCCGCGCCTTCGACGTGCTGAAGATCCAGCCGGCGCGCAAGCTCGAGGACCTGCCCGGTGCGTGGGGCATCATGTGCGACGACCAGATGGCGGGCCTCTATGCCGGCGTCGCGCTGTGGCTCGCGCTGCCGCTGGTCGGCGGCTAGACGCCGATGGCCACTGCCGTCGTGCTCGGCGCCCTCGCCATGGCGCTGCTCGGCTGCGAGGTGTGGTCGCGCGTGCGCATGCGCCGCGACCAGCCGCGGCCGCAGCCGCTGCGCGCCGCGCTGGCGTTGCTGGCGCTGCTCGGGCTCGGTGCCGCGCTGTGGACGCAACCGAGCGAGAACGGCTTCCTCGCCGTGGTGCTGGTGCTGCCGCTGCAGCTGCTGGTGGTGCTGGCGCGCTTCTTCCGCCACCACCGCCGCCGCGGCCGGCCGGCCAGCTGGCGGCGCCTGCTGTTCGGCAACGCGCTGCTGATGGCGCTGACGTTCGCGCTGCTGCTGCTCGGCGGTGAACTGTGGTTCCGCTTCGGCCGCGACACCACCGATTCGATCGGCTACACGAAGGTCGCGCAGCGCTGGCTGCAGCGCCACTACCGCTTCAACACCGCGACCTTCCGCGACGACGTCGAGTACGCACCGGCGATCGCGGCCGGCAAGCGCCGGATCAGCTTCGTCGGCGACAGCTTCACCGCCGGGCACGGCATCGAACGCGTGCAGGATCGCTTCGCCGGCCGGCTGCGTGCGCGGCAGCCCGAGTGGGAGGTGCACGTGCTGGCGCACAACGGCGCCGACACCGTGTCGGAGACCAAGCTGCTCGAGCTGCTGGGCAGCAACGGCTACCAGTTCGACGAGGTGGTGCTGGTCTACTGCCTCAACGACGTGCAGGACCTGTTGCCGCACTGGACCGCGACGCTGGCGGCGGCGGCGAGCACCGCGGCACAGCGGCCGGCGCTGTTCGACAGCAGCTGGCTGCTCGACACGATCTACTACCGGGTCGCGATCCAGACCCTGCCGGGCATCGGCGACTACTTCTCGTTCCTCGGCGAGGCCTACCGCGGCGAGCCGTGGCAGCAGCAGCAGCAGCGCCTGCAGGCGTTGCAGCAGGTCGTCGAACGCCACGGCGGGCGCCTCACCGTGGTGACGTGGCCGTTCCTGCAGCGGCTGGGGGCCGACTATCCGCAGGCCGCGGCGCACACGGCGCTGGCGGAGTTCTGGCAGCGGCAGGGGGTGCCGCACCTCGACCTGCTGCCGCTGCTGCGCGACGAACGGCCCGCGACCCTGGTCGTCAACGCCGCCGACGCGCACCCCAACGCACACGCGAGCGAACTGGCGGCCGCGGCCATCGAGCGCTGGCTCGGGCCGCTGCTGGCGGCGCGGCCGCGGCGCTGACCGCATCCGGCCGTGGCGCGACCGCTCCACGGCACCCGGGATCGATTGTCGGCGTGACGCCGCCGCCGTCGTTCGCCATGATGCGGCGCCTCGGCGAGCCCTGCCGAACCCCTCTCCCCATGGCGCGCAAAGGCAGCAAGTCGTCCGGCAAACTGGCCCGCAACCTCGCCCTCGGCACCGCGCTCGCGGGCTTCGTCGGCGGGGTGTTCCTGACCGTGGCGCTGGTGCCGAATCTCGGCAAGTCGATCACGGACCCTGACGTCATCGCGCGCGGCTGGGGCATCGGCATCGGGCTGTCGTTCGCCTCCGCGGCGATCGCCGCCGCCGCCGGCTGGATCCTCGGCGGCAAGCTCGCCACCCGGATCACCGACGTCGGCCTCGCGGTCAGCAAGCTCGGCCGCGGCGGCTCGGAGGTGAAGGTGCGGGTCGCCGGCGACGACGAGGTGGCGGCGCTGGGGCGCAGCGTGCAGTACCTCGCCAACGACCTGCAGGCGCTGCTGAAGGATCATCAGGACGGCGGCGGCGGCGGCATGCACGTGTCGATGGATCCGTTGGTCAAGCAGCTGCGCGACAAGTCGCTGCCGCAGCAGCTCGCCGACGTCGCCGGCTACGAGATCGATGGTTCGCTCGCCGCCGGTTCGCGCGGTGGGCTCGACTGGTACGACCTGGTCGTCACCACCGGCGAGAACGCGCAGGCGGTGCTCTACGTGGTCACCGCGGAGGGCCACGGCGCGCTCGCCGTCGTCGCCTGCAAGCTGGCGCGCGACGAACTGCACCGCGCGCTGCAGGCCGGCGCCGCGCCGCGCAAGGCGCTCGCGCACACCAACAAGGTCTGCAAGACGCAGCTGCCGCCCGGCTGCTGTGCGAAGGCGACGCTGCTGCAGGTGTCCGCCGAGGGCGCCAAGCTGTACCAGGCCGGCGCGCGCACGCCGCTGCTGATCTGCCAGCGCGGTCAGGTGCTCGAGCTCAACGCCGAGGGCATCGCGATCGGGCTCGACGACGGGCCGGTGTTCGAGAAGTCGCTGCGGCCGCAGGAGATCGCGATGAGCCCCGGCACCCGGCTGGTGCTCGGCAACGACGCGCTGCTGCGCAGCGAAGGCCTGCTCGACCTGCTGCGGCAGCACTCGCCGCGCCATACCAGCATGTTCATGAACGTCGTGCTCGGCGGCATCGAGCAGGACGCCGGCGACGACGGGCTGCGCGAGGACGTGCTGCTGATCACGGTCAAGAAGGCGGGGCAGGAGTGAGCGGGCCCGCGCAGCCTGCCCCCGAGGGCTCGTTCCAGCGGCTGATCGAGCAGATCTACTTCGAGCGCGATCGCGAGCGCGGCATCCCACGCACGCTGCTGTGGTTCGTCGAGGAGTGCGGCGAGCTGGTGCGCGCGATCCGGCGCCAGGAACGGCAGAACCTCGAGGAAGAGTTCGGCGACGTCTACGCGTGGCTGGCGACGCTGGCGTCGCTGCACGGCCTCGACCTCGAGGCGGTCGGGCGGCGCAAGTACGGGGCGGGTTGCCCACGCTGCCGCGCCACGCCGTGCAGCTGTCCGCACCCGAAGCTGGTGTAGTACGCAGCTGCCACGCGGCCCCAAGTCGACGACGCAGCGGGGCTGTTGGCGTCGACCTCGCGGTTGGTGGTTCCCGCGTTGCGGCGTCGCGGCAATCCCTGAGCCGGGTCGCCTCCGGGCGAGCCGGCTCAGTTCAGGTCGAGCCGCATCGAGATGCCGTTGCTGGTGATCGCGCCGAACGCGTTCGCGGTCGCATCGAGCCAGATCGACTGGCTGTAGAGCTGCAGGCCGACCAGGCCCGGGTTGGTCGGGATCGGCAACGTGATCGACAGCGAGGTGCCCGGCAGGCCCAGGTTGCTGATCAGGTTGCCGACCGCCTGGCCGACGTCGACCAGCGCCGCGCAGCCGGCGGCGCCGAGCGGCGCCAGGTCGAAGCCCGGCGCCGGCAGTTGCGCGGTGCCGAGGAAGTTGATGCCGACGCCCTGGCCGACCACGTTGGTGGTGACGAGCTGCACCGTGGTGCCGAGGCGCGGGCGGGCCGACAGCGACAGCCGCAGGGCGTCCCGGTCCGGGCCGGTGGAGAACGGCGCCGCCGTCGACAGATCGACGCTGCCGCCGTCCCGTGCGCCCTGGCCCCGACTGACGCCGGTCATGATGGCGCGGGTCGGGGTCGTGGTGCCGACCTGCCAGCGCAGCTCGAAGGTCCCGGTCGGCCACAGATCGACCTGGAACGTGTTCAGGTTGCCGGTGTTGGCGACGCCGTATTCCGGCACCGTGAGCCAGCTGCAGACCGCGTGGCCGTTGCTCGGG
>JALORC010000255.1 GCA_025459175.1 Planctomycetota bacterium | reverse complement strand
AAGCGCCGCACCACGCCGTGGGAATCGCGCATCTCGATCTTCGGCGGCACCAACCCGCGCAAGCTGCTGAAGAACAACGTCATCCGCAACAACCGCGTGATCAATGGCGGCGAGCGCGGCACCAGCCTGGCCAACGCCTCGGGCTCGGCCGGCATCTTCGTCTACAACGCGACGCAGTTCCTGGTGGCGGAAAACACCGTGCAGCGCTCGCTGGCCGATGCGATCCACATCACCGCCGGCTCGTACAACGGCCGCGTGCTCAAGAACACGGTCAAGGAGCCGGGCGACGATCTGATCGCGATGGTCTCGTACATCGGCGACCCGTCGATGGACGCCAGCCGCGTCAACAGCGAGTTCGACTCGCGCCGTGCGCGCGACCTCGTGCATGACGTGCTGGTCGCCAACAACGACGTGTCCGGCAATTACTGGGGCCGCGGCATCACCGTGGTGGGCGGCGAGTCGATCACGATCGAGAACAACAAGATCGCCAAGACCTACCACTCGGCCGGCATGTACTTCGCCCGCGAACTGTCGTACCTGACCTTCGGCGTGCGCGACGTGCTTGCGCGCAACAACACGATCAGCGAAGTGCAGAGTTCGGCGCCGGCGTATACGCCGGTGGGCTTCAACTTCCGCACCACCGGCCACGGCGGCGTGGAGATCTACAGCCACATGTTCGCCGACGAGGCGACCTATCCGAAGCTGCAGGACGGCCTGGCGGTCGAGCGGATCCGGCTGGAGAACAACACCATCAGCCGCGTGAAGACCGACGGCGTTCGCATCGGCAACGGTTCGGGCCGCAACTTCACCTCGTCGGGCCGCGCTGCCACCGGCGGCCGGGTCGGCCAGATCGCGCTGGTGAACACCCGGCTGCAGGACGTCAACGGGCAGACCATGAACATCCTGTCGCAGCCTACGGCACAGAAGAACGTGCTGATCACCGGCTCGACCGATGACGGCGCGCCCTACAGCAACCCGCTGTCGAGCGGCGGCGAGCCGAACGTCACGGGTGCGGAAGTGACCTGTAACTAAGTTCACTTCGGGTGTACGCGAGGCCTTCGGCCTCGCACGTGCACCCGAAGTGATTAGCTAGAGGGCCTTCGCTCCGGAGCGGCCGCGCGCTGCGGCCCTGTGTAAAAGCGACGAGCGCGACTGTGTCGCGCAACGGCGTCCTCCGGTCAACGAACTCCCATTGCGGCGCCGACCGTCAAGCCGGTGGCCGCATTCTTCAGCGGGCGCTTCGGCGCCCGCTTTTCTTTTGGCGTGCCATGACCACGCACCGAGCTCGCGTGTCCTTGGGCGACGCAGTCGCCCTCGTTGCAGTAATCAAGGGCCGCAGCGCGCGGCCGCTCCGGAGCGTAGGCCCTCTGACGAGTCACTTCGCGTGCACGTGCGATGGGCGCAGCCCATCGCGTACACGCGAAGTGCCTTGGCCCGGCCCTCTGACTAGTCACTTCCCGTGCACGTGCGACCCGCAGGGTCGCGTACACGGGAAGTGTCCCAATACGATCCGATGTGCAACGAGTACGCCGCCGGGATGAACTTCTCGAAGCCGGCGCCCGGGTAGTTGGTCAGCTCGCCGATGTAGAGCTTGCCGTCGACGAGGTAGTAATCGACACGCAGGAACTCGAACGGCTTGGCCAGCGTCTCGGCGATCTGGACCATGCGGTCGAGGCACTCGGGGCGCGGGTCGGGCGGGTGCTTCTCGAGCGTCCAGCGGGCCGGCAGCGGTTCCCAGTTCGGGTCATACACGTTGCGCGTGTGCTTGGCAAAGCGCCCGCGGTCGACCTGGAGGAAGCGCACCTTGCCGCCGATCACATAGGCCTTGTAGTCGGGCGGCAGACCGCCGGCCGAGTCGGTGACCAGCATCTCGGCCATCAGCCGCCGCGGCAGGCCTTCGTAGCACCACTCGCGGTGCAGCTTGCTGTAGTCGCGCTTGACCCAGCGCCGCATCACCGCGCGCACCTCGTCCTCGTCGACGCAGTCGTCCGGCCGCACGATCAGCACCAGACCGCTGGCGGCCGTGGGCTTGAGCACGAACGGGCGCGGCAGGTTGGCCAGCGGCACGTCCTCGGGCCGGTCCCACACGCCCAGCAGCGGCACCAGCACGTCGGTGCCGACCTGCTGAGCGATGTAGCTGCGCGACTCGTCTGCGGGTTGCGGTAGTCGGGCCACACGCCGAAGTAGGCGCGGTAGCCCAGCCGCAGGTAGACGCTGTCCGGGAAGGGGCGCAGCAGCAGGCGCGCGATGCTGATCGGAACCTGCTGCCAGTCGCGCTTGAGCCAGCGACGGCGCAGCGCCTTCAATGCACCGCGCACCGTCCCCCGACGGCGTCGCACGGTCTCAGACGAACCGTTCGTTAGCGCTTCCATGGCGACTGTTGCCTCCTCTCTGTCCTCTGTCATTCAACGGGACGTGGCGCCGGCGGCGCCGCTGCGCGCCCATGAAGAGCAGGGCGATCAACAGGCTGCCGGCGATTGGAACGAAGCGCGAGGCTGCGAAGTAGTTGAACCGCAGCAGCTCGAGCAGGAACAAGAAGCAGAACGGGTAGAACATCAGCCC
>JALORC010000083.1 GCA_025459175.1 Planctomycetota bacterium | reverse complement strand
GATGTGGTCGTGGTAGCGATCGGCGAACACGCTGCCGCGGCGTGACCACAGCTTGTTGAGCGCCCTGGCGATGCGGATCAGCAGGCCCTGCAGGCCGCGACTCAGAGCCACGCGGCCCTCGGCCTCGCAGATCAGGTGCAGGTGGTCGTTGAGGACCGCGTAGTGGCAGAGGCGGAACGCGCCGCTGAGCTTGCGGGCGCAGCCGGCGGCGAACGCTGCGCGGAGCGCAGCGTAGGCGGGCTTGCTGCGCAGACGGGGCAGGCCGCTGCGCAGCTTCAGCGTCACGTGCACGGGGAAACGCTTCGCGAGCGGCAAGCGCTCGCGATGGGTGACGCCCGGCTGGCCGGGGATCCTCGGCTTGCGACCAGCACCCGGACGGGCGCCGCCGCGGCCGGGGCGGAACGGCAGCAGTGGGGCGCTTGCCTTGCCGATCGCTCTGCCCGACCTGGTGACGCCAGCCTGGAGCCGCTTTGCCTGGCTCCGGCTCGCCTCGGCCCGATGCTTCGAGTTCGTCGCCACGTTGATTAAGCAGAAATATGGTTTCGAGACCCTGATGCAACCAGGAAACTGCAGATTTCGCGGCTCCGCCGCGTTCGGGACGAGGTCACCGAGCGCCGGGTCGGCGCTGTGCTCGGAGGCCGGGATCCCTCCGGCCCCGGAGGCCGGCGATGCTCGTTGGCAAGCGCTGCGGTCCGCAGCCACCTGGTTCGCTGTGGTCGGCGATTGGTCGCGTGCCTGCCGCGGCCGGTCGCTCTACGCTGCGCGCGTGAGCCCAACGCCGCCGTCCGCGCCGTCCGACCCCCTGCCGCTGCGTTCGCCCGCGTGGGCGGTGTTGTCGCAGGGGCTGCCGCTGGCGCTCGGTCTCGCGTCGCACGCGGCGATCAACCTGGTCGACCTGGCGATGGTCGGGCGCCTGGGCGGCGACGCGGTGCAGGCCGCGCACATCGGCTCGACGTGGAACTTCCTGCCGATGATCGTCGGCAACTGCGTGTCGACGTCGCTGCTGGCGCGGTTGTCGCTGCGCCTGGGCGCCGGCGACGTCGACGGCGCGCAGCGCCTGAACCGCGCCGGCCAGTGGTTCATGCTGTGGCTCGGCCTGCTGCTGGCGGTGGCGACCGCGCTGCCGGCCGGGCCGATGGTGGCGCTCACCGGCGTGACCGGGGCGGTGCGCGACGACGCGCTGCACTACCTGCTGGTCAGCAATCTCGGCTGTCTGCCGATGTTCGTGCTGATGCAGACCACGGCGGCGATGCGCGCGGTCGGCGAGGTCGGCATGCCGCTCGGGTTGCTGCTCGGCGCCAACGGCGTCAACCTGCTGCTGGCGCTGCCGCTGCTGTTCGGTTGGGACGCGATCGGCCTGCCGTCGCAGGGCGTGGTCGGCGCCGCCTACGCCGCGGTGATCGCGCGCACGCTGGCGGCGGTGGTCTCGGTGTGGTGGCTGTGGCGGCGCGCGCACCCGCTGTCGCTGCGCGCCGCACCCGGGCTGCCGCGGCCGCGGGTGGCGGGGCAGCTGCTCGCCGATGCGTGGCCGCAGATGCTGCAGATCGGCCTGCGCGCGGGGCTGATCCTGGTGCTGACGCCGCTGGTCCGCGTGCGCTTCGGCGACGCGGCGACGGTGTCGCTCGGCATCACCACGCGCTTCGACACCATGGTGCTGTTCGCGTCGCTCGGGTTCGCCAACGCGGCGACGGCGTACTCCGGGCGGGCGGTGATGGCCGGCCGGCCGCAGCTGGCCCGCCGCGCCGGGCTGTGGGCCGCACTGCAGGCGGGGCTGCTGGGCGCCGTGTTCGTGTCGCTGATGGCGGCGAACGCGCCGTGGTTGCTCGGCTGGTTCCTGCCCGACCGACCGGCCGACGTGCTGGCGGTCACCCAGCTCTACTTCGATCGCGCCGCGTGGAGCCAGGCGCTCGGCGCGGTCGCGCTGGGGGCGATCGGGGCGGTGCAGGGGGCGGGCAGCATGCGGGCGCCGCTGTGGGTCGATGGGGTCGGCTTCGCGATCGCGTTCGCCTGGCTGTGGGTGGTGGGCCGGAACGGCACCCTCGAACAGCTCTACCTCGCCCTGGTCGGTGGCATGGCCGTGGTCGCCGTGCTGCACCTGGGCCTGGTCGCGTTCGGCCGGTGGGCGAGCCCGTTGCCTCGCTTGGGCTAGCGTCGGGCTGCCAAGATGGCGGCCTCGGCGCCCGGGGATTCTGCCAATCTGTCGGCTGGAAGCGGCGTTCGAGCGTGCAAGTTGTTTGTTTTCAGGAGCTAAGGCCGGCGCTCGCGAAGGCACGGCATTTGTCTTTGCCAGCTCGCCGCGGCGGCTGTGTGTCTGCCGCGGTTTTCGTTCGTGTCCGGCCGCCACCCCATCTGCGGTGTCGGCCCACCAGGAGTGACCATGTCGAAGATCGTCGGAATCGACCTCGGAACCACCAACTCGGTCGTGTCGGTGATGGAGGGCGGCGAGCCCAAGGTGATCGCCAACATGGAAGGCGCCCGCACCACGCCATCGGTCGTCGCCTTCACGCCGAGCGGCGAGCGGCTCGTCGGGGCACCCGCCAAGCGCCAGGCGGTGACGAACCCGACCAACACCATCTACTCGATCAAGCGCTTCATGGGCCGTCGCCATGTCGAGGTCGGCGACGAGGAGAAGACGGTCCCGTACAAGGTCGTCGGTGGCGCCAACGAACTGGTCAAGGTCGAGGTCGCCGGCAAGCAATTCACGCCGCCCGAGATCTCGGCGCAGATCCTGCGCTCGCTGAAGGACGCCGCCGAGGCCTACCTTGGCGAGAAGGTCGATCGCGCCGTGATCACGGTGCCGGCCTACTTCAACGACAGCCAGCGCCAGGCGACCAAGGACGCCGGCCAGATCGCCGGCCTCAAGGTCGAGCGCATCATCAACGAGCCGACCGCGGCCGCCCTCGCCTTCGGCCTCGACAAGAAGGCCAAGGGCAAGAACATGAAGATCGCCGTGTTCGACCTCGGCGGCGGCACCTTCGACATCTCGATCCTCGACGTCGGCGAGGGTGTGTTCGAGGTCAAGGCCACCAACGGCGACACCCACCTCGGCGGCGACGACTTCGACGAGCGCATCATCCAGTGGCTCTGCGACGCGTTCCGCAAGCAGACCTCGATCGACCTGAAGAAGGACCAGATGGCGCTGCAGCGGCTCAAGGAAGCCGCCGAGAAGGCCAAGATCGAGCTCAGCTCGGCAACTCAGACCGCGATCAACCTGCCGTTCATCACGATGGACGCGACGGGCCCCAAGCACCTCAGCGAGAACCTGACCCGCGCGCAGTTCGAGAAGATGTGCGAGGACCTGTTCGAGCGCTGCCGCGGCCCGGTGCTGCGCTGCATGGAGGACGCCAAGATGAAGCCGTCGGACATCGACGAGTGCATCCTGGTCGGTGGCAGCACGCGCATCCCGCGGGTCAAGGCGCTGGTCAAGGAAGTGTTCCAGAAGGAACCCAACCAGTCGGTCAACCCGGACGAGGTCGTGTCGCTCGGCGCCGCGATCCAGGGCGGTGTGCTCGGCGGCGAGGTCAGCGACGTGCTGCTTCTCGACGTCACCCCGCTGTCGCTCGGCATCGAGACGATGGGCGGTGTGATGACCAAGCTGATCGAACGCAACACGACGATCCCGACCAGCCGCAGCCAGGTGTTCTCGACCGCGGCCGACAACCAGCCCGGCGTCGACATCCACGTGTTGCAGGGCGAGCGCGAGTTCGCCAACGACAACCGCACGCTCGGTCGCTTCAAGCTCGACGGCATCCCGCCGGCCCCGCGCGGCACGCCGCAGATCGAGGTCACGTTCGACATCGACGCCAACGGCATCCTGTCGGTGGTGGCCAAGGACAAGGGCACCGGCAAGGAGCAGAAGGTCAAGATCGAGGTCGGCAGCGGCATCAGCAAGGACGAGGTCGAGCGCATGGCGCGCGACGCGCAGCTGCACGCCGCCGAGGACAAGAAGCGCCGCGAGCTGGTCGACCTGAAGAACCAGGCCGACAGCCTGTCCTACCAAGCCGAGAAGCAGCTGAAGGAGCAGGGCGACAAGGTCGACGCCGCCACCAAAGGCAAGGTCGAGGGCGCGATCGCCGATCTGAAGAAGGCCGGTGAGAGCGACTCCGCCGACAAGCTGAAGGCGGCGATCGCGAGCTTCGAGCAGGCGATGTCGGCGATGAGCGCCGGCATGGCGGGTGGGGCGCAGGGTGGCGCCACCGCCGGCGCGGCGAGCGGCAAGGGCGACGACGACATCAAGGACGCCGACTTCGAAGTGAAGTAGTGACGTTGCGACGTAAGCGAAGCATCAGGCAACGCTTGCGATAACTTGGCTGTACCATCGTCACCCTCCTTGTCACCCGCTGCGAGACGCGGCGAGTGACAAGGAACCCGGAACGGGCCGTGCTGGGTCAACGAGGCATGGCAAGATCCCCCTTGTCCACTTGGCATCCGTGCCATGGCGCAGGATGGGAGTCTCGTTCCAGAAGGGTGCAGCGATGATGTTCGCGCGTTCGGTGTTCGTGTTGGTGGCGTTGCAGGCTGGCGGGATGGCGCAGGCCATCTGGACTCAGGTGGCAAACGGGCCGGCCCGCTACGGTCACGCGATGGCCTACGATGCGGCGCGCCAGCGCGTGGTGCTGTTCGGTGGATCCAGCAATGGAACACAGTTCGGCGACACCTGGGAGTGGAACGGCACGAGCTGGTTGCAGTTGGCTGCCAGCGGGCCGTCGGCGCGCACTATTCACGCAATGGCCTATGACGCGGCGAGCCAGCGAGTGGTGCTGTTCGGTGGGATCGGCGGAGGAATCGGCCTCGGTGACACCTGGGAGTGGGACGGCACCAACTGGGTGCAACGGACACCTGCGGCGAGCCCATCACCCCGCTCCGGCCACGCGATGGCCTACGACGCGGCGCGCCAGCGTGTTGTTCTCTTCGGAGGGGGTTTCCCCGGCAGCGCCAGCTTCGCCAGCGATACGTGGGAATGGAACGGCACCGACTGGGTGCAACGGACCCCGGTGGCAAGCCCATCTGCCCGATCCTCACACGCGATGGCCTATGACTCAGCGCGGCAGCGCTTGTTGCTGTTTGGTGGGAGTAGCGGAAGCGTCGTTGTCGGCGACACCTGGGAATGGGACGGCACCAACTGGCTCCCCCGGTTCCCTTGGAACTACCCGAGCCCGCGCTTCTACCACGCGATGGCCTACGACGCGGCGCGCCAGCGTGTGGTGGTGTTCGGAGGGATTCCCGGTAGCGGAAGCCTCTTGGGCGATACGTGGGAGTGGGACGGCACCAACTGGGTGCAACGGACCACGGTGACAAGCCCATCACGGCGGTGCTGGCATGGGATGGCGTACGACGTCGCGCGCCAGGGCGTGGTGCTGTTCGGAGGGTTGGCACTGTCATTTTCCGGCTTGGGCGACACCTGGACCTGGAGCGCCGCGGTACCTTCGATTTCCGCGTCCGCGACGGCCTACGGAGCCGGTTGCGGGTCCCCTGCACTCGGCTTCGTGCCCGATACGAATGGCCGGCCGCTGCTGGGACAGACTGGTAGTGCAACCATCGTCAACGCGCCAACGCCGGTGGCAGCTGTGGCAATGGGCTGGAGCAACCAGTTCTACGGCTCGTTCGCCCTACCCGTGACTCTGGCAGGCATCGGGATGCCCGGATGCGACCTTCAACAGTCGGCAGACATGCTCGGGCTCGGAACCTCGCCGCTGACTCCCTCCACGCTCTCGTTCTCACTCACCATCCCCAACGTGCCCAGCCTGCTCGGCTCGCACGTCTACGCCCAAGCCTATGGCTTCGCGCCTGGAGCGAACCCCTTGCAGATCATCATCAGCAACGGCATCGACTGGTTGCTCGGGAACGTCTGACGGTTCGACGCGCGTCCCCTGCCACGGGCATCGCGCCTTCGAGGTGAAGTGGGCGCCGCGCGACCGCCAGCGACCGTGACCAGGACCGGCGGCGCGACCGCGCGGCCGGTCGCGTTTCCTGGCGCTGCCACCGACGCTTCGCCGCCGCACGCTGGCCTTTGCCGGAGCATCCTCTACCCTTCGCCACCGCGGTGGGCGGTTCCAGGATCCGTGCTGGTCCGGTGTTACGGACCCCCGTCGCGTGCACTAACGCAGCCCAGCATGATCTCCGTCAACGAGCTGACAAAGCGCTACGGCCCGTTCCTGGCCGTCGATCGGGTGTCGTTCGAGATCGCTCGCGGTGAGGTGGTCGGCTTCCTCGGCCCGAACGGCGCCGGCAAGACCACCACGATCCGCGTGCTGACCGGTTACCACCCGGCCACTTCCGGCCGCGCCGTGCTGGCCGGCCACGACGTCACCACCGCGTCGCTGCAGGTGCGGCAACAGATCGGCTACCTGCCGCAGGAAGTGCCGATCTACCCCGACCTGCGCGTCATCGAGTACCTGCGCTACCGCGCCGCGTTGAAGGGCGTGCCGGCGAAGTTGCGCAAGGCGGCGGTGGCGGCGGCGATGGACAAGGCCGGCATCGCCGACGTCGCGCGCAAGCTGGTCGGCAAGGTCTCGCACGGCTACCGGCAGCGGGTCGGCCTCGCCGACGCGCTGGTCGCCAACCCGCCGATCCTGATCCTCGACGAACCGACCAGTGGACTCGACCCGAACCAACGCCTGCGCATCAAGCAGGTGGTGCGCGACCTCGCCGCCGATCACACGATCCTGTTCTCGAGCCACATCCTCGCCGAGGTGCAGGAAGTGAGCTCGCGCGTGCTGATCATCCACCGCGGCCGCCTGCGCGCCGATGGCGCGCCCGAGCGCCTCGCCCGCAGCGGTTGCGACGCGCGGCTGGTGCTGGTGGCGGTGGCGGGCACCGAGGCGCTGGCTGCCGTGCTGCGGCAACAGCCGGCGCTGCGACCCGGCCCGATCGAACCGCGCGGCGATGGCATCGTACGCGTCGTCTGCGACGTCGCCGCCGACAGCGAGCCGCTGTGGCCGCTGGGGCAGCAGTTGGCGGCGGTCGGCATCCCGGTGCTCGAACTGCGGCTCGAGCTGCCGACGCTCGAGTCCTACTTCCACTCGATCACCGAGGGCAGCGACCTCGCCGAAGAGGCCGCCGCGGCCGCCGCCGCAGCGGGGGCCGCATGAACGGCGCCCTGGTCACGTTCCGCAAGGAACTGCTGTCGTACTGCGTGAGTCCGGTCAGCTGGCTGATCGGCGTGCTGTTCTACCTGTGGCGCGGCTTCGAGGTCACCGGCCTCGCGTTCCAGTACTACATCTACCGCGGCGATCGCGACCGCTTCCCGACCGACACCTACGGCCTCGCCAGCACCTTCCTGATGGTGATCCTGGTGCCCGGCATCCTGACCATGCGCACGTTCGCCGAGGAACGCCGCACCGGCTCGATCGAGACGCTGATGTGCGCGCCGGTCCGCGACGGTGCGGTGGTGCTCGGCAAGTGGGCGGCGGCGGTGGTGTTCTTCGCGCTGCTGTGGCTGCCCAGCGTGCTGGTGCTCGAGCTGCTGCAGCTCGGCCCGCTGCTCGACACCGACCTCGCGTTCGGTCCGGTGTTCGCGGCCTACCTCGGCATGTTCCTGTTGTCCGGCATGCTGCTCGCGTTCGGTTGCTTCGCCAGCAGCCTGACCGACAACGTGCTGCTGGCGGCGGTGCTGACGATCCTGTTCGACTTCGCGCTGATCCGCGGCGCCTCGATGGTCAGTGGCTGGATCGGCGGCGGCTCCAACTACTACGTGCGCGAGCTGCTCGACAAGTTCGACGTGATGCGCAACTTCAGCGAGTGGTTCGCGCGCGGCCTGATCGACACCAGCCAGATCGTGTTCTACCTCGGCGGCATCGCCTTCTTCCTGTTCCTGTGCACGATCAGCCTGTCGTCGCGGAGGCTCGCATGAAGGCGCGCCGCTTCGTGCTGCTCGGCAACCTGCTGCTCGGTGGGCTGCTGATGCTGGTGGTGTGGGCGCTGCTGGTCTGGGTCGCGTCGCGACCGGCGCTGAAGGCGCTGATCGACCTGACCCCGCAGCGCATCAACACCGTCGATCCGGTCACCGAGGAACTGCTGAAGGACCTGCGCCGGCAGCAGGCGGCGATCGACTTCCACCTGCTGCTGCCGCCGATCGAGGGCCAGGGCGCCGACCAGGCGCAGCAACAGGCGCTGGTGATCCGGCAGCGGCTGCGCGACCTGACCGAGCTGCTGCTCAAGCGCTACCAGTACCTCGGCGGCGAGAGCGTCGTCATCCATCACTACGACTTCTACCGCGACGCGCAGACCACGCGCGACGCGGCCCAGAAGTACGACTACAAGGTCGCCGAGGGCGAGGTGCTGGTCGTCAGCGTGCAGATGCCCGGCAAGGAGCCGCGCTTCCGCAAGCTGTCGCTGGTGTCGGACCTCGCGGTCATCGACCTGCCGAACTCCGGGCCCACGGCCGGCCCGGTGCCGAAGGTGTCGGTGCCGGTGCTGAAGGACTTCAAGGGTGAGGCGGCGATCTCGTCGGCGATCAAGAGCCTGCTGGTGCAGGGCGTGCCGGTCGCCTACGTGCTGCGCGACTACTCGGTGGCGCCGGGTGCCGATCGCCACGCCGGCACGGCGATGGGCTACGACTCGTTCTTCGTCGCGCTCGAGCGCGCCGGCTTCGAGCTGCGCAATCTGAGCCTGCGCGGCCAGGGCAAGGTGCCGGCCGATGCGGCGCTGGTGCTGGTGCTCGAGCCCAAGCAGGAGATCTCCGATCGTGATGCCGAGGCGCTGTTCGCCTACGTGCAGCAAGGCGGGCGCCTGCTGCTGAACTACGTCTGGGCCGGGCCGGTCGACGACATGAACCCGACCGGCGGCAAGCTCGGCGAACTGCTCGGCTACGAGCTCAGCACCCAGCCGGTGTTCCACCTGATCCCCGACGGCACCGGCCGCGCCGGCGGCAAGGGCCTCGACGGCAATCCCGGGGTCGGCACGCTGCAGCTGCGGTTGAGCCGCAACCACCCGACGACGCTGCGGCTGGCGGAAGGTGGCCGTTCGTTCGAGGTCGGGGCGGCGCGCGAGGTCCGCGAGCGCGGCCGGCCACAGAACGTGCGTCGCGAACCGCTGCTGCAGACCTACGACCAGGGCTGGCTCGGTGTGCCCGAGGGGCCGGACGGCTTCCCGAGCCTGCGCGCGCCGGCGATCCAGCTGCGGCCGTTCGAGGTCGGCATGGCGCTCGAGGTGCAGCCGGAGGCGGGCGCGGCGACGCGCCCCGGCCAGGTGGTCGTGGTCGCCGGGCACTTCGCGATCAACCAGGGCATGAAGGCGGGCTTCGGCGACTTCGCCGTCAACGTCTGCAACTGGATGGCCGAGCGGCGCGTGCTGCTCGACATCGAGGGCAGCCGCTACGAGGCGAAGTTCATGCAGCTGCAGCCGCAGCAGCTCGAGCGCGTGTGGTGGTTCCTGTGCGTCGGGGTGCCGGGTGCGTTCGCGCTGCTCGGGCTGGTGGTCTTCTTCGTCCGTCGGAGGCAGTGATGGGTGCGCGTGGTCTGTTGTGCTTGCTGTTGCTCGCCCTCGGGCTCGGTGCGGTGCTGTGGTTCACCGACGAGAAGCCGCCGCTGCAGCAGACCTCGGCGGCGATGGTGCTCGACGGCCGCTCGCTGACCGAGTGCCTGCGCATGCGCTGGCAGTTCCACAAGAAGCCGCCGATCGAGGTCGAGCGCTCCCCCGACGGCGGGTTCCGCGTCAGCGAACCGATCATGGACCTGGCGTCGCCGGGCTACATGAAGAACATCGTCGACGTCTGGGACGGCGCCCAGTTCGAGGCCAGCAAGCTCGCCGACGACGAAGCCGGTCGCCAGGCGGCCGGGCTGCTGCCGCCGGAGCTGGTGTTCCGCGCCGAGTTCCCGGACGGCAAGCACGTCGAGGTCGAGGTCGGTGGCGCGGGGCCGCTCGGCGACAAGGAGACCCGCTTCGTGCGCCGCGGCGGCCGCATCTGGGTCGGCCACCAGGCGCTCTTCTCGAGCCTGCAGGTCGGCCTCGACGACCTGCGCGACAAGCGAGTGTTCCGGACCCAGCCGTCCCAGGCCAGCGAACTGATGGTCGAACAGGCGGTGCCGGGCGGCAAGCGCGAGGCGATGCGGCTCGTGGTCAAGGACGGGCAGTGGCGGCTGGTGGCACCGATCGAGGGCCGCGCCGATCCGGCCACGGCGCAGCGGTTCGTGGTCGCGGTGCTGAGCCTGGTCGTCACCGACTTCATCGCCGGGGTGGTGACCTTGCCGGAGCGCGAGCCGGACCTGGTCGTGCAGGTGCGCGGTGCCCAAGGCGAGGAGAACCTGAAGCTGTGGCTCGAGCGCGGCGACGTGTTCGGCGTGCTGCCGGGCCGCAACGTGATCTTCACCAGCGACAACGTGCAGTACGTGCAGGCGTTCCAGAACGCCGCCGAGAGCCTGCGCGCGCGCATCCTGGTGCCGATGGGCGACAGCGTCACCGAGAACCTCGCCGAGCTGGTGCTCGACCCGGGGCAGGGGCGCGGCGACCGGCTGCGGCTGGTGCGCGAGAGTCAGCGCTGGCGCCTGCACGAGCCGGTGCAGTTCGCGGCGGCGCCGACGCCGTGCAACGAGGCGGCGCACGCGCTGCAGATGCTGGTCGTGCGCGAGTTCGTCAGCGACGACGGGCCGCGGCCGCGCGCCGAGGACCCGCGCTACGGCCTCGGCCCGGCGCTGCGCACGACGCTGCAGGTGCGGGCCGTCGACGAGAAGGCGACCACCGCGCTGTGGTTCGGTGGCGAGACCAGCCGCGACGGCATGGCTTCCGTCTACTGCTGTCGCGCCGACGACCCGGACACCGTCGTGCTGGTGCCGAAGGAGCACGTCGACACGCTGCGCCGGGCCTGGACCGACTACTGCAACAAGGACGTGCTGAAGCAGACCGCGCTGGTCGAACGGCTCGAACTCGCGCACCGCGACGGCAAGCAGCGCGTGTTCCGGCTGCACGACGGCAAGTGGGAGCTCGAAGGCACGGTGGGCGAGCGCGCCGAGGTCGGCGACATCGCCAACGAGACGCTGCGCGATCTGGGCGCGGTCCGGGTGCTGCCCGGCAGCGACGCGCGCTTCACGACCCCGGACTGGAAGCTGTCGCTGCAGCGCGCCAACCGCGACGAGTTCGCCGAGCTGTTGCTGTGGGACGGCGACGGTGCGCCGCTGCTGGTGCGGGTCAAGGGCGTCGACCAGGTCGTCTACGAACTCGGCGCGCTCGACGGCAAGGTGCTGCGCGGCCTCTGGCAGTAGCAGCGCGGTGGCGCCGACCCGGCGCGCGGCGCTATCGTGCGCGCCGCCGATGGCCACCCGCAAACGAGCTGCCGCACCCACGACGCGACCTGCATCGTCGCGCCCGCGCCGATACTGGTTGTTCAAGTCCGAGCCGGAGAGCTACTCGTTCGCCCGCTTCGAACAGGAGCGCCGCACCTTCTGGAGCGGGGTCCGCAACTACCAGGCGCGCAACCTGCTGCGGGACGAGATCCAGCCGGACGACGGCGTGCTGTTCTATCACAGCAACGCCGAGCCGATGGCGATCCAGGGCATCGCCCGGGTGGTGCGCGCGGGCTACCCCGACCCGACCGCGTTCGATCCGGCCAGCGACTACCACGATCCCGACAGCGATCCGGCCGACCCGACCTGGTTCGTCGTCGACATCGAGTGCGAAGGCGCGATGCCGAACCCCGTCACGCGCGAGCGCTGCAAGGCCGAGCCGGCGCTGGCCGGCATGATGCTGCTGCAGCGCGGCAGCCGGTTGTCGGTGCAGCCGGTGACCGCGGCCGAGTGGCAGACGATCCTGCGGCTCGGTGGCCAGCACGAACGCTGGTGACCACCGCCTTCCCCCGCATCCTCAGGTCGCGATCCACACCCATGCCCACTCGTCCGCTGCCGTTCGTCGTTCTGCTGCTGGCCACCGCCTGTGCGGCCCCGTCCGTGTCGCTCGCCACGCCCGAATCGGCGCTGCACGATCCGATCGACGACGTCTACCTGGTCAGCAACCTGAACGGCCCGCCGTTGGCGAAGGACGGCAACGGCTTCATCTGCCGGCTGTCGCCCGACGACCTGGTGCCGCGGCGCTTCATCGAGAGCGGCCGCGGCGGTGCGACCTTGAACGCACCGAAGGGCATGGCGCTGCACGGTCCGGTGCTGTGGGTCGCCGACATCGACGTGGTGCGGCGCTTCGACCGGCACAGCGGGGCGCCGCTCGGCGAAGTGGTGGTGCCCGGGGCCACGTTCCTGAACGACGTCGCCGCCGGCCC
Organism: Planctomycetota bacterium; assembly: GCA_025459175.1. GTDB lineage: Bacteria > Planctomycetota > UBA1135 > UBA1135 > UBA2386 > UBA2386. Next base: position 17,618 of record JALORC010000083.1, on the reverse strand, counting down.
CGACGGCAGCATCTACGTCACCGACACCGGCCTCGACGCGAACTTCGCCCCGACCGGCACCGACGCGATCTGGCGGCTCGGCACCGACGGCTCGGTGGTGGCGCTGGTGAAGGGCTCCGACCTCGGCCAGCCGAACGGACTGGTGGCGCAGCCGGCCGGGCTCTACGTGACCAGCTGGCGCGACGGCACGTTCTTCCAGGTCGACTACCGCGGCCTGCGCGTCGAGCTGGCGCGCACGCCGAAGGCCCAGTTGGACGGGCTGGTCCGCGTGCCCGGCCCCGCCGCCGATCCGGCCGCCGCCTACTGGCTGTGCACGTCGTGGGCCGGTGGCTGCGTCTATCGCCTCGACCGGCAGGGTGGGGTCACCGAGTTGCCGCAGCGGCTCGAGCAACCGGCCGACTGCGGGCTCGACCTCGGGCGCCGCCGGCTGCTGGTGCCGTTGTTCGGCCAGAACCGCCTCGAGGTGATCGAACTCGGCGAGTCGCGATGAGGGAGCTGCGGTGGAGTGCTGTGCTCGGCCAGTGCCTCTGCTACATTGCCGACCGCGTATGACCTCTCGCGCTGCCACCAAGGAACAGACCGACACCAAGACGCGGACCTCGCTGGCGAAGCCGTGGAACATCATCGTGCACGACGATCCGGTGACGTTGATGAACTACGTCAGCAAGGCGTTCATGCAGGTGTTCGGCTACTCGCAGGAGAAGGCGCACAAGCTGATGATGGAAGTGCACCAGACCGGTCGTTCGGTGGTCTGGACCGGCGCCCGCGAGCAGGCCGAGATGTATGCGCAGAAGCTGCAGGCGCGTCACCTGCTGACGACCCTCGAGGTCGTCGAGTCGTGAACCCCTCGCGGTCCGCCGTCCCGGCCACGGAGCGAAGCTGATGTGGGTCGCTCGTGTCGACGAAGGCTACGTGTTCGGTGAGTTGTCGCCGGCCAGCGCCGAGACGCTGAAGGGCGTCCCGATGCTGATCGAGAGCGCCGATGCCCGGGTGCGTTCGCGGCTGCTGCCGGAGACCTACGACGACGCCGAGGCCGAGGAGCAGTGGCGGCGCCATGCGGTGCCCGAGCTCGAGCGCCTGTTCCTGTCGCGAGCGCAATTGGTGCGGCGCGACCTGGCCGCGATGCGCACCCTGGGCAAGTCGCAGGACCAGGTGCTGCTGATCCCGGATGCGCACACCAACGCATGGATCGCGGCGCTGAACGCGGCGCGGCTGGCGCTGTTCGCGTTGAACGAGCTGACCGCGGCGCACATGGAGGCCGACGGTTTCGCCACCGCGACCCAGAAGCAGCAGGAGGCGCTGCTGCGCATCCACCTGCTGGCCGAGATCCAGTCGGTGCTGCTCGGCGACGTCGAGATCGAGCCGTCGGGGCCGTTCGAGGACTTCGTGGTCGAGTAGCGGCCGGCGTCACCCGGTGGCAGGGACTTCGTGCACGCGGATGCGTCCGTGCCGCCGCAGAGCGCGACCCTCAGAAGCCCATGCCGACCGTGCTGGTGACCCCGTTGGTGGCGATCAGGCCCAGCGGCGTCAACGGCGAGAACGCGAGGCCTTGCGATGCGAACTGCACGCCCATCAGGCTCGGCGTGGACGGGATCGCGAACACCAGGTCGCTCCGGCCCGACACGGTCGGCGTGCCGACGTACAAGCCGAACGCGATGTCGTCGTAGCCATCGCAGTTCGGCATGCCGATCGACGCCAGCGGGAACCCGGGGTTCGAGGGGTTGCCGAGGCTGAAGACGGCCAGCGGCGAGCTCGCCGGCACGTCGTCGACCCGCAGCCCGTAGGTCGGGTTGCCGAAGGTCGGCAGGCCCAGCGGCGATTGTGCGATGCCGCCGCAGCCGGTGCCGAAGCGCGGTGCGCTGGCGCAGTTGGTGCCCGCGCCGAGCACCGAGATCTGGTAGCCGCCGCCACTGGCCGTGCACACCAGCGTGGTGGAGGCGAGGTCGAACGAGAACGGCACCGTCCACAGCTCGTGGAACGAGTTCGCGGTCGTGGCGCCACCGAGCGACAGGTCGCTCGCCGTGGGCAGCGCGAAACCGCCACCGAGCGAGAGGCCGCAGATCGCGTTGTTGGCGACACCGCCGAACGCCGAGGTGTTGGTCAGGCCCGGCCCGAACACGATGCGCACATCGCCGTTCGGGAACAGCGCCAGCTGCAGGTCGTAGCGCTGGTTCGGCAGCAGGTAGTGCTGCAGCGAGCGCCACGTGATCAGGCAGCGCCCGGGCTGGCTGTCGACGAAGATCTCGCCGTCGATGGCAACCACGTCCGCGTAGAACGCGCAGACCTTCGGGCTGCTCAGCCGGAAGTTGGCGAGCGAGGGGGAATACAGCGACGGGTTCGGCGGCGGCGGCGGCTGGCCGTTGTTGGTCAACGCGACGAAGCCGTGGTCGGTGACGTACATGCCGGTGTAGCTCTGACCACCGAGCGGGAACGCGAAGCCGATCGGCAGCACCGGCGACAGCCAGTCGGCGACGTTGCGGGCCACGCGGGTGCCGAAGTTGCCGTCGAAGCAGTTCTGTGCCGCGATCGGTGCGGCGAGTGCGAACAGGGTTAGCAGAGTCGACAGGTGACGCATGGCGCAGAGGCAGGCGAAGTCGCAGACGGGAGCGGGGGCTGCGCCACCATACGCAGCCGCACCCTCGAACGGCCCGGCTACGGTGGCGAAGTGCCCGGTCGGCGTTGCGGCGCGCCAGATCAGCGGTCGCCTCCGCTGCTGGCGCCTGCCTCGGGCTCGCCCTCGGGCTCGCCCTCCTCGTCGGCGGCGTCGTCGGGCCAACCGCCGAGCACCGAACCGGCCGGCCGGTGGTCGTGCACGGTGAACGGTTGCACGCTGCTCTGCTCGCCGCGGCGGATGCGGATCGCGAACGAACCGCCGCGCGGCCCGTCGTTGCCGCGCCCGCCGAACGCCCCGCGGCCGCCGCCAGCCGCGCCACCGCCGCCCGGCCCGCGGCCGGCGCCACGCGCACTCTGCCACGGCACCTCGTGCAGGCCCGCCGTCACCGGCCCGTCCTGCTGCCACAGCACCGCGCCGGTGGCATCGAGCACTTCGAGCTTCACCGCGACGTCGCTGTCCTGGGTCAGCAGATAGCGGAACGTCGCCGTCGCGAACGGATTCGGCGCCGACCACGCGCGCGCGCCGGTGTTGCCCTCGCTGAACGCGCGGCCGAGCAGCACGCCGTCGCTCGGCGGCAGCACGTGCAGCGCGGCCTGCAGGTGTTCGGGCCGCAGGCCTTCGAGCAGACCGGCGTCGAGCGCCCAGATGCCGCGGCCGTGGGTGCCGACCAGCACGTGCGGTTCGCGCGCGTGCACGATCAGGTCGTGCACGGCGACCCGCGGCAGGCCCTGGCCGCAGCGGAACCAGTGCGCGCCGTCGTCGATCGACACGTAGGCGCCGAACTCGGTGCCGACCAGCAGCACGTTCTCGCTGCGCGGGTGCTGGCGCACGACGTTGATCGGCTCGGTCGGCAGGTCGTGGTGGATCGGCAGCCAGGTGTCGCCACCGTCGTCGGTGCGGAACAGGAACGGCTCGCGTCGGTCCTCGCGGTAGCCGGTGAAGCTGACGAACGCGGTGCCGTCCTGGTGCGGCGAGGCCTCGATCCGCGACACCCACAGCCCGCGCACCGCGGCCGGGAAGCGATCGCCGAGGTCGAGCCAGCGCAGGCCACCGTCCTTGCTGGTCCAGACGCGACCGTCGTCGGTGCCGACCCACAGCCAGCCCTCGCGGCGCGGCGACTCGGCGATGGTCGTGATCGTGCAGTGCGGCACGTTGCCCTTCTTCTTGTCGGCGTCGTTGCTGGTGAGATCGGGGCTGATCGTCTGCCAGTGATCGCCGCGATCGCGCGAACGATGCACGAACTGGCTGCCGGTGTAGACCGTGTGCGGCGCGTGCGGCGACAGCAGGATCGGCGTGTTCCAGTTGAAGCGCAGCGGCTGCTCGCCCTTCGGTGCCCTCGGCTTGATGCCGCTGCGGGCGCCGGTGCGCAGGTTCTGCCGGCTCATGCCGCCGAACTGCGACTCGCTGTAGACCACGTCCGGATCGCTCGGGTCGATGCAGACGTAGAAGCCGTCGCCGCCGTCGATGCGGTAGGTGTCGGTGGCGCGGATGCCGGCGGTGGTGCTGCCCTGGACCGGGAAGCCCCAGCTGCCGTTGTCCTGCAGGCCGCCGTAGACGCGGTACGGCGTGCGTTGGTCGGCGGCGATCGCATAGAACTGCAGCACCGGCAGGTGGGTCAGGTGGTCCCAGTGCTCGCCGCCGTCCCAGGTGATCGCGAGGCCGCCGTCGTTGCCGAGCAGGCAGTGCTTGCTGTCCTTCGGGTCGATCCACAGCGCGTGGTGGTCGACGTGCAGGCTGTCGCCGAAGCCGCGCCGCTGTTGCCGGCCCGGGGTCCAGGTGACGCCGCCGTCGGTCGACTTGTGCACCGGCACCGACAGCACGTAGACGGTGTTGCGGTCGTTCGGGTCGACGCGGATCTGACCGTAGTAGTAGCCCGGGCTGCCGCCGACCTCGACGTCGGCCGCGTGCGGCCGCTTCCAGCTGAGGCCGCCGTCGTCGCTGCGCCAGACCTCACCACCCTGGAACGGCTTGCGGCCGCGCCGCACCGGGTCTTGGGCCTCGTCGACCTGCTGTTGCCAGGCGGCGTAGGCGACCGGGTCGGCGAGCAGTTCGGCGGTTGGTTCTGCGATCGGTTCCGCGATCGGCTCTGCCACAGGCTCGGGTGCCACCGGCGGCGTCTCCGGGCCCTTCGCCGGTTGCTCACCGCGCGGGTTCAGGTTCTCGATCGTCGCATAGATCGTCTTGCCGTCGCCGGCGAACAGGTCGATGCCGATGCGGCCGAGCACGCCTGCGGGCAGGCCACCCTGCAGCTGCTGCCAGGTGCCGCCGGCGTCGGTCGACTTCCACAGCCGCGACCCCTGACCACCCTCGGTGAACGTCCACGCGCGCCGCCGCCGTTCGTACGACGCGGTGTAGACCGTGTCGGGCTGCTGCGGATCGAGCGCGACGTCGACGTGACCGACATCCGGGCCGAGGTGGTGGACGCGCTGCCAGGTCGCACCGCCGTCGCTGGTCTTGTAGAGGCCGCGCGCGTCGTTGCTGCTGTACAGCGCCCCGAGCGCGGCCACGTAGACGATGTCGGGGTTCTGCGGGTGCACGACGATGCGGCCGATGTGGTCGGTGCCGTCGAGGCCGAGGTGGCGCCAGGTGGCGCCGCCGTCGATCGACTTGTGCACGCCGTTGCCCCAGTACGAGCTGCGCTGGTTGTTGGCTTCGCCGGTGCCGACGTAGAGCACGTCGCCGTTGCTCGGCGCGACCGCGAGGTCGCCGATCGAGATCGAGCCCGCGTCCTGGAACTGCGGCGTGAACGAGACGCCACCGTTCTCGGTCTTCCAGATGCCACCGCTGGCGGCGGCGGCCCAGAACACCTGCGGGCGGGTCGGGTGCACGGCGAGATCGACGATGCGGCCGCCGCTCTGCACCGGGCCGAGTTCGCGCCAGCGCGGCACCGCGAACACGTGGTCGCGGGCGTGGTCCTGGTCCGAGGTCTGCGCGAACGCGTCGGTGGTGAGGGCGAACGTGAGTGCGCCCAGCGCGAAGAAGGTGCGAGGTTGCATCGGTGTCACTCCCGGGTCGACGTGGTGGTGGTGGTGCTGCTGCTGCTGCTCGCGGCGCTGGCGCCGGTCGCGTCGGCCGCGGCGGGATCGGCGCGCAGCACGAAGCTGCGGGCGGGCACGTCGTCGCGGCCGCCCCAACGCACCGCGTAGGTGCCGGGCGTGCCGAGCGAGCGACCGGTGCGGGCGTCCCACTGGATCGCCTGCAGGCCGCGCACCGCCTTGCCCGCGACCTTCGCCAGTTCGGCGCCGGTCACGTCGTGCACGGTCAGCGTCGGTGGATCCTTCGGCACCTCGGCGAGCCAGACGTGGAAGGTGACGCCGTACGGCGGATTGCTGGCGGCGAACTCCTTGTGGCCCTGGAAGCCGCGGCTCTGCAGCCGCCACAGGTAGGCTGGCTCGACCGCGAACAGGTGGGCCGGCTTCTTCACCACCTCGGTGGTCACCTGCCGCACCGCTTCGACGTCGAGCACGAAGATGCCGCGGCCGTGCGTCGCCGCGATCAGGTCGCTGTCGCGGTCGTGCACGAACAGATCGCGCACCGCGACGGTCGGCAGGCCGGTGCCGGCGGCGGTGCTGCCGAGCGGGAACCAGCGTTCGCCGCGATCGAACGTCACGTGGCAGCCGTACTCGGTGCCGAGGTAGAGCAGGTTCTCCTGGCGCGGGTCCTCGGCGATCGCGTAGCAGGTCTCGCGCGACGGCAGGTCGGAGCCGAGATCGCGCCAGCTCGCGCCGCGGTCGTTCGACACCAGCACGTAGGTCGCGAAGTCGCCGCTGCGGTGGCCGTCGACGGTCAGGTAGACGCGATCGTCGGCGAAGTGCGACGGGGCGAGGTCGCTGAGGTAGCGCGGGCCCGGCAGCGGCAGGTTCTGGTCGAGCCGTTGCCAGTTGGCGCCGCCGTCGTCGCTGCGCCACAGGGCGCCGTCGTCGGTGCCGACGTAGAGCAGACCCTGCACGCGCGGGCTCTCGGCGAGGGCGACCGCGGTGCCCTGCTCGGTGCGACCGAGATGCGCGGAGATCGCGCGCATGCGCAGGCCGTCGCGCAGCGGGCCCTGCCCGGGGCGGGCCTCTCGGTTGTCGAGGTGCGCGTAGCGTTCGCCGCGGAACAGGTGGCTGCCGGCGTGATACAGCGTCAGCCGGTTGTGCGGCGACAGCACGAACGGCGCGTCCCAGTTGAACGTCGGCGACGCATTGCCGGGCAGGCGATCGCGCTGCACGCGGGCCTGCTGGCCGCTGCGCAGGTCGAGCAGCGCGAGCGCGCCGTTCTGGCTGGTCGCGTAGACGATCCATGGTTCGAGCGGATCACTCTGCGCGCCGAAGCCGTCGCCGCCGAGGATCGTGCGGCAGTCGGCGGTGGTGATGCCGTCGCGGAAGCGGGTGCGGCTCGGCAGCACCCAGGTGCCGTTGTCCTGCAGGCCGCCGATCACGTTGTACGGCACGCTGTTGTCGGCGATCGCGTCGTAGTACTGGGCCGCGCTGAAGCCGCGGTGCACCTGCCAGGTCTTGCCTCGGTCCCAGGTCTCGTTGACGCCGCCGTCGCTGATCGCGAGCAGGTGGTCGTGTTCGACCGGGTCGCACCAGATGCCGTGGAAGTCGACGTGGATGCCGCGCTGGATCGCCTCGAACTTCGCCCCGCCGTCGCGGCTGCCCCACAGCGAGGTGCCGACGCAGTAGACGAACTGCGGGTCGCGTGGATCGACGCGGATCACCGAGTAGTAGAACGGCCGCTCGGTCAGGCTGTTCAGGCGCCGCCAGCTCTGGCCGCGGTCGTCGCTGCGGAACACGCCGCCGGTCTCGTGGCCGAGCGGGCCCTGGAACGCCTGCTTGTTGGCGTCCTGGCCGAACAGGCGGCCGCTGTAGGGACCGTTGGGGCGGCCGGCGGCAGCGGCCAGCGCGTCGTCGCGGCGGCCGAGTGTGACCTCGATGGTCAGCGTCTCTTCCCCCCGCACGACGGTCAGCGCCAGTTTCTGCTCCGGCTGCGCATCGCGCACGATCTCGAGCAGATCGGCCCACGCCTTCACGGCTTCGTCGCCGACCTTGGTGATGCGATCGGCCACCAGCAGGCCGGCCTTCGCCGCCGGGCCACCGTCGGTCAGCGTGCGCACGATCGCGCCCGGCGCCTGCTCGCCGCCGTCGCCACCTTCCTGGCCGACCCCGAGCACGGCCTGGCCGCGGCCGGCCTGGCGCTGCGGCCGCTGCGGTTGTTCGCCTTCCTGCTCGGCGCCCGGCGCGGTCGGTTCCCGATCGGGTGGGTCGGTCGGCAGGCGGTCCTTGCGATCGCCCATCTGCCAGCCGCTGCGTTCGGTCTCGACGATCAGGAACATCGTGTCCGGATCGCTGTCGAGCAGATCGATGCCGCTGCGGCCCCACGTGCAGCTCGGCAGGCCGTTGGTCAGTTCGCGCCAGTTGTCGCCGCCGTCGCTGCTCTGGTAGAGGCCGCTGTGCGGGCCGAAGCGCACCGCCGGGTCGTTGCCGTCGAAACCGTCGCGCTTGCGTTCGTAGAGGCACGCGAAGATCACGTCCGGGTCGCGCGGATGGATGCGCACGTCGATCGCGCCGGTGCGCGCATCGAGATAGAGCACGCGTTCCCAGCTGCTGCCGCCGTCCTTGGTGCGGAACACGCCGCGGTGCTCGCACTCGCCCCACAGCTGGCCGAGCGCGGCCACGTAGACGATGTCGGGGTTGGTCGGGTGGATCGCGATGTGGCCGATCTGGAACGTCTCGCGCAGGCCCATGTGCGTCCACGACGCGCCGCCGTCGATCGACTTGTAGACGCCGTCGCCCCATTGCACCGAGTTGCGCGCGTTCTCCTCGCCGGTGCCGACCCAGACCACGTCCGGGTTGCTCGGCGCGATCGCGACGTCGCCGATCGACACCGAACCCAGCCGCGCGAACACGTTCTGCCACGTGGTGCCGGCGTTGCTGGTCTTCCACACGCCGCCGCCAGCGGTGCCGATGTACCACGTGCTGCGGTGCTGCGGGTGCACGTCGAGGTCGGTCATGCGACCCATCGGGTTGGCCGGACCGAGATGGCGCCACGGCAGCTGTTCGACCAGCGCCGCATCGAACGCGGCCGGGGCCAGCGCTGGCGCTTCGGCCGCGGCCGCTGGTGTTGCCGCTGCCGCCGGGGCCGCGGGGGTGGTCGGCGCCGCTTGGGCGCGAACGGGGACGGCGGCCACGAACAGGGCCACCCCGGCCGGGAACAGTCTTCGCATGGTGCAGGGACGGTGGTAGGGCGCGAGCGGGCCGGAGCTTACGCAACCGCATCGGCGCCGGCCGGTGGAACGACCGGCCGCTTCTGTCGCATGTTCGTGACGAGCGGCGGCGGGCGGCTGGCGGCGCCGCCGGTCAGCGGTTGCGCTGCAGCACGATCTGCACGTCGCTGCTGTCGTGGCCGAACTCGACCGGCTTCTGACCGACCCAGCCCGAACTGCCGATGGCAGTGATCTGGTAGGTGCCGGGCGCCATCCACACCTCGAAGTGGAGCGCGCCGCCGCCCCCGTTCGGCCGCACCACCGGCGCCGTGGTCTGGAACGGGGTCGGCTGGCCCGCCTGCTGCACGCGCAGCGTGATGGTGTCGCCGGCGCCGGCGGGCACCTGCACCAGCACGCGCCGCCGCACGCCCTGCATCAGCCGCACTTCCCGCCGCAGGGCCTGACCGGGTTGCAGCGTCAGCGCTTCGAGCACGGGGGCGAAGCCCGGGCCGCTGATCTGCAGCTGCACCGGGCCGGCGGGGGCGGCCGCGAACACGTACTCACCCTGTTCCCAGGTCGCCTGCAGCGCGCCGTCCGGGCCGAGCAGACGCAGCTCGCAGCCGGTGGCGGGGGCGCCGTTGGCATCGGTGACGACGACCGAGAAGCGGGCGCCGGCCGCCATCACGATGGTCGGCAGCTCCAGCACCGAGCCCTCGGGCACCATCACGTCGTGCACCTTGTGCGCCGGCAGGCCGGCGGCTGCGCAGTGCAGGCTGACACGACCGGGCGGCACTTCGCCGAGTCGGAACGTGCCGTCGGCGCTGCTGTGGAACTCGACGTATTCCCCGGTCCGTTCGTGCCAGACCCCGATGGTCGCCTGCACCGGCTGGCGGTCGCTGGTCTCGACGCGGCCGATCAAGGTGCCGAACACGATCGGCTCGAGCTCCAGCCGCGCCGGTGGGTTGGCCGGGTCGAGCTGGCGCCAGACCCCGTTGGCGAACAGGTTGGTCGGGCGGCCGGGGGCGAACACGCCGACATCGATCAAGCCGGTGCCGGGCGCCCCGACCGCAAAGGTGCCGTCGACGTTGGTGGGAGCCGTGGCCCGCATCCGGCCGCTGCCCTGCGCGACCACGGTGTGGCCGGCCAGCGCCTGGCCGCGATGGTCGAACAACTGACTGCGCAATTGCCGGTCGGCGGCGACCGGTTGCAGCTGCGGATTCCAGGTCGGCACCCGCGAGGGCGCCAGTTCGACTTCGGCCGCGGCCTGCAGCTTCGCGCCGTGGTCGGCGCGCGCGGTGGCGACCAGCGCCACCGGACCGCTCGGCAGGTCGACCAGCCGGTAGCTGCCGTCGGCGGCGGTGCGGGTGCTGGCGATCGGGCCGCTGCTGTCGTTGGCGACGATGCGGGCTGCGTCGAGCGGTTGCCCATCGACATCGGTGGCGATGCCGGTGACCGCACAGGCCGGCGGCAGCTGCAGCCGGACCGGTGGATTGCGGCCGGCGACCAGCGTCCGGGGGCCGCGCAGCAGGCCGTGGCCGGCGGCGCGGACTTCGTATTGCACCGCGCCAGGCGCCAGCTGATCGGCCAGGAACTCACCGCCGGCGTCGGCGGTGCACCAGCGCGGCGGCGCCGGCAGTTCGGCACTGCGCGGGGTCGGGTTGGTGCTGCGCAGGTAGATGCGCGCGGCGGCGACCGGGCGACCGGCTGCATCGACCACGCAGCCGTGCAGGCGCGCCATCGCGTCCGCCAGCTGCAGCTGCAGGTTGGTGGTGGACGGCGGTCCGCCGCGGGGCGCGGCCTTGACCAGGTGCAGCGGCGACGGGCCGTAGCGGTCGTGCTGGGCACCGAGCCGCCCGCCGGTCGCCAGCTGCAGCTGGAACCTGCCGTCGGCGCCGCTGCGGCCGACCCGGCGCGGCGCCGGCAGCGGCGCGTCGGGCTCCCCCCACGGCAGCAACAGCAACTCGGCGCCGGCGATGCCGACGCCGCTGCCATCGACGACGCTGCCGGTGACCAGCGCGCGGTGGGCGATGGGCAGCACGATCTCCGTGTCCACGGTGGTCGGCGTCAACGCCACGGTGCGGCTGCCGTCGCCACTCAGGGCGGTGCGCAGCTGCGCCGTGCGGCCGGCGCAGCGGCCGAGCTCGAAGCGGACCCGGCCTTCGCGGTCGGTGATGGCGGTGTAGCGCGCGGGGGCCGGGCGGTCGGCCTCGGCCTCGTCGGCGCCGGCCGAGGCGACCCCATCGGCGGCCACTTCGACGTCGACTTCCACGCCGTCGAGCGGCGCGTCGTCGCTGGCGACCACCCGGACCCGCAGGGTGACCAGGGCGTCCGCCGCGGTCGGCGGCGGTGATTGGCGCGGTCCAGCCCCGCCGTCCGGCAGCCGCTCCAAGCTGGCGTCGGCGGGCCGCGGAGCGTCGTTGGCGCCGGCCGTCGACGGCGGCCCGCCGATCGGCACCGGCGGCGCGGGTTCGGCCTGGCAACGCACCCACCAGCCGATGCCCAGCAGCAGGCATAGTGCGGTCGCGGCGAGCAGAGGACGTTGGCCTTTCACCGGCCGCCTCTACGCAAGCGCGAGCCGCAGTGGCCGAGCCAAGTTGCGTTCGCGATGCGAATCCTGTGCCACAGCGGGTCGGGAGCGGCCCTCAAACCCTGGCCCCAACGGCCCATTGGTCGACGAACCGGCGCCGCATCGCTCGCTGCGGAAACCGTTCGCTGATGATGCGGACCAGCGAACGAGCCGACGCCGGACGGTCGAGCAGCGCGAGTGCGCGCAGGTGCAGCGACAGCGGCAGGTCGGCGGCGTCCAGCAGTTGCTCCAGCTGTTCGCCGATCGCCGCCAGCTGGTCGGCGTCGGTGGTCTTGGCCGCATCGGCGAGCAGCAGGTTGGCGCGCAGCGACGGCAGTTCGAGCTCCTGGACCAGCGCCCACAGCTCCGGGTCCTCGGCGCCGAGCCGGACCAGGTACGAACGCGCCATCGCCTCGCCGAGCCGGTCGTTGCCGGCCCGCGCCAGCCGCAGCGCGGTGCGGAACGCGGCCGCCGCTTCGTCGTCGCGCCGGCGCCAGAACTGCCGTTCGCCGAGGAACACCGCGGCGCGCGCGCCGTAGGTCGGCATCGACAGCCGTTCGGCTTCGTCGATCGCGTAGCGCAGGTCCTGCGCCGCGTCGTCGGCGCCGACCAGCGCCCGCATCTGGCCGCGGTACAGATGGAACCGCAGCCGCGCGCGCGGCAGGTTGCGGCTCTGTGGCTCCTGCTCGACCTCCTGCAGCGTCTTCAGCGCGGTCGGGTAGTGGTGGCTCAGCGCCTCGACGCGGGCGAGGTCGATGCGCAGATGGCAACGCAGGTCGGTGGCCTCGGCGGGGACCCGCTTCTGCGCCGCCTGCAGGTGCTTGAGGCCCTCGCTGGCCTGGCCGCGGTAGAGCAGGATGCGGCCGTGCAGGCCGTGCGCCTTCGCCGCCAGCGCTTCGCTGCGCGGGTCGTGCTGCTGGGCGAGGTCGTCGTGCACCGACTCGAGCAGCGCGATCGCCGACAGCAGGCGGCCGCTGTCGAGTTCGCCGCTGGCGAGGCCGGTGCGCGCGGTCGCCGACGCGTGCAGGTCGCCGAGTTCGCGCGCCAGCGTCTCGGCCTGGCGGAAGGTGCGGATCGCGGCGTCGATCTGGTCGGCGTTGGCGCGCGCCTCGGCGGCCAGCAGCAGGAAGCGCAGCCGCCGCCGTTCGTTGGCGGTGGTCGGCACCACCTGGCCCAAGTGCACGGCGAGGCGGCCGCACAGGCGCAGCGCGGTGCGGCGCGAGCCGGCGCGCACCCGTTCGTCGAGGCCGGCCAGCAGCGGGTCGAGGCACGCTTCGTGGTCGAGCGCCATCGACAGGTGCATGCCGATCGCCAGCGGGCTGCGGCCCTGCGCCTGCAGCATCGCCGCGGCGCTGCGGTGCAGGCGTTCGCGTTCGAGCGGCGGCAGTTCGCGCAGCAGCGCCTTCTGGAAGTCCCCGTGGCGGAACGTCACCTCGCCGCCCTGCGCCCGCACGATGCGGCCGCGGAACAGCGACAGCGTCTCCAGCACCGACAGCTCCGGCGCCTGCACCAGCGCGGCGAGATCGGCGAGTTCGCAGCGTTCGCCGAGCACCGCGGCGGCGGCCAGCACCGCGCGCTGGCTCGGGTCGAGGCCGGCGACGCGGGTGCGGAAGCGTTCGAGGTGCGACGGCGCCGGGCGCGGTTCGGCATCCGGCTCGAGCAGCTGGTAGTCGCCGGCGCGGCCGCGCACGGTGCCGCTCTGGCTCAGGTGATCGAGCATCTCGATCAGGTTGCCGGGCAGGCCGCTCAGCACCTGGTGGGCGCGGCGCAGGAACGGTTCGACCGGTTCGCCGGCGGCGAACAGCGCGCGGCCGAAGGCGAGGAAGTCGGCTTCGTCGAGGCCGGCGAGATCGAGGCGCTGCGCCGCCGGCAGGTCGAGGCCGTCGGCGCCGGTGGTCAGCAGCAGCATCAGGTGCAGCCGGCCGGCCGCCGCCAGCAGGCGCTGAAGCACCAGGCGACCGCTGGTGTCGAGCTGGTTGGCGTGGTCGACGCGCAGCACCAGCACCTGGTCGCGGCGCGGCAGCCGCAGCAGCGCGCTGGCGAGGCGGTCGGCGCGCACTTCCGGCGGTTCGGTGCTGGTGCCGAACGCGACCGCGACCAGCGCGGTGGCGGCGTCGTCGTCGAGCTGCAGCAGCGTGCGGGCGCCGTTGTGGGCGCGCTGGGCCGCGTTCGGCGAGTTGCGGTCGTCGCCGCGCAGCAGCAGGTCGAGCACCGAGCCGGCGAACGGTTCGCCGTGGCCGAGGTCGCTGTCGGCCTCGCCGCCGAGGTAGAGCGGGGGCTTCGGTTGGTCGAGCCAGCGCTGCATCGCTTCGTCGAGCAGGCGGCGGCGGCCGATGCCGTCGGGGCCGGCGATGACGACGGCGCGGCCCTTGCCCGCGCGCGCCGCCGCCAGCGCCGCGTCGAGCGCTTCGAGTTCGTTGCTGCGGCCGTGGAACGGCGTCTCCGCCGGCCGGCGCATGCGCAGCAGGCGGCGGCTGCTGGCCAGCACCGGCGCCTTCTGTTCGTGCTTGCGCCACCAGTCCGAGTGTTCGCCCTGTTCGAGTAGACGCGCCAGTTCGGCGGCGTCGCGGATTCGCCGCTCGGGGTCCTTGTGCAGCAGGTCCAGCAGGATCTGCTCGAGGAACGGCGACACCCGGGCGCGGTGGTGCGACGGCGGGCTCGGGGCCCGGTGCAGGTGGGCGTCGAACATCGCGTCGGGCGAGGTCGCGGCCGCGAACGGATGCACGCTGGTGGTGACTTCGTAGAGCACGACGCCGAGCGCGTAGAGGTCGCTCTTCGGGCTGGCGGGCTCCCCGCGCAGGATCTCGGGCGCGGTGTAGGCGATGCTGCCGGCGAGGCCGTGGCTCGACGACCGGCCCTGCGAGCCGGTGCTGCCGGCGCTGCCCGACCCGCTGCCCGAGCCACCGCCGCGGGCGCCGAACGGGCGGGCGAGGCCGAGGTCGACGATCTTCAGTTCGCTCTCGGGGGTCAGGATCAGGTTCTCCGGCTTGACGTCGCGGTGCACGAGGCCGCGCCGGTGCAGCGCCCACAGGCCCTTGCCGGCGTCGGCGCCGATGCGGCGGGTCAGGTCCTCGACCGGCTGGCCGGAGCGGGCGGTGAACTGGCGCAGCGTGGTGCCGCGCACGTACTGCATCACCAGGTAGGTGATGGTGGTGCCGAGCAGTTCGGCGGTCTCGACGCCGTAGATCGCGGCGACGTTGGGGTGCCGCAGCTGCTGGCCGAGTTCGCCCTCGGCGAACAGGCGGGCCTGCGCACGTTCGTCGTCGACGAGCTCCTGGCGCAGGAACTTGACGGCGACCTCGGTGCCGGTGGGCAGTTCGCCGTAGGGCTGCAGCAAGCTGGCTCGGTAGACCTGTCCCGACGAGCCGCTGCCGAGTTCTTGCAGCAGTTCGAAGCGACCGGCCACCGCCCGCTGCGCGCTCGGCGGCGGGGCGCTGCCGGCAGGGGGTGTGCGGGCCTCGGACATGGGGGCGCTCCTTGTAGCAGGTGGCTGCGCGCGCGGCACCTGTGCGGTTGCACGCGGGCGCGGGCTCTGCGACTCTTGGCACCGGCCGTTCCGGCCGCGCCCGCATGCCGATCCGCCTCCACAACTCGCTCACCCGTTCGCTCCAGGAACTGCAGCCCCGCACGCCCGGCAAGGTGACGATGTATCACTGCGGGCCGACGGTCTACAGCTCGCCGCACATCGGCAACTTCCGCAGCTTCCTGTTCGCCGACGTGCTGCGGCGCTTCGTCGAGGACCAGGGCTATCAGGTGACGCAGGTGATGAACGTCACCGACGTCGGTCACCTGACGCAGGACGACATCGAGGGCGGCGAGGACAAGATGGAGGCGGCCTCGCGCAAGACCGGCAGGACGGCGTGGGACATCGCGAAGCAGTACGAGGCCGAGTTCCACGACTGCCAGCGGCAGCTGCTGGTGCGGCTGCCGCACCACATGCCGCGGGCGACGGAGTTCATCCCGCAGATGGGCGCGATCATCGACGACCTGCTGCAGAAGGGCGTCGCCTACCAGAAGAACGGCAACGTGTACTTCGAGGTCGCGCGCTTCCCGGACTACGGCAAGCTGTCGGGCAAGGTGCTCGACGAGCTCGAGTCGGGGGCGCGGGTCGCGGTCAACGACGAGAAGAAGGACCCGCGCGACTTCGCGCTGTGGAAGACCGACGACAAGCACCAGATGCAGTGGGACGCGCCGTTCCGCGGCGGGCAGCGCGGGTTCCCCGGCTGGCACATCGAGTGCTCGGCGATGTCGATGCACTATCTCGGGCCGCAGATCGACGTGCACACGGGCGGTGAGGACAACATGTTCCCGCACCACGAGTGTGAGATCGCGCAGACCGAGGCGCACACGGGGAAACCGTTCGTGGGGATCTGGATGCACGCGCGGCATCTGCTCGTCGACGGGACGAAGATGAGCAAGAGCCTCGGCAACTTCTTCACGGTGGCCGACATCCTGGGGAAGGGGTATTCGGGGCTCGAGTTGCGGTATGCGCTGATCAAGGTGCAGTACCGGCAGGCCTTGAACTTCACGCTGAAGGGGTTGGACGAGGCGCGGGCGGCGATCGGGCGGGTGCAGCAGTGCCGGCAGCGGTTGGTGCGGGTGCGGGATGGGCTGGAGCGAGGTGGGGCGGAGGATCTGGCGGCGGCGGTGGTCGCGGCGAGTGAGGGGTTCACGGCGGCGATGAGTGAGGATCTGAACGTGTCGGAGGCGTTGGCGGCGGTGTTCGATTTTGTCGCGGTGGTGAATCGGGCGGCGGTGTCGGTGGCGGGGGCGAAGGCGGGGTTGGCGGTGTTTGCGCGGGTGGAGGATGTGTTGGGGTGCTTTGGTGGGGAGCCGAAGGCGGATGTGACGGGGGAGGCGCCGGCGGAGCTGGTGGCGCTGTTGGCGGAGCGGAAGGCGGCGAAGGCGCGGAAGGATTTTGCGGCGGCGGATGCGATCCGGGATCGGGTGGCGGCGGCGGGGTGGAGGATCGTGGATGCGGCGGGTGGGGCGCGGTTGGAGCGGGGGTAGGTGAGGGAGGGTGGGTGGGTGGGTGGGTGGGTGGGCGCGTGGTCCCGGCCCTCGGCGCCGGGAGCTCGTTGGATAGGCTGGTCTGGCCAGCTGAGTCGTCCGTCAAGGGACCTGGTGCATCTCGATTGAGTTCCCGGGGTTGCGGGAATCGCGGTGCGTTGGTGTAGGATCGGGCCGGAAGCAGGCCGCGGTCATTCCGATACGCGGTTTTGCCGACTGCTAGTTGAACGGATGTTCCCATGGCGATTCTGAGCAGCACCTTCCTTGCCGTGGCGCTGCTCAACCTCGTGCACTGGATCATCACGAGGCGGAGTGGTGCTCTCCCATTGCCTGCCGGCGTCCTCGGTCGGCTACTTAGCGTTTGGTTCTGGGGTGCCGTGGTAGCGATGTATGCGGAATCGATGCACTGGATGTCCGCGCAGTTGGCCATGAGTTGCTTCTGGGCATGGGGTATCGCGAGAGCCCTGTGTGCCGTTTGGGTTCGCCAGTTCCACTCCCGTTCGAGCTTGGCTCGGCTAGACTCACCGTCCAACACGGCATAGGAGCCGACGAGCGCCGCAGCGGCGCTCGCGGCTCAATGCCAAAGACGTTGGCTTGACCATGTCCCTCCGCGATGACTTGACGCGCAGCCAACGGTGTGAGGACCTCGGGTTCACAATCGATCCAGGATTCGTCCACCGACGGAAGATCGAGACCATCCTCGGGCAGCCAGGAGTCGACATCATCAACAGCGCGATCGCCCGCATTCCAGACATGCCTGAAGGCCTGCGGGAGTTTCAGATCGACCGCATTTACAAGGATGTGTTCCTTGTTCTGATCGAGCAATGGAAGGTCCCTTCGCTGCATCAATTGATCGCCGAGGGCCGTGGCAAGCTATTCTGTTCCGTCGAGAGATTTGGACCTTGTCCGTCGATCTGGGAGCATCCCCCTCGGGCTTCCAACGATTGGATCCCAAGGGGCGACTCGAGTCTGGCGGTGCGAATCGAATACTCGACGGACAAAGTGCGGTCCGACACACTGCGGATGCACTTGGCAGATGGCGAGCAGATCGCAATCGTCGGTTACGTGCGCGGCCTAAGGGGTGAAACGCTGCTGGTTGAACCGATCATCATGGGTGGTCCGTGGATCCCGGAGTCAGGTGCCGGGACCTTCGATGCCATGTGGTGGGCATACGACTTCCACGAGAACTTCGTCGAGGACTTCGACGAGTTTGCCAAAGTGTCGAGCGTCAAGGCGCCAGC
>JALORC010000181.1 GCA_025459175.1 Planctomycetota bacterium | reverse complement strand
CGACGACGATGTTGCGGGTCCACGTGATCAGCAGTCGACCTGCCTCACCGCCGCTGCGACTGACCGCGGGCTGCTCGTCGCTGAAACCCGAAGCCACGGTCGACGCCGTGGCCAACGTGAGGGCCGTGCCGTTGTGCCCGATCGGTCGGCACAGGATCGAGCTCGCGGTGGCGTTGCGCCACACGGCCAGCGCCTGGCCACCGGCGCTGTCGAGTGCCTCGCCGCCCAGCACCACGTCGACCTGGCTGTCGGAACCGGTGGCGACGGCCACCTCGGCGGTCAAGGCACCGGTCGCCGCGAGCACACCGCGTGCGAACACGTCGCCACCGTAGGTGTAGGCGACGACGAACGCGTTGGCGCCGTTGATGTTGGCGACCGACGGTCGACTGGCGAACGTGGCCGTGTTGTTCTCGATCACGAAGACGCCGCCGATCGGCGCGCCTGCGGTGTCGAAGAACTGCCCGCGGATATCCGCGTTCGAGCCGGAGAAGATCCGCTGCCAAACTGCCAACCAACGACCCGACGACGCGTCCCAGGCGAGGTCCGGGTGGTTGTCGTTGAACCCGGCGCTGATCACCGACGAGGTCCCCACCAGCGGATCGAGCACGAGCGGCAACTGGGCCTCGGCGACGAAGCTCGCGGGCAAACGCAGTTCGATGCCACCATCGCAGGCAGCGAGACTGCCGCGCACCTGCCGTCCTGCGGCATCGATGCCGAGCACGCCGGTGATCGACACGCCGCCGAAGCCGGGCAAAGTCCACGCCATCGCATCCCCCGCAACCACCGTCGGCGCCAGCTCGGTCACCACGGCCCCGCGCACGACGAGATCGCCGTTGCCCGCCGGCAGCGAGTGGAACACGAAGCTCTGCTTCACTCCTTCCGACCGGACCTCATAGGTTTCGACAACGTTGCCGCGGCGATAGGACACGGTGCGTTCGGAGTACGAACGAGTCGCGGCCGGCACCGGCAACAGGTCGAATCCGCGACCGATCGCGGTGGTCTCGAACGCGAGCGGCAGGTCGTGCGGCGCGCGCTTGCCGAGCGCCGGCGTGAACGCCATGCCCTGCGGCCCGAACCAGGCGTTGTAGTCCCAGCCGACGCCGAGCAGCTGGTCGCCGTCGACCAGCGTCAGGCCGCTTCCGTGGCGGATCGACGTCGCGGTCTCCGGCTTCGACGCCGGGGCGAGCTCGACGGGTTCCTGGGCAATCAAGGATGCCGGGCCAGCCCATAGGCTCGCGACGGCGAACAGAACGAGTGAGTGACTTCTTCGCATTGGTCTCCTGCCTGGTTGCGCAGCGGTTAGTCGCAGCCGCGGGCCGACCGCACAGCGGTTCTGCGCCGATCGATCCCGATCGCGGCGGCGCTCGAGATCCGGGGGCTTCTTGTGCGGTGGGCGACCGAATGCGGCTGTATGGTGGCGCGCGGAATCGGTACCGGCCGCCGCCGCGACTCGTCTCCATGTCCAACGCCGAGCCACGATCCAGCCGACTGGCCACTGCGATCCGACTGAGCCTCGAGTTCCGGGCACAGCGGCGAACCGACGTCGCCGAGTTCGTCGCCGAACACGGCGAGTTGCGCGATCTGCTCGAGCCGATGCTGCAGTACGACGACGAAGCCGATGCGGCGCGCAACAGCGTCGGCGAACCGGTCACGCCGACCACGGCCGCGACCGCGATCGAACCCGGCCGACAACTGGGCGGCTACCGCCTCGAACGCGAACTCGGCCGCGGCGGCATGGGTGTCGTGTTCGCGGCCTGGCAGCGGTCGTTGGATCGCACTGTCGCACTCAAGGTGCTGTCGGCGCCGACGCTGCTGGTCAGCGAACGCGCGCTGTGGCGCTTCCAGCGCGAGGGCAAACTGCTGGCGGCGCTCGACCATCCGGCGATCGTCAAGGTCATCGAGACCGGCGTGCACGGCGGGATCCCGTTCCTGGCGATGGAACTGGTGCACGGAGCCTCGTTGGCGGCGGTGCTGGCAGCGGTGCGCCGCGCCGGCTTGCGCCACGCCAACGGCGACACGTTGCGCGCCGCGGTGCTCGGCGCGGTCGACCACGCCACCATCACGCCGACGCCGTGGCAGCTGCCGAACGACTACGGGGCCGCGGTCGCGACGATCGTCGCCGACATCGCCGAGGCGCTGCACACAGCCCACCTTGCCGGCGTCGTGCACCGCGACGTCAAGCCGAGCAACATCCTGCTGCGCCAGGATGGCCAGGCGCTGCTGGCCGACTTCGGCGTCGCCCACCAGGCAGGAGCCGCACCGCTGACCGTGACCGGCGACCTGGCCGGCACACCGACCTACATGTCGCCCGAACAGGTGCGCGGCGCGGAGCCGAGCCCGGCGTCGGATGTGTTCTCGCTCGGGGTCGTGTTGTACGAGGCGCTGACCTTGCAGCTGCCGTTCGCGGGCGCCGACACCGCGGCGGTGGTCGATCGACTGCTGCACCACGAACCGATCGACGTGCGGCGATTGGCGGCACACCGGAGTCCGGCGCTGGCGGCAATCACCCATCACGCACTGCACAAGTCGCCCGCACGTCGCTATCCGACCGCGGCCGCGTTCGCCGCCGACCTGCGCGCGGCACTCGCGGGAGAACCGATCGTGGCCCGCCCCACGGGGCGGCTCCTTCGCCTGTGGCGATGGATGCAACGCGAACCGTGGCGTGCTGCCGCGGCCGGGTTCGGCATCGCGACCGTGCTCGGCCTCGGCACCGCCGACCGCATCGCGGCGCATCAGCTGCAGCAGGAGACGTCGCGCACGGTGGCAGCACTGGCGGAGGTGCAACGGCTCGAGATCGTCGTGCGCATCGATCGCGCGGAGGAGATCGCCAGGAGGCTCCGGCTGCCGAGGCTGGAGGAGCTGCCTGCGCATGAACGCTGGTTGCGTGAGCACGGCGAACCGCTCGCCGCAGAGCTGCCGGGCCTCGAACGGCTGCTGCAAACCGTGCAGGCCGATGCAGAACCCTACGACGAGGCGGCAGCCGCTGCCGATCGTGCCAGCCACCCGGATGCTGCGCAGCTGGCGGTGCTGATCGCCGAACTCACGTGGTACGAGTCGCAAGCGGGCGAACTGTCGCCAGCACGCACCGCACGCGCGGCGGAACTGCGGCAGGCGATGCCGGCCTTGCAGCAGCGCGTCGCCACCCGACGCACGTGGCGGTTCGCCGACCAGCGCCGGCAGTTCCTGCACGACGAGCTGGCGCGAGTCGTGGCACGGCTGCGCGAGTTCGTCGAGCCGGTGTCGGGGGCCTTGACCAAGGTGAGGCGCGCTGCGCAATTCGCTCCCGATAACCACCGCCGCTGCCTCGAGGAGCCACGTGAGCTGTGGCGCACGATCGCCGCCGACGTCGCCGCCGATCCGCGCTTCGGTGGCCTGCGTCTCGCCCCACAATGCGACCTGGTGCCGCTCGGCAAGAACGAGCAGGGCCTGTGGGAGTTCGTGCACCTGCCGTCCGGGGAAGACCCGCTGCAAGTGCCGCCCCGCGACGCCAACGGCCGCCTGACCGTGACAGCGGACAGCGGCATCGTGCTGGTGCTGCTGCCGGGCGGCTGGTTCGCGATGGGCGCGCAAGCGAAGGACCCGGATGGCCCCAACTACGATCCGGCCGCCGCGCGCGACGAGGGCCCCGTGCAACAGGTGCGGCTCGATCCGTTCTTCTGCGGCAAGTACGAGATCACGCAGGCGCAGTGGCACCGGCTCGCGGGCGATCGGCCGAGCTACCACAGCGAAGCGAATGGCTTCAAGAACGCCAGCCCGACGCGGCCGGTGGAGAGCATCCCACAGCAGCGAGCCGCGAAGGCACTGCAATCCGTGCGCCTGCGGCTGCCAACCGAGGCGCAATGGGAGTACGCCTGCCGGGCCGGGACGAACGGGCCGTGGAGCTTCGGCGAGCGGGACGAGGCGCCACGGCACGCCAACTTCGCCGATCGCAACAGCGGCGCGCAAAAGATCGGCCGCAAGCACGAAGCGGACCTGGACGACGGCAACGTGGGCTCTGCCGCGGTCGGCAGCTACCTGGCGAACCCGTTCGGGCTGCACGACCTGCACGGCAATGTCTGCGAACTCGTCGGCGACGCCAAGGCGCCGGCGTCGCGCCAACGCAGCGAGGGGCGCGGGGAAGGCATCGCTGACTACCTGCAGGAGAGGTTCGCGATCCGGGGCGGCAGCTCCCAGGACGCGCTGTCCGGGGCACGCAGTTCCCACCGCAGCTTCGCGGAAAACAAGGCGCACGTCAGCCAACTGGTCGGTTGCCGCGCGGTACGGGACGTGATGCCATGACCGCTTCAACCGGGCCATCGTTCGCCGACGGGCCAGGGGCCGGCCAGGTCCTCGGCCCCTACCAGCTGCTGCACGAGATCGGTCGCGGTGGCCACAGCCGAGTGTTCGCCGCCACGCAGCCAGGCCTCCAACGGCGCATCGCCGTCAAGGTGCTGGGGCCACAGACGAACACCGGCGGCGACGGAGCGCTGCTGCGCTTCCAACGGGAAGCTCGCCTGCTGGCCAGCCTGGCGCATCCAGGCATCGTGCGCGTGCTCGACGCCGGCACGCACACCGGGCTGCCCTACATCGCGATGGAACTGGTGCCGGGTTGCTCACTGGCCGTCGTGCTGGAACGACTGCGTGGGCAAGGTGGCGTGGTCACCACGGCGAACCTGCGCGCCGCGGTGCAGGCGGGTGCCGCGTCGAGTGGCACGGCGGCAGCGCCTGGCGCTGCCGAGCCCGCCGGCGAGCGCTGGCAGCTGCGTTCGACCGGGGCAGCGACGATGCTCGCGCTGCTGGCCGAAGTCGCCGAAGCGCTGGCGTCCGCGCACGCCGCGGGCGTCGTGCACCGCGATGTCAAACCCAGCAACGTGCTGGTGCACTGCGACGGCCGCGCGCTGCTCGCCGACTTCGGCATCGCGCAGCGGCAAGGCAGCGATACCGCCATCACCCGCGCCGGGACGCCCGCCTACATGGCGCCGGAGCAGGCCCGCGGCAGCCCCGGCGACCATCGCAGCGACCAGTTCTCGCTCGCCGCGACACTGTTCGAAGCCCTGACCCTGCAGGTGCCGTTCCCCGCCGGCTCGCCGGCGGAACTCGCGCTGCGACTGCAACAGGACGAAGTCCCCGATCCACGCCGATTCGCACCACAGCTCGGCGCCGACACGGCCGCGGTGTTGCAGAAGGCCCTCAGCCGCGATCCCGCCCGCCGCTACGCCTCGGTCGGCGACTTCGCCGCCGACCTGCGCGCGATCCTGGCGGGTGAACCGACGCAAGCCCGCCCGCCGGGCCGGATCCGACGCACCGTCGGTTGGCTGCGCAAGAAGCCGTGGCGGTCGACCACGGTCGCTCTGGCGACCGGTGCAGCGATCGCGCTGCTGGCCGTCGACCAGCAGCAACGCACCGTGCTGGCCGGCGAGCGCGAACGCGCCGACGCGGCACTGGCGCGGCGACACCGCCTGAGCCTGGGCGTGCGCCTCGACCGGGTGCTGGCGCTGGCCGTGGACTGGCGCGGCATCGATCCGACCGAAGGCCCCCGCATCGAGGCGTGGTTGCGCGACGAAGCCGCGCCGCTCGCCGCCGAACTCCCTCGGTTGGACCAACAGCTCGCCGAACTCCGTGCGCAGGCCCTGCCCCCGAGTGCCGCCGATGTCGCCGCCGACCGCGCACGGGTCGGTTACGACGAGCCGATCCACCAAGCCGACCGCGAGATCGCGTTCCGCGAGGCCGCGATCGAGAACCGCGACGGCAACCTGGCCGACCACCGCAAGCGCCTGCAGGCGCTGCGAACCACGCGGGCCGAACTGGACGCACGGCTCGCCGCCAACCGCAGCTGGCGCCTGTCGACCGACGAAGAGCAGTTCCTGCACGACCAGATCGCGGCGTTGGTGACGCGACTGACGGCCTTCTGCCGCGGACCGCAATCGCGCAGCGAATGGCTGCGCAGCCGCGTCGCCGCGACCGCCACCTTCCAGCGCCGCTCCATCGTCGACGCCGCCGACCGCTGGCGCGAGGCAGCGCGAGCCGTCGCCGACGATCCGCGCTTCGCGGCGCTGCAGTTGCCGCCGCGCTGCGACCTGCTGCCACTGCGCGCGGACCCGGCATCAGGGCTTTGGGAGTTCGTGCACCTGCCCTCCGGCAGCCCCGACCGCGAAGTTCCGACCGTGGGCGCCGACGGGCGCTACGAGCTGACCGACGACACCGGCATCGTCGTCGTGCTGCTGCCGGGCGGGTCGTTCACGATGGGCGCCCAGAAGGAGGATCGCGCTGGCCCCAACTACGACCCGGAAGCGCTGGCCACGGAATCCCCACTGCGCGAAGTCGCCCTGGATCCCTTCTACTGTGGCAAGTTCGAGATGACCGAGGCCCAGCTGCTTCGCCTCGCCGGTCCAGGCGGTGAAGGGCGCGTGCGCGACACTCAGGTGGAATCGGTCGGCCAGAAGACCACCGCGAAGCTCCCGGCGGTGTCGATCTCGCAACGCCGCCTCAAGGCCGTGATCGAGCCGCTCGGCCTCCTTCTGCCGACCGAAGCCCAGTGGGAGTACGCCTGTCGCGCAGGTACGGCGACGCCGTTCCACTTCGGGACGCGCGACGGCGCCGGCAAGTTCGCCAACGTCAGCGACGAATCCGCGAAGCGCGCCGGCGCGCGCTGGACCCTGGAAGCCGGTGTCGACGACGGCCACCCGGGCATCGCACCGATCGGCTCACTCGCCGCGAACGCGTTCGGACTGCACGACATGCACGGCAACGTCGCCGAGATGGTCGACGACCCGGCCGGTCGCCACCATTTCCCTGCGCGGCCTGGCGACGGTCGTTCGCAGGCGATGTGGGGGCAGGAGTGGATCGTGTTCCGCGGCGGCACCTACGCCCACAATCTGTTCAGCGCGCGCAGTGGCGGGCGGGCCCTGCACGAGTCGCGGGACTTCAAGACGCAGAACGTCGGCGCCCGCATCGTGCTGCCGCTGCAGCCGTGACCGCGCTCAGAGAGTGAGAGACAATCGGTTTCGAACTCTCTGCGTGGCCGCGCAGGCGGCCACCAGGAGCCTCTGAGAGGCTGTATCCTGATTTGCTCTCAGCCTCTCAGACGATGCCGCGCCGCAGCGCCTCGACCTGCGCCGTCAGCCGACCGAGCGCGCGGGCGAACCGCATGCGAGCCGTGTTCTCCGGGATCCCGAGCCGCGCGCCGATGTCGGCGAACGCCTCGCCGTTCCATTCGCGCATGACGATCACGTCGCGGTCCTCGGGCTCGATCAGGTCCAGCGCCAGCCGCAGCCAGGCCTCTTCCTCGTTGCGGACCGCGTGCTGGCTCGGCGTCGTACCGGTGCGACGTTGCACGTCGAGATCGAGCACCGAGTCGTGCGGCAACGGTGCGACGCGGCCGCGGTCGCGCCGCAGCCGGGAGTAGAACTCGCTCTGCCCGCGCAGCGTGTTCTCGACGATGCGCGTCACCAGGCGACGGAACACGTCGCGATCGGCGGCGAGGAAGCGCGGCGTGTAGTTCAGGATGTCGATGACCGCTTCGTGCAGGAAGTCCTCGGTGTCGCCGTGTTGCCGCAGCGCGTCGCCGAGCCGCTGCCGCACCCGCGCCCGGATCCACGGCATGTCGCGCTGCACCAGTTCGTGCAGCGCCTGTCGATCGCCGGCATGCCACCGCTGGAGCAGCTCTGACGTACCGTCACCACCTTCGGCGGGCATGGATTCGGCAGGATCGGCGGGATCGGTCATCGACAGAACGGGGCGAGGCGGGCGGCGGGATGGTCGAGCGGGCGCCGTGGCCGGTCAACCCCCGAGCCGAGTGCCGCCCCCGCAACGACCCATGTCACCGCGGCCGGTGCACGGCCCGCAGCTCGACCAGCGAGTCACTCACCAGCTGGCGCACTTCACTGCCGACCTCGGGCGCATACCACGCGATCTGGGCCCGGGTCAGGTGCTCCGCCTCCCCGCCGATCAGCCGCACCCGCCGCACGACGCGCAGCGCGTCGAAGGTGCCGGCCGGCACGGTCACCCGGTCGAGCGCCTCGACCACGTAATCGGCCTGCATGGTGAGGATCCCGTTCGGCGCGCGATCGACGAACTCGCAGCGCCAGGTCTTGCCGACCCATAGCGGCCAGTGGTAGCGCACGTCGGCCGGCGACAGCGCGTGCAGCAGGCGCCCGTCGGCAGTGCACTCGCCGAGGTTGCCGAGGTCGAGGTCGCGGCGCAGGAACATGCCGCCGCCGGCATCGAGTCGATAGCCGTCCGCGTCGGCGGTGACGACCGTGAAGGCACCGGGCAGGTGGTCGCCGCGCACCAGCTCGAAGCGATCGCCGACCTTCCATTCGGGACGGTGCCAGGTCTCGGCTCCCGAAGGTGGCGAGGCATCGGCGGCCAGCACGCCGCGGCCCGAGCCGGCCGGCAGCGGCGGCGGTGCGCCCTGACAAGCCGTGAACAAGACACCGACGAGTGCAGCGAGGACAGCGGGAGACATCGCGGCGAGAATGCGCGGTGCGGCGACCGGACGCCAGCTTCGCCCGTCGGCCACGGTCCCGAGTCAGGCCCCCAGGGCTCGCGCGGCCTCAGCGATCGAACCCGGGCACCAGTTCGCCTCGACCCGTCAACTGCCAGTGGATCAGCGACACCGGCACGATCCCGCATGCGTTCACCTGCGCAAGGAACGCGCGCAGCGAGAACGGTTCGCCGCGCTGTTCCTGCTGCTGGGCGAAGGCTGCGACCAGGCGCTCGATCAGGTACTTGCCGGTCACGTAACTGGTGCCGTAGCCGGGCTGCCGCAGATACAGGTGCTGCTCGAACCGCAGCAGCTCCGGCTCGCGCTTCATCCAGCCGCGCGGCGTCCAGTCGACGTGGATCGTGCCGGCCTCGGCCATCGTCAGCTCGTTGGCGTGGGCACGCAGCGATCCCAGCCCGCGCGCCGCGCGCTGCGCCAGCATGATCCACACGATCTCGCGCGACCGCGGCCGGTCGTCGTAGAGCCCGGCGTGCAGGAACATCTCCTCGACGCCGGTGGCGAGACCTTCGGCCCGGCTGTCGAAGATGTTGTAGAGCAGCGGGCCGCGCCGCACGGGACTCGGGTGCGGCGTGTCGCGCATGCGGGCCAGATCCCACCAGTGATAGAAGTGCGTGTAGAGCGTCACCGGATCGAAGTGCATCGCGATGGCGAAGAAGTTGCGCTGCCCGCCCGGGACGAACGTGCCGA
>JALORC010000254.1 GCA_025459175.1 Planctomycetota bacterium | reverse complement strand
CGTGCGCCCCGGGCAGCCGCTGGTCTCGGGGCTGTCGCTGGCGCAGCTGCGCGTCGCGGTCAACGTGCCGCAGACCGACGTGGCGGCGATCCGCGCGCACGGCGCCGCCGAGGTGCTGCTGCCCGACGGCCGCCGCATCGCCGCGACCTCGGTCAATGTGTTCCCGTATGCCGACCCGGCCACGCACAGCTTCACCGTGCGCCTCGAACTGCCCGAAGCCGAAACCGGGCTCAACCCCGGCACCACGGTCAAGGCGAGTTTCAAGCTCGGCGACGTCGACGCCCTGCTGGTGCCCGCGAGCGCGGTGGTCCGGCGCAGCGAGGTGCAGGGCGTGTATGTAGTGACCGATGCCGGCGCCGTGCAACTGCGTCAGCTGCGCCTCGGCGCGCGTCGCGGCGATCGCGTCGAAGTCCTGTCGGGGCTGGTGGCGGGCGAGCGCATCGCCACCGACCCGGTGGCAGCGCTGGCTTGGCTGGACGCGCAGCGGAGCGCCGCCCGTGGCTGAGGCCCCGCTCGGCATCGCAGGCCGTCTTGCACGAGCCTTTCAGGCCAACCCGCTGACGCCGGTGCTGGCGCTTGCAGCCTTCCTGCTTGGACTCGTCGCGGTCCTGATCACCCCGCGCGAGGAAGAACCGCAGATCGACGTCACCATGGCCAACGTGTTCGTGCCCTTCCCGGGCAGCCCGGCGGCCGACGTCGAGAACCTGGTCAGCGTGCCGCTGCAGCAGGTGCTCGGCGAGACCGAGGGCGTCAAGCACGTCTACGCGGTGAGCCGGCCCGGCATGGCCGTGGTCACCGTCGAGTTCGAGGTCGGCATCCAACGCCAGGAAGCCCTGGTGCGTCTCTACAACCAGGTGTTCTCGAACGCCGCGTGGTTGCCGCAGGGTCTCGGGGTCGGCCAGCCGCTGGTGCGGCCGATGGGCATCGACGACGTGCCGGTCATGAGCCTGACCCTGTGGTCAGACGACCCGACCCGCGGCGCCACCGAACTGGCCGAAATCGCGCACGCGCTGGAGACCGAAATCAAGCGCGTGCCGGGCACGCGCGACGTGTACACCATCGGTGCGCCACAGCGCGCGGTCACGGTTGAACTCGACGCGGTCAAGCTCGCCGCCTATGGCATGACCGCGCTCGAGCTGTCGCAGGCACTCGCCGCTGCCAACGTCGTGCTGCAAGCGGGCGAGCGCGTCGGCGACGGCACCCAGATCCCGCTTACTGCCGGCACCTTCTTCGCCGACGCAGCGGCCGTCGCCGATCTCGTGATCGGACTCGCCGACGGCCGCCCGCTGCTGCTTGCCGACGTCGCCACGATCCGCGCCGGCGCGGACCTGCCGACCGCCCTGGTCTGGCATGCGGCGACAGGCGGCGGCCCCGCCGGCAATGCGCCGGCCGTCACCATCGCGGTGGCGAAGAAGCCCGGCAGCAACGCCGCCGACATCACCGGTGCGATCCGCGCGCGCCTGGCTGATCTCGACGATCGCCTGATCCCGCAAGGCGTACAGGTCGAGATCACCCGCGACTACGGCGCCACCGCCACCGACAAGGCCACCACGCTGATCAAGAAGCTGGTGTTCGCGACCATGGCCGTGGTGCTGCTGGTGCTCGCAGCACTCGGCTGGCGCGAGGCCATCGTGGTCGGTGCCGCCGTGATCCTGACCCTCGCCGTCACGCTGTTCGCGAGCTGGGCGATGGGCTTCACGATCAACCGCGTGTCGCTGTTCGCGCTGATCTTCGCGATCGGCATCCTCGTCGACGACGCCATCGTCGTGGTCGAGAACATCCACCGCCACATGAGCCTCGGCGGCAAGTCCATGCGCGAGGCCCTGCCGGCCGCGGTCGACGAGATCGGCGGGCCCACCATCCTCGCCACCTTCACCGTGATCGCGGCCCTGCTGCCGATGGCCTTCGTCAGTGGCTTGATGGGCCCGTACATGCGGCCGATCCCGATCAATGCGTCGGTCGGCATGCTGCTGTCGCTCGCGATCGCGCTGACGGTGACGCCGTGGCTGGCGCTGAAACTGCTGTCCCGCCATTACGCAGCGCTGGCGCCTGCCGATGGTGGCGGCGCCCACGGACACGGCGGCATCGCGGCGAGGCTGCACGGCCTGTTCGACCGCATCCTGCGGCCGTTCCTCGCCCCCGGAGCCGGCGCGCGCCGGCGGCTCGCGCTGTTCGGCGCGATGCTCGCCCTGGTTGCGCTGTCGGCCGGGCTCGCGGTCGTGCAGCTGGTCGTGCTGAAGATGCTGCCGTTCGAGCCCGAGGGCACACCGCTGGAACGCACCAACGCCCTGCTGCTCGATCTCGCCCACGAAGTCGCGCGCGAACCGGAAGTGGCGAGCGTGCAGGGCTATGCCGGCACTTCGGCGCCGGTGAACTTCAACGGCTTGGTGCGCCAGTACTACCTGCGCGAAGGCGCCACCGTGGGCGATCTGCAGGTCAACCTCGTCGACCGCCATGAGCGCAGCCGCAAGAGCCATGACATGGCGCGCGCCGTGCGACCGCGGCTCACCGCGATCGCCGAACGCTACGGCGCGGCGCTGAAGGTCGTCGAAGTGCCGCCTGGCCCGCCGGTGCTGGCGCCCCTAGTGGCCGAGGTCTACGGCCCCGATGCCGCCACCACGCGCGCGATCGCGCGCCGCATCGAGGCCTTGGCGCGCGACACCGAAGGCCTGGTCGACATCGAC
>JALORC010000180.1 GCA_025459175.1 Planctomycetota bacterium | reverse complement strand
CGCGTGCTGCTGTCCCTGCTGGCGCGCGAGGACTTCGCCGCGAAGGAGTTCCGAGCCTGGCTGCCGCGGGCATGGCCGAGACCCGCGGCCAAGGTGGATCCGACCGAGCTGGCCCGCTCCCACAACCGTCGCCATCTGCTGCTGTCGCTGCTCGGCTTGCTGCAGATCGAGCGCCGCGCGCTGCCGCACGCCGACGCCGTGCGCACGAGCCTCACCGACCTGCTGCGCGTATGGCAAGGTTGAGCGCCCGCTCGCGGCCGCCACGGGACCGCCGTAGAACGCGGGCATGACCCACCGCGTCCTCGCCTGTGTGTTCGCATTCGCCTGCACCCTGCTGCCCTCGCGGCAGGATCCGGCTGCCCCCGCGCAGCCTCAGGATCCGGCCCCGAAGCCCGCTGCCGCGAAGCAGATCGCCGCCGACCCGGCCGACGTCGCCTCCGTCGATGCGATCGTCAAGGCGCTCTACGACGTGATCTCGGGCCCCGCCGGCCAAGCCCGCAACTGGAACCGGCTGCGCTCGCTGTGCCATCCGACCGCGAAGCTGTTGCCGATCGTGAAGACCCCGCAGGGCTCGCGCCTCGTGCCGCTCGCGCTCGACGACTACATCCAGCGCTCGGGCCCGATGCTCGAGCAACAGGGCTTCTTCGAACAGGAGATCGCGCGCCGCACCGAGACGTTCGGCGACTTCGCGCACGTCTGGTCGACCTATGCCGGGCGGCATGCACTCGCCGATGCCGAACCGTTCCTGCGCGGCATCAACTCGATCCAGCTGGTGCACCAGGACCGCCGCTGGTGGGTGCTGCACGTCCTCTGGCAACAGGAAGCGGATGCGGGTCCGATCCCGGCCGAGTACCTGCCGGCGAAGTGAGGCGGGACTCGCGCGCCGTGGAACTGCGGGTGGCTTGCCGAGGCAGCGCTGCTACAGTCCGGGAGTGAGCGATGTCGACGCGATTCGTTGGATCGACCTGACCGAAGCCGAGCTGGCAACGCTGCGCTCGGCAGTGGCAGTCGCCGCCGCCAAGACCCCTGAAGTGATCGCTGCCTATCACTTCGGCTCGTCGGCGCGCCGTCGGCCGGCCCGCGACCTCGACATCGGTCTCTTCGTCGATCGACCGGCGCGGGCGTCGATCGACCTCGAGGCAATCGTCATCCGCCTCGCCAGCCTGACGGGACGCGGGCCGGACGACTTCGATGTGCGAGT
Source organism: Planctomycetota bacterium (assembly GCA_025459175.1). Lineage (GTDB taxonomy): Bacteria > Planctomycetota > UBA1135 > UBA1135 > UBA2386 > UBA2386. The sequence goes on along the minus strand of JALORC010000180.1, from coordinate 8,464 downwards.
CGTCAATGACGCGGACCCGGTGTTCCTCGGCAATCTGATGCGCGACGGCAAGCTCTGTTTCGAACGCGACCGCGAATCCCGGATCGCCTTCGAAGTGATGGCGATGAACTCCTGGCTAGACTTCCAGCCAGCGTGGGATCGCCTGCGCCGCGGGACCCTGGAGGTGTGGTCGCGTGGGTGAAGCGCACCTGGTCATGCTGCAGAAGACGCTGCTGCTGCTCGAGCGCTATGCCCGAGAAGTGAAGCGCGCCGACCTCGAGGTGGACTGGGAAGCCTGGGTCAAGGTGCGTGCTGCACTCGAGTTGGCAGCGCAATGCGCCATCGATGCCGCGCTCGACCTGATCAGCCGGCGCGGCCTCGGGGTGCCGCAGACCTACCGCGAGGCGTTCACCGTGCTGACGACGGCCGGCGTCATCGACGCACAACTCGCCAAGGAACTGCAGAGCTGGGCCGGTCTGCGCAACGTGCTGGTGCACATGTACACCAAACTCGATCTCGATCGGGTGTATGCGGCCATCTCGATGACAGCGCCACTGCGCACCTTCCACACCGTCGTGGCCAAAGCGCTGCTCGGCGGCTGAACCACGCGGCCCCACCTGCGGCCAACGGTGGCGAGCGCCGGATCGCGGCGCAGGCTCACCCCAGCCGCTGCAACCGCACCAGCTCGGCATAACGCCCGCCGCGCGCGACGAGCTCGCCGTGACTGCCGGTCTCGAGCACGCGCGACGGCGCCCCCGCCCCCGGACTGCCGAGCACCACGATCGTGTGCGCGTGCTGCACCGTCGCCAGCCGGTGCGCGATCACCAGCGTCGTGCGCCCGCGCATCAGTTCGTCGAGCGCCTGCTGCACGTGCCGTTCGCTGCCGGCGTCGAGCGCGCTGGTCGGCTCGTCGAGCAGCAGGATCGGCGCATCGCGCAGCAACGCCCGCGCGATCGCCAGCCGCTGTCGCTGGCCACCGGACAGGCGGCCACCGCGATCGCCGACCACGGTGTCGTAGCCACGGCCGCCCTCGAGCCCGAGGATGTCGTCGTGCACGTGCGCGCGGCGCGCCGCGGCCACCAGTTCGGCCTCGGTCGCCTCGGGGCGGCCGTAGGCGAGGTTGGCCCGGATCGTGTCGTCGAACAGGAACGGCTCCTGACTGACGATCGCGCAGTGGCGGATCAGGCTGTCGGCCTGCAGGTCGCGCACGTCGACGCCGTCCCAGGTGACACGACCGGCACTCACTTCGCGCAGCCGCGGCAGCAGATCGAGCACGGTGCTCTTGCCACCGCCGGACTCGCCGACCAGCGCCGTGACCTGCCCGACCGGGATAACCAGGTCGAGTGCTTCGAGCACGCAGTCGGCGTCGTCGCGGTAGCGGAACGAGACCTGCTCGAAGCGGATCGTGCGCTGCGGCGCCGGCGCCGCGAGCGCGTCGACCCGATCGACGAGCCGCGGCGCGGTGTCGAGCACCTCGTAGACGCGTTCGGCCGACGGCAGGTTCTCGACCACCGACGCCCAGCCGCTCTGCGCCTCGCGCAACGAACTGACCAGCAGCCCGAGCGCGGTCAACGACGTCAGCAGCTGCGCCGGCGACAGCATGCCGCTGCCGACCAGCCACACCGCCAGCAGGAACACGATGCCCCCGATCGCCCACACCGCACCCTGCGTCACCGCCTCGCTGCGGCCACGCGCCCGCGCCATGCGCCGCCGCGAGCAGAACAGTTCGTGGTTGAGCGCCGCGTAGCGTTCGACCTCACGCTCGGTCGATCCCATCGTCTTGATCACGCGGATGCCGGCCGTGATCTGCTCGAACGCGGTCAACGCGGTGGCCAGCGACTCCTGCGCGCGCTGCGAACGCCGCCGCGTCGTGCGCAGGATGCGCGCGATGACGACGCCGACCGGCAGCAGCACCAGCAGCACCGCCGCACCGAGCTGCCAGCTCGACCAGAACAGCCACACCGCACAGCCGAGCGCCTGCGCCGGACGCTGCAGCAGCCGGCCGAACAGCAGCGACTGGATGCCGTAGAGGCGATCGAGATCGGCCGTCATCCGGGTCAACAGTTCGCCGCGGCGCTGGTCGCCGTGGAACGCGAGGTCGAGTCGCACCAGGTGCGCGACGAAGCGGCCACGCAGGTCGCGCGTGCAGCGGTTGGCGAGGCCCTGACCGGTGTTCCACGCCAGGTAGGTGACCAGCGCCATCGGCACGGCCCCGGCGAGCATCCACAGCGCGGTCCGCTGCAGATCGGCCAGCACGGGTGCGAGTTCGGCGCCGCCGCCGCGCTCGCCGGTGCCACGGACGGCCTGCAGGCGATCGAACAGGTCCTGGAACAACTGCAGCTGCACGGCACTCAGCGCCGCGACCGCGGCGGTCGCGACCAGCAGCGCCAGCACCTGCCAGCGATAGCGCGAACCATCGGCGGCCACGCGCCGCAGCACGGCCAAGGACGAGCGACGAGGGGTTCGGTCGGACACGCGCGAACAAGCGTCGCCAGAACGTGGGCTTCGCACAACGACGCTCCGGAGTGCACGAAAACGAGACGCCAGCGCGACCCGTGGTCCACGAGCATCCGTTGCGCGACGATAGCCGGCCCGTGTCGTCGTGCGTACTCCGTGCCATCGGCCTCGCCATCGCGGCCGCCTGCTGGGCCGCCTGCAGCGGCGGTGGCACGCGTCCAGAAGAACCCGCGCCGCCGGTCACCCGCAGCTGGCAGCTCGGCATGGCGACCTTGCCGCCGGTGCCGACCGTCGAAGCGGTGCTCGCCGGCATCGAACTGTGGAGCCGAGCTCGCCGCCTTCCACGAAGAACTGCCGTGGACCGACCTGCTGGCCGGCATGAGTCCGGCCGCGATCCTCGCCCGCGACAAGGTCGCGCTGGTCGCCCAGTTGCGCAGCAAAGGCCTCGGCATCGCCTTCACCGCCGATCTGACTGACGGATTGTCGCGCACCGACGAAGCGCCGCAGCTGCGGGCGCTCGGCCGCAGCCTCGCCGAACCGGCGGTGCAGCAGCTGGCGCGTGACTATGTGCTGGCGGTCGACCAGCTGCTGCAACCAGAACTGCTCGGGCTCGCCGCCGAGACCAACCTCGTGCGTGCCGCGGCGCCGCCGTGGCTCTACGCCGCGGTGGTCGCGACCAGCAACGCGATGGCCGCCGACCTCGCCGCGAACTCGAGCCAGGCACAGCTGTTCTTCAGCGTGCAGGTCGAGACCGCGTGGGGCTGGGGCACCGGCGGCACCTTCGTCGGCATCGCGACGGACCTGCAGGACTTCCCGTTCGCGCAGGCGCTCGGGCTGTCGTCGTATCCATACTTCCTGCACGCTTCGCCCGACGCGATGCCGGACGACTATTTCCGGCGGCTCGCCGACCGAACCTGCTCTACTTCGTCGCGGTCGGATTCGCCGCCAGCGACTTCACCGCCAAGCCAGCGTGGTCGGAGTGGCAGCAGCTCTCGGCGCGGCCGCTGCAGCGCTGAGGCGGCGGCGCGCGCCGCTACTGCTTCTTCGGCGCCGCGGCCTCGCTGGCCTTGGCCGGCATCGCCTCGGCCTCGGTCGTGCGGCGCCAGCTCGTGACGATCTTCATGTGCGAGGAGCCGGCCCCCATCATCGAGTCGCCGATCTCGACGTCGAACTCGATGGTCTCGGTGCCGCTGGCGACGAACCCGTCCTTGCGCGAGGTCTTCTGCCGGGTCTGGAAGCTGGTGTTGCTGAACTTGCTGCTCTCCAGCTGACGCTTCAGCTCGGCGTCCTCGTTCTCGCTGCCATACCTGGCCAGGTTCTGCAGCTCCAGCGCGACCGTGCCACTCGCCTCGATCTCGAACCAATCGGGATCGACCTGCGTCAGCACGAACTTGCCCTTCGCCGCGAGCGGCGCCCCGCCCATCGTGCAATCCACTTGCTGCTCCCACTGCGCGCCACCGGCAGTGCGCTTGGGTGGCAGCAGGCCGAAGGCGCCGCGCACCAGTTGCTGCAGCCCCGAACGATCGAGCTTGTGCAGACTCGATCCCTCCTTGGCGGCGGTGACGATCGCTTCGGCACCTTCGCCGAGTTCGAGTACGGCGCCGGCCGGGCTGACCTTGGCGTGGAACTGCATGCCGGCCCCGATCAGCATGCCCTTGCGCATGTTCCCCGGCGCCCCACCGTCGTCCTCGGTCGCCGCCGAGTCGAACGCGAACTCACCCTGGCCGGCAGCCATCACCACGTCGCCGTGCACCCGCGCGATCCTGGCGGCGACCATGAGATTGCCGTCCTGGTCGACGTCGACGACCTGCACGTGCAGCGCGCGCTTGGTGACCTGCTTCGTCTTCATGTCCTGACCTTGGAACTGCAGCGACGCCTCGGTCACCAGTTCCTGGACGAACCACACCGAGCCACCCTTCTTGGCATTGGTGCGCGGTTCGACTTCGCCCTGGGCGAGCGCATGGACGCTGATGCAGGCAGCCAACGAGAGCACGAGCAGGGAGTGGTGCATGGGTCGTGATGAAGATCGCGGCAGGCACAGGTGGATGGTGCTGCCGGGCACCCGATCGACGGTCGCCGGGTGCGGCGCGCCAAGGACCCCATCCGGCGCCGGTTCGCGGCCCGGATTCTATGTCGCCCGCCCCGCTGCCGACAACGCTCGCCGCTCACTTCAACTTGCTCTCCCACTCCGAACGCGTCTGCAGGTAGTCGGCGAGCCGCTTCAGGCCGGCACTCGCCACTTCCACCACGCCATCGTCCTCGTCCTTCAGCAGTTCGAGCAGCAGCGGAGCCGCGGCGCGATCGAAGGTCAGGCCGAGCGCCGCTGCCACGTGCCGCCGCACGTCGGGGCGCGGGTCGTCGACCAGCGCCTGGATCTGGGCCAGGTGACGCGCATCCTTGCCGGCGGTGAGCGCACCGAGCGCGAGACGCAGCAGCTCGGGCGCGAACGTGCGCCGCGCCGGCGCCCCGAGGACCGCGAGTGCGAGCGCGGTGCGCGCGTCGCGATCGAGGCCGTCGAACAGCTTGCCGAGGTCGGAGCACAGCGGTCCCGTGCGCAGGATCGCCACCGTCGCCACATCCGCGAACGTCGCCCACTCGGCGCCACCGAGCTGCTGCAAGGCGATCCCGACCACCGACGCACGCTCGTCGGCGAGGCACGCACGCAGCAACTCACCGCGCTGCGCCCCAGCGTGAGCGAACGCCACGCGGCCCGCGCGCTCGCGCAACGGCGGATCCCCGATCGCCTCGCGCACGATGCGGGCGGCGCGCGGGCCCACCGCGGCTACCGCGAGCCGGTCGAGGTGCTGCAACAGACAGTCGGCCTGCACGATCGCTCCCGGCGCCCCGTGGCCGCGCGGCACACCCTGCGGCGCTGCAGCCACCGCGGGCAGGATCGCATCCAGCGCCGCCAACAGCTGCGGTGCGTGGTCCGGCCCCAGCTGACCGGCAAGCGCTGCGTTCGCGGTCTCGATGATGCCCCAGTCGAGACCGGGCAGCACCTTCAGCAGACGCTCGAGATCCGCGATCCTGGCCCCCTTCGCGGCGACCAGCGCAATCCCGTGCTCGGCACTGCCGGTGGTTCCCAGTTCAATCAGCTCGATGGACCCGCGCCCGCAGCGCTCGAGAGCCTGCAGCAATGCCTCCGCGACGGGATTGGCCTGGACCGCTGACACCGCGGTGTTCACCCGGGGCTCTGCCCGCCAGGCCCGCAACAGCTGCGGCACGTGACGCGGCAACCCGTGTTGCTGCGCCACCGGAGCCAGCGCTCGCCAATGCTGCGGTCGGGCGGCGTCGAGCGCCTGCACCGGATCGCGTGCAGCGAGCGCCATCAGCGCACTTTCGCTGCCGGCCTCCACCAACGGCATCAACACCGAGGTCGGCAGCCCTCGCTCCAGAACGGCCGCGATCAGCGGCGGGGTCCACGGCGAGGTCGTCGTCGCGGACCCCGACTGCAGCCCCGGCTTCCGGTTCACGACCGAGGGCTCGGCGGCGATCCACTTCGCGATGACCGCGGTCAACTCGGCCGCGACCTCGTCGCTGACCCCGTTCCAATCGCGCGTGAGCAAGTTCGCCGCAGTGCCATTGTCAGTCCTCGGCAGCGCCGCCAGAGCCCGCACCACCAACCGATGCCAGGGCAGGCCCCTGTGCACGACGTTGCCGACCGCGCCGTACCACTGCGGCCCCATGCGGGCGTAGAACGCGAGTGCGCGCTCTTCGTCGGGCAGTGCGCCGGCGATCACGTAGGAGCTGAAGCCGACGCGAGCCTGTCGGAGCAGCAGTTCTTCGTGCTCGGGCGCGATGCGCCAGCCACCTTCGACCAGCGAGGCGAGGATCGCATCGAAGTCCTGCTCGTTGAACACCTTCTCGTGCGATGCACGCTGGCGCTCGAGCTGCGTCAACAGCGCCGCGGCCGCGGCATGCGGCTGCCGCCACCATTCGACGGCCCGGTACGCGGCATGGTCGCCGCCGCCGGCTACCGGGAGCCCGAGGCAAGCCACCTCGACCCATTGCGGCCGCGCCCGCACGACCTGCCGGGCGAACTGCGCCCGCTGCATCGGCGCCACCTCGATCGTTGCCAACGCCGCCAGGAAGGCCTGTTCCGACAGCTCCGGTTCGAGCCTGGCCCTCGCCACCAGCGCCTCGGCGCGGGCCCAAGAGTTCGGACTCGCCGACAACGTCACCAGCATCGGGCCGACCCAAGGCACCTGCAGCTTGCGCACCACGTCGACCAACGTGCCGTGCGCCGCCGGCTCGGCGAGCAGGGCTTGCACCACCGGCTTCAGCTGCGCCGGCTCGGCGCCGTGCTCCGCCAGCAATCGCAGCGCCGCCGTGCGCACCGGCACCGGGAACTTCGGCTGCACGAGTCGTTCGCCGAGCAACCGAGCGACCCCGTAGGGCAGACGATCCATCCGGTCGACGACCAAACGCGCGGTCGCCGCATCGCGTTCGGCGAGAGTCACGAGCACCGCAACGATCGCCGGGTCGTCGCCGCGCAGCAGTTCGATGCCGTTGCTGATACCGAACGGGCCGAGCTGCGGCAGGCGCGCGCACAGAGCCGGCACCGCCAGCGCACCGAGCGACTGCAGCTGCTCGCGCGCGGCCTTGACCGACTCGACGACTTCGGTGCCCAGCTCCAGGTCGCTGACCAACCGCTGCACCACCGGATCATCGGCAGCGGTCGGGGCCAGCGCGACCGCCCGACCCGGCGCGCTGGACGCCGGCTCGACCGCGCCGCCGCTGCGCTGCCGCAGCGCCGCCAGCGCGCGTTCGATCGCGGCCCGCTCCGACTCCGGCGCCGCCGCCAGCGCCGCACGCAGCTCCTGTTCGGCCGCCGCCAGTTCGCCGCGGGCTTCGAGCAAGGCCGCCTTCGCCAACCGCTCGACCGGCGGCACCTCCTGCGCCGCCACCGTCGCCACCATGGTCGCCGCCCACAGCAGGAACACCACGCCTCGGTTCGTCGTCGTCATGCCAGCATTGACGGCGATCGCGCCGTTCTTGTTGTCATGGTGATGACAAAGCTGCGCCCGGCAACGCCGGCGAACGCAGGTTTGACAACCCCATGACCTCCGGCCCGGCAGCCGCGCGGCGGCCGGCGCGGCGCGCAGCGGCTACAGCGTGCCGAGCCGCAGATCGACGCCGTTGGCCGTCAGCAGGCCGAACGGGTTGGTGCCCGGCGGCACCAGGGCGGCGCCCTGCACGTAGACGTGCGAGTTCGCCAGCGACAGGTTGTTGGGGATCACCAGGTTCCACGGGGTCGAAACGCCGAGCGGGAACAGCACCTGGATCACCGTGCTGGGCGCATGCAGGAAGCAGCCCGGTGCCCCGATCGAGACCAGGTTCAAGGCCGGCGTCACCGGCGCGAAGCCGATCAACACGAGCCCGGTGCTGGCCGCCGGGTTCGGCACGTTGCTCAGGTTGATCGTCTGCGTCGCGCCGAGCAGCGGACGGTTCACCGGCGTGAAGGTGAGCGCCGACGCGTCGACAGTGACCTGGAACGGCCCGCTCGCCGACAGATCGCGCTGGCGCCGCGGCTCCAGCCGACGACGCAGTCCCCGATCTGGTTCGGCACGCTGCGCCAGCGGAACTCGGCGCTGCCGTTGCTGCGCAGCACGAGCTGGAACGTGTTGCCGGCGCCGACGGTGCCGGTCGTGTAGTGCGGCACGTTGTTCCACGTGCAGTAGACGGCGGTGTTGCTCGGGTCGACGTCGAAGTGGCACGTGCCGGTGCCCTGGGTCGGGTTCAGGTCCATCCAGGCCGGCGCGAAGCGCGCGGTGCCGCTGGCCAGCTCGGCCGCGGTCGGCGAGAAGTCGGTGGCCGTGGCGGTGCCGTTCAGCCACACGAAGCCGTTGCTGCACATGCGCACCTGCGTCGTCGAGCCACCCGGGAAGTTGAACGTGAACGGCAGCGTCAGCGCCGCGCTCACGGCATCGTCGCCGAGGCCGAGGTTGGCGCTGGTCGGCGTGAACCACGCGTTCGGCCCGTTCTGCACGGTGTAGCCGTTGGCGATCGGCACGAAGCTGCGGCCGAC
>JALORC010000179.1 GCA_025459175.1 Planctomycetota bacterium | reverse complement strand
AGGCCGACGACACGCTCGCTCGGTGCCCGAGGCTCTCTCCGCGGGCCGCTCCGACCTCGGAGCGTCCCGCGGTCGTTGGCGGCCTCGCCGATCTCGTCTCCCCCATCCGTGCGCCACGCTCTTGCGAGGCGCGCCCCGATGACGGACAACTGAACCCGTGACCCAGGCTCTCGACGCGATCTTCTTCGACATCGACGACACCCTGTTCTCCACCACGGTGTTCGCCGACAAGGCCCGCCGCGCGGCCATCGATGCGATGATGCGCGCCGGCCTGCAGGCCGACCGCCAGGATGCGATGCGCGAACTGGAGGACGTCATCGCCGAGTTCTCCAGCAACTATGGGGGCCACTTCGACAAGGTGCTGGACCGACTCGGTCCGGAGTCGTTCGACGGCCACAACCGCGCCGTGATCGTCGCCGCCGGAGTCGTCGCCTACCACGCCACCAAGTGGCGCGAGCTGAAGGTCTACGACGACGTCTACGAGGTGCTGAACTGGCTCGCCAAGACGCAGCTGGTGCGCGGCATCATCTCGGCCGGCATCACGATCAAGCAGGCCGAGAAGCTCGTGCGCCTGGAAGTGCTCGAGTTCCTCACGCCGTCGGCGATCTTCTTCACCGACCAGGTCGGCTTCAGCAAACCCAACCCGAAGCTCTACCGCCGGGTGCTGCAGCGCATGCATCTGACGGCGCAACGCTGCCTCTACGTCGGCGACAACCCCACGCACGACATCGACCCGTGCAACGCCGAGGGATGGTCGACGGTGCGCATCCGCCGCAGCGGCCGACACGCCCAGGAAGAGGGCGCGAGCAAGCCCAAGCACGAGATCCGCGACTTCTTCGAACTGCGGCGGATCCTGCAGGACGACTACGGCATCCGCTGACGCACACGCGGACGCGAACGGCGGCGAACGACTACGGCGTCCGGCGCTTGGCCAAGCTCACTTCAGCTGTTCCCAGAAGTCGGCCGGCATGTCGTGCGCGATCTTCAGCGCCCCGTTGGCGCCGCCGTAGATCGGCTCCTCGATGCGGATCACCTTGCCGCCGCCGAGCCGCTGCTTCATCGCCTTCTCGACGGCCGAGTCGAGCCCCTTCACCATCGAGCCACCGCCCGCCAGCAGCACGCGGTTCTTAAGCCGCGTCTGGAACTCCGGGTCGAAGCTGGCGACCAGCTTGGTGATGCCCTGGATGATCGGCTCGATCAGGATCGAGCAGGCGCCGCGGATCTGGTCGGTCAGGTCGAACGTCGTCGGCTTGCCGTCGACCGGCAGATCGACGAAGCAGCGCTCCGGGGCGTCGCCGACGAAGCCGTAGCGCTCCTTGATCTCCTTGATCATGAACACCGTGAACTGCGCCCCCGGGCAGGTCTCGGTGATGCGCTTGGCGAGCTCGGCGTCAACCGCGTCACCGGCGATGTCATACATCACCTGGTCGGCTTCCTCGGGCATCGTGCCGTGCATGCGGCACAGGTCCGTGGTGCCGGCGCCGATGTCGATGACCAGCACGTCCTCGAGCCAGTCGAGGCCGTAGGCGACCGAGAACGGCTCGCTGCACAGCATCACCGAGTCGACGTGGGCGCGGGCCGCCTCGATGATCGCCTCGCGGTTCTTCACCGAGGCCTCGGCCGGGGCGCCGATGACGCAGTAGACGAGCTCGTCCTTGCGCGGCTTCGCCAGCCGGATGGCCTCGCCGATCAGATCGGACGCGGCCTTCAGGTTGGCCTTCGCCTCGGCGTCCATGGTGCCGTCGCCGGTGTACTTCAGCACGCCCTTCTCGAGCGGCTTGTACAGCTTCAGCGACAGCCGCTTCTCCAGCGCTTCCTTGCCGAACAACACGTCCTTCTTCAGCAGCTTCAGACTGACGACGTCCTTCGGGTAACCGACCATCGAATACACGGTCTCGCGCACGCCGTTGCTGGCCGAGACCGAGGTCCGCGACGTGCCCAGGTCCATGCCGATGTACAGCACACCGTGGTCCTTCTTGGGAGCGTCGCCCGCTTCTTTCTTGTCACTCATCGTTTGATTCAGTGGTTCCAGGAGCCGTCCGTGCCCGGGCTCAGCCCGAGCTCTTCTTCTGCAGCTTCAGGTTGGCCTTGAAGATGTCGGCCATCAGTTCCTTCTTCTTGCCGGCCTGTTCGTCGTTGCCGCCGAGGCCTTGCACCTCGCGATAGATCGACGAAATGCCGCCGTCGACTTGCTTCATTGCCGCCACCTGCTGCAGACGCTGCTCGGTCTGCGACAGCGTGTCGTTGAGCTTCTTGATCCGCCGCTGCAGGTTCTCGACGTCGCGGTCCTGCAGCGCCTTGCGCGCCGTCTCGGCCGCCTGGCGCTCGCCGGACACCACGTCCATCACGAGTTCCATCAGCTTCTGCTCCAGCAGCGAGGTCGACGCGCCCGGCGTCTGGGCCATGCCCTGGACCACGGCGCTGACCTTGCCGGCGATGACGGCGTTCTCGCCCTCGTAGCGGGCCGCCAGCGACATCGAGTCCTGGTCGAGCTTCAGCTGCAGGGCCTGGTTCTGCTGGGCCAGCTCACGCCGCAGCTGGTCGATCTCGTCCTCGGCCCGCTCGCGCTGCTGCTCGATCTGGCTCTTCTGCCGCTGCAGGTCCTCGTTGCTGCGCAGCAGGCGCAGGAACTCGGCCTTGGTCGCGTCGGCGACCGCCTCGCGTTCGACACCGACCAGCCGCGACTTGAGGCTGCGGTGCACCGCGGCCTCGATCAGCGCGATGATGCGGTCGATGCCGAGCACCGACACCTGCTGCACGCCCTTCTTCTTGAGGCTGTCCAGAGAGGTGCGGAACGACATCTGCCGCACCGCGTCCTTGAGCGTCTCCTTGAAGCTCACGTCGGATCCTCGTCGGCGGGGAGCGGATCGTAGGCCAGGCGCTGGTCGGACTCCGGATCGTGGCCGCGCAGCTCGGTGACGAAGGTGCCGAGCAGGTTGCCACCCATGTCCTGCAGCACACGCACCGCTTCGCGCGATTGCTTCTTCAGCGACTTCTCGAGCCGCACCACCATCAGCGTGCCGTCGGCCCGCCCGGCGAGCACGCCGGCGTCCGTCGACGGCAGCACCGGCGGCGTGTCGACGATGATGTACTGGAAGCGCTCCTTGAGGCGATGGAACAGTTCGTCGAGCCGCGACGCACTGAGCACCTCCGCCGGATTGCCGACCCGGGTCCCCGAGCCGAGCAGCATCAGCTGCCGGTAGCCCGCGGGCCGCAGCACCTTGTCGACCCCGGTCCGGCCGAGCAGCACATCGGCGAAGCCCGCCTCGGCGTTCAGGTTCAGGTAGCGCTCGCAGCTCGGCCGCCGCAGGTCGGCATCGACCAGCACCACCTGCTGGCGCTCGAGCTCTGCGAACGCCATCGCCAGGTTCAGTGCCGCCACGGTCTTGCCCTCGCCGCGCACGGCCGAGGTCACCACCATCGTCTTCGGCTCGCCGTCCGGGTTCATTGCCACCAGCCGGTTGCGCAGCGAGCGCACCTGCTCCGCGCGGTAGCCGGCCGGCTCGTGGAACAGCACGAGGTAGGGGTTCACGGCACGGTCGACGACCACCACCATGTCCTCGGTGAGATCGTTCGGCTCGGCCTCGACGGCGTCAGGGTTCTTGCGGCGGAACATCGCGGGTCGGGAGCGGAGCGGTTCCGGTTCTTTCGGACCGAAGGCGCTCCCCAGTGAAGGCAGATGGGTCGGGGTAGGGAGAGGTCGGGGTCGCGGCAGCAATTCGCGCACCGGCCCGACCCCCGGCAACGTCCCGTTGGCACGAGCTGTTGCCAACCGCCGACATCCGGGGCGAATGTAATAGCCGCCGGCTCCGGCCTTGGCCACCGGGGAACACCCGACGATTGCCGACGCGACGCACTGGCAGCTCAGCTGCCGAGCGGGCGCAACCAGCCGCGCACGCCCCGCCCGGCCAGGGTGCCGTCGGCGGCCAGCGTGAACGACAACCAACCCAGCTCGAAGGCGTAGGCCTCGATCGCCCCATCGGCGCCGAGCGTCGCGCGCACGGTCCCGCTGCCGAGCGCCGGCCGGAGGTCGAGCTGGCGGCCCCCATTGCCAACGGGCCGTTCGCCGCGCACGCGCGGCGGCTCGACCGGCGCCAGCAGCTCCGCCAGCACCATGGCCAGCACCAGCGCCAGGTGCGGTTCGGCGCGGTCGAGCGGCGCCGCGGCGGCGTAGCTGGCCCCTGGCATCTCGGCCCACACGCCGCTGCCGTCGAACTCGACGTCGAGCACCTTGCCCCCGACGTCCGGGAACAGCTGTAGCCGCAGCCTGTGATCGACGACCGCCGCGATCGCATCGAAGGTCCCGGTGAGTCCGGGCGTGTCGAGCTCGACCTCGAACCGCCCCGGCACCAGCGCGGCCAGAGCCATCGGCCGCAGCCGCTGCAGCGTCGCAGCCTGCGGCGGACCGAAACCTGCGCAGCCAGCCAGGGCCAGCAGGCCGGTGGTCGCGGCGCCGGCGGCAGCGCGCCGCGCGGACGTTCGTCGCGGCTGGACGGCGGGATCGTGCACGCGCGCGAGCTTAGGCGGGTCGGCCGCGGGCGCCAGCGCGCAGCAGCGGCGCCAGCACGAACAGGCAGGCCAGCATGCACAGCAGTGAGCCGAACGCGACGATCCCGCCGAGCGCCTGCAGCCCCGGACTCTCGGCGAACCCCAGGGCGCCGAAGCCGAGCACGGTGCCGATGCTGGTGCGCACGACGCCGACTCCGGTGGCCCCGCTGTCGGCCGCGCCGTGACGGAAGTGCCCGACCATGTGCACGCCTTCGTCGACGCCGATGCCGAGCACGAACGGCACGGCGACGAAGCTGACCAGCGACAGCGGCAGGTCGATCGCGTGCAGCAGGACCAGCGTCGCCAGCAGGCCGATGCCACTCGGCAACAGCGCCAACAGACCGAGCCGGACCGAGCGCAGCCACAGCGACACCATGCCGACCGCCAGCAGCAGCGCCCAGAGGATGGCCCGCTGCAGATCGGCGCGCAGCAGGGCTTCGATCGCGACCTGCACCGACGGCCCCCCGTGCACGGCGGCGCCAGGCGCCATCGCCGCGAGCCGCTCGGCGAGGGCCGCGAACGCGGTCGTCGACAGCCGGCCCGCCGGCCACACCAGCACCACGCGGTGTTCGCCCTCGGCCAGCGTCACCGTGGTCGGCGCACGCGGCGGTGGATCGGCGGCAAAACGGGCCGCGGTCTGCTCCAGCGCTGGCCGCAGCAGGTCGGCAGCCAGGCCCGCGGCGGCGAACTCGTCCAGTGCCGCCGGCACGAAGCCGTCGATGCGCCGCCGCAGCGCCGCCACCGCGGCGCGACCGGCGTCGGTGTCGGTCCGTTCGAGGCCGGACCAGAACCGCACCGCGCCGCCCTGCTGCAGTTCGTGCAGCGCTTGCCACAAGGCGCTGGCGTCGCGCGCCAGTGGCCAGCTCACCGCGACCGGCACCGTCGAGAAGCCGAGCCGGTCCTCGATCTGCAGCCGCGCGGCCCGCACCGGATCCTGCACCGGCCGCAGCACATCCGGATCCGCCGCCACTGGCACGCCGCGGCTGGCGACGAATGCCAGCGCACCGAGGGCCAGCAAAACGACGCCGAACGCCACCGGCCGCGCCACGCGCGACGCCCCCCAGCGATCGGCCGCCGCCGCGAGCAGGCTGCGTTCGGGATCGCGGCGATCGCCGACGAAACGCAGCAGCACCGGCAACGCGGTCGTCGTCACCAGCACGCTGGCGCACAGCCCGAGCGCCAGCAACCAGCCGAAGCTGGCTAGGCCGCGCAGCTGGCCGCCGCCGATGGCGAGGAACGTCACCGCGGTGGTCGCCATGTCGATCAGCAGTTCCGGCACCGTCGCCCGCTGCACGAGGCGCACCGCCGCGTCGTGGCCGTGCTGCAGCCGCGCGTGGCGGTAGCGCGCCGCGTAGTGGATCGCGAAGTCGACGCCGAGTCCGCACAACACCGCGACCGCCGCCACCGCGACGGTCGGCAGCGGCCCGAACAGCGCGCTGCCGAGCGGCACCGCCCAGGCGATCGACAGCGCCGCCGGCAGCTGCACCAGCAGCGGCAGTCGCAGCCCGCGCATGGTCCAGATCAGGTAGGCGGCGATGGCGACCACCGACCACGTGCTGGCGCGTTCGAAGTCGGCGCGGATCCGGGCCTGGTCGGCGCGCGCGACCGCGTAGCCGCCGAACATCGTCACCTCGTGCCCCGCCAGCACCGCTTCGACGTCGTGCAGCAGCGCGGTCGCGAACTCGGCGTCGTAGGCATCCTTGATGCCGGTGAGCCGCAGCAGCGCGTGCTCGCCGTCGGCGAGCACCACCAGCTCGGTATCGCCGCGCAGCCCGAGCCGCGACGCGGCATCGCGACCGGCCAGCAACCAGCGCAGACCGAGTGGATCGGCGCGCAGCAGTTCGCCGGCGGCGAGCGGATCGTCGGCCAGGTCGGCGCGCCGGTCGGCGATCGCCGCGGCGCGCCCGGCCGGCGACAGCGCCTCGGCCAGCGCCGCCAGCTGGTCGTCGGCGAGGAACCACAGTGGCGCCTGCGCCGCGCGTTCGCCGGCGGCCGCGAACAGTTCGTCGCGCGTGATCGCGACCTCGGCCACCCCCGGCAGCGCGCGCAGCGCGGCCGCCAGCGGCGGCACCGCGGCGACCGGACGGGCATCGTGCAGCAGCAGCCACAACGTGCGCGCCGGCCGCGACCGGTCGTCGAGCAACGCGGCGATGCGCACGTGGGGATGGTCGGGCGGCAGCAGGCTCGACAGGTCGGGTTCGAAGCGCACGTGGCGCCAGCCGAACGCGGCCGCCAGCGTCACCAGCAGCACCAGCAGCAGCGTCGCGCGCGGCCGCCGCAGCGGCAGCAACAGCAGGCGATCCCACCCGCGCGAGTCGGTCACGCCTGGCCGGACTCCGCCGCGGCGAGCAGCCGTTCGACCTCGGTGCGCGGCAGCTTGCCGCGGCAGCTGCGCGGCAATTCGGCAACCACGACGATGCAGCGCGGCACCTTCGCCGCCGGCAGCCGCTGCGCGCAGTGGCGCCGCACCGCCAGTTCGTCGAGTCCGCGGGCGGCGACCACCGCCGCACAGCACGAGCGGCCCGCACGATCGCGCCACGGCACCACCACCACCTCGTCGACGCCGGGCAGCTCGGCGACCAGCTGCTCGATCTCGCGCGGGTTCACCTTGTGGCCACCGACCTCGAACACGTCGCCGCAACGGCCGCGCAACCGCAGTTCGCTGCCGTCGAACTCGCCGAGGTCCGGGGTCACGAACACCCCGTCGCACGGTTCGCCGCCATCGAGGGCGACCCCGACCGCCGCCGAACGCACGACGACGCGGCCGTCGCCGGCCACGGTCACGTCGACGCCGTGCACCGGCGCACCGACGCAGCCCCGTTCGGCCGCGGTGCCGGTGCGGTCGTAGCAGATGCCACCCGACTCGGTCGAACCGTAGAACGCATGCACCGGCAGCCCGAACCGGGCCCGGAACGTCGCCGCCATCGCCGGCGGCAGCTGCGCGCCCGCCGACAGCACCAGCCGCAGCGTCGCCGGCAGTTCGGGCTGGCCCTGCAGCAGCGCCCGCAGCAGCGCCGGCACCGCCGGCAGCACCGTGGGCTGGCCGTGTCGCAACGCCCGCAGCACGCCGAGCGGATGGCGCGCATCCGGCAACACCAGCGTGCGGCCGCGGCACAGCGCCGGCACCAACAGGTTGCCGACCCCGTAGCTGAACGACATCGGCACCGCGGCGAACACGCGGTCGCCGGCGCCGATGCCCATCGTGCGTTCGAGCTGGTCGGCATCGGCCAACAGCGCCGCCGCGGTCACGCCGATCCCCCGCGGCTCGGCGGTCGAACCGGAAGTCAGCTTGATCACCGCGAACGGACCGCCGTCGCGCGCGGCGGCGAGGCACGGCGCGGCAGCGGCGGGCGCTTCCGCTTCGACGACGACCGCGCCCCCAGCCGCCGGTTCGTGCACCACCCCGATCGCACCGAACCGCCGCACCAGATCGCGCCGCGGCGCCTGCGGATCGGCGGCATCGAGCAGCACCACGCCGATGCCGGCCTGCCAGCACGCCAGCACCGCGGCCAGGAACGGCAGGCCATCGCGCAGGCTGATGGCGAGCCGCTGGCCGGCGAACGGTCGCAGCGCCGGCGCCAGCGCCCCCGCTGCCGCCGCCAAGGCGGCCCGCGTCACCGGCCCGCTCGCGGTGCTAGCGACCTCGGCCGCCGGATCCCGGTCGAGCAGCGCGGCGAAGGCTTCGGCGAGGAGCAACGGCATCGACGCGGCGAGAGCCTACGCCGGGTCGGTCACGCGGCAAGCATGCAATGCCGCGCCAGCGCATCCCCGGCCATTGCCGCGACGAACGGCGGCGGGCCGAAGTGAGGCGTTCCCGCTCCCCCACCGCACAGTTAGACTGAACTGCTTCATGACCACGCAGGTATCCGTGCAGCAGCTGAAGGCGATGCTCGTCCAGCGACTGAATCTCAAGGGCGTGACCGCCGACTCGTTCGCCGACGACGCGCCGCTGTTCGGTCCGCAGGGCCTCGGGCTCGACTCCGTCGACGCGCTGGAACTGGTGCTGGCGATCGAGAGCGAATACGGCATCCAGATCCAGGATGCCGAGGTCGGCAAGGAAGCGTTCGCCTCGGCCAAGGTGCTGTGTGAGTTCGTCAACAGCCGTCGCGATGCTGCCGCCGCCGGGCGGGAACAGGGCGCGTGACGACGCCGGTGCTGGTCACAGGACTGGGCTCAGTGTCGGGCCTCGGTGCCGGGATCGACACGCTGTGGCAACGCGTGCTGCGCGGCGAGCGCGCGATCGCCGACCTGCAGCTGTTCTCGACCGCGAGCCACCGCACCAGCCTCGCGGCCGAAGTCGCGGCCGCCGTGACGGCCCCGACGCGGGCCGACATCGACTGGCAGCAGCTCGGACGGGCCGAACGCTTCGCGGTCGCGGCGGCCCTCGAGGCGACCGCCGCGCTGCCGGCGGCGAGCCTGCACGGCGACCGCGTCGGCGTGTTCTTCGGCAGCAGCACCGGCGCGTTGTTCGAAGGCGAACGCTACCTGCACGGCCTGCTGCAGCGGCAGGAGCCGGCGCTGGCGCCGATCGCCGCGCACCAGAACGACGGCCCCGGCACCGCGGTCGCGCGCGCGCTCGGCGTGCGTGGGCCGGTGCTGACCTACTCGACCGCGTGCACGTCGGCGAACATGGCGCTCGCCGCTGCGCTCGATGCGCTGCGCAGCGGCGAGATCGACGTCGCGATCGCCGGCGGCGCCGACGAACTCTGCGAGATCACCTACGCC
>JALORC010000253.1 GCA_025459175.1 Planctomycetota bacterium | reverse complement strand
GCTCGAGATGGGCGGCATGTTCACCGTAGTCAAAGTGCGCGACGACCTGCGTCCGGGTGATTACAGCGACCCGGGCTGGTACCGGAACCCCGCGGGCACTGTGGCGCGAAAAGTCAGCGCTGACCCCAGCTTCGGCAATCCGCCGCGCCGTTCCCGCTAAGCCTTGGAGCCCACCATGAACTTCCTGAAATCCGCGCTGCTGATCGGCGGCGTCGGCCTGCTCAGCGCCACCGGTGCGATCTACTTCGGCGTCGTGCATCCCGGTGCCGACGAGCCGCATTCCAAACCGGTTTTCCGGCTGATCGAAACGGCCCGCGAGCGCGCCATCGCCGTGCGGGCCAGTGACATCGTCGTGCCAGCCCTCGGCGACGCCAACCAGATCCGTCGGGGTGCCGGCAACTACGCGTCGATGTGCGTGGCCTGCCACCTCGCTCCGGGAGCGCCCGGAACCGAGCTGAGCCAAGGTCTGTATCCCGCCCCGCCGCGGAGCGCGCCTTCTGGGTGATCAAGCACGGCATCAAGGCCTCGGGCATGCCGGCCTGGGGCAAGAGCATGGACGACCCCTACATCTGGGACATGGTCGCGTTCCTGCAGGCGATGCCGACGATGGACGCGGCGGCCTACCGCGATCTCGTCGCGTCGAGCGACGGCCACTCGCACGGCGGCGGTGAATCGATGCCGCACCCGCACGGCAGCGCCGGCGGCGGCGATCACCACGGTGCCGCCGACGAGGCCGGCAGCGCGGCCGCCCACGACCCCGGCGACGCCGCGGACAGCACCGAGGCTGCCCCGGCCGACCATCACGACGACCCCAACGCGCCGCCCCATGCGCACTGACCGGAGCCCCCGCATGCACACCTTCACCCGATCCGTCGGCGTCCTTCTGTTGGCCGCCGCACCCACCTTTGCGGTGGCCCACAAGGACGCGCCGCACGCAGCTGCGGCTGCCACCTCGCATACACAAGCGCCGGCGCCGGCCGCGACGACACCCGAAGCCACTGTGGATGTCTTCGCACAGGCCCTGCGCCGCGGCGACACCGCCACGCTGCGCACCCTGCTGGCGCCGGACGTGCTGATTCTCGAAGGCGGCGGCGCCGAGCGCTCGGCCGAGGAGTACCTCGGTGGGCACGCCATATCCGATGCTGCATTCCTGAAGACCGCGCACATCCGGCAGACGGCACGAATGGCGAAGACCGACGGCGATCTCGCCTGGGTGGCCACCGAGAGCGATTTGCACGTGGAGCGCGACGGTCAGCCGGTGAAGCTAGGCAGCGCCGAGACGATGTTGCTGCAGAAGATCGACGGTGCCTGGCGGATCGTCCACATCCACTGGTCGTCAGCACGACGCACCAAGGCGGCGACGCCATGAGCCGCTTCCTGATCGCGCTGGTGCTCGGCCTCGCGGCCGCCGCCTCGGGCTGCGGCGTGGCCACGTCGACCGACAGCGTGTCATCGACGGCCGCGGCGTCTGCTGCCGAGTCGCCCTTACTGGTGGTGCACAAGAGCCCGACCTGCGGCTGCTGCTCGCTGTGGGTCGACCACATGAAGCAAGCCGGCTTCCGCGCCGAGATCCAGCTCTCTGACAACGTCGAGCCGGTGAAGCGCCGCGTCGGCGTTCCGGCGGGCTACGGCAGCTGCCACACGGCGGAAGTGGGCGGCTACTTCGTCGAAGGCCACGTGCCGGCCGAAGACGTGCAGCGCCTGCTCAAGGAGCGACCGGACGCGCTCGGCCTGACCGTGCCCGGCATGCCGATGGGGTCGCCCGGCATGGAAGTGCCCTCAGGCGAAGTCCGACCCTACACCGTGTTCCTCGTGCATCGGGACGGCACCGTGTCGCCCTTCGCTGAGCACGGATCGCGCTGAGGAGAACGCCATGGCACACGACCCGCACGCCCATCACCGGCACGCCGAGGCCGCCAATCCAACACCATCGCCCTCCGCGACCGGCGGAAGCGACGATGTCGATGCCGCTTGGTACACCTGCCCGATGCACCCCGAGGTGCGCCAGCGTGGTCCGGGCCATTGCCCGAAATGCGGCATGGCCTTGGAGCCCGAGCTCGCGACGACAGAAGACGACGCGGTTTCGCCAGAACTGCGGGATTTCACGCGCCGGTTCTGGTGGACACTGCCGCTCACCGTTGTGGTGCTGGTCATCGCGATGGCCGGCCATCGTCTGCCGGGGTGGTCACCGGAAGCGCGAACGTGGATGGAGCTGGTGTTGGCCACACCCGTCGTCGCCTGGGCGGGATGGCCGTTCTTCGCCCGCGGCTGGGTCTCGTTCCGCACCCGGCAGCTCAACATGTGGAGCCTGATCAGCGTGGGCGTCGCGGCGGCGTTCCTGTACAGCGTGGCCGCGACCTTGGTCCCATGGGTGTTCCCGTCCACCTTCGTCGAGCACGGCCGGGTCGGCGTCTACTACGAGGCGGCCGCGGTCATCGTGTCCCTGACACTGCTCGGGCAAATGCTGGAGCTGCAGGCCCGATCAAAGACCTCGGCGGCGATTCGGGCGTTGCTCGGCCTCGCGCCGAAAACCGCTCGCCGCGTGACGGCCGATGGCAAGGACGAGGACGTCCCGATCAGCGTGCTTCACGTGGGCGACCGCGTTCGCGTCCGGCCGGGCGAGAAGGTGCCCACCGACGGCAAGGTGCTCGACGGACGGTCGCATGTCGACGAATCGATGCTGACGGGCGAGCCAGTTCCGGTCGAGAAGTCGGCGGGCGATGCGGTGATCGGCGCAACGCAGAACGCCAGATCGTGCAGCTCGTGGCTGCGGCACAGCGCTCGAAGGCGCCGCTGCAGCGCATGGCCGATGTCGTCGCCTACTGGTTCGTTCTCGCCGTGCTCGCGATCGCTGTGTTGACCCTGCTCGGCTGGGGACTGTTCGGGCCGGAACCGTCATGGACCTACGGCGTGCTCAACGCGGTATCCGTGTTGATCATTGCCTGCCCTTGCGCGCTTGGACTGGCCACGCCAATGTCGATCATGGTGGCAACCGGCCGCGCGGCGGGCTCGGGCGTGCTGTTCCGCGACGCCGAGGCGATCGAAACGCTGCGGCGTGTCAGCGTGCTGGTGGTGGACAAGACCGGGACGCTGACCGCAGGGCGTCCGAGCTTCGCCGCCGTCGAGATGACTGCGGGCTTCACCGAAGACCAGGTACTGCGCTGGGCGGCATCGCTCGACCTGGGCAGCGAGCACCCACTGGCAGCGGCCATTGTCGAGGAAGCGCGGCGACGCAATCTGCCACTGTCGGCAGCCGTCGATTTTTCATCCGACTCCGGCATCGGTGTGCGCGGACGCGTGGACGGCCTGCATCTGATGCTCGGCAACGAGGCGCTGATGGCGCGCGGGGCAGTACGCCTCGACGCGTTATCCGCCTCTGCCGAGCGCCTGCGCAGCGATGGCGCCAGCGTCATGCATCTCGCCGTCGATGGCCAGCTCGCGGGA
>JALORC010000082.1 GCA_025459175.1 Planctomycetota bacterium | reverse complement strand
CCGGACTCATCCGGTGGACACCTTGGGTGGAGCCGACCAGCAGGTGTCCGTCGTCGCGACGCACGACTGCGTTGCCGCGCGCGACGGGGACCAGGGTTGGCGCGGATCGCGGCAGCAGCCTCGTGGCGCTCGACGGCGACACGATGGCGGCCTGGTAGTTGACGAAGCTGCCCGAGGGCAGCGCCTCGGTGAAGCAACCGGCCACGGCCAGGTCGCCGTTCGCCAAGGCACCGATGGCCGCTGGTCCTTCCCAGGGCGGGGCGACAGGGAAAGACGGATTGATGGGCGCCGCGCCGGCCCACCGCCACGACCCGCCGGACCAACGCGCCACCCCGCGTCGCTCGTCGCTGCCGACGGCTTCGAACCGACCACAGGCCAGGATGTCGTCGGCGAGGCCGTGCGCGAGACCCGTCACGCTCGCATCGAAGCCACCGCCCAGAGCATGCGCTTGTTGCCCGTCCCAGCGCAGCAGGTGCTGCAGCGCACCGATCCGCGGTGGCGTGCCGAACGGGGGCTGCGGGCCATAGGGGGCGCGCCCCGTGAACGTGCCCCCGACCAGCACCTCGCCACTCGGCAGCGGCAAGACCGTACGCACCGCGGCATTGCCCATCGGCAGGAGCACACGAACGCACGCGGTCCAGCTGCCGGCTTGCCACCGCAGCAGCTGAGCCCACAACTGGCTCGTCCCACACCAGATCTCGCCGGCCGAACCGGGGCGCAGCGCGACCACGCTGTTCCCCCTGGGCACCTGCAGGTCGGACCAGAACAGTCCGTTCCACCGCGCGACGAGGTTGTGGTAACCGATCACCAGATCGCCGTTCGGCAGGATGCACATCGCGAACACGCCGTATGCCGGAACCCCGCCGCCCGGTTCGGTCCACACGCCGTTGCGCCACGCTGCAATGTGCGCGGCCGGCACCCCGTCGACCGACCAGAACGGGCCACCGACGTACAGCGTGCCGTCGAGGCCGACTGCCATCGCCGCCACCGCGGCATCGGTCCCGGCGCCGAACGGGTGCCAGGCAGCACCGTCCCAGCGCGCCAGGAAGTTCGCAGCCGCTCCGCCAGCAGTGGTGAACTCGCCACCGGCGACGAGGTCGCCGTTGGGCAAGCGGGCGAGGGCGTTGACGGCGCCCCCGATGCCGGTGCCGAGCGCCGACCACTGCCCGCCACTCCACCGCGCGACGTTGGCCACCGCCAGGCCACCGGCCTGCGCGAACGTCCCGGCCGCGATCAGTTCCCCGCCCGGCAATGGCAACACGGCCCGGACCGAACCGACGATGCCGTCGCCCAACGGCAGCCAACCGTCGCCGGACGGGGACTGCATGGCGATGCCGTTGGCAATCGCATCGCCGCAGACCGTGAAGTCCCCGGCCACGACCGCCACTTCCGCGATCGGTCCACTGCCATCCGGATCCCAGCAGGTGGAGGCTCGCACCGGCGCGTCGGCGCCTGGATAGCCGCTGCTCGGCCGCCACTGCAGCTCGCATTGCGCCACCAGCAGGACCGGTGTCGTGAGCAACACCGACAGCGGACGAAGGAACTTCGACGACGTCATGGCATCCTCACGGCCTGGCAGCTGCGCCGATTCGGTGTGAACTCCGGAACTCCAGCTCGCACGCTAGGAGTCGCGGCCGCGGGTGGCAAGCTGCAGCGGATGGCGTGGCGGTGCCAGCGGCCGCGCGGCCGCGGCGCGTTCGTGCTCGGTGCCGCCGCTCCGCGGTCTCGTCAGATGCCACCCGACGAGCCAGGCTGGCCGCCATCCGCGTCGCCCCAGAGTGGATCCGCCCGCTGCACTGCCGGGTCGAGCAGTGTCTGGTGGAACTGCGCGGTCCGCCGATCTGCCCCGTTGTGGACCATGACGAACGAGGCCCGCATACGCCAGCCTGCAGCATCCTGGTCGGCGCCGTTCGAGCCGTCGCCGAACACCAAGGTCGCCATGCCCTGCGCGACCTTCGCGTCGAGCAGCAGCAACTCGATGTGATCGGTCCTGACGGTGACCATCGGCGCGCCCGGCGCGAGATGCTGATGGAGCGTGAAGTACGCGTCGCGGACCTGCTGCTTGCCGCGCCAGCAGTTGCCGTTGCTGACGATCCACTGCACGTCATCGGCCACATCGTGCATCCCCGGCAGCTCGGCTGCAGGCCGCCGCACCGAACTTCACACGTCGTCCCCGCCGGCGACTTCGAGCAGCGTTGCGGCATCGATCAGGCGCACCTCGCGCGGGAGACTCTTCGGCCGCGTTCTCGGCAGCACGGGCACGAACAGCGCACGAACGACCTCGCCGCGGACGAACGGTGGCGTGCCACGCGCCATCAACTGCGTGTAGGCCGTCGACAGCAGTTCGGCGGTCGCCGTCTGCGGCGACCACTTCACCTCGCCGAGCAGATGCAGCTTGCCGCTGCGGGTCGAAGCGACGACATCCCATTCGGGGCCCGAGCCGCCCCAATAGCGTTGGGCCGGCCCGAACGGGGCCCCGAGCGCATCCGCGAGCCGGGGCACGACAGCACGGCACAGATCCTCCCAACTCGCGGCATCGAGGTGCGGCGCGCGCTCGTCGAACAGCGCGAGACGAGCCTTGCTGCCGATCTGCGCCAGCATCGCACGCTTCGGCGCGACCAGCGAGAACCACAAGCGCAGGAACGGGTCGGCGAGCTTGTAGACGGCGCGCTTCGTCGATCGCTCCGGTTCGCCGAAGGGCGTCTCGCGCACGACCAGGCCCAGTTCGACCAACCGCGTCATCGAGCGCGCCAACGAGGTCGCCGGGGTGCCGATGCGACCGGCGATCTCGCTGACCCGGTGGCCGCCGGAACCGATCGCGTCGAGGATCGGTCGCAGGCCGATCGCCGGCGGCAGCTCCTCGAGCAGCAGGCGCGACGGCTCGTCGTGCAGCGGCCCTGACGGATCGAGCACCAGACCGTCGACAGCCGTTCGTCGATCCGCGAACTCGGCGGCGAGCTCCCAGTAGCGCGGCAGGCCGCCCCAGACGTTCCACGCCGAGACGATGTGCAACGGCGCCCGCAACCCCAGAGCCGGGCCGAGCCATCGCGGCGCCAGTGGCCGGATCTCGAACGCTTCGCTGGCGCGGCCGAACAGCGGTGCTCTCGGATCGAGCACGAGGCCCTGCATCATCCTCTGACTCGACCCGGCTACGACCAGCACGAGCTTCGCCTGCTTGGCTTCGTGGTCGAGGAATCGCTGCAGCGTGGCCGGCAACTCCGGCGAGGCCATGACCAGGTAGGGCAGCTCGTCGATGACGAACGGGCCACGCACCGAGGCCCGCATCGCTTCCCGCGCGAGTCGACCCAGGAGGGTGCCCCAGTCCCGGTACTCGACCTCACCGAAGCCGGGCAACACGGCCGCCACGGCTTCGGCAAAGCGCTGGCGCTGCAGCACGGGCGTCGACTCGTCGGCGACGAAGTACGCACCCTTGCGGCGTGCCACCCATTCGACCAGGAATCGCGTCTTGCCCACGCGCCTTCGCCCCCACAGCACGCCGAACCCACCATCGCGCCGTCCCGCCAGCCTGTCGAGCCGCGCCGTCTCCGCTTGCCGGTCTTGCCAGTCCATTCTCCTATTATGCAGCGATGCATTATGTTCGACTACATAATGCTGCCGATGCACTTCAGCAACCTCACGAGGACACCGATGCCACCCGCCACGAGGGATACCGTCGCCCCCACCGGCCCCGTCACCCTGTTGCTCACCGCCGCGCTGGGCCTGTGCTCGGCGACCGGCTGCGCCACTCGCAGGGCCGCGGCGCCGCCCGCGCAAACCCGACCGTGCGAACCCGGGGACCTGGTCGGCAGGTGGACGGTCGATCTGCGCGCCAGCCCGGGCGAAGCTGCCTACACGCAGCCGTTCGTCGTCGAGTCGGTGAACGCGACGAAGGGCAGCATCGCCGGCAGCTTCTACAACTCGACGATCTCGTGGTCGCGCCTCAACTCGGCCTGGGGCAAGGTCGTGGTGACGTTCGTCACCAGCGACGGCCAAGGCGACTACGTGCATACCGCGACGCTGGAGAACGGCCGGCTCGTCGGCACCAGTTCGGCGCAGCATCGCAACCTGCTGGTGCCGTGGACGGCGACCCGCGACGGCGTGTAGGCGGCGCCGCGCGAGCTCAGTTCGACGTGGACTTCGGCGCCGCGGACTTCGGCGTGTACGACTTGTCCTCGTCACCGAGCAGCAGCGCGAACCGCCAGCCGGCATGGCGGCGGGTGCCGTAGGTCGTCTCGACCAGGTCCTCGCGGTGATTGTAGAGCACGCGCCAGCCGACGCCGACCGCGGTGTACGACTCGATCGGTTCGCCCGCTGGCGCGAACAGCCGCGACTGCTGGTCGGACACTAACCCGAGCGGACCGACGTCCAGCGCGTCGCCGAACTTGTAGCCGGTCGGCAGTCGGTCCCGGTCCTCGGTGGCCTGGAAGATGCGAGCGCGGAACACCACGAACGGGATCCACGTCATGTCGGTCAGGCTCGAGGAGCCGGAGGCCTTCAGGTCGGCGATCAGGCGCGGGATGTCGTATTCGCCGTTCGGCAGACGCGCCTTGGCGAAGTCGTAGTTGGCACAACCGGCGAGCGGCAGCGTCGCCGCGAGGACGAGTGACGTGAGTGGACGCATGGGATGTTCTCGGCGGAGTCGGACTCTCGAGCGACCGGGCGCGCAATGCCGGCGCCGCTTCGGGGGCAGAGTAGCGAACGTCTTTCCGGCTGCGACAGGTTCTCCGCCTCGCCGCCGCAGCGCTCGGCTCGGTGGCCTTGACGACGCCTACCAGGTCGCCGATCGTTTGCACCGACTCGCAGGCTCTCACCAGAAGGAGGCCCGATGGCTACTCGCTGCTCGCTCGCGTCCGTCGCCGTTCTCGCTCTCACCGCGTCCGCATTCGCCCAGACCCTGGAAGTCGGCGCGGAGGCGCCGCCGATCGCCGCTGCGGAGTGGCTGAACTGGCAAGGCGAGGCGCCGACCCTCGCGTCGTGCAAGGGCCGCGTCGTGATGCTCGAGTTCTGGGGCACGTGGTGCGGGCCGTGCGTGCGCGCGATGCCGGCGATCCAGAAGCTGCACGACCGCTACCGCGACCGCGGCCTCACGGTGCTGGCGATCTCGTACGAGCCGAAGGCGACGATGGAGCCGTTCTTGAAGCAGAACGCCTACACGATGCCGGTCGGCTCCGACCCCGAGAAGAAGACCATCGCGCCGTACGCGATCCGCAGCTGGCCCACGACCGTGATCATCGACAAGGACGGCAAGATCGCGCACATCGGTTCGCCCTACGACGCGGAAGCCGCGGTCGAGAAGGCGCTCGGCATCGAGGCCGGCGAGGGCGCGCTGCTCACGGCGTTCTTCGCCGACCAGAAGGCGACCGACAAACAGAAGCGACGCGATGCATTCGACCGGCTGGTCGAGAAGGCGACGACGAGTTTCGATGTCGCCAGCTGGGCGAGGAGCCAGCTGCCGCCGGAGAGCGTCCCGGAAGGCGGAGCGCCAACACCTGTGCCAGTGCCGGCCAGTGCACCCGCGAAGGCCGCAGTCAGGCCTGCGGATCCACTCGCGACGTTGCGCAAGTGTGGCGAGACGTGGAGCGACGCGGCACAGCGCACGCAGGCCCTGCGCCAGCTCGCCGAGGTCACCGCGCCGATCGACCTCGCGGCGTTCGCACAGCAGGCGATGGCGAAGGCGTTCCCGTTCGACGCGAACGAACTGCAGGCGCTGCTGAAGGACAAGAAGTACGCCGCGGTGCTCGACGCGATCGGCCAGCGCCCGCCGGCAGCGGCGGTGCTGAGTGCGGCGGCGAAGAACGCCGACCTGGCCGCGTTCTGCAAGACCAAGGAGAGCGACGCGCGGGCGATGGCGCGCAAGGGTCTGATGGCGCAGCGCTGGATGTTCGCGAACGCGCTGCCGCGCGACGAGAAGCTGAACCGTGCGTTCCAGGGCGACCTGGCGGCCAGCGGCATGGCGATGAGCGACGACCGGAAGTCCATCATCGGCCTCCTGCTCGGCGGCGAGATGGTGCATCGCGACCACGTCGCCAGCTACATCCGCGACCACTTCGCCCGCGCGCTGCTGATGTCGGACCTCGCCAACGGCAAGCCACCGCGCGTCAAGGAACTGCCGAAGCTCGTCGAGCAGGCGACCGAGGACGCCGTGCGCGAGCTCGAGAGCAAGTACGGCAAGCCGGAGCCGTTCGTGCCGAAGCCCGAGAAGTGAGGCGAGGTGGCGCTCTCGTCGGTTCCCGGGACCAACGCGGCGCCGGCGTCACACGGTCACGTTCGGCGCTCGACGACATCGGTCCCGTCAACGCAGCGTGGCGTCGACCGTCGGGCCGAGTTCGAACAGATCGAGGCACGGCCCCACACCACTGACCAGCTGCGCCGGCTGGAAGGCGAGTGTGATCCCCACCAGACGCGTGTCGATCGGCACGTTGACCACGAGCAGCCCCCCGACCACCAGCATCTCGTCGGCGCCGATCGTGCAGGCCGTGCAGCCGGGAATCTGGTAGTTGACCGGCGCGCCGACGAGGAACAACGGCACGCCGGTGATGCCGATCCCCTGCAGCGTGAACGAGCGGCCGAGCTCGGTGAGCCCCGAGGCTTGCAGCCCCATGCCACAGCCGGTGGCGCGCGTCGCGAACCCACCCTGGGTGCGGACGCCGCGGTAGCGCTGGCCGAGGACCTGCCAGGCGGGATCGAAGTCGCGCGGCCACACCGCCAAGTACTCGCCGCGCCCGGCCCCCGGCAGCGCGATGACGAACGGCGCACCGTCGTCGTGCGCCGAGTTCGCAGCCTGCACGGAGTCGTGGCGCACCAGCTGGCTCGGCGTGAGCGCGAAGGTGGCGAGGCGCAGGTCGCGGTCGCCAGGGCCGGCGACGTCGTTCATCGCCACCACGAACCGCGTGCCATCGCTGGCCACCGACGGCGCGAACCGGTCGACGTGGCCGCCTTCGAGTTCCGTCGCCGGCACCAGTGGCGCCCCGGTGCGGTCGATGGCATGCCCGACGATGCGACGGCGGCCGGTCGCGAGGTCCAACTCCGAGGCGACCGCGAGATAGCACGACGCGGCCCCCGGCCACGGCACCGCCGCCGGCGACACGTCCCAGTCACCGCCGTTCGGGGTGGCGGCACCGAGTTGCACCGCCAGCGCGGGTTGGGTGCGCCAACTCCCGTTGCGGCCGACGAACACGTGCTGCAGTCGCCCCTGCAGCTGGCCCGGCACTTCGTTGCGGCACACCACCGACCAGCCGGACTGCGGATCGCTGGTCGGGCTGCACGACTTGCTGACGGCGGGCCGCCGTTCGTGGCCAGCATCGAGCGAGAAGGCCTGCGTCGAGAAGATCCCCATCGAGTCCGTGATCAGGACCGTCGCCAGGAAGCCGTCGCCGGTCAGCGTCTGCTCGCCGGAGTAGGCGAGCAGGAAGCGCTGCACGCCGCTCTCGCCGGCGTCGCCACCGATGTCGGGCGTGCGCAGGTCGGTGCCGCCGTTCGGAAACAGCTGTATCGCGGGGCCGAACGTCGGGCTCGGCCCGCCGTCCCATTTGCGGAACGCGATGGTCCAGGGGCTGATGCCGGACGCGCTGCGTTCGGCGACGACGCAGCCCACGTCGTAGCTCTCGAGCGTCGCCAGGCGCGGTCGTCCCCACCACATCGCCGACGAGTCGACGACCCGCGTGGTCTGCAGCGCCAGCTGCGGATCGGTCACCAACATGTAGACGTCGTGGTCGGTGGCGCTGAAGAAGCGTTCGTAGACCACGTAGCACTGCTGCAGGCTGTGGTCGTAGGCGATGTCGGTGGCGGCGATCTGCTCCGGGAGGAGGGCGGTGACGGGCACCACCGGGCCGAGCAGCGGATCGACCACCAGGGGCAAGGCGGCCGCCGCGACGAACGTGGCCGGCACGGTGATGCGCAGCGAGTCGCCCGTCCAGGTGGTCACCAGCGCCATCGACCGGCCGGCGGCGTCGATCGCCGTGGCCGCGCCGTAGCGCATGCCGCCGTGCGGGCCGACGAAGCGATGGGCCGCCCCGTCGAACTCGTGGGCGAGTGCGGTCCGCACGCCGAGTTCCAGCACCAGTTCGCCGCGTGCGGGCAGCGTGGGCAGCACGAAGCTCTGCTCGACGCCGTGCGGATGCAGATCGTGCCGCTCGACCAGGCTGCCATGGTCGATGCCGACCCGCTGGCCCGTCAGGTACGGGACGCTAGCGGCGAGCGGCAGGTCCCGGCCACCGCAGGTCGCGCGCTGCAGCTCGAACGACGTCGGCGCCGACGGTACGTCACTGCCGAGGAACGGCACGAAGGTGACCCCCTCCCGGCTGAAGCCCGCCTTCCAGCCGGCGGCACTGGCCCACAGCGAGCCGTCGCCGGGCTGGTCGACCAGCACGCGGTCGAGCGACCAGGGCGGTAGCGCTTGCGGCGTGCGGTCGATGGTCTCGGCCTGGGCCGAAAGCGGTACCGCCAGCAGAACGGGGAAGGAGAGGAGGAGCGTGAGGTCGTGAAGTCGCAGCATCGAAGGAATGGCGCCACCCGGCGCGTCTGCACCACCAAGGGAGCGCGGCAGCCGGCTGTCACAGCGCCGCGGCGATTTCCGGCGCCGACGGCAGGCCCGGGTCCACCGATCACCGCGGCTGCCGGTTGCGCCAGGACGCCGGGGCCGTTCCGTGGCACGATGGAGCAGCCGCCACGTCGACGACGTCTTCGCCCATCACGGTGCGATCGTCGTGGCCCCCTCGCCGCCATGCCGTCGTCCACCGAAGCTCTGGTTCGCGCTGCCAGCCTCGACCCGCACGCCCGGGAACAGCTGCTGATCCGGCAGCTGCCGCGCTTGCAGGCCTGGCTGCGCCTGCGCATGGGGCCGAAGTTGCGCGCGCGGGAAGAACCCGAGGACCTGGTGCAGTCGGTCGCGCGCGAGGCGCTGGCCGAACTCGGCGACTTCGAGTGGCGCGGCGAAGCGGCCTTCCGCCACTGGCTCTACACGCGGGCCCGGCACAAGCTGCAGGACCGGATCAAGTTCGTGCAGGCGCAGCGCCGCGATCCCGCGCGCGAAGTGGCGCCGAACGACTCGGACGAGTCGTTGCTGGCCTGCTACGGGACGCTGTGCACGCCGAGTCGCGACCTCGCCGCGCGCGAGGCGATGCAGCGCATCGAAGCCGCCTTCGACGAACTGCCCGACGACTACCAGGAGGCGATCACGCTGCATCGCCTCTGTGGCCTCGACTACGCCGAGATCGCGGCGCGTCTGCAGCGCAGCGAAGGGGCGGTGCGCAACCTCGTGTATCGCGGCTTGTCGCGGTTGGCGCTGCGCCTCGGCGGCCGCCACGGCGACGGTGCACCACGCCCCGACTGACCGCGGCGCAGCCGAAGGCGCGCCTCAGCGGCGGCTCGGCGCCGCCTGCCGCCGCGGCGTCGGATGGCGATGCTGCAGTTCCCGGAACTCGGCGCGATCGGCGAGCCGCGCGCACTCCGGCGCCGCGAGATCGATCGGTGGGAACCAGCCCGCCGCCTCGCACGCGCGCAGCGCCGCCAGCGCCGCGTCGTCGCTGCGGGCCGCGCCGGCGAGGTCGCCGGCAGCGGCCAACAGGGCGGCTGCCTGCAACGACCGCCACGCCGCCATCGACTGACGTTCGGCATCGGTAGGTCGGTGCGCAGCCAACGCGTCGGCGATGGCGGCCAGGCTGGCGCCGTCACGCGCGCGCCAGTGGTGCTCGCTCAGCAGGCGCAGGTTCACGAACGCACTCTGTTGCACCGCCGCATCGCCGGCGAGGCGCTTCTGGCAGCGGACGAACAACGAACGCGCCCGCTCCAGCGCGGCCATGGCCTCGTCGGTGCCCCAGCCGTCGTGCGGCGCCACCTGCGCGAGTTCGGTCAGCACCGCCGCCAGACCGCTGATCGCGTCTTCGTCGCTCGGGAAGGCGCTGACGTCGCGCTCCGCGTACTGCAGCGCTTGCCGGTAGTGCGCGTGCGCCGACGGCCACTGCGTGCGGGCCGCGGCCACCCGGCCCAGTCCCCAGGCGCCGTGCATGCGCAAGCGCAGGTGCGACGGCGGCGCCAACAGCGGATCGTTCGCTGGCTCGAGCGCGGCCAAGGCTGCGGCGAAGTGCTCGGCCGCCGCCTCGAGCTGGCCCCGCGCGCGCAGCAGGTCGCCCCAGCGATTCTCCAGCACTGCGATCGCCGTCGGACGGGGCGCCGCACCGGCGTGCGCCGTGGCGCGAACGGCAGCGACCGCGGCCGCGAGTTCCCGATCCTGTCGCTCGGGTTCGTTGCGCTGGCCCCACCAGGTGACCCGGTCGAGGGTCGTCTCGGCGCGCAGGTCGAGCGCTTCGTCGCGACTCGCAGGCGACGCGACGGCGAGCTCCAGCTCGGCGTCGGTCCGTCGCATCTGTTCGGCCAGGTCGGGCCGCGCCTGACCGGCGAGGGCGAGGCGCAGGGTCTCGGCGCGCAGGCCGGCGAGCAGCAGCGCCACTGCCGGTTCGGCGGTGGGATCGGGCCATTCGGCGAGCGCGGCCGCGGCCCGCTGTGCCGCCGCGATCAGGTCACCATCGCCGCGCTGCGCCGCCACCAGCCAACGCGCCGCCAGCAGGCGATGGCGGCGGAGTTCTTCGTCGGTCACGGCTCCGGGCATGTGCTGCAGCAGTTCGTCGGCTCGCTGCAACAGACCGGCGACCAGGGCGCGACCGTCGGGCCGGTTGACGAGGCCACTGCGACCGGACTGCACCAGGAACTCGCGCACGGCGGCGAGCGCGTCGTCGCGGGCGGCGTCGGCCCGCTGCTTCTGCAGCCGCAGGTCCGCCAGGGACCGTGCCTGCGCCACCGCGAGCAGAGGCGGCACCACGATCGCCACCACCAGCAGCGACCAGGCCGCCACCGCCGCCCTCGGATGCCGTTGCAGCCAGCGCCAGGTCCGGATGCGGAGCGGCAGACGACGGGCGCGGATCGGTTGTCGCGCCAGCACCGCGTCGAGGTCGTCGCGCAAGGCCGCGGCCGAGCCGTAGCGACGCTCCCGATCGACATCCATGGCCGTGTCCAGCACCAGCGACAGCTCGGGAGGAAGGTGCCGCAACGGCGCGGCGGCGAGGTTGCCGGCGAGGATGTCGCGCCGCAGCGCCTCGGGGTCGTGGCCGGGGAACGGCGGCACCAGGGTCAGCAGCTCGCGCAGCGTCGCCGCCAGTGCGTAGACATCGGTGCGTTCGTCGGCCGCGAGCCCGCGCACCTGCTCCGGCGCCATGTAGGCGGGCGAACCGGGCTCGCGCCCCGTGCGCGTCAGCCGGGCATCGCCTCGCACTCGCGCCAGGCCGAAGTCCAGCACCAGCGCGCGCCCGTCGGCGGTCAGCATGACGTTCGACGGTTTGACGTCCCGATGCACGACGCCGTGCCGATGCGCGTGGTCGAGTGCGTCCGCCACCTGCCGCAGCATGCGCACGCAAGCGGCCCAGTAGACGTCGTCGCTGGCGACCGCCGGTGCGATCGCCGGTGCGTCCGTCGACGCGCCACCGATCGCCTGCCGCAGATCGGCAGCGCGCAGCAATGCGGCCGCCACGCCGCGTTCGCGCAATCGTCGGCACGCTTCGTCGACGGTGACCCCGAGCACCAGCTGCATCGCGTACCAGGGCAGACCGTCGTGTTCGCCGGTGGCGACGATCGGCACGATGGCCGGGTGCGAGCAACGGGCGACGACCTCGATCTCGCGACGGAAGCGCTCGCGGGTGCTGCCGAGTCCGGCGAGATCCGGACGGATGACCTTGAGCGCCACCTGGCGACCGAGGCTCTCCTGCTCGGCGAGATACACCACCCCCATGCCGCCCTGACCGAGGCGCCCGAGCAACCGGAACTCACCGAGCCGCGACGGCAGCGCCGCGATCGCGTCGTCCGCCAGCAGGTTGGTGCCGCGCACCGTTTCGACCAGTTGACGGACCAGGCGCTCGTGTTGCGGCTGCAGCGCCAGCAGGGCCGCGAGGGCCGGCTCGCCGCCGTGATCGAGGGCCTGCAGTGCTTCGGCGACCAGGTCCTCGAGCCAGCCCGACGAGGACGGCTCCGGTGCATCGGGGTTCGTCATGGTACGATCCGGGGCGGAACGGTGACGCGGCCCGCCCGACGAGAAGGGAACGCGCCGCGGCGATGTCACGAAGGTACCCGCAATTGCCACCGATCCAGCGCGGCGGGTGGCACCGCGACAAGCTGCCCCCCGAGCCAGTCGCGGTTACGCGGATCCCGGCCGCGCCGGTAGAGTCCCGCGCCCGCGATGAACCCCGACTTCACCAAGCTCCCGTACGGCTTCGCCGAGTTCCCGGCTCCTTCGCTCCCGGCCTGGCAGCAGGCGGCCGGCAGCGTGCCGCCGTGGCACAGTCCCGAGGGTATCGCGCACCGCGCCGTGCACACCGCCGCCGATGCCGCGGTGCCGCACCTCGGCGGGCTGCCCGGCCTGGCGCCGTTCCTCGGCGGCCCCTACGCGACGATGTTCGCGCAGAAGCCGTGGACCATCCGCCAGTACGCCGGCTTCTCGACCGCCGAGAAGACCAACGAGTTCTACCAGAAGGCGCTCGCGGCCGGCCAACAGGGGCTCAGCGTCGCGTTCGACCTCGCCACCCACCGCGGCTACGACAGCGACCACCCGCGCGTCGCCGGCGACGTCGGCATGGCGGGCGTCGCGATCGACTCGATCGCCGACATGCGCATCCTGTTCGCCGGCATCCCGCTCGACAAGGTGTCGGTGTCGATGACGATGAACGGTGCGGTGCTGCCGATCCTGGCGCTCTACATCGCCGCCGCGGCCGAGCAGGGTGTGCCGGCCGAGAAGCTGTCGGGGACCATCCAGAACGACATCCTGAAGGAGTTCATGGTCCGGAACACCTACATCTACCCGCCCGCACCGAGCATGCGCATCGTGCGCGACATCTTCGCGTGGTGCGGCGAGAAGATGCCGAAGTTCAACACCATCAGCGTCAGCGGCTACCACATCCACGAAGCCGGCGCGTCGGCCGAACTCGAACTCGCCTATACGCTCGCCGACGGCCTCGAGTACCTGCGCACCGGCATCCAGGCCGGGCTCGACGTCGACAAGCTCGCCGGCCGCATGTCGTTCTTCTTCGCGGTCGGCATGAACTTCTTCACCGAGATCGCCAAGCTGCGCGCGGCGCGGATCCTGTGGAGCAAGATCGTGCACGCGTTCGGCCCGAAGGACGGCAAGTCGATGGCGCTGCGCACCCACTGCCAGACCTCGGGCTGGTCGCTGGCGGCGCAGGACCCGTACAACAACGTCGTGCGCACGTGCCTCGAGGCGCTGGCCGCGGTGCTCGGCGGCACGCAGTCGCTGCACACCAACGCACTCGACGAGGCGATCGCGCTGCCGACCGAGTTCTCGGCCCGCATCGCGCGCAACACGCAGCTGATCCTGCAGGAGGAGAGCCACGTCACGCACACCGCCGACCCGCTGGCGGGTTCGTACTACGTCGAGTGGCTCACCGACCAGCTGGCGCGCAAGGCCTGGACGCTGATCCAGGAAGTGGAAGGCCTCGGCGGCATGACCAAGGCGATCGAGGCGGGGCTGCCGAAGCTGCGCATCGAGGAGTCGGCGGCGCGACGGCAGGCAGCGATCGACGCCGGCCAGGAGACCATCGTCGGCGTCAACAAGTACCGGCCGAAGACCCAGGAGCCGCTCGACATCCTGTCGATCGACAACAGCGCGGTGCGGCAGGCGCAGATCGCGCGGCTGCAGGATCTCAAGCGCCACCGCGACCAGGCCGCGGTCGACCGCGCGCTGCAGGCGCTGACCGCCGGCGCGCGCGGCGAAGCCAATCTGCTCGAACTCGCGGTGCAGGCGGTGCAGCTCGGCGCCACCGTCGGCGAGGTGTCGATGGCACTGGAGGTCGTGTTCGGCCGCCACACCGCCAATCCGCGCACGGTCGCGGGGGTCTATGCTGCCGCCGGCAAGTCGATGGAACAGCTGCAGCAAGCCCAGGCCCGCACCACCGCGTTCCTCGATCGGCACGGCCGGCGACCGCGCATCCTGATCGCGAAGATGGGCCAGGACGGCCACGACCGCGGCGCGCGCGTGATCGCCAGCGCGTTCGCCGACATGGGCTTCGACGTCGACATCGGGCCGCTGTTCCAGACGCCGCAGGAAGTGGCCAAGCAGGCGATCGAGAACGACGTGCACCTGTGCGGCATCAGCACGCTGGCCGGCGGTCACAAGACGCTGGTGCCCGAGCTGGTGCAGCTGCTGCGGGACCAGGGTCGCCCCGACATCCTGGTCGTCGCCGGCGGCGTGATCCCCGAGCAGGACTGGCCGGCGCTGCGCGAAGCCGGCGTCGCCGACATCTTCGGGCCCGGCACCGTGATCCCGTTCGCCGCACTGCGGCTGGTCGACCTGCTCGACCAGCGGCTCGGCAAGTCCTGACGCACGCACTCCACACCTCCATGGCAATCGACAAGACCAAACGCGGCACCGCGATCGCGGCGAACGTGCCGTTCCACCTCGCGCAGGCCGTCTACGCCGAGGTCAAGAACGGCAACCACGACTCGGCCGGCGCGGTCGTGCGTGCGGCGCTGCGGCTGTACCTGCGGCTCGACGACGACGACCAGCCGTTGCCGAAGGAGCCGGAGCGCGAGACGGAGTGATGGCTGTCGATGCGAGGACGGCGTCCGCGTCTCGCCCAGCCATCATGCGCCCGGAGTCGCGGTCATGACCGACAGCCCGCAAGCAGCCGGCCCTGAACCGGGCGCGGACGCGAAAGAAGCGCCGATCCCGATCCTGCCGCGCGCGGCGCGCGAGGCCCGCGAGGCCTTGTTGGCGCCGCGACCCTCGGCCGGTCCGACGATGCTGTTGTTGTCGCTGGTGCTGTTCGTGTTCGTATCGGACAAGGATGTCGACGCCACCGATCTCGCGGTGATCGTCGGCATCCTGCTCTTCCACGAGCTGGGGCACCTTGCCTGCATGCGCCTGTTCGGCTTCCGCGATCTGGGCATGTTGTTCCTGCCCTTCCTCGGAGCGGCGGTATCCGGCCACAAAGACGGTGCCAGCGCCTGGGAACGCGCCCTCGTCTCGCTGGCCGGCCCGCTGCCGGGCATCGTCGCCGCGATCGGCCTCCTCTGGTATGTGGGCCCGGGCGCGATGGCCCACGAACCGCGGTCCGAGGTAGCCGAGGCCACGGCCTTGTTGGTGACCCTGAACCTGCTCAATCTGGTGCCAGTGCTGCCCCTGGACGGCGGCCGCGTCTTCGAGGTGCTGCTGTTCGCGCGGTGGCCGTGGCTGGACGGCATGTTCCGCGCAGCCACTACCTTCGGCATTGGCTGGCTCGCCTGGCGCACGGAAAGCGTGGCGTTCGGGCTGTTGGCGGCGTTGATGCTGCTGGGCATGCGCACGCATCTCCGGGTCGGGCTCGAGGCGGCCCGCATGCGCAAGCAGCACGACTGGCCGATACAGATGGAACAGCTCAGCGAGACCGAGCTGCTGGCGCTGCACGCCGGCGCCGTTCGGGCAACGCCGTCGGCCACCCTGGTCCGTAAGCTGATCCCGGAGCTCTACGACCGCATTGCCAGACGCCAGGCCTCACTGCTGCAGGTGATCGGCCTGCTGCTGCTCTGGATGGTCGGCGTGCTGTTGGCGCTGGGCGAACTCGTGTATGTGATCGTCGATCCGAGTCGCTACTGAGCGCGGCCGAGGCCAATGGCTCGACGCCTCCGGATCGATCACCACTCGATCTCAGTCGAAGCGACGGATCGGTTGCTCGAGCAGCCACCGCCAAGCCGGCCGCGCTCCCGGGATGCGGCGCTCGATGTCGTGCACCGCGTCGTGGTAGAGCAGCACTCCCTCCGCCCCGGGCAACACCGCGCGACCGAACTCCATCGCCCGCGCCTCGCGCTCGATCGTCGATTCGTCGACCAGCCGCCAGCAGCTGTTCACGAACATCTCCCCCGCCGTGTCGCACAGATCGAGTTCCTGGTCGCCCGCCACGTAGTGCCAGTCCCGCGCTCTTCGCCTCGCCTGCAGGAACACCGCGGTCTCGAGCTTGTGGCCGACGTCGCGGTCGGCTCCGGCCTTGTACGCCGACACCAAGCCGGGATCGACGACGTGCAGCTTGCGCGGGTTGCGCGCCTGCTTGCGCACGGACTCGCTGTGCACCGGCAGCAGGAAGATCAGGCCGCCGTCCTCCAGCTTCGAGAAGTGGTCGAACAGCGTGTTCCTGCCGATCGCGAAGCCCTGTGAGGTCAGGTCGAGGTGCAGTTTGCTCAAGCTCAGCAGCGTGGCCGTGTGGCGGAAGCAGTGCCGCAGCAAACCGCGCATCACCTGCTCGTCGCGGATGCCGTGCCGCTCGACCAGGTCGCGCCACAGCATCAGCGACGAGTACTCCTCGAGGATCAACGGTCGCATCGCGGCCGACGCCAGCACGACCTCGGGGAAGCCGCCACACTGCATGTACTCGCCGAGAGCGGCGCGCACTTCGCTCTCGCTGCTCGCATCGTGCTCCACCCAGCGGATGCCCCGAAAGTCCAGGAACTCGCGAAAGCTGAGCGGCAGCACGTCGAGGCTCACGCTTCGCCCCCGCAGCGCCGTCGACAGGTCACGGGTCAGCAGCTCGCTGGAGGATCCGGTCACGAACACCGAGATGTCCTCGGTGTCGTGCAGGCGACGGACCCACCGCTCCCAACCCGGCGCGCTCTGGACCTCGTCGAGGAACAGATACAGACGGCCCTTGCCCGCTGCAGCGAACAGTTCCCGTTGGCAGCGCAGCACGAGGTCGAGCTCTTCCGCCCGCAGTGGCTGCAGGCGATCGTCCTCGAAGTTGAGGTAGACGATCCGCTCCCGTGGCACGCCGCGCGCAATCAGGGTGCGCATCGTCTCGAAGAACAAGAAGGTCTTGCCACAACGACGCACTCCGGAGAGCCCGATGACCTTGCCGGTGTCGGTGGGAATCGACACTTCACGCTGCACGCCGCGCGGAAGGGAGCGAAGGGCAAACTCCTGGAGCACGAACTTCAGTCCGTCACTGTTCACAGGGACGAATCATCGCATATTCATCCCTGCATACCGTGACGAACTACGCATCGGTCTGCAAGACTATTATTTTCAGCATCTTCCGATCACAAGATCATCCCGATATCGATTCCGATCGCACGAACCAGACCACCCGCCGCGCGATGCCAAGGAGCTATGGTGCCGCCACGAAGGCGCCGGCCCCCATGCGAAAACCACTGCTCCTGCTCGTTGCCCTCGGCATCGCCGCGATCACCTGGTGGCTGCTGCAGACCGGCACCGAACCCGCGCCGCCGCCGGTGCCCGCCGCGGCCGTGGTCGGGCCTCGCGACCAGAACGCCCATGCAGCGGGCTCTGCGCTGGTCACCGGCACCGCCGACACGCGGACGGACGCGAACGACCACGCGAACGAACGGCGCGCGGTCGGCGACCAACGCGGCGCCCTGCTGGTGCGCGCGGTCTGGGCCGACCAGTCGCCGGCGGCCGGCGTGCACCTGTTCCTCCGCGAGGCACCACTCGGCAGAGTCGGCCGCGATCTCGCGGGGATCACCACCGGTGCCGACGGCACCGCGTCGTTCTCCGAGCTGCAGCCCGGTCGCCATCAACTGCGCTCCGATCGCGAAGATCGCCAGGTCGTCGAGGTGGTGGCCGGCCCACAGCAGGTCACCTTCACGCTGAAAGCCGGTGTGCACGTGCGCGGCATCGTGCGCGATGCCAAGGGTGGTGCGGTCACCGGTGCCACCATCTGGTTGCAGACCGCGCGCACGACCTGGGACGGCGGCCGCGAGGTCGCGCGCAGCGACGGCAACGGGCAGTTCGAGCTGCAGCACATGCATCCGCAGCGCTCGCTCGGCGCATTCGCGAAGGGCCATGGGCCGAGCCCGCTGGTCGACCTCGCCCAACTCGATACCACGACGGCCCCGGTGCGCGTCGAACTGGTGCTCACGCCGAACGGTGGCGAACTCGCCGGTGTCGTGCGCGATACCCACGGCAAGCCGGTGCCCGCGGCGATCGTCGCCGCCGGGCGCGGACCGCGGTTCCTCGATCACCGCGGCGAGGACACCATCGAGGCCTGGACGTCGCGCACGACGATCACCGCGACCGACGGCACGTTCGTGCTCTCTGGGCTGCCGACCGGCGAGCTGCCGGTGGCGGTGCGTGGGGACGGGTTCGCCGTGTGGCGTGGCACCGCTTCGATCGAGGCCAATGCCACCACGACCCTCGACGTGGTGTTGCTGGCCTCGGCGACGCTGCACGGCCGCATCGTGAACGCCTTTGGCATCGCCGAAGCGCGCGCCATCGTCTCGGCCTACGACCGGGCGCCGGGCACCAACTTCCTCGCCGGCGGCCAGATCGACTACGACGAGGTGTTCGGTCACGTCGAGACGACCGCGGATGCCGACGGCCATTACGTGCTCACCGGCATCGCCCCGGGTGAGGTCCACGCATTTGCGCAGCGTGGCGAGCCACTGGACGGCAAGGGCCGGCCGCGGCGTCCGGAGGGCGTTTCGGTGGCCTTCGTGCGCGAACAACTGCAGCTCGAGCCGGGCGCGCGGCAGGCCTGGAACCCAGTGCTCGACGACGGCAATCGCATCGCCGGCATCATGCTCTACCACTCTGGGCAGCCGATGGGCGACGTGTTCCTGACCCTGAAGGACGAACAGAGCGGCGCCGAGCACGTGATGACGAACGCCAGCGACGGCCGGTTCGAGTTCTTGTGCCTGCCGGCTTCGACCTTCACGTTGCGGGTGCAGTACTGGGATGCGCCGCCGGACACGCCGCAGCTCGAACGCAGCGGCCTGCAACCGAACGCCGGGCTCGTCGAACTGCGCGCACCGTACGACAAGCCGGTCGAGCAGGCCCCGGGCCGCGTCGTCGGTCGCATCGACGATGCCGGTCGCCGCATCCGACAACCGGCGGCGGTGCAGGTCGAACTGCACACGGACCGACGCGGGCAGTGGACCGACGACAAGCTCGAGGACGGCGCCTACCGGTTCGAGCGAGTCGATCCGTGCCGGTTCCGCATCGCGTTGCTCGAGAACGGCACGCTGCTCGCCGAGAGCGATTGGTTCGAGCTGCCGGCGGCGGGCGCGGTCGATGCCGGGGTGCTGCGCACGGTTCCCGCCGGCGCGCTGCAGATCGTGCTGCAGCGAGGCGCCGGCTGCGAAGCGGCGCAGCCCAAGCTCTACCTGCGCCGCAACGGCGACACGCAGAGCAGCGTCGTCGAGCCGGGGCTCGGCAACGAAGCGCTCGCCGCCAACCTGACACCCGGCGACTACGAGCTGCTCGGCTACTTCAAGGGCGTGTGCCGCATGGAGGGCAAAGCAACCGTGCGCGCCGGCGAGACCACGACGGTGTCGATGGCAATGCAGGCCGGCACGCTGTGTCGCTTCGAGATCTGGCTGCCGGAGGGAACGACCGCGACCGCCTGCAGCTATCGGATCGTCGGCAGCGATGGCGCCGAGTTCCTGCGGCGCGAGGCGCAGCTGGCCGGCATGCCGCTGCGGCCGTATCCGCTGTGGGAGGCGGTGCCGCCGGGCGACTGGCGCCTGCGGTTCGAGCTCGAGGGCGGCGGCAGCGGCGAGGTCGCGTTCTCGGTGCAGGGCAGCACCGAGGTGAGCGCACGCATCGACGTGAAGTGACGGCGGCAGCCGGCAGCGACCACTGCCGCAACTCCATCGAGTCCGGAACGGGATGTCCTCACCGCTCATCGCCCCCGGAGATCCCATGCGACCCCTCTTCCTGCTGCTGTCGCGGTGCGCGCCTTCCGGGCGAGCGCTCGGCGCTGGCGGTCGGCGGGGTCGATGGGCCCGCTGCTTACGCACCGCGCGGGGTTCGTATGCGAAGATGCCGGGCATGCGTGTCCAACTGGTCTCCGTGCTGCTGTGGTCGGCGTCGTTCGTGCTGGCTCCGGCCGCTGCCCAGACACCGCCGGAGGCCGTGGTCCCGAAGCCAGCGGTCGTGGCGGACCAGGTTCCCGGACTGCTTGCCGACCTGCGTGGCGACGATCGCCAGCGTGGCTTCACCGCGTTGTGCCGGCTCGCCGTGCTCGGCCACCACGCCGACGTGCTGCCGGCATTGCTGACGATCGCCGGTGATGCCGCGGCCGACGAGGGGTGGCGCGAATACGCGGCAATGGGCCTCGGCAACATGCACGGCATGCCGGCGACGAGCCGCGAACAGGTGCGCGCCGCGATGCGGGCAGCACTCGCTGCCGAACGCGTGGACTGCCCCGACGGCATCGTGTCCCTCCTGGTCGCGCTCGGCGAGGCGCCGTTCGTGCGCGACACGCTGGGCGACGGTCTGCAAGGTCACCGGCACGAGATCGCGGTGCTCGAACGCCTGCCCGACGAGCGCAGCCGCGCCCGTCTGCTGGCGATCGTGGCGGCGTCGCCGGGACGCAAGGCCGAGGCCTACCAACGCCGGTTCCTGGTCGGCCGCGCGTTGTTGCGGCACGGCGATCGCCGTGGCGTCGAAGTGCTGGTGCAGCTGCTGCCGCGCGCGGATGCACCGGGCCAGCAGCAGCGCCGCAACGTGCACGCAGTCGCGGCGCCCGTACTCGCCGCCGGCTTCAGTACGTTCCCGGCCGAATGCGATGCCGAACT
This sequence comes from Planctomycetota bacterium, assembly GCA_025459175.1. Lineage (GTDB taxonomy): Bacteria > Planctomycetota > UBA1135 > UBA1135 > UBA2386 > UBA2386. Next base: position 10,248 of record JALORC010000082.1, on the reverse strand, counting down.
CGATGCGGCGATCGACGCGCTGCTCGCCTTTTGGCAGCAACACGGCGCCGCGTTCGAACTGGCCGGGCCGTCGGGTGGCCCGCTGTCGGGACCCGCGCCGGAGCTCGCGGCGGTCGTCGCGGCATGGGGCCGTGACCCGGGCAGCAGTGGTGATGCCGAGGCGCTCGACGGGCGCAGCGAGAGTTGGCTCGACGAACCGGTGCTGCGGCGGCTGTTCCCGGGCTGGTCGTTCTGCAGGATCGGGTGGTGGCGCGAAGCGGGAGCTGGCGACCGACCTCGGGTCGCCGGGCAGACGACGCTGGCGATCCGCGACGGAAACGTCGTGCAGGAGCTGCAGCGCGGTGGCAATGGGGCCGACTTCGGCGCGCTGCTGGCGACGGCGGGTGCCGTGGCCACGACCGACACCGCAGTGCGCGTGTTGTGGGAGGCGTTCATGGTGCTGCACGGGCAACGTTGGCCGCTGCGACACATCGAACGTCCGGCCGGCGGCGGCGTAGTGCTGGAGGTCGTGGACCTGCACGGCACTGCCCGCCGCTACGGGCTCGACGTCGACGCGCGCGGCCAGGTGTGCTCCGGCCGGTGGCATGTCGACGCGATGCGTTGACCGCGGGCAGGGCGACTCCTGAACGCATCGACCGCTCCCTTCGCCGAGAATGCCCATGTCCGTAGCTTCGGTCCGCAGCGGTCGAACAACGCGCCGAGCGACTCCGGATCGCGATCGCGGCGATAGCGGGCGAACAGTTGCTCGGGAGACTCCATGGCTCCCTCATTCGCGCAATCGCCACCCGCCGTCACCGGAAATGTCGCGCAGCCCGCCTCGCCGAGCCACCGGCGCCCGCTTCCTCGGCTTCCCGGTTCCGGCCGCGCCGACGATCGGCGATGCTCCCGCCCATGACCCTGAAGGACCGCCGGGAGTGCCTGTTCCGCCACGTCGACGTCCGCAACAGCACGGGCCTCGAGATCGGCGCCTTCTTCAACCCGACCGTCACCAAGGACGAGGGCCGGATCGAGTACCTCGACCACAACTCGACCGAGGAACTGCGCGTCGACCTCGCCGCCCACGTGCCGCCCGGTGCGACGGTGCCGGCGGTCGACCACGTCGTGAAGTCGGACGAGTACTACCGCTTCGTCGACCGCCGCTACGACTACGTGATCGCCAACCACGTCATCGAGCACGTCGACAACGTGGTCCGCTGGCTGGTCGATCTCGGCAAGCTGCTGCGCCCGGGCGGCGTGATCTTCCTGACGGTGCCCGACAAGAAGTACAACTTCGACCGCTACCGCGCCGACACCCAGCTCAGCCATCTGCTGGCCGACCACTTCCGCGGCCACTGCGATCACCGCGAACGCGGCGTCGACCTGGTGCTCTACTACGACACCGCCTACACCGGCCAGCCACTCGACGTGAAGCAGAAGTTCGATGTCGAGCACCTGCGGCGCGTCTACGACGAGGACACGCACCCGGGCCGGCACAACCACGTCTTCCAGAGCGAGACGTTCGTCGACCGGGTGCTGCGGCCGCTGCAGTACATGCAGCTGCTGCCCTACACGCTGCTCGAGTTCCAGCCCGCGCCGATCCACCAGGGCGAGTTCTACGTGGTGCTGCGCCAGGGTGCGGAGCAGGTCGAGATCGCGCCCGAGAGCTTCTGGCAGCCGATCGACACCGTGCACGGCCCCGTCGGCGTCGAAGGCGCCGTCGACGGCGACCGGGTGATGGTGCAGCGCCTGCAGGCGGAGATCCGCTCGCTGCGGCAATCGCTGTCGTGGCGCGCGCTGCAACCGGTGCGCACGCTGCTGGATCGGCTGCGGCGCCCCGGCGCCAAGCGGGCCGCGCCCGGCGAACGCAGTCAGGACGCGTGACTCGGCGCAGCGTGGCTCAGCGCCGCAGACACCACACGCCGAGCACCACGAGCGCGATGCCACCGAGGCGCGCCGCCGTGACCGGTTCGCGGAACACCAGCACGCCGAGCAGCGCCGCCACCGTGGCCTCGAGCCCGAGCACCAGCGTGTAGCCGACGCCGACGTCCTGGTGCTTCATCGCCAGCGTCTGCAGTGCGGCGGCCGCGCCGAAGCAGACGAACACGCCGACCGAGGCGATCGGGCGCTGGAAGCCATCGGCGGCCTTCATGCACAGCGCCCCGAACGCATAGCCGAACGCTGCCGCGACGTTCAGCGCCAGCACCAGCCGCGGCTCGCCTGGCGTCACGAGGCCTCCACCAGCGGTGCGCCGACCAGCAGGCCGCGCTCGGCGAGCACTTGGCGCACCGCGGCGACCAGCAGATCGAGACCTCGGCGCAGCGTGTCGAGTTCGATGGTCAGCGGCGGCATGACCTTCATCGCCGTGTCGTCGCGGCCACAGCGTTCGATGATCAGCCCTTGCTGGAAGCAGACCTGCCCGACCCGCTTCGCCACCTCGGCGCCGCCCGCGCGCGCGAGATCGAGCGCCCAGATCAGGCCCATGCCACGCACCTCGATGCCCGGGTGCAGCGGCGCGAGTTCGTGCTGCAGGCAGCGTTGCACCAGCGCCGCGCGTTCGGCGATCGCGGTCTCGAAGTCGCGGCCGCGCCACAGCGACAACGCCGCGGTCGCCGCGCAGAACGCGAGCTGGTTGCCGCGGAACGTGCCGGTGTGCTGGCCCGGCTGCCAGACGTCGTGCTCCGGCTTGATCAACAGCAGCGACATCGGCAGGCCATAGCCACCGATCGACTTCGACAGGCAGACCAGATCGGGCACGATGCCGGCGCGCTCGAACGAGAAAAACGTGCCGGCGCGGCCGCAACCGACCTGGATCTCGTCGACGATCATCAGCACCCCGTGACGATCGCACAGCGCGCGGATGCCGCGCAGCCAGTCGACGGGCGCCACGTAGACGCCACCTTCGGCCTGGATGGTCTCGACGATCACCGCCGCCGGCAGGTCGAGCCCCGAGTTGGGATCGGCGAACAGCGACTCGACGTAGCCCAGTGCATCGGCGAGCCGGTACGGCCCCTCCGGATAGGGCAGCGTGATCGTGTACGGCAGCGGCGCCCCCGCCGCGGCGCGATTCTCGCGGTTGCCGGTGACCGCGAGGCAACCGGCCGTCATGCCGTGCCAACCGCCGGTGAACGAAGCCACCGGCACGCGCTTCGTCACCAGCCGCGCCAGCTTCATGGCCGCTTCGACCGAGTTGGCTCCGGTCGGCCCACAGAACTGCACCTTGTAGTCGAGGCGGCGCGGCGCGAGCACCACGTCGCGGAACTGCTCGAGGAAGTCGCGCTTGGTGGTCGTGAACATGTCGAGCGCGTGCATCACCGCATCGCTCTGCAGGTGTTCGACCAGACGCCGCTGGATGAAGTCCGGGTTGTGGCCGTAGTTCAACGCGCCGGCGCCGGCGAAGAAGTCGATCCAGCTGCGGCCGGCCTCGTCGAACAGTTGCGCCCCCTTGGCGCGGCGGAACACGGTCGGGAAGGAGCGGCAGTACGAACGCACCGCCGACTCCATCGCATGGAACACGGCGACGCCGGACGGCGTCTCCGCGAAGTTGCGACGCGGGGCGACGGCGGGAATGCACGGCCCGTCCGCCGCCACCGCCGCGCTGCGGACCACGGTGCCGGCGGCGAGTTCCGGCGCCGTCGGCCGGAACGGCAGGATCTGCAGCGTGACGCCTTGGGCCCGGGCCGCCTCGATCGCGCGCGCCTGCACGATCGCATGGTCGCCGCGCTGCACGATCGCCAGCAGCTGGTCGTGATCGAGCCGTTCGTGGCGAACGGCATCGGCGTGCCGCACCGGATCGCGATCGAACACCCCGTCGACGTCCTTGTAGAGCTCGACGCGGACCGCGCCGAGCGCGGCACCGAGCAGCACCGCGGTGAGGTCGGAGCCGCCGCGCCCCAACGTGGTGACGTCGCCGTCCGCGGTGACGCCCTGGAAGCCGGCGACCACGGGCACCACACCCTCGGCCGACAGCGCGAGCAGCCGCTCCACCGCGACATGCTGCACGGCAGCGTTGCCGTGGCAGCGGTCGGTGCGGATGCCGGCCTGGGCCCCGGACAGACAGCGCGCGGGCACGCCGCGGTGCCGCAGATGCATCGCCATCAGCGCCGCACTGATGCCTTCGCCGCAGGCCAGCAGCGCATCGACGTCGCGATCGGCCGGGCCACCACCGGCCCGCTGCGCCAGCAGCAGCAGCTCGTCGGTGGTGGCGCCCATCGCCGAGACCACGATGCACAGGGAATGGCCGGCGGCCCGGGCCTGGATCGCGAGTTCAGTGGCGCGATCCATCGCCTCGAGCGTCGCCAGGGCGGCGCCGCCGTACTTCTGCACGAGGAAGGTCGGAGTGGAGTTCATGACGGTCGACAAGGGGCAAGAGGAGTGAGCGATCTGAGGAGGAAGTGGTGGCTGCGGTCGCGGCACGGCACCGTTCAGGCGACGACGCGCACGGTCGCGAAGGACGGATCGGCGGCGCTGATCGGGCAGCCCGCGGCATGCACGGCGCGCAGCTCGGCGAGCACCGCGCCGGTGATGCGTTCCCCGGGCATCAGCGCCGGGATGCCGGGTGGATACGGCGTCACCACTTCGGCGCAGATGCGGCCGCGGGCCGCGTCGGTCGACAGCGTCGCGGCCGGCGCGAAGAACGCCTCGCGCGGACTCATCACGACTTCGGGCTCGATCGCCAGCAGCGCCCGGGCGCCGGCGGCGAGGTCGGGCAGGCGGCGACCGCGGCAGCCTTCGGCGACGGTGCGCATCGCGTCGACCAGGCGCACGACATCGGCCGCGGTATTGCCGATGGTCATGATGCACAACGCGTGGCAACTGCCGCCGAGCTCCGGCTGCACGCCGAAGTCGCGGTTGAGACGGGTCTGCAATTCACGGCCCGAGATGCCGAGACCGCGGGTGCCGATCAGCACCTTGGTCTCGTCGAGTTCCCGGAAGCCACTGCCGGCGCCGAGCCGGTGCGCGGGCGACAGCACCTCGACCCCGGGGATCGCCGCGAGCCCGTCCCGGGCCTCCCGCGCCAGCTGCAGCGTGCGATCGAGCAAGGCGCGCCCCTCGGTCACCATCTGCAGCCGCGCCAGATCGATCGACGCCATGATCGCGAAGTTCGGGCTGGTGCTCTGGATCAGCTGCAGGCACTTCTGCACCCGCCCCTGGTCGAGAGCGGCCCCGGTGTGCAGCACCGCGGCCTGGCTCAACCCCGACAGGATCTTGTGCGTCGACTGCACCACCGCGTCGGCGCCGACGTCCTCGGCCGCGGTCGGCAGCTCGGGGTGGAAGTGGAAGTGCGGGCCGTGCGCTTCGTCGACCAGCAGCAGCTTGCCGTGCGCGCGACAGAGCTGCGCGATGGCGCGGATGTCGGGGGTGGTGCCGAAGTAGGTCGGATTGAGCACCAGCAGCGCCCGCGCGTGCGGGTGCCGGACGAACGCCTGTTCGACCTGCGCCGCCGACACGCCGAGCGCGATCTCGAAGTTCGCCTCGACCGCGGGCGGCAACCAGATCGGGATCGCGCCGACTTGCACGATGCCGGCGATCACCGACTTGTGCGCGTTGCGTTGCACCAGCACCGAGTCGCCCGGCGACAGCGTCGACAGCAGCGCGGCGATGTTGCCGGCGGTGCTGCCGCCGACCAGCATGTAGCTGTGCGCGACGCCATAGGCGGCGGCCAGCAGCTGCTGCGCCGCCTGGATGCCGGCGGTCGGGCAGTGCAGCGTGTCGGTGTCGGGCAGGTTGTTGAGGTCGAGCTCGCAGACTCGTTCACGGAACTCGCGCGGCAGCGTGCGGCCGCCCTTGTGACCGGGCGAATAGAACGGCGCCTGGTGCCGGTCGACGAAGCGGAGGATCTGCTCGTAGAGCGGGGCGTTGAGGGGCTGGCGGTCGGTCATGGCGCAACGGCGGGCGGCTCGCCCGGGGTTGCGGGTCGAGCGACACACCGCCGCCGCTTTCTCGCGGCTGGCGAGAAATCCGCGCCGCCCGTGCCGGGCGCGCTCTCAGCTGCCGGTCGCGGCGGCGTTCGCGTCCGCGGCTTCGTCCTCGTCGCTGGTCCACGGCCCGAACGGATCCTCGAATCGCTGCCACGCCAGCGGCCCGCCTTCCATCTCGGCATCCGTCAGCAGGCACGCATCGAGCCGCGCGCTGAGCGCCGCACGATCGAGATCGCGACCGATGACGACCAGTTCCTGGCGCCGATCGCCCCACGGTTCGCGCCAGCTCGCCGCGATCTGCGCCAGCGCCTCCTCGGGCCAGTCCTCGCGCGGCGAAGCGGCCCACCAGGTGCCGGCCGGCGACGTGCGGCACGAACCACCGGCCTGGTGCCACTCGCCGCACACATCGTGACGCGTCGCCAGCCAGAAGAAGCCCTTGCTGCGCAACACGCCTGGCCACTCCTCGCGCAGCAGCGCGTCGAAGCGCCCCGGATGGAACGGCCGCTGGGCCCGATAGACGAAGCTGCCGATGCCGTAGGTGTCGGCCTCGCTCGATTCCTGACCGCGCAGCTCGGCCAGCCAGCCGGGGCTGGTCGCGGCGCGGTCGAAATCGAACTTGCCGGTGCCGAGCACCTTCGCCAACGGCACCTTGCCTTCCTGCGCCAGCACCTGCTCGGCGCCCGGGTTCAGCTTGCGCAGCAGCGCCTGCAGCGCCGCCAGCTCGTCGGCGCTGACCAGATCGGTCTTGTTGACGACCAGCACATCGGCGAACTCGACCTGCTCGACCAGCAGGTCGTCGACGGTGCGGTCATCGTCCTCGCCGAGCGCGAGCCCACGTTCGCGCAGTTCGGTGGCGCCACCGAGATCGCGCGGGAACGCCTTCGCGTCGACGACGGTCACCATGGTGTCGAGCTTCGCCACCTCGGCGAGGCTCTGGCCCTGCTCGTCGGTGAACGTGAACGTCTCGGCGACCGGCATCGGTTCGCTGATGCCGGTCGACTCGATCAGCAGCTGGTCGAAGCGACCTTCGCGCGCGAGCTTGCCGACCTCGACCAGCAGGTCCTCGCGCAGCGTGCAGCAGATGCAGCCGTTCTGCATCGTCACCAGCTTCTCCTCGACGCGGTGCAAGGCGCCCTTGCCGGCGACCAGCGCGCCGTCGATGTTGACCTCGCTCATGTCGTTGACGATCACGGCGACCCGCAGGCCCTCGCGGTTGTGCAGCACGTGGTTCAACAGCGTGGTCTTGCCGGCGCCGAGGAAGCCCGACAGCACCGTCACCGGCAGCTTGGCCGGCACCACTCGCTCCGACTGCTGGCGCGCCTTCATCGCCCACCTCCGCAGGTGCCGCCGCAGCCGTGGCCGTCGTGATCGCCGCGGTGCCCGCCCGCCGGCGCCTCGTGGCCGCGGCCGGTGGCGTCGAAACCGTCGAAGCGAGCCCCACCACCATCGCCCTGCGCGCTGACGTCGAGGCTGAGCAGAATGCGCGGCTCCCGGCCGCCCGGCGAACGATGCACGATGCCGCGCTCACGGTTGCCCGGCCACGCCTCGCCCTTCAACAAGCCGACCGCGAACAGCGGCAGCCGCTGCACGACCGCACCCGGCCGCAGCAGGCCCGACTCATGGTCCTCGCGGCCGCCCGAACGATGGCCGAGGAAGCGCCGGTCGACATGCTCGTGCTCGAGCCACTCGGTGCCGGTGCCGCTGTAGGTGGTCAACAACCGCACGCCGACGAAGTCGGTGTGGAAGCGCGGGCACATCGGCCCGTCGAGCCGCACCAACCGCAGCCCGAGCCGGGTGGCGCCGGTCAACAGCGCGAACATCTGCGCCAGCTCACGCACGTCGGCGGTGAAGGCGGCGGCCGCGACCGGATCGGCCGCGCGCGCGGCGGCGGGCAGCGGGTCGAACGTGGCCAGGTGACCGACCTCGATCTCCTGGGCGCTCTGCAGCTCGTCGGCCGCCAACACGTTGCTGGCGAACCGCTGCAGCACCGGATCGACCGGCCGACGCCAGACCACGAGCTGGGTGGTGGGCTCGTCGAGGGCCACGAAGTCGGCCGGGTCGAAGACGTGGCGGCAGCAACTCGCGACGGACGGGAACTCTCGTGGCGTGGCGATCATCCACGCCGGGTGCCGCTCGTGGCCGCCGAGTTCCATCGGCAGGCCAGGAAGTGCGAGGCGGCGTGCACCATGAGCGCGCGCCACACCCTGACCGCGTGCGAGGCACAGGCCGAGGTCGTGTTGGGCCGGCGCGTGGCCTTGCGCCGCCGCCTGCTGCAAGAACGCCACCCCCGCCGGGGCGTCCATCGGCACCCCATCCCCACGCAGCAACATGACGCCGAGTCGGTGCTGGGCGGTGGCGATGCCCTGCGCCGCGGCGGCGCGGTAGAACGGCGCCGCGGCGGCGCGATCGACGGGACCACACACTCCTTCGTAGTGCATCGAGCCGAGCATCGCCTGCGCGCGACCATCGCCCTGTTCTGCCGCCAGCGTGAACAGCTCGCGCGCCCGCTCCGCATCGCGCGGCACCCCGTGCCCGCAGAGATGCAGCACGCCGAGGTTGCTCTGCGCCTTCGCGAAGCCCTGCGCCGCCGCCCGTTCGAACCACTGGCGCGCCAGCTCGGGCGAGGCCTCGACGTGCCGACCGGTGTAGTGCAGCAGACCCAGATTGGTCTGCGCCGCCGGGTGGCCACCGCGCGCCGCGCGACCGTACCAGCTGACCGCGGCCGCCGGATCGGCGGGCAGACCGTCGCCGGTGTCGTAGGCCAATGCGACCAGGAACTGCGCCGCGGCATCGCCGGCCGCCGCGACCGGCAACAGTTCGGCCACCGTGGACTCGGGCCGCGGCGCGGTCGCGCACGCAGCCAGCACCAACCCGAGACCGAGCCAGGAACACCGCACCCTCTCCCACCCTTGCTTGCCGTTCATGCCGTCCCTATCGAGGCGCCAGGGCGGCGCAATTGACGACATTCCGATGAAGAGATGGCGCGGCGCATGAAGAGATCTTCACGATCGCGCTGCTGCGCGACACCGACACGCCCCGTAGCGTGGTGCGGGTGAGCACTGTCCAAGAACTCGCCACGGCACTGCGGTCCGGCGACCGCGCGGCGCTGGCCCGCGCCATCACGCTGGTCGAGAGCCAGCGGGCGGCCGACGTGCCGATCGCGGAGGCGCTGCTGCAGGAACTGCTGCCGCACAGCGGCGGTGCGATGCGCGTCGGCATCACCGGCGCACCGGGGGTCGGCAAGAGCACGCTGATCGAAGCGCTGGGGCTGCGGTTGTGTGCAGCCGGCCGGCACGTTGCGGTCCTGGCGGTCGATCCGAGCTCGGCGGTGACCGGCGGCAGCATCCTCGGCGACAAGACGCGCATGACGGACCTGAGCCGTCATCCGCACGCGTTCATCCGCCCGTCACCGGGTGGCAGCACGCTCGGCGGCGTCGCCGCCCGCACCAGGGAAGCGCTGCTGCTGTGCGAGGCGGCAGGTTTCGACACCGTGCTGGTCGAGACGATCGGCACCGGCCAGAGCGAGGTCGCGGTCGCCGGCATGGTCGACTTCTTCCTGCTGCTGCTGTCGCCGGCGGCCGGGGACGAACTGCAGGGCATCAAGCGCGGCGTCATGGAACTCGCCGACGGCGTGCTGGTGCACAAGGCCGACGGCGACCTGGCGCCGGCGGCCGACCGCGCCGCCCAGCAGTGCCTGCTGGCGATGCGCGTGCTGCACGGCGGCGAGGCGGAGCCACCGCCGGTCTGGATCGGCTCCTCGGTCACCGGCCGTGGCCTCGACGAACTGTGGGACACGATCGCGGCCCGGCTGCAGGCGGCGCGTGCGTCGGGCGCGTTGGCATCGCGCCGCGCGCGCCAGGCCGGCGACTGGCTCGAGCAGACGGTGCGCGAACGGTTGCTGACCGAGTTCCTGGCCGATGCGGAGGTGGCCGCGGCGATGACGCGCGCGAAGGCCGAGGTCGCCGCCGGCACCCGCCTGCCGGGCGCCGCGGCGCGAACGCTGCTGGCGATGCGGCGGTCGTGAAGCGGCGGCCGTGACGCCGCCGCGCGGCCGTCAGACCCTGAACTGCCCGACCACGCCCTGCAGCTCGTGTGCGAGGTCGGCCATCGAACGGCCGGCCGCGGCGGCCTCCTCGGCCCCGGCCGCGGTCGTGCTCGCCTGGTTGTCGACCTCGGCGATCGAACGACTGACTTCCTTGCTGGCCGTGACGCCCTCGCTGACGTTGCGGCTCACGCTCTCGACCGCACGCGAGCTCTGCGCGAGGTTCTGCGAGATCTCCTGCGTCGCCGAGCGCTGCTCCGACACCGAGGTCGCGATCGACTGCGAGCTCTGGTTGACCTGGGCGATGAT
>JALORC010000081.1 GCA_025459175.1 Planctomycetota bacterium | reverse complement strand
GTTCGATGCGGCGCGCGTCGGGATCGACGAGCCAGAACTCGCGCACGCCGGCGCGTTCGTAGCGGTCGCGTTTGCGTTCGGTGTCGTGCGAACGATTGGACGGTGACAGCACCTCGATCAGCAGGTCGGGAACGCCGGTGATCTTGGTCGGGCCGATCATCGCTGCGTGGCGGCGGTGCAGCACGACGAGGTCGGGCTGCACGACGGTGCCGGGGCCGAGATGCACGTCGATCGGCGCCATGAACACCCGGCCGCGCCCCGGCTTCTCGACGCTGCGCATCAGCTCGAAGAACAGGCGGCCGCCGACCGTCTGATGGCGCGGGCTAGGCGCCGGGTTCACGAAGTGCCTCCCGTCGACGATCTCGTGCCGCAAGCGGTCGGGTGGGATGCGGCAGTAGTCCGCGTAGGTCCAGCGCTGGTCGGCGGTGGTGGTGGTCATCGGCGTGGCGGCAGCTCCGAGCCATCGCAGCATATCCGTTCCTTCGGGGCAGGACCGACCCCCATGGTCGGCGCGATTCCCTCCTCCCTGTGTGCGACCCGGGGCTGCCCGCGCGCGGATTCCGGCGTCAGCTCACGGCTGCCAGCGCGGCGCCAGCAGGCGGCGCTTGCCGTCCGCGCTGCGCGGTGTGGTCGCCGCGTCGGGCGCCGCGAAGTCGCGATCCCAGAGCTGGCACGTGACTTCCTTGTGCTTCTGGTCGAGCCCTTCGCAGTAGTTCGTGAACAGGCAGCGCCGCACTTCGCCGCCGCGCCCGCGTCGCATCTTCTCCCACCAGTCCGGATCGGCGAGGCTCTGCCGCGCCGCGGCGATCAGGTCGGCTTCACCGCGCTGCAGGATGGACTCCGCCTGCGCGAAGTCGCAGATGCCGCCGGCGGCGACGACCGGCGTGTGGTGGCCCGCAGCGCGCAGTGCACTGCGGATCGCCGCGGCGAGGTGCACGTTGCGACCGAACGGCCCGCGCTCGTCGCTGCGCACCGTCGGCATGCACTCGTGTCCCGACGGGCCGGTGTACGGATACGCGGCCTCGCCGACGTTCGGCTGCTTCGCATCGTCGAACTTGCCGCCCTTGCTGATCGACAGGAAGTCGAAGCCGGCACCGGCGAACGCGAGGCCGTGCGCGATCGCGTCGTCGACGTCGCTGCCGCCGGCGATCGCTTCGTCGCCGAGGTAGCGCGTGCCGATGCACCAGTCGGTGCCGACCCGCGCCCGCACGGCGGCGAACACCTCGAGCGGCAGGCGCTGGCGGCCCGGCAGCGAGCCGCCGTAGCCGTCGTCGCGCACGTTGGTGCGCGACAGGAACGAGGCCATCGGATAGGCGTGCGCGAAGTGGAGCTCGACGCCGTCGAAACCGGCTTCGCGCGCGCGGGCGGCGGCAGCGGCGAACAGGCCCGGCAGGACGCGCGGCAGCTCGCGCACGTGGGGGAGGTGCAGGTCGGAGACCTCCTCGCGCGCGCCGTGGGCGTAGTCGCGGTACTCGCGCGCGGTCAGGATCGTGCGCAGGTCGTCGTCGCTGCACGTCGCCAGCTGCGCGCGCACGTTCGGCTCGTCGGCCGCCGCGGCGGCGCCGAAGCGCTCGCGCACGGCCGCGACGTGGCGCTCACCGACGGTGAGGAAGCGTTGGAAGTACTTGGCCTTCTCGGGCCGGCGCCGGATCGACAGGAAGTCGAGGATCTGCAGCAGCAGCCGGGTGTGGCCGCCGCTGCGTTCGCGCACGGTGCGAACCAGGTCGCGCAGGCCCGGCACGAAGCGGTCGTGGCCGATGCGGAGCAGCGGGCCGCTCGGCACGTCGCGGATGCCGGTGGCCTCGACCACGAGTACGCCCGGCGCGCCGTCGGCGAAGCGGCCGTACCAGTCGAGCACGTTCGGCGTCACCAGCCCGTCCTCGGTCGCGCGCCACGGCACCATCGCCGGCACCCAGGTGCGCGAGGTCGTGCGCAGCGGGCCGAGCGCGATCGGCGCGAACAGCAGCGAGCGCGCGGCTTCGTCGGCAGTCGGCCAGTGGGGGACCGGCAGCGCGTGCTTCACGACCGGACCACCGGCGCCGGCCATGGCTCAGCCGCGGCCCTTCGGCGGCTCGCGAAAGCCCTTCGGCGCGCGCCGCATCTGGCCCATCGTCTGCGGCGGGTTCTCGAGGCCGAGCGCGTACCACTGCATGTCGAAGGCACCCATGTTCATGCGGGTGCGATTCTGCAGGCGCAGCAGGTTGTCCTTCGACGGGGCGTCGTCGGGCATGCGCTTGCAGAAGTCGGCGAGGACCTTCTGCGCCTCGTCGCTGCGCTCGGTGCGGTGCAGGATCCAGGCCCACGTGTTGTGCAGCAGCGGGTGCTTCTTGTTGACGATCGACGCGGTCTGCAACACGGTCAGTGCGCGCGCGGTGTCGCCCTTGTTGTGCAGGATGCAGGCCAACAACAGGCGCGCGTCCGGGGCGCGCAGGCTCGACTTCTCGAGCAGTTGCAGCGCCTTGTCCTTCTTGTGGTCGTACCAGGCGAGCATGCCCATCTGCGCCTGCAGCTGGCCGGTCAGCAGCGGCACCCACTTGCCCCACGGCAGCATGCTCTCGAGCGTCTGCATGGCGCCGTCGAGGTGGCCGGCCTGTGCCTGCTGTTGGAAGCGGCTCATCGCCGGCTGCAGCTGGGCGCTGATGCGTCGGGTCACGACGATCCAGCAGGCGACGAAGAGGATCACCGTGAAGACGATGGCCCAGTACCAGGGCCACCAGTCGATGAAGGTGCCGCTGAAGCCCAGCAGCAGGGCAACGGCACTACAGAGGATGAACGAGTACACGCCGGTCGGATCTCGGGGGTCGCGAAGGGGGCGAAGAGCCTACGCGTTCCGGGGCCCGGCGGCGACGGTCCGGTGCGCTTCCCCGCCCGGAATCAGTCCTGGATCCAGGTGCCGACCACGCGGTGGGCGACGTAGGACGTGAACTTGCCCGGCGACAGCAGGTTCAGCTCCCAGCCGTGCAGGTTGCCGTCGTCGCGCTGCACCCCTTCGTGGTAGTGGCGCAGGTCGCTGACCGTGGTGCGGTCGCTTGCATCGTAGATCGCGTCCACCGCCCAGATCGGCGCGCCGGAGTGCACCGAGATCAGCTGCGTGCGCAGCCCGAGGTGCGGCGGCGTGTACGGGCGCCACGACGTGACCGAGCCGACGTAGACGCCGTCCAGCGAATAACGATTGCAGAGGTTCACCATCGCCTCGGTCGACAGCCGGCCGCGCGCCAGCGAGGCGTTGAGCTCGTCGTCCTCGCGCGCGTCCGCGGGCAGCGGCACCACCTCGAAGCGGCGCAGCTTCTGCAGTTCGGCGACGAACGCGTCGCGGACCTTGGTGCAGTCGGCGGTGACGCCCGATTCGTGCGCGAACGGCAGCACCATGATGCGCCGCACGTTGGCCAGGTCGGCGCGTTCGGCGACGTAGCTGTTGATCGGCTTCGCTTCGGGCGGGCGTTCCATCGCGCAGCCGGCGAACGCGACCGCGAGCAACGAGAGCACGTGGATGGTGCGCATCAGCGGCCCCGCGGCGGCGCCGCGGCCTCCGTGGTGCCGGCCTGCGTCTGCTCGAGCGTCGCGCTGAGCGCGTCGATCTTCGCCAGCAGGCTCGACTGTTCGAGCTTCGCCTTCTCGATCGACAGACTCAGGATGCGCGCCTCGAGCTCGCGGCGGCGCTGGCGCAGCAGCTCGGTCTCGGCCTCGGCCTGGGCGCGCAGGGCGCGTTCCTTCTGCAGCGAACCGGTCTCGCCGCTCAGCTGCGACTTCAGGTTCTGGTTCTCGGCGCGCAGGTCCTCGAGCCGTCGCTCGAGCTGCACGTGCGACTCCTTCAGCGTCTTGAACTCGCTGAGCAGCAGGTTCTGCTTCGGCCCCCAGTCCATCTCGGTGCTGATGCCGGCCTCGGCGAGACTGCCCTGGTAACCGTCGAGCGGGTCGTCGGCGCGCGGTTCGTAGAGCAGATTGGCGGCGGCGCGGCAGCCGCCGAGGGTCAGCAGCACGAGCAGCAGCAAGAACGTGTGCGGGCGTACGGGGGGCATGTCAGCTCTCCTTCTGGTAGACGCACTCGACGACCGCGGTGGCACCGCAGCCGCAGCGGATCTCGAACCCGGCGATGCGGTCGCCGTCGAGCAGCGGCACGACCGCGATCGGTTGCGCGGCATGGCCGGAGGCGACGGTGCCGCAGTCGATCAGCGCGGGCTTCTGCACGAAGCGCACGGCATCGCGGCGGATCACGCCTGGTCGGTGGTTCACGTCGGTCATCGCGGGGGGACCCGCTACGCGATCACGTCGACGTGGCGGGCGGTTCCCTCGTCCTTTCGGCCGCCTGCCGTCGGGACCTGAAGTCGCGATCGCAACGTCGCTTCCCGTTCGGCCGTGGTCTCGCGGCGGCCGCCGGTTTGCTGCTGCAGCGCCTGCCGGAACGCGTCGGCCTGCCGGCGGTTGCCGCCGGCCTGGCGTTCCTGCACCGACAGCGGCCCGGCCGGGGCCGCGACTGCGCGCAGCGGCTCCATGGCTCAGTCGCGCTCCTTCATCTTCAACCGCAGCCGTTCGGTGGCGCGGGTCAGGATCTGGCTGACGCGCGACTCGGTGACGCCGAGCAGTTGGCCGATCTCCTTGAGGAACAGCTGCTCGTGGAAGTACAGCACGACCACGTGGCGATCGGTCTCGGGCAGTTCGGCGATCGCCTTGGCCAGCTGGTCGAGCTGCTCGCGACCTTCGGCCAGCTGACCGGGATCGGCGCTGCCGGCGTCGCGCATCCGGCTCACCATCGAGCTGCCGCCGTCCTCGTCGCCGTACTGTTCGTCGAGCGACAGCATGCGGCTCGTGTGCAGCGCCTGCAGGTCCTCGTCGAGTTCCTGTTCGCTGCAGCCCATCGCGGTGGCCAGCTCGGTCAGCGTCGGTTCGCGGTCGAACTGGGCCCACAGCGCCGAATTGGCGCGGTCCATCTTGCGCAGCCGATCGCGGCGGTTGCGCGGCACCGGGTCGTGTTTGCGCACCTCGTCGAGGATCGCACCGCGGATCGCCGTGTAGGCGAACGTCTTGAACGACGCGCCGCGGTTGGGATCGAACGTCGAGGCGGCGTGCATCAGGCCGATGACGCCGACCGAGTAGAAATCGTCGCGATCGAGCGAGCCGGGCAGCGTCACCGGCAGTCGAGCGACCACGTAGCGCACCAGCGGCAGATACTGCTCGACGAGCTGATCGCGTTCGGCGATCGGTCGCATGACCCTGGTGGCGACCCTCACGGTTCCTCTTCCCCGGGCTTCTCGGCCTGGCGCTTGGCTTCGTCGCGGGCGATCGCGGTCAGCACGGTGTCGACCAGCGGGGTGGCGAGCAGGTGGCCCACGACCATCGCGGTGCCGGCGGCCACCACGGCGCGCCACAGTGCGGTCAGGCCGTCGACGCCGACCAGGGACGCGACCAGGAACGTGATCCCGAACGCGATGCTGGTCAGATACGCCGAGAGGAGGCGCGTCAGTTCTTGGCTGCCGGTGCCGGACTTCATGTCGATTGCCGGAACGGGGTATCGGCGACGGGCTTGCGGCGGGTTGAGTCAGAGCGACGGAAGTCCCGGCGGGATGGGGATTTCCCTAGGTATGGCGGCACGTGCGAAGGGGCCGTTCCGCAGCCTCGGCGGCGGCGGTCGCCGGCCGCGCTCAGGGCAGCGGTTGCGGCCGCAACCGGACCGTGCGGGGCGCCGGGGTCGCCGCGTGCGAACGGACGAGGGGCGGCAGCGCCGCCAGCGCGGTGGCGCACACCGTGCGCAGGTCGTCGAGCCCCTGGCCCTGCCCGAACAGCGCCACCGGCCGCTGGTCCTGGACCGCGAACTCGATCGAGCTGTCCTGCCCGACCCAGCCACCGAACGGGCTCTCCGCGGCGAGGAACTTGCGCGCCACGGCGGCGAGCTTGCTGGCGGTGCGCATCGCCTCGTCGCGGTTCTGCACGCGATTCACGACCAGGTGCGGCAACGGGCGGCCGCGGCGGTGCAGCACCTTGCACAGCGCATAGGCATCGGTGAGCGCCGCCGCATCGGGGGTCGACAGCCCGAGCACGAGATCCGCGCGTTCGACGGCGGCGAGCGTGGCCGGGCCGATGCCGGCGCCGGTGTCGACGACGACGACGTCGAAGTCGCGCGCCGCTTCGTCGATCGCGCGCATCGCGCGTTCGCGCGGGGCCGGGTCGTCGCCGGCCAGCAGCGTCGATCCGGACCGGCCGAGCAGCACGCGGATGCCGCCCGGACCGTCGATCAGCGCATCGATCGCATGGCAGGCGCCGGCGGCGATGTCCTCGAGCGCGTGGCGCCCGGACAGCCGCAGGTGCACGCCGACGTTGCCGCAGCCAGGGTCGAAGTCGACCAGCAGCGTGCGATGGCCGGCGCGCGCCAGCAGCAGCGCGAGGTTGGTGGCGAGCATGGTCTTGCCGACGCCACCCTTGGCGCCGGCGACCGCGAGCCAAGGCGTGCGCGGCGGGCGCGGGATCTGCAGGGCACTGGCCTGATTGGCGTTCATGCGGAGACTCCGGCCGGTTCGGTGTCGAACGCGGCGTTCGCCAGCTGCATCGCACAGGCGGGCACGATGTCGGCGGGCACTTCCTGGCCGATGCACAGGTGCGACAGCGGCAGGCCGGCTTCGACCACCGCGGCGAGCGCTTCGCCGGGCGCCACGGTTTCGTCCCACTTGGTCAGGCACACCGCGTCGATGCCGAGCGGCTCGTAGGCGTCGAGCACCACGCGGCAGTCGCGGGCGCGGGTGCCGGCGGCGAGGCACAGCAGCGTCGCGGCGCCGATCGCGCGCAGTTGGCCCTCGAGCAGCGGCATCGCCGCGCGGTCGCGCGGGCTGCGCCCGGTGGTGTCGATCAGGATGCGGTCGCAGCTCGCATGTTGCTGCAGCACGCGGCGCAGATCGGCCGGGGTGAACGCGACCTCGAACGGCACCGCCAGCAGGTCGGCGAACGCGCGCAGCTGCTCGACCGCCGCCATGCGGTAGGTGTCGAGCGTGACGATGGCGACCGACTCGCCGCGTTCGCGGGCGCGGGCGGCGAGCTTGGCCAACGTCGTGGTCTTGCCGACGCCGGTCGGGCCGACCACCGCCGTCACGCGGAACGCGCCGGTCGCTTCGACGCGCGGTTCGGTACGCACCAGCGCGGCGAGCACGCGACTCGCGAGTGCCGGCAGGGCCGGATCGCCGGGCTGGCGCAGATCGACGCGGGTGCCGAGCAGCGCCTTCTCGACGGCGCGCAGCACCGGATCGGACAGGCCGAAGTCGGTGGCCCGTTCGGCGAGCGGCTGGAAGCCGCGGGTCCACTTCGCCAGCAGCGGTGCCGGCAGCGCCGCCGCCTGATCGCGCGGCTTGCGCGCCGGGGCGTCGGCGCGGGCGGCGATCACGAGGTAGCCGCCGTGGGTCGGCCGGGTCTCGACGACGAGGGCGTCCTCGCCGCACTCGGCGCGGACCCGTTCGAGGGCCTGGGGAAGGGTCTTGGCTTCGAAGCGCTGCAACAACATGGCGAGAGTCGGTGGATGCAGTGGGGAGTGGGATCAGCCGGCCGCGGCGATGCGCTGGCTGGTCTCGACCTTGCGAGCCGGAGTGGTCTCCTGGTAGCTCAGCACGGCCGCATTGGGGATGACGCCGGCGATGGCCTCGGCGAGGAACGGGCGCAGGCTGGCGCGCGTGACCAGCACCGGATCGCGGCCGGCGCGGGCCATCGCCGACAGCGCCTCGGCGGTGCGATCGACGAAGCGGCCGAGGAAGCCGGCTGGCAGATTGGCGACGCCGTCGTTGCCGGCGAGGGCCTCGGCGAGGTTGCGTTCGAGCTCGGGATCGAGGAACGCCGCGTAGAGCGTGCCGGCCGGGTCGAGGTGCGGTTCGACGATGGTGCGGGCCAGGCGCGCGCGCACGTGCTCGGTCAGCTGGCGCGGGTCCTTGGTCTCGGTGCACGCATCGGCGAGACCTTCGAGGATCGTCTGCAGATTGCGGATCGGCACGCCTTCCTTCAGCAGGGCGCCGAGGATGCGCTGCACGTGGCCGAGCGTCAGCTGACCGGGGATCAGCTCGTCGACGACCGCCGGTGACACCTTCTTCAGGTTGTCGACCAGCGACTTCACGTCGTCGCGCGACAGCAGCTCGCCGGCGACCTTCTTCAACACCTCGGTCAGGTGCGTGATCAGCACCGAGGCGGCGTCGATCACCGTGTAGCCGAGCAGTTCGGCCTTGTCCTTGTCGGCTTCGGTGATCCACCGCGCCGGCAGACCGAACGCGGGCTCGATCGTCTCGATGCCCTGGATCGGCGCCGCGCTGCCGCTCGGGTCCATGGCCAGGAACTGCCCGGCGCGCAGCGAACCACGCGCGATCTCCTGGCCGCCGAGCAGCACGCGATAGGTGTTGGGATCGAGCTGCACGTTGTCGCGCACCCGGATCGGCGGCACCACGAGGCCCAGCGTCTGCGCGAACTGGCGGCGCAGCGAGCGGATGTGGTCGAGCAGGCCACCGTGACGGCCCGGTTCGACGAGGCCGATGAGCCGGTAGCCGATCTCGACGCCCAGGCGATCGACCGCGAGCAGGTCCTCGACCGGCGTCTGGGAGTCGTCGGCCTTCGGCAGCGCGGCCTCGGCGGCCTGGTTCTTCGCCGTCACCGCGGCGGCGCGCGCCTTCTCGATGTTGGTCGAGAACACGAACATCACCGCGGCGATGGTCGCGAACAGGATCGTCGGCATGCCGGGCAGCAGCGCCATCAGCACCAGGATGCCGGCGACCAGCCGCATCGCGCGGCTGCTGCCGAGCATCTGGTCGCCCATCTCCTGACCGAGCGAGTTCTCGCTCTGCCCCTTGGTGACCAGGATGCCGGCCGCGACCGACACCAGCAGCGCCGGGATCTGCGCGACGAGGCCGTCGCCGATCGTCAGCACCGTGTACTTCTCGAACGCCTGCAGCAACGTCAGGTTGCCGTAGACCATCGCCATGATCAGGCCACCGACGATGTTGATGCCGGTGATGATCAGGCCGGCGACCGCGTCGCCGCGCACGAACTTGCCGGCGCCGTCCATCGCGCCGTAGAACTCCATCTCCGCGGTCAGCGACTGGCGGCGGGCCTTGGCTTCCTCGGCGGTGATCAGGCCGGCGCCGAGATCGGCGTCGATCGACATCTGCTTGCCCGGCATCGCGTCCAACGCGAACCGCGCCGACACCTCGCTGATGCGGTTCTGGCCCTTGGTGATCACGATGAACTGGATCACCACCAGCACCAGGAAGATGACGATGCCGACCACCGGCTCGCCGCCGACCACGAAGCTGCCGAACGTGCGGATGATGTCACCGGCGTCGCCGTCGAGCAGGATCAGGCGCGTCGACGACACGTTCAGGCCGAGCCGGAACAGCGCGGTGAACAGCAGCACACTCGGGAAGGTGCTGAACTCGGCCGGCCGCCCCGCATTGAGCACCGCCATCAGGATCAGCAGGCTGGTCGTGATGTTGATGCACAACATCGCGTCCAGCAGCAGCGGCGGCAGCGGGATGATCATCATCCCGATCACGCCGACGAAGAACACCGCCAGCAGGGTGTTGCGTTGGTTCTTCGCTTCGAAGTCAGCCATGGTTCAGTGGTCCTCGTTCACGCCGTGCGGTTCTTGAGCCGGTAGACGTGGCCGAGCACGGTGGCGACGGCCTGGTAGAACTTCTCGGGCACGGTCTGGCCGACCTTGACGGCGCGGTAGAGCGCGCGCGCCAGCGGCGGGTCCTCCATCAGCGGTACCCCGTGCTCCTTGGCCAGCGTGCGGATGTGCAGCGCGATCTCGTCCACGCCCTTGGCGACGACGACCGGTGCCGCGTCGCGCTTGCGGTCGTAGCGCAGTGCCACGGCGAAGTGGGTCGGGTTGGTGACGATGACGTCGGCCTTCGGCACCGCGGTCATCATGCGCTGC
The DNA here is from genome assembly GCA_025459175.1 of Planctomycetota bacterium. Taxonomy (GTDB): domain Bacteria; phylum Planctomycetota; class UBA1135; order UBA1135; family UBA2386; genus UBA2386. The sequence goes on along the minus strand of JALORC010000081.1, from coordinate 23,520 downwards.
TTCAGCAGGTCGTTGCGCGCCTTGCGTTGCCGGCTCTTGATCGCCGGATCGCCCTCGCTGCGCTTGCGCTCGTCGCCGACCTCCTGCTTGGTCATCATGTTGCGTTGCTCGAACTGGCGGCGCTGCCAGAGCCAGTCGGCGGCGGCGATCACGGTGACAACGGCGCCGACCCAGAGCAGCAGCAGCAGCGCGAGGTCGGCGACCTCGCCGGCCGCGGTCGCGATCGGCTGTTCGTGCAGGTGCAGCAGGCCGGGGATGCGGTTGCCGACCACCAGCCACAGGATCGCCACCAGCACCGCGAGCTTGATCGCGGCGAAGCCGGTGCGCACCAGCGCCTGCACGTTGAACACGCGCTTCCAGTTGGTCAGCGGGTTGATGCGTTCGAGCTTGAAGCCGAGCACCTCGCGCGACCAGCGGATGCCGATCTGGCCGTAGCCGAGCAGCAGCGTCGCACCGACCAGCGTCATCACGATGGTCGCGAACGGCGGCCCGATGATGCGCATCGCGGCGGTGAGTTCGCGGCAGATGCCACCTACGTCGGTCAGCTGGTGTTCGTCGAGGTCGACCGTCAACCCGCGGCGCAGCAGCGTCTGCAGCGCGTCGATCAGCCAGCCGCCGGTCCACGACAGCACCACCGCGGCGGTGAACAGCACGCCGCCCTGCACCAGTTCGCGCGACAGCGGCGAGTCGCCGCGGTTGCGGACCTCGTCGAGCCGCTGCGGCGTCGGCTTCTCGGTTTTCCCGTCGTCGTCCCCGAACATCGCCATGGTCAGACCGGGAACATGTCACGCGCACCGTCGAGGATGGCGTGGAAGGTGTGGAGCAGGAACGGCGATCCCTCGACGAGGAACCAGGCCATGGCAGCCAGAGCGACCAGCACCCGCAGCGCGAAGCCGAACTCCATCAGGTTGATCTGCGGTACCGCGCGGCCGAGCAGCACCATCGCTACCGACAGCAGCAGCATCAGGCCGAGGACCGGGAAGCAGTACTGCACCGCCAGCTGCACGCTGCCGCCGATCAGCGCCTGCAGGCCCATGCAGATCGGCTCGAGGTCGAACGGCTGGCCGATCGGGCAGGCGCGGTAGGTCTGCTCGAGCACGCGCAGCGCCTCGTGGTGCAGGTCGAACTGCAGGATCAGCAGGAAGCCGACCACCTGCAGCAGCTGCGAGACCACGGTGGCGTCGATGCCGCTCTCCGGGTTCATCGTGCGGGCCATCGAGAAGCCCATCTCGGAGCTCACGATCTCGCCGGCGCTCTGCAGCATCGACGTCATCGTCGACAGCGCGAAGCCGAGCGCCACGCCGATGACCACCTCGCGCATCGCGATGACGCCGAGGGCCAGCACGTTGCCCGGGGTGTCGATGCGCTGGTCGCCGACCCACCAGAACACGCCGCCGAGCGCGATCGACAGCACCAGGCGCAGGATGAACGAGTCGGTCTGCCGGCCGAACAGCGGCACCACGGCGAAGAACGCCCCGGCCCGCACCACGTGCAGGAAGAACGACGTCGCGTAGTCCTGGGCCAGCAGCAGGTCCATCGTCGGGTCCGGGTCAGCTGCCGAGCCCGTAGGCGGCGAGGTTCTGGAACAGGGTCGCCGTGTACTCGCGCAGCGTGCCGAGGATCCACGGCATCAGCACGATGATGGTGGCGAGCACCGCCAGCATCTTCGGCACGATCGTCAGCGTCTGTTCCTGCAGCGAGGTGACGGTCTGGAAGAAGCTGACCGCGAGGCCGACCAGCATGCCGACGAGCAGCGCGGGGGCGCAGATCATCAGCGCGGTCAGCAACGTGGTCTTGGCCAGATCGAGCAGTGTCTCGTGTCCCATGGTGATCTCCGATCAGGGGGCGAAGCTCTGGGCGAGCGAGGTGACGACGAGGTCCCAGCCGCCGACCAGGATGAACAGCAGCAGCTTCAGCGGCGTCGACACGACCACCGGCGGCAGGCTGAACATGCCCATCGAGACCAGGATCGAGCTGATCACCAGATCGATGACGACGAAGGGCAGGAACAGCACGAAGCCCATCTGGAACGCGGTCTTGATCTCCGACAGCACGAACGCCGGCACGGTGACGTGGAACGGCGTCGCCATCGCGGTGGCCGGGCGGGGCGTGCGGCTCAGTTCGAGGATCAGCGCGACGTCCTCCTCGCGCGTCTGCGCCAGCATGAAGCGGTTCATGCGCTGGCCGGCGATGTCGGCGGCCTCGCGCCAGTCCATGCGGTTCTCGACGTAGGGCAGGTAGGCCTGGTCGTAGATGTCGCCGACCACCGGCCGCATGACGAAGATCGTCATGAACAGCGCGAAGCCGGTGGTGATCATCGCCGGCGGCAGGTCCTGCATCGACATCGCGCGCTTCAGGAACGACAGCACGATCACGATGCGCGTGAAGCAGGTCATCGTCATGACGATCGCCGGCGCCATCGCCAGCAGCGTCATCAGCAGCATGATCTCGATCGCCGAGCCGAGCGTCTGCTTGCCGTCGCCGGTGCGGATCTGCAGCGACACGCCGGGACCGCCGGTGCCGGTGGGATCCTGGGCGGCGACGGCGCCGGCCAGCAGCGGATCGAGGCTCGGCGACACGAGCGTCGGTGTGCTCGGTGGCGAGGTGGGTGCGGTCGACTGTGCGGACAGCGGCAGCAGCAGGCCGAGCACCAGCAGCAAGAGGCGGAACGCGCTCACGGGCGACCTGCCTTCTTCAGCAGCGTGCGGAAGTCCCCGAGCCCGACCGCCGGAGCCGCGGGCGCCGGTGCGGTCGTGGTGGTCGGGGCCGGGGTCCCCGGGCGCGCCGGGCGCGGGATCACCAGGTTCTTCGGCACGGCGCCGTCGTCGCTGTCGCCGACGGTGGTGTCGACCCCGGTGCCGCGGGCGAGCACCTCCGCCTCGTCGGCGAGGCGATCGGGCAGCCGGCCGTGCTCGAGCAGCACCAGGCCCTTGTCGCTGTCGCCGACCAGCAGGATGCGTTCGTCGAACTCGATCGCGTGGATCGCCTGCCGCGGCGACAGGCGCAGCGTCTGTCGCAGCGCGATCAGGTTCTGGCCCGCCTTCGGACCCGGTCCCTGCCGCAGTCGGCGCAGCAGCACGATCGCGCCGGCACCGAGCAGCAACACGCCGAGCAGCGCGCTCGACATCTGCCACAGGTCCGGCGTGCGCGGCAGGGCCGGCGCGGGGCGCGGGTTCTTCTGCAGGTCGCCCTCGATCGGCACCCCGGCGCCGGCCGGCGCCGCCGCACGTGGATCGGGCTTGGCGGCGGCAGGACCCCCGCCCTGCATCGACAAGGTGCCGAGGATCAGCATCGCGGCGATGGCTGGCGGGATCAGGAACCACTTGGGCGTCGACTTCATCGGGAACCTCACGGCTCCCCGTTCGCACCCGACGTGCCAAGCTCGGAACCACCACATCTTGTGGCGGCGTGGGCGAGTCGGCGGATTCGATCGTCGTCGCGCTGCACAGCGCGTCGCCGTTCCGTACGCCCGCGGCTAGCCTGCCCGGACCATGAGCCGCACACCGTTCGACGACCTGGTGCACCGCGTCAACAACCTGCTCGGCACGATCGAGATCCAGGCCGAACTGGCGCAGGGCAGCGAGGCGGTCGCCGACTGGCGGGCGGCGATGGCGAGCATCGTCGCGTCGGCGCGTGCGACTGCGGACGAAGTGCGACGGCTGCGCCAGGTCGCGCGCGAGGCCGGCGGCGGCTGATCGTTCACGCCGGGGCCGCGGGCGGCGCCGGGTCGCCCGCGGGCGCCGGAGCCGGGGCCGGCGGCAGCAGCGTGCCGAGCTTCTGCGACAGCTGCATCTCGTCGCACGGGAAGCCCAGGATCGCGTCGGCCTTCGACAGGAACGCCTGGGTCACGCGCGGGCGGGACGGGTGGTGCAGCAGCAGCACGACCTTGGTGCTGGTCGACATCTCCTTCAGGCGGCGGCACCAGTCGAAGCGCCGTTCCTCGCCGGGTGGCACGTCGAGCACGACGACTTCGTTGCGGTGCGCGGCCGGATTGGGGATCTCGCCGCGGCCGTGGCGCCGCAGTTCGAAGCCGACCCGACGGCAGCTGCGCCGCAGCATGCGCAGGGCGTCGCCCTGCAGCACGAACGCCGCCAGCGTGCCGCGCACCGGCGCCAGCGGGATGCTCTCCAGCCCCTCGTCCTCGGGCCGTACCGCGGTCGGTGCCGCCGGTGCGGGTGCCGCGGCGCCGGCGGGGGCCTCGCCGCCGCCGAACTCGAGCGGTGACTTGTTCCAGGCCTCGGCGGTGGCGAGGTCGACGGCCAGCGCGCCGGTCGATTCCGGGTAGTCGCCGACCTTCATGCGGAAGCCGAACACGACCAGGTTGCCGCTGCCGAGCACGCCGTTCTTGTCGACGCCCGGCTTGATCACGCCGTGGTCCTGGAAGCGGATGTCGATGTTGCCGACCTGCTCGCGCAGCACGCCGCCGAGCCCGGAGTAGAGCACGTTGCCGAGTTCGCCGAAGGCCTCGGCGTCCTCGCCCTCCAGCGTGCCCTTGGTGCGGCGTTGGTTGACGACGTCCTCGGGCGTCATCATCAGCAGGCCCGCCATCGCGATCGCGTCGGCGACCTCGATGATCGCCTGGAACGACTTGCCGGCGAAGCCCTTGTCGAGGGCCCCGCGCGCCACCGCGCAGGTCCGCGGCAGGTCGGCGAGGAACGCATCGACGTCCTGCAGCGCCGGCTCGCTCGGGCGGACCGTGATCTCACGACTGATCAGCGACCCGAGGGTCTCGCTGATCGACGCCGAGAGCAGTGCGAAGAGCCGCTTGAGCTCCTTGCCGGTTCCTGGTTTTAGGGTCGTCGCCGTCATGGTTCGTGCGCACTGCCGGTGCGCGCCGCGAGCACCGGGAAGACCGCGGTGCGGCGGCGGCCGGGTGCCCGTTCCACAGGGTCAGTGTTTGCTCTCGAAGTGCACGCCGATGTCGAGCGTGCCCTGGTCCAGGATGATGCGAACTCGCGAGCGCAGGCTGCCGGGGCTCTCGGAGCGCACGCTCACGCTGCCGTTGTGGATCACGTTCGGCACCGACAGGTCCATCTGGTTGCCGCCGGCGACCCAGGCATTCTTGAAGTTGCCGGCCAGCATGTTGACCAGCTCGCCGAAGCCGTCGGCGGCTTCCTGGAACGAGCCGAGCTCGGCCGGCTCCATCATCAGCATCTTGGCGGCCACGGTCTTCGCCATCGCCTCGTCGGTGCGCACCACGAAGGTGCCCGAGCGAGTGCCGGTGAAGCCCAGCAGCCCGATGACCTCCGCCTCGAACGAGCAGTGCTCCTCGGCCATGGCGGTGATCTCCCGCGGCACCAGGAAGACCATCGTCTCGAGGATCTCCCGAGCCGATTGCCGCAGGCTCTCGACGAGGTGCGGTTCCAATGTCTGGATCGTCATTGCAGTACCTCTCCCACTCGCCCCCGACGCAAACTCACCGCTCCGCCGTCCCGCCGGGCCAGCCCCGGCGATCGCCACCGCTCACTTCAGGAACGGTCCGATCACTTCCTGGATCTTCTCCGGCGTGAAAGGCTTCTTCAGGTAGCCCTTGGCGCCGCGGCTCATCGCTTCCTTGATGACCTCCTCGCTGCCCTCGGTGGTGATCATCACGATCGGAGGCGGTGTGCCGAGCTGCTCCTTCAGCGCCTTGACGAAGTCGAGGCCGTTCATGTTCGGCATGTTGACGTCGCTGAGGATCAGGTCGAACTTGCCGTCGGCAACCGCCTTCATGCCCTCGACGCCGTCCCCGGCTTCCTTGAAGTCGGCGTTCTCGATGCCCGCCTGGCGGATGCCGCGCATGATGATCTTCCGCATCGTGGCGGAGTCGTCGACGATCAGTACGTTCTTGGCCATGTCCTGGTACTCCCCTCTCCTCTGGTTGCGCGGGCTATCGGCCGCGCCGCCGTGCGGGGTTCAGTCGTTCCGATGCGCGCGGCAAAGCGCCGATTGCATGGGGCCAGGGCGGTCGCGGTCCACGGTGCGCTCGCGCGGCAGGATCCCGGCGGCTGCGCTTCGCTGCGCCGTGCCGCGTTCGCGGCGTGGTCCGGAGCTGCGCGCGTCGAGTCGCCAGCGCGCGGTCGCTGGCGGTGTGCACCCGCGGCGGCGTCGACGCCAGCGCGCGGGGAGCGATCGCCAGGGCGCCGGCTTCGCGTGCCGGCGGCCGCACGATCAGGCGTTGGTGCCCTGGGCGCGGTCCAGCTGCGCCTTCAGGCGCGCCATCACGTTGCTGTGGATCTGGCAGACGCGCGACTCGGTCAGCTCCATGATCTCGCCGATCTCGCGCATCGTCAGGCCCTCGTAGTAATACATCAGGATGATCAGCCGCTCCTTCTTGGTGAGGCTGCCGGTGATCATCTCGAGGGCGTCGCTCTGCTGGATGGTGTCGACCGGATCCACCGACTTGCGGTCGGCGAGGATCTCGACCTTCTCCATCTCCTTCTCCTCGTCGCCGTCGTCCCACTTCTCCGACAGCGAGAAGATCGTCTTCGCGTTGGCCTCGGCCTCGTGGGCCTGCAGCTCCTCGAGCGAGATGCCGAGCACCTGCGCGATCTCCATCTGGTTCGGCGCGCGGCCGAGCTCGCCCTCGAGCTGGCGGATGGCGCGGTCGAGGCGGTGCGACTTCAGGCGCACGAGGCGCGGCACCCAGTCCTGGCTGCGCAGCTCGTCGAGGATCGAGCCGCGGATGCGGGTCGTGCAGTAGGTCTTGAACTTGATGCCGCGGCTCAGGTCGAAGCCGTTGATCGCGTCCATCAGGCCGAACGTGCCGGCCGAGCTCAGGTCGTCGACGTCGATCGACTTCGGCAGCGTCTGCAGCACGCGTTCGGCGATCGAGCGCACGAGCGGCATGTGGTGCTCGATCAGCGTGTTGCGCAGGTTCTCGTCGCGGGTGCGCTTGAACGTCTTCCAGATCACCTCGAGCTCCGACTCCGTCATCGTGTGCGGGCCGCTGCTCGGGGCCGCCTTCGGCTCGAGAACCTTGGGCGCCTTGATCGGGGCGGCGGTGCGGGGGGACGGACGGAGCGCGGCGGCGGACTTGGCCATGGTGAGACTCCAGCGAGGCGGTCAGGAGGGAAGGGAACGAGAACTCGCGAGCCGACGGGCAGGCGTCGGGTCGCGGTGGCGGCTCCATTCCTCGCTACGGTTCGCGCTGCCGAAGCTGGATTCCCTTCCCGCGGGCCCCTGGATCGGGGTCGCTGGAGTCAGTCGTGGGAGCACGAGCGACAATGCTGGAGGCGCAGGAGTTGCGCTGCAGATGGTCGCTGTGATCCCTCGCTTCATTTCGGGAACCAGGCTGCCATGGTCCGGCGGGAACCGGACCGAAGGCCCTATGGCTTTGCGTCACCGACTTTCGTCGGGTTTGCCGTTTCGAGGAAGCATGTCTTGGTGGGAGCCGAGACACCAAAGAACAGACCTGCTGTCAGGTCGGTGGCCCATGATCGGCCGGTTCCGGAGGCGGATTGAGCGGGTTCTGCAGAAAACTTTAGTGATCGACGTAAGTGCCTGTCTCGGTTGAGTTTGAGTTCTGCAGAAATCTCAACTGGCGATCCGGGTCGGGTCAGCGGACCTGGATCAACGAGTCGACCCGGCGCGGCGCGAGGCGCTGGCGCCCCGGCAGGAAGCACAGTTCGACGACGAACGCGCAGGCGGCGACGACGCCGCCGCAGCCCTCGATCAGCTGGCAAGCGGCGCCCATGGTGCCGCCGGTGGCCAGCAGGTCGTCGACCAGCAGCACCCGTTCGCCGCTGCGCACGGCGTCCTGGTGGATCTCGACGGCGTCGGTGCCGTACTCGAGCACGTATTCGACACGGCTGGTCTTCCAGGGCAGTTTGCCCGGCTTGCGCACCGGGACGAAGCCGACGCCGAGCTGCAGCGCCAGCGGCACGCCGAACAGGAACCCGCGCGACTCGATGGCGGCGACCTTGTCGATGCGACCGCAGTCGAGCCGGGCCAGCCGCGCGATCGTCTCGCGCATGGCCGCCGGGTCGGCCAGCAGCGGCGTGATGTCCTTGAACAGGATGCCCGGCTTCGGGAAGTCGGGCACGTCGCGCAGCAGCTTGGCGAGGTCCATCGCCACAGCCTACTGGCGGCGCGGCGCGGTGCCACGCAGCACCGGCGCGGCGCCGCGCGAGGCGTCAGGGACGCTTCGCGGCGGCGCCGTGGCGCTTGCGGTCTGAACCCGACACCACGACGGCGCCCGGCATGTTCGCGAGCACGGCCGCTTCGCTGCGGCGCGTCGGGCTGCGGCCCTCGATCGCTTTCGCGACCGGCTTCTGCGCCAGGGGCTTGGGTGGCGCGGCCGCCGGCCGGGCCGGCTGCGCCGGCGCGGCAGGACGGGCCGCGGCAGGAGCAGGAGCTGCGGCAGGAGCCTTCGCCTTGGCCCGGATCGGCGACGGGGCGGGCGCGGCCTTGCGCTCGTTGGTGCGGGCCCGCGGGGTGCCCGCCGGGGGCGGCGTCGGCCCCATCGGGCGCTTGGCGACCGCGGCCGGGCGGTTCTGCACCGGTGCCGGAGCGACCGGGCGAGGTGCCGGCGCCTGCACCAGCGCCTTCTGCACCACCTTCACCGCGACCGGCTGCGGCCGGTTGGCGGCGACCTTCGGCTCGCAGTGCAGCAGCGTGCCGAGGCGGTGCCGCTGGGCATCGACCCAGGTGCCGAGCAGGCGCGAGGCGACGAACACCGGCAGCACGCACAGCGGGCCGATGATCGCGATCTGCACCCACAGCGGACGGCCGAGCACGGCCCAGGTCACCACCGCGGCCGGCACGAACAGGGCGACGGTGATGCCCGCCACGCCGAGGTAGCTGCCGAAGGTCCGCGAGATGGCCCGCATCAGCAGCGTCGGCGACAGCGCGCCGAAGTCGCCGCGCAGCTGGCGCAGCACCCAGGCCATCGGCGCCAGGAACGCACCGATCACCAGGCCGGGCAGCGTCACCAGGAACGGCACGCCCAGGGACAGTGCCAGCACGGACGGCCCGATCAGGGTGCCGAGCACGACGCCGACGTCGGCGAGGAACCGCCGCGCATCGGCGAGCAGTTGATGGAAGCCCGGCAGGCCCTGCAGGTCCTGGCCCTCGGCGCTGGTCAGCAACACCTGGCGCCCCATGGCGCCGACCGTCGCCAGCACGCACAGGCCCGGCAGGGCCGCCATCGCCGCGAGCAGCAGCCAGGAGCCGCCGGCGGTCAGGAAGCCGCCGACACCGATCACGCCCGGGAACGCCAGCGTCGTGATCAGCACCAGCCAGGGCATGTGCTGGAAGGCCATGTACTGGAACGCGTCCAGCACATGGTCGGTGAGACGATAGTCCCACAGCTCGTCGCCTTCCGTCTTCGGCTTCGGCTCACCGCTGGCACCGTCGGCCTTCGGCCGACAATGATGATCGAACGCAGAAAGAACCTCGGGCGGGGCCTCGATCAGGCCCAGGCGCGCCAGCCGGGACGCGAGAGCGATGCGCTTGCCCCGGTCGGCGATCTGCAGCATGCAACGAACGGATTCGTCGCCCTTGCCCAGACGCAGGCAGACGTCGGCGAGCTCCTTCCAGATGTCATCGGAGGCGAGACCGCACTCGATGGCGCGATGGAGGCTGGCATGGCGCTGTTGTGGCGTCTCCAGCTGTGGTGTGGCGTAACTCTCCAGCTTCACGGTTGCTCCTTGGCTGCTGTCCAGGTTTCGAACACTGCGGCGTGTCCGGCATCGGCTGTCCGGTGCGATCACTTGACCACGACGTCCCGCGGCGGGATCGCGCGGCGGCGCACGCGAGGTCAAGTCGCTGGTGCTCCACCGACGATCAGCGGCACGGAGACAATGCCCATGGGATCGGAACTTCTGCTGCGTGCGGTTCTGTTCGGAACGCTCTCGATCGGTTCATTGGCCCAGAACATCACCGTGCCGGCGGCGATGAACGGCATCGAGGGAGGCGGTGGCACGAGCATTCCGTTCGGCACCAATCAGTCGTGCCGCTACCAGTGCGTCTACGACGCCGAGGAGCTGCCGTGGACCGGCCCGCGGGTCATCACCGGTCTGATGCTGCGCCCCGACGGCGTGCTGACGGCGACCCCGGCGAAGGGCTTCCTCGACATCTCGGTGCTGGTGTCGACGACGACGCGCAACTCGGCGACCGCCAGCGCGGTGTTCGCCGACAACTACGGCGTCGACGCGACCTGGGTGATCTCGCGGCAGCCGCTGATGCTGCCGGCGCAGCCGGCGCTGGCCTCGACGGCGCAGCTGCCGCGGCCGGCCAACATCCCGTTGGTGTTCCAGGTGCCGTGGGCCTACGGGCTGACTCCGGCCACCACCTCGCTGCCAGCGCCGCGCAATCTGCTGATCGAGATCCACATCCACTTCCAGCCGGCCGGCCCGTACCGGCTCGACAACCTGAGCAGCTGTACGGCGACGCAGGTCACGTTCGGTCAGGTGCAGGCGCCCTGCGAATTCACCGCCGGGCAACCCGTCACCGTGAGCGGCGACAACTCGATGCTGGCCGGTCTCGACTACAGCTGGCAGGTCGCGAACATGCCGCCGTCGATGCCGTTCCTGCTCGCGGTCAACCTGACCAACACCGGCGGGTTGCTCGGCAATCCGGCGTGGCCGCTGCCCTACCCGATGTTCGATCCGGCCAACCCGAGCCAGCCGTCGCCGGCGTTGGCGGTGTTCGGGTTCCCGGCGCCGGGTTGCTACCTCAATATCGACCCGGTGGTCACGTTCTCCGGGCAGGCGAATACGGCGGGCGCGGGGGCGATCACGACCTCGCTGCCGGCCGGGCGGCAGTTCGTCGGCACGACCTTCTACACCCAGGCGATCGTGCTGGCCCCGACCGTGAATCCGCTGCGGTTCATCACCTCGGCCGGGCGCAGTTCGACCATCTGCGGGCCGCTCGGGGTGGCGCGCATCCACGCGTTCTACAACGGTGCCGCCACCCCGCCGCCGACGCCGCCGACCTCCGGGCAGGTCGGCATCGGGGTCGGCATGGTGTTCGAAGTCATGTGACGGTGCGGGGCGCGGCGCCCTTGCTCCGCGGCCGCCCTGGGCCGACACTCCCCGCCCCGCATGAAGGTCCTCCTCTGCCGCCCCCGCGGCTTCTGTGCCGGCGTGGAGCGCGCCATCGAAACCGTCGAACGGGCCCTCGCCAAGTTCGGTCGGCCCGTCTACGTCCGCCACGAGATCGTGCACAACAAGGTCGTGGTGCAGGACCTCGAGCAGAAGGGGGCGATCTTCGTCGACGAACTGGCGTCGGTGCCGGCCGGCAGTCACGTGATCTTCAGCGCCCACGGCGTCGCCCCCGAGGTGTTCGCGCAGGCGGGGCGGTTCCAACTGCACGCGATCGACGCGACCTGCCCGCTGGTGACCAAGGTGCACGTCGAGGCCAAGCGATTCGCCGCGCGCGGCATGACGATCCTGCTGATCGGCCACGAGGACCATGTCGAGGTCGAGGGCGTGGTCGGTGAGGCCCCCGATCGCATCCTCGTCGTCGCGACCGCCGAGGAGGCCGAGCAGGTGCAGGTGCCGGACCCACAGAAGGTCGCGGTGCTGACGCAGACCACGCTCAGTGTCGACGAGGCGATGCGGGTGATGGCGGTGCTGAAGCGCCGCTTCCCGGCCTTGCACACGCCGCGCAAGGAAGACATCTGCTACGCGACCACCAACCGGCAGATGGCGGTCAAGCAGCTGCGCGGCAAGGTCGACCTGTGGCTCGTGATCGGCGACCCGATGAGCAGCAACAGCAACCGGCTGCGCGAGCTCGGCGCCGACTCCGGTGTGCCGGCGCACCTGGTGCTGACGGCGGCCCAGATCGACCCGGCCTGGCTGCGCGGCATGGCGACCATCGGCATCACGTCGGGCGCCAGCACGCCCGAAGGCAGCGTCGCCGCCGTCGTCGCGCGCCTGCGCGAACTCGGCGCGACCTCGGTCGAGGAGGTCGACGGGATCCCAGAGACGATCGAGTTCAGCCTGCCGCTCGAAGTGCGGTGACCATGCGCATCGCCCTCGGCCAGATCGACACCACCGTCGGCGACCTTGTCGGCAACGTCGCGCGCATCGTCGAGTTCGCGCAGCAGGCGCGCCTGCGCGGCGCCGAGGTGGCGGTGTTCCCGGAGCTCGCGATCAGCGGCTATCCGCCCGAGGACCTGGTGCTGCGGCCGAGCTTCCTGCAGGCGCACGCGGCGGCGTTGCAGGACCTCGCTGCCCGGGTGCCGCCCGATCTCGACGTGCTGGTCGGCTGCATCACGCCGAACGACACCGCCGCCGAGCTCGGTGGTCGCCCGCTGCACAACGCGGTGGCGTTGCTGCAGCGCGGCACGGTACGCATCGTCGCGCGCAAGACGCTGCTGCCGACCTACGACGTGTTCGACGAGTCGCGCTACTTCGAGCCGTGCAAGGCGCCGCAGCAGAACGTCGTCACGCTGCGCGGCGTTCGCGTCGGCATCGTCGTCTGCGAGGACGGCTGGAACGACGAGCAGTTCTTCGACCGCCGCATCTACCCGATCGACCCGGTCGAGTGCGTGGTGCAGGCCGGCGCGGAGCTGGTGGTCAACCTCAGCGCCAGCCCGTGGGCGCGTCGCAAGGAGGCGTTCCGCTACCGGATGGTCGCCAACGCCTCGGCGCGCCACGGCGTGCCGCTGCTCTACGTCAACATGGTCGGCGGCGACGTCGAGCTGCAGTTCGACGGTGGTTCGCTGGCGGTCAAGCCGACCGGGGTCGCGGCGCAGCCGATCGCGTTCGCCGAGACGCTGGTGGTGGTCGACACCGACGCGCCGTGGACCGAGACGCCGGCGCCGATGGCGATCGAGGCGATGCAGCACGCGGCGATCGTGCAGGGCATCCGCGCCTACGTGCGCAAGTTCGGCTTCCAGAAGGTCGTGGTCGGTCTGTCCGGCGGCATCGACTCGGCGCTGGTGGCGACGCTCGCGGTCGACGCACTCGGCGCCGCCGGGGTCGCCGGCATCGCGATGCCGTCGCGTTACAGCAGCGACCACAGCCTCGCCGACGCCGAACGGCTGGCGCAGAACCTCGGCATCGCGTTCCACGTGCTGCCGATCGCGCCGCTGCAGGACACGTTCGCGTCGGTGCTGCAGCCGGTGTTCGCCGGCACCCAACCAGGTCTCGCCGAGGAGAACCTGCAGGCGCGCATGCGCGGCACGCTGCTGATGGCGTTCGCCAACAAGCATGGCCACCTGGTGCTGACCACCGGCAACAAGAGCGAGTGCGCGGTCGGTTACTGCACGATCTACGGCGACACCAACGGGGCGCTGGCGCCGATCGCCGACCTGTGGAAGACCGAGGTGTGGGCGCTGAGCCGCTGGCTCAACCGCGCCGGCGAACGCATTCCCGCGCGTTCGATCGAGAAGGCGCCGTCGGCCGAGCTGCGCCCGGGGCAGTTCGACAGCGACAGCCTGCCGCCGTATCCGGAGCTCGATCCGGTGCTGCGCTGCCTGATCGAGGAGGAGCTGTCGGTCGAGGCGACCGCGGTCCGCACCGGCATGGCGCGCGAACGCGTCGCCGAGCTGCTGGCGAAGGTCAACGCATCGGAGTGGAAGCGCTACCAGTATCCGCCGACGCTGAAGCTCAGCGAGCGCTGCTGGAGCGGGCGGCGCATGCCGGTCGCGCACCGCTACCGCGAGCGCTGACGCGCGGCGCCGATCAGCGCTTCTTCGAGCGCCGCAGCAGGTCCTCGAGCTCCTTCTTGAGCAGGTCGGTGCCGCGCTGCTGCAGTTCGCGCGTGGCGACCTTCTGCAGCACCGTCGCGAGGTCCGGCAGGCCGAGTGCCGGGGCGAGCACCGTGCCCTGCAGCCGCGCTGCCGGCAGCGTGCCGCCGAGCGCCTGCAGCACCCGGTCGCCGTCGCGGTGCCCGCGTAGCAGCGCGGTGAGGTCGAGGCCGTAGTCGAGCCCACCGTCGAGCCGCACCGTGCCCGACAGGCCGATCGTGCGCCCCTTCGCGAGCCACTTGCCGGCGGTGGTGACGATCGCGCCCTGTGCGAAGCGGAACGGCGCCTCGAAGTCGTCGAGCGCGAGGCGTTGCGCATCGCCGAGCCGGAGGTCCGGGCCGGCCAGCGGCCCGAGCGGGGCCAGCAGGCCACCGAGTCCGCGCGCCGGCTCGAACGCGGCGCCGTGCAGCGCGATGCGGCCGTCGCCGGTCCAGCGGTCGAGCCACTGCAGCCAGTTCTCGTCGGCGGCGGGCCGGCCCGGACCGAGCAGCGCGACCTCGAAGTCGCAGCGGCCGGTCAGTCCGTTCGCGGTGCCGTCGGGTCCCGCCAGCAGCGGCACCAGGTAGCGCAGGGCACCGGCGGCGCCGCCCTGCAGCTGCCCGTCGCGCCAGCGCATCGACAGCTTCACCGGCAGCGTCGCGAGGTCGTCGAGCCGGCACTCGAGCAGCAGCTGCAGCGGACCCGCATCGAGCCGGGTCGTCTCGCGCGTCACCGCCGTCACGGTGACGCCGTCGTAGGTCGCATCGGCAGCGAGGTCGCGCAGCGCGAAGCCCTGCACGTCGAGGCGCGGCAGCAGCAGCGCCGTGGTCGCCCGCAACCGGGTCTGCAGTTCGCTCGCCGAACTCGGCAACGTCTCGCCGACGAGATCGATCGTGCCGCTGGCGTTCGCACCGCTGCCGCGCAGCAGCGCCGGCATCGGCCCGCCGAACGCCGCCATCGCTTCGACGTCCAGCTGCCATTGGAACCGCGCCGCCACCCCGGCCGGCGCGTCGGCGCCGCGCAGCTGCAGCCAGCCGAGATCGAGCAGGAAACGGCGATTGTCGGCCGTGGCCCCGTCGAGCTTCAGCGCCGGCTGCAGCGTCCAGCGGCTGCCGCGCAGGTCCATGCCGCGCACCAGCGGTCCGGCCAGGTGAGGTTGGCCGATCGCCAGATCGCCGTCGAGCTGCACGCCATCGCCGAGCTTGATGACCCGCAGCGTGCCGTTGGCGATCCCGGCCAGCGCCGTCAGCTGACCCGGCAGGAACGTGTCGACCAGCGGCCCGTAGCGGCCGAGGTCGAGGCCGCTGGTGCTCAGCATCGCGTCGACGTCCAGGCGTTGCAGGTCGACGTCGACTTTGGCACCGAGTCGCCCGGTGTCGCCCTGGTCGGTGGTCGGCCGCAGCTTGCTGTCGAACTCGATCTGCAGGTGCTCGCTGCCGAGCTCCTTCTGCACCCTGCAACCGAGTCCGCTCAGCGCCTCGAGCAGGCGGCCCTCGCGGCGCAGTTCGAGTGTGCTGTCGAGGATCTGCAGGTCGCACTGCAGGTCGCGCAGTCGATCGCCGTCGCCGGCGGTCGGTGCGTCCGGCCGCGGCGGCGTCCCGGCCTCGGGTGGGTCGCTCGCGCCGACCTCGACGTGCACCAGGCCCTGCAGATTGGTGGTGCCGTCCGCTCGTTGCTCGACGAACACTTCGAGGCCCTGCACCGAGCCCGTGCAGCGGAACTGGCCGCGCAGCAGCGCGCCGAGCCCGAGGTCGAGGGCGGCGCGGCCGATGCGCAGCGCCGGCCGTTCGTTCGGGAACCCCGCGGGATTGCCGATCTCGAGCTCGCGGATCGCGACGCCCGAGAACCACGAGAAGCCCATGCGCCCGATCCGGCACGGGGCGCCGGTCGTCGCCGACAGCTGTCGCTCGACTTCGGCCCGCACCGGCCCGAGGGCGATCGCATGCGGCGCGGCCAGCACGAGGCACAGCAGCAGCGTGAAGGTGATCAGCAACCAGCGCAGCCAGCGACGGCGCCGGTGCGGTGGCATCGGCGGCTGCGGTGCAGTCTCGGAGTCGGACGGGCGAACATCCATGCGAAGGGCCCATCATGCCGAAACCCCTTCCCAGTGACGAACGAGGATCAGAACCAGCTGTCGATGCTCGAGCGCATCGACCTGGCACTCGCCAGCCGGATGGTCGGCAGCGGTGTCGACGACGAACCGATCGCGGTGGCGCAGCGGGTGTTGGACGGCGTGCGCCGGCCGACCCCGACCGACACCACGTTCCTGGCGTCCCTGCTGCGGCTGCGCGGTCTCGTGCTCGACGACGACGACGTGGCCTGCGTGCTCGAGGGGCGCCCGGGCCGGATGTCGCCGTTGACGCAGGAATTCCGCCTGCTGCGCGGGCTGCAGTCGGCGCTGCAGCTGATCCGTCAGCGCGCCGGCGACGGCAAGCCGCCGGACGGCTGGTTCCTGGTCGAGCTGTTCCGGGCGATGACCGCCGAGCTGCCGCGGTTCCGCAACAACGACCTGCGCCGCGGGCCGCCGTGGGACGCGCTGCTCTACGTCAGCTACCCGGCGCCGGACCAGCTGCCGCCGATCCTCGACACGTTCGACCAGGCGCGCTGCTACCGCGACCTGCCGGTCGTGTTCCACTCGCTGCACCCGGTGCGGCAGGGCTTCCGGTTGCTGTGGCGCTTCGCGCGCATCGCGCCGTTCCCGGACTTCAACGTGGTGCTGGCGTGGCTCGGCATGAACGCGTGGCTGCAGGCCAAGGGCTTCCCGCTGCTGTGTCCCGAGCGCGGCGACCAGATGCTGATGACCCGGCTGCTCAGTGGTCCGCCGCCGAGCAAGATCGTGCAGCTCGAGGGGCGGTTGTTGTCCGCGTTCGGCGAAGCGGCGGCGTAGAGCGGGTCAGCGCGGCGGGTCCGACGAGCGGATGTCGTCGTCGTCGCCGAGCGTGCCGTTGGGGCCGCCGCTCAGCACCACGAAGTCGTTCGGCTTCGCACCCGTTTGCAGCACGTAGTCCGCATGCCACGGGTCCTGCGGCAGGTGCTCGATTGCGCGCCGGCCGCGTTCGTCGGCTTCGGCCAGTTGTGCCAGCGACGGCAGCCGCGAGTGGTTGACGTAGTGCATGCGCACGGCGTCGGCGAGCAGCCTGACGTCGGTGGCGGCCTTCTGCAGTCGCGCGTCGTCGGCGCGCTGGGAGACGTTGCTGACGACCATCGTCGCCAGCAGGCCGAGGATCATCACCACCACCATGATCTCGACGAGGGTGAAGCCGCGCTGTCGGCGGCGAGGGTTCGGTGTCGGTCTCATTCGAACCCGATCGACGAGCGGGCCAGGTCGCTTCTTCCGCTCCGGCCGGTGCCGCCTCACTCGGCGCGGATCGAGCGCACGATCGCCAGCGGCCAGCTGCGCCCGCCATCGAGCGTCAGCTGCTGGAAGTCGAGGCCGGTCAGCACGCCGACCTGGGCCCCGCCGACGTCGACGACCACGCGGCGGCCGAACAGTCCGAGTCGGTCGCGGAACAGCGCCTCGAGCTCGCCATGCCGTCTGGCCACCAGCTGGTCGAGCATCGTGTGCAGTCGTTCGGCGATCGCCAACAACAGCGCGCCGCGATCGACCAGGTGGCCACTGGCCGCCGCCAGCGAGGTCGCGATCGTCTCGAGGTCGGGCGGGAAGCGCACGCGGTTGCAGTTGACGCCGACGCCGATCAGGTAGGAGTCGGGGCCCGCGAACCCGGCGTCGATCAGCACACCGCACAGCTTGCGGCCGTCGAGGAACAGGTCGTTGGGCCATTTGACCCGCAGCGGCCGGCCGAGCAGCGGTTCGCAGGCCTGCAACACCGCGAGCGGCAGCGCCGCCGGCAGCGCCAGCGGTTGGGGCAGTGCCAGTCGCAGGCGGAACGTGACCGCGAGATCGGCGCCCGGCTCGTCGTGCCATTCGCGCTGCTGGCGGCCGCGGCCCTTGGTCTGGTGGTCGGCCCAGAACACCGCGTCGCCGTCCCGAGGCTCGGCAGCGGCCAGGTCTTGTGTCGAAGTGCACGACGTCACGTGCAGCAGACGGCGGAAGCGGGTGCGCTGGGCGAGCAGCGTCTCGAGCTGGGGGGCGGTGAGCATCGGCGAGGGCGGTCGGGAACGGCCGACATCATGGCCGACTGAAGTTCCGGCACCAGTCGTGCCGATGGTGTGGAAGCGTTGGACGGTGGGGTCCACCCAGGCAAAGGAATGACGCGAATCGAGAACTCGCTGCCGATCGGCTTTCTCGGGCCCGTGCGGGCCTGGGGCAGCCTCGTGCCCGTGGCGCGGTCGCCGCTGGTGCTGCCGCGCGAGCGGGAGCGCCTGCTGGACGCCCCGGGGGCCGCGACGTTCGACCTGGTCGAGGTCAACGCGTACACCGAGAGCCTCGGTCGCATCGAGAGCACGCTGGCGGCGATCACCGGGCGGTTGATCGACGGCGGCGTGCTGTTGCTCGATGTCGACAACGTGCAGGGCGCGACCATGCTGCGCCTGTGCGTCGAGGGGCGGCCCGGCTCGTTCGATCCGGCCGGCAGCACCGACGATCCGTCGCAGTTCCTGCCGTTGCGGCGGGTGCTGGTGGCGGCGCAGGCGGCGGGGCTGTGGATCCAGGACGTGATCGGGGTGCCGAGCGGCGCGCAGGAGTTCGGGCCGCAGCTGGCGGCGGGGTTGTTCCGCGGCGGCCTGCTGCCGCTCGAATGGCTGACCGGCACGCCGCCGTCGCGGTGGTGGCTGGTCGGTCAGAAGGCGCGCACGCTGGCCGGTTCGGTGCTGATCGCCGGCGGCGACGCCGCGGCGCGAGCGCGCACCGAAGCGGTCGTGCGCACGTTCCTGCCGGGCGACTGGGAGGTCGTCGTCGGTCGGGGGGTGCGCGAGTGCACGCAGTGGAACCGTGCCATCGCCGAGGCGCGCGGTGAAGTGGTCTGGTTCGTGCGCGGCGGCACCGAGCCCGGGGCCGAGGCGTTCGCGACGCTCGCGGCGCGCGCGTGCGTCGGGCCGGTGGCGCCCGGTCGCGAGCGCGTGCGCGCTGCCAGTGGTGATCTGAGCGGTCTGATGCTGCCGCGGCACGACGTGCTGCTGGTCGGTCCGCTGCCGGAGGCGCTGGCGAACACGCCGGTGGCGCTCGAGGAGTACTCGATGCGGCTCGACAGCAAGCTGCCGAGCGCCGAGCTCGTCGACGTCGACTTCGTGTCGCCGCCGGCGGTCGCCGAGGCGCCGGGCGCGTTCGCCGCCGAGGCCCGCGAACTGATCGAACGTTGGTCGCCGGTGCAGAACTCGCTGGTGGCTCCTGCCGCGGCGGCCGAGACGACGGAGGCCGGGCCCGGCCCGGCAGCGCCGTGGCTCGGTCGGGAGCCGCGCATCTCGCTGTGCATGATCGCGCGCGACGAGGAGCGCTTCCTGCCGGAGTGCCTCGCGTGCGTGCGCGACGCGGTCGACGAGATCGTGCTGGTCGACACCGGTTCGACCGATCGCACGGTGGCGATCGCCGAGTCGTTCGGCGCCAAGGTGCTGCACACGAAGTGGGACGACGACTTCTCGACGCCGCGCAACCTCGGTCTCGCCGCCGCTACCGGCGACTGGATCCTGGTGCTCGATGCCGACGAGTTCGTGCAGCCGGGCGGCTGTGAACGCATTCGCGAACTGGTGCGTCGGCCGGAAGTGCTCGGCTACCACCTGCACTTCGTCAACGTCTACGGCCACGGCAAGACGCTCGGCGTGATGATGGTGCGCCTGTTCCGCAACCTGCCGGGCGTCGGCTACCAGAACATCATCCACGAGCAGGTGACGCCGAGCCTGCAGCGCATCGGCGGGCCGCTGGGGCTCGTGCTGCACAGCGGCGACGTCGAGGTCGAACACCACGGCTATCGCGACGAGGTCATGGACCGGCGCGGCAAGAACGAACGCAACGAGCGCCTGTTCATCAAGCAGATGCAGCTCGCGCCGGACGACATCTACACGCACTACAAGTACGGCGACTTCCTGCGGCGCGTGCCGGGGCGGTCCGTCGATGCGCGCCGGCTGCTGGATCGTTGCCTCGAGCTGATCCTGGCCGGGCCGCCGACGCTGCCGCGCGAGCTGCCGTACGCGGGCGAGGTCGCCGCGCTGTGTGCGCTCGAGGCCGCGCGCACCGGCGACCACGAGCGGGCCCGGGCGGTGCTCGACGTGGCGCTGCGTCGCTTCGTGCCGACGCCGAACCTGCACTACCTCGCGGCCAGCGTGGCGCTGGCCGAGGGCCGTTCCGATCACGCGATCCTGCACTATCGCCGCTGCCTGGCCTATCGCGGCCAGGTGCTGGTGGTGCCGGTGCAGGAAGGCATCACCGGGCACGTGTCGCTGTGCGGCATCGCCCAGGCCTGGCAACAGCGCGGGGCGCTCGATCGCGCCCAGCGGCTGCTGGAGCAGGCGATCGCGCTGGAACCTTCGTACGAGGTGGCGCAGCTCGCGCTGTCGCGGCTGTGCCTGCAACGCGGCGACCACCAGCGCGCCCTGCAAGTGCTGACCGAGTTCCTGGCGGTGTACCCGGATTCCCCGGGCGCCTGCCAACAGACCACGCTCCTGCTGCATCGACTCGGCCAGACGGCCGCAGCCAAGCGCATGGGCCGACGAGCCGTCCAGTTGCTCGAGGCGCGTTGCCTCGAACACGAAGCGGCGGCGATGAACGAGATCCTGGCCGCGATGTGACGGCCGTGACATTCCCCTGGAGAGGAGAAAGACAGATGACGACGATGACCAAGACGATCACGCCGACGGTGACGCCGGCGACTTCCCAGCGCACCGGTTTCGCCACGATCCCGACGCGCATCCGCGACGTGCGCGACGCCCAGGTGCCGCCGCTCGTGGTCGAGCCGATGGCCGAGCAGAACAAGGCGATCGTGCGCCAGAGCCTCGGTGAGCTCGGCATCAAGCTGGCCGAGATCCACCGCACGGCCGCCGAGGCCTGGCTGTCGCAGGCCGCCTACAGCGAGGCGCTGCCGCACCTCGAGGCCGCGGCGACGTTCTCGCCGGGCGAGCCCGAGTACCAGATGCAGCTCGGCTTCGTGCGCTACCTGACCGGCGACGACGTCGGGGCGATCAACGCGTTCAACACGGTGCTCGCCAACGACGGCACCAACGCCGAGGGTTGGTTCAACCTGGGCATGGTGCTGTTCGGGCAGCAGCAGTTCACGGAGGCCGAGGACTGCTTCCGGCACACCTGCGAGATCGAGCCGAACGACGCGCAGACGTGGAACAACCGCGGTGTGTGTCTGTGGAAGCTCGGTGACGCGCGCGGCTGCTTCGCGAAGGCGCTGGCGATCGATCCGAACGACCAGGACGCGGTCTACAACCTCGCCAACGTCAAGAACTGACGGTTGGTGGGTGGTTGGGGCTGCCTGTGCGCGGGCGAGGGACGCGCGCGGCGGCGCGGCAGCGCCGGTGCGGGTGTGGCGTACGGCCAGATGTGGGCTGGCCGGGCGCTGACTGTTCCCGCCTACGCCAGCTGCGTAGCAGCGAATGTGGGAGCCGGCCGTGCGGCGCTGCTGCTGCTGCTGCTGCCGACGAGCGCCGACCCGTTCGGTGGGCGCTTCTGCGTGGCCTGCCGGCTGCAGTGAGGTGTGGCGCGCTGGCGCGGGCTCGGCGTGTTCGGACGGCTGCGGCGGGGGGGGCCGGCGGGGGCCGTCTTGCCGGGGCGTCTGCGGATAGGCGGGGCCGGCGATCCGGTAAGTGGGGTGGGTGGCGCGCGCAAGTGTTGTGGGAGTTGGCCTTGCGGTGATGCCGGCGTGGAAGTGTAGGATCGGCGGTCTGCTGACCGTGAGCGCTCCGCTACGCGGTTTTGATCAAGTCTAGTTAGCTGCTCCTCAATCCGCCGCTCATCGAATCCATGCCATCACCTGTTGCCATAGTCGTTAGCCAGGGTGACGCACTTCGGCTCGACGCCGACGTCTTGGCTCTCAAATACGCGGACTCACTGTACGGCCTAGACCGCGTCGTTGTTGGCCGCCTCGCGGAGCATGATCCTGGAATCACTGTGCGTCTACCTTCAAAGGTTGGCTTCTACTTTACCCCCTCTCAGAAAGCAGTTGCTTGTTCGTCGGTGCTGCTGGTTGGCGTCGGACCACTACACGAGTTTGGCTATCGTGAAATTCGCAGGTTCGGTCGCAGAGTGCTCGAAGCCCTTGCTGGTGAGGCTCCACGCGCCGAGCACGTTGCATTGACCATTCACGGACCGGGCTACGGATTGGATGAGCGAGAGTCATTTGAGGCCGAAGTCGCCGGACTGCTAGATGCGATTCGGAGTGGCGACTGCCCAGCAGCGTTGCGCAGGGTGACCATCGTTGAGGCAAACGCTGGACGTGCCAAGAGACTAAAAGGCCTCCTGGCGACTCTGCTACCTCAAGATGCGGGGCACTCTCCGTCCGCGCGGGAGCCTTCGATTGCTAACGAGCGCCTTCGGTCAGTAGGGTACGACTCCAAGAGCAAGCCGCATGTGTTCGTGGCTATGCCATCCGCCGACTCCATGGATGACGTGTTTCACTACGGCATCCAGAGCGCGGTAAACGACGCTGGGTATCTGTGCGAGCGGGCGGACCTCTCGACGTTCACTGGCGACGTGATGGAGTGGGTCCGTTCACGGATTGAAAGTGCAACTCTTGTTGTTGCCGACCTCTCTGACGCGAATCCCAATGTCTATTTAGAGGTAGGCTATGCTTGGGGCTGTGGCCGTCCAACCGTGCTGTTGGTCAAAGATGCAGCTCACCTCAAGTTTGACGTGCGCGCCCAGAGGTGCCTCGTGTACAAGAAAATTAAGGACTTGGAGTCGGCATTGCGATCTGAGCTTAAGGGTCTCAAGGTTGGGCTTCCGCGCCGCGACGGAGCGGGCAGCTAACAAGACGCAGCAGCCGACCGGCGCCCCAAGCGGCGCCGGTGGCTGAGCGTCAAAGACGTTGGGCAGAAGCATGTCGCATCGGACTAGCATGGCATCGATAGCCCAAGCTGTAGCCGGAGGAGCGTTCCTAAGCATCGCTACTGCGATGCTGTACGACCGCTATAGGGTGTTCAGCCTATTCATCCTCGCCTTGTATGCTGGCTCGACTCCCATTGTCCTGGGAGCATTGCGCAAGCGGCGCTCCTTAGGGCTCTTCCTGGCAGGTGGCTTCGTCGTGGGGTGTGCAAGCGGTGTTATGAGTAGTATTCGAGAGGCGTTCTACTTCCCAAACGTGGGCTACTTGTTCGCGGTGCTCGGACTGATTCTTGGGGCGACCGCAGTGAGCACTGCTTGCTTTTGCGGATCTGCCCAACAAGGCCATGCAGCCGGCGAGCGCCGCAGCGGCGCTCGCGGCTCATCGGCAAAGACGTTGGGCAGATCGGCCATGACATACCAGCCAGGCACTTTGACCGCGGCTGATAGTGCTTGGGGCACACTGGCCCTTTTGCTGACTGCCCTGGTCATCGGAGGCTTGTCCCTCGCTCCAAGAGGCATCGGCGTGACCGTTCGCAACATGACCTCTCGCACTTTGGTCGTGCGCGTTGAATCCGGAAAGGACGTGGCCTGGACTCCCGACATCGTGCCACGTGGTCAGGGAGCAGCTGTGGTTTGCCCTGAGCATGACGCGAGCATCCAAATCGCCTTCGACTACGGCGGCCGCCCCGTAGTCCACGATCTGCAGGTGTATACCTTTCATGATGCGATCGGATCTGCGTCAGCGACGATCGATGGCGGTGGTGATGCTCACGCGCTGCCTCGCATCACCGACATCTCTCACGACTCAGGTTACTCGATGTGGAGCGTCCTTCCTCACGGGCTCTTTGCTCGCGGATGGATGATGGGCTTGGCGGTTGGCCTTGTCGCGGCTTCGTGGATGAGTGTCGGTCGTTCGCGCAACAGG
>JALORC010000178.1 GCA_025459175.1 Planctomycetota bacterium | reverse complement strand
CGCTGCCGTAGTGCACGGCCTGCGGCCCGTCGCCAAAGCGCACGCCACCGTCCTTCGCCACCGCCGCGAGCGCCGTCTGCACCGCGAGCCGGACCACCAATTCACCGCGCGCCGGCAGCTCCGCGAAGTGGAAGCTCTGCTCGACGCCTTCGGGCCGCAGGTCGAAGTGTTCGTGCACGGGGCCGTGGTCGAGCACGCAGCGGTTGCCGGCGTCCGGTAGCTTGGTCGTGCTCAGCGGCAGCGACGTGCCGCCAATCTGAGCAGCCCGTCCGCGGCGATGCGCGCCTTGTAGCCGCGGCCGACCACCCAGGTCTCGGCCGGGTCCGCGGCATCGACGACGAGCGGCGGCAGGGCGCCGGGGTCCTGCATGACCGCGGCCGGGGCGGTGGCGGCCAGGGGTTGGGGCCGGAGCTCGGCAAGCTCGCGTTCTCCCTGGGCCGCGACCGCGGCGGCAAGGACAAAACACGACGGAAGCAGAGATCGGAGCGTTCGCATGCCTACGGGAATGCGCTGCCCGACCACGGCGAACGCGGATTCTGGAGAATCCGCGACCGTGCCCCTCGTCGATCAAGATGCGCCGCCCGGGAACCGCGGCCCCATGACGACCGAGCGACGGGGCGTCACGAAAGGACCGCCCCCCGATCAGAGGCCGACGAGCGCCCGGCCGGAGTTGGACGTCGTGAACCCGGCCGCGTTGGCCGGGGGATCGATGGCCAGCACCTGATGGTAGAACGACTGGCCGAGCCAGGTCGGGTTGTTCGGGATCGGTACCGACCACGTGGCGTTGCCGCCGGCCGCGGCAACCAACTCGAAGAGGCCCACCTGCGTGTCGAGCGTGCAACCAGGCGCACCGATGGCGCCGAGGTTGATGCCCGGCATCTGCTCCATCAGCCCCACCATCATGACCACCACCGGGGCGGCGAGCGGGGCGTTGGTGATCCCGACGCGCATCGTGCTGCCCAGCACCGGACGAGCGCTGGGCACGCCGGCAAGTGTGACGGCGCCGTTCGAACCTGCGCACGACAGACCATACGTCGCATGGGCGGCTTTGGCCGGAGCCGTGCCGACCCAGATCTGCTGCGCGCGATCGAAGGCGTCGCTGCCGATCGCCTGCCCCATCTTGCGGCCGGGGATGTCGTCCTGCGGTGGATGGATGCCGCCCCAGATGCGCGACAGCGAGCACTGGTCGGCAGCATCGTAGTAGCTGGCCCACTGCAACCGGATCGTCACGCTCGGGCCGCGCTCGAAGGCGAGGTAGCTGTTCTGGTTGCAGACGAACTCACCGAGCCCACCCGGGAACCAGCGCGAACCGGTGAAGCGATCCATCACGACGGCAGCGGCCCGACTGTAGGTGCTGTGACCGGACACGTAGCCGGCGAACGGCGGCGACACGAAGGTCGGGCGCTGGTACGGCCACCAGTTCTCGGCGAGCACCCAGTCGACGCCACCGACATCACTGCTCGGGTTCTTCACGGCGTTGGGGCCGCGCCAGGAGCGGACCGCGATCTTGCCTTCGTGACCGGCGAGGTGCTGGTGCCGGCCGGAGGCGGTGGAGGCGAAGGTGACGAGTTCGATCTGACCCGGCCGCAACAAGAGCCCATTCGGGTTGCTCGGGCTCCACGGACCACGATCGGCCATGTAGCGGATCGCGCTGACCGGGCGCACGTAGTCGTACCAACCCTTGACGCCCCAGGCCGCGATCGCGCAGTCGTGCATGGCGCCGCCGAGCGACAGGTAGCCCTTGACGTCCCATTCGAGATCGTTCACGACCGGGCCGGTGCCGCCGATGCGCTTCTGCACCAGCGGATGATCGGACACGTAGTTGAAGATCGAGTACCAGTGCCCCGGCGGTGTCTCCGACTGGGGGCCGTCGGCCCAGTACTCGGCCAACACGCGCGCGTAGTCGCCGCGCGGGACGATCTGCGGCGCATAGGGCTGGCCCGTGATCGGGTTCTGCGCGTAGCCGGTGCCCGAGTCGCCGCCGTCGTCGAAGTCGTAGAACTGTGCGTACTGCGCAGGCCCGCTCGGCAGGTTCGCATTGCCGATCGCCGCGGGGGACGCGTCGATCATGACGCCGTCGCTCGGATCCAGATGGCCCGACCAGGCGACCACCAGCTCGAAGCCCCACCGGAAATCGGCGGCACCGATGCCGTCGAGCAGCGGCGGGACGCCCGGGTCGTGATAGACCCAGTAGTCGAACCCGTCCCGCTGGTTGACCGTCAGGTCCTGCTGCGACAACGCGAACGGCGTCACCTGCCCCCACTCCGGACTCAGGAACGGCGGGTAGCCCGACGGCACCGGGAACCCCGACTGGCTGATGAAGAACTGGAGTGCCAGCGGCTGCCAGCGATTGGGAGCCGTCAGGTTGGGGTTGCCCGGGAACTCGGGCAGCATCGGGCTGTTGACCGGCTGATAGACCTGGTTGGCGTGGCCATTGGCCTCGTTCGAGCCGTCGGCGAGACCGAACGCGATCACCGCCGCCGCGATGCGGTTGCCGATCGCCGCCGGCGAGTTGCCGAGGGTCGAGGTGTTGAGGGGATTGCAACCGAGCGCGGCCATGCGCGCGTCGTAGAGCGGGAACACGGTGGCGGCACCCGGGGAATTCACGAAGCGGTGCCGCAGGATGCGATAGCACGCGTAGCTCATCGCTTCGCCACGCAGGAGATCGATCGACGGCGACGTCGTCGCATTGCGCTCCGAGAAGATCACGGTCTGCGCCGTCTGGTCGAAGGTCGCCCACGCGTCCCACATCGCGGCCGAGATGTGGTAGAGGTTGCGCGCGTGCACCGTCGGTCGCGCGAAGTCGTTGCGGATCGACTGCAGCAGCAGTTCGTTCCATTGGCGCGCCACCGACTGCTGCGTGCGTGCGGCCGGCGCGGCAACGGCCACTGCGAGACCGACTGCGAACGCTGTCTTGCACCAGCGGGAGAATGAGCTCATGAGCAAAGCCTCTCGGAAGGAAGTAGCCGGCGACCGCGAGCACCCTACGCGTTCCGCGCTCGGACGCATACCCCCGACCACTGACCACTCGACGATAGGCCCCGTTCCTTCCTGTGCCGCATTCCGCCCGGTCTGCTCCCGAACCGAGCGGATGCAGCCTCGCCACACGGATGCTGCCGGCGCCCCCCCGCACGCGGCCGTTCGAGGTAGCATTGGCCGCGCGGTCGCCCGATTCCCAGAGCGCTTCATGAAACTCAACCTGGCAGTTCCTCTCGCTCTCTGCCTGCCCTTGTGTGCCCAGCGCATCGCCGAGCTCGAACCCAACAACGTCGCGGCGGCCGCCCAAGCCGTGACCATGGGCACGCAGATCGACGGCTCCCTGAGCGCGGCGGACATCGATTGGTTCTCGTTCACGACCACGGGCGGTCAGATCCGGATGACCACCAGCGGCATCACCGACACGAGGCTCGTGCTGTGGGACGTGACGGGCACCGTGGCGCTGGCGGCCAACGACGATTCGCGCGGCATCCAGAGCGACATCACGCTGAACCTCCCCGCCGGCACCTACGCGCTGCGGGTCACGGCCTTCTCGCCGGGCATGACCGGCTTCTACTCGCTCGACATCTCGACCGAAGCTCCGGCCAGGCCCTTCACCGAGATCGAAGTCGAACCGAATGACGCGCTGGGCACCGCGGATCCCATCGCGCTGCCGGCGCAGGTCGACGGCAGCCTGAGCAGCCCGACCGATGTCGACTGGTATCGCATCGTGCTGACCGCACCGCGCACGGGCCTGTTCCTGCAGATCCATGAAGGCAACGCGCCGTGGGTCAGCCAGCACCGCTTCGAGCTGTGCGATGCCGGTGGTGCGCTGCTGGCCCCTGCGACCTTCGGCCCGAGCGCCGGCGACTGCGGCACCTTCACTTTTCGTACCGCGACGACGCGCTGCTGGCCGGCTGGCACCTACCATGTCGTGGTCCGCAGCAGCTCCGTGCCGCCGACCTTCAATCCGGTCCCGATCGGCAGCTACCGTCTCGAGCTGCTGACGATGCCCGTGGGCGGCGGTGCCGTGGTCCCCGAGAACGCCGAGCCCAACCAGACCGTGGCCACCGCGAGCCCGCTGCTTCCCGGCCAGCAGGCACTCGGCAATCTGACGGTCGCTGCGGGCGCCGATGCCTCGGATCTCTGGGGCCCGATCACCATCACGGCCCCGTCCACACTGCTGGTCCAGACCGGGGACGGCGCGGCGCCGGCGATGCTCGACACCACGATCCGGCTGCTGCAACAGGATCCGCAGAACCCGAGCTCGCTGCTGCTGGTGGACACCGTGACCACGGGCAACCTGCTGGCCGGGACCGCCGGGTTGCACGCGCGCGCCACGTTCACGTTCTTCGTGCCGGGACTCACCTACTACCTCGCTGTCGACAGCCCGGGCACTGCCGTGGGCCAGTCCGGCAACTACGTGCTGGAACTGAGCGCGGCCCAACCAGCGCCCTACGTGGCCGCCAGCTACTCGGTCGTGGCCGCGAACAGCACGTGCGGTGTGGCTCCGTTCCCGAACCTGGGCCGCGCGTTCGCGAACGAGACGCCGACGATCGGCCAGACCTTCTCGCGGCAGGTCAGCGGACTGGCCATGTTCGGGTTCGGACTCTTGTTCCTGGGCACCGACAGCATGGCGCCGGTGGACGTCGGACCCTTGTTCGGCCGGCCGCCCCTCACGTGCTTCCTGCACGTGAATCCGGTGTTCATCTCGCTGCTGAGCGCCGACGTGTCCGGCAAGGCCGAGCTGTCCCTGAACATCCCGGCGACCGTCGCGCTGCGCAGCGCGATCGTCTGGGAACAGGTTGCTGCCATCACCGGCCTCGACCCGATCGAGGTCCAGCTTGGCAACTACGCCCGCATCTTCGTCGGCGATCGCAGCTACTGAGCACCGGCGCTCTACGAGGCGCCCGATCCCGGCCGCTCGCGGGCCGTTCTCAGCGCTGCTCGAGGCGCCGCTGCCAGTCGGGGAACAGCGCGTTCAGGTCGCGCCGTCGATACTCCGGGTCGTTGACCTGTTCGGCGGGCATGTTCGTGTAGCGACAGTTCCGGAACGTCGGGCCCGCCGGCTGATCACCGAGCATGTCGAGCAGCGAGCAATCCACGAACAGCACGCTGACACCGTCCGCGTCGTCGAGGCTGCAGCGCTCGAGGACGCAACGCTCGAAGCGGGCGAGACAGGGTCCGCGCCCGCGCAGCAGGTTCGCGTAGCCCGTCGGATGCCGGCCGTAGCCCGATTCGAACCGACACGACACCGCGAGCAGCGCCGAGCCGCCGCCGAGGTAGAACGCGGCGCTGCCGCCAGCGCCCGTGTCGAAGCCGACCAACCGCACGTTGCGCAACGACAACGCGGCCGGTGCGTCCGCCCGCAGATCCGTGAGGCCATCGGCGAACACCGTGCAGTTCTCGATCGCGAAACGCTGCATCGGTCCACGGCTGGTCTGCTCGTCGAAGCGCAGCAGCGTCACATCCATGCCGGCACCGCGCACGACGACGTCGCGCGGGAACGCCCAGTCGCCGCCGCGGGTCGCCTGGCCGAGGTCATGGAGCTGGAACACGCCGGCTGGAAACGACAGCACCGTGCCGGCGGCGACCGCTTCCCCGCGCTGCAGCCGGGTGCCATCCACGACGCCGCCACCGCCACGCGGCGCGAGCAGCTGCGGGAACCGCTCCGACCGAACCAGTTCCTGCGCTTCCGGCTCGTCGCCCTCGATAGCTGACAGGAGCGCGGTCAGGTCGTCCCCGGCGAAGCGCGCCGCCTTCGCCTCGGCGCGCACGAGGTCCTCACCCGCACTCCTGCCGAGCGCCCGCGGCTGGCTGCGCACCGTGGCCTCGAACCGCTCCATCACCGCCGCGGCCACGCCCACCGGCACATCGTCACTACGCACCTCGCGCCATCCTGCAGCGATCTCGGCCGCTGCATACGCGCGCAGCGCCGCGGATAGCAACGCCGCGTCTTCGCGCGGCGGCGCGGCCGGTGATGGCGCGCTGGCCGACTCGGCCTGATGGGACGGCGCCGGCGTCGGCGACCGCGGCGGCCCGGCGGCGACATCCTCGAGCTCGGGCCGATCGACGAGCGGAGCCGGACCCGGCGCCATCTCCGCGCGCGCCAGCCAAACGCAAAAGCCGCCGAGAACGGCCCCCACCGCGGTGGCGAGCAGCAGCCGCAGAACGACGCTTGGAGTGGATGTCTCGTGCATGATGATCGACGACGGGCACCCGGAGTGTGCACGCAGTCGTCGGATCCCCCTGGAACATGCGACACGCTGCGGCTCAGTCCGGGCAAGGCGGCACCGAACATATCGCAGACTACTCAATCGCGCAGGCAGCCTGCGCAGCCACCGTTCACAGCCAGCGGAACAACGCGACCGGCGCGTAGTTCGCGTTCAGCGTCCCTGTCGTCGTCGTCGGCACACCCTGCGCGGCCAGGATCGAAGACCGCGGCCGGATGCCGACCTGTACTTCGACGCCGTTCGACGTCACCGCTCCACCCGGCGCGAACGCGTCCAGCAACACCGCCTGGCGCGACAACCACAGATCGTTGAGTGCGGTGCTGTTCGGCACCGCGTAGCTGGAGTTGAAGTTGCCCGCCGTGGTCGTGCCGACCCCGAGCGTGGCCAAGGCGCCCGGTGCGAGCTGGCCGCGGCACGTGGGCGCGATGCCGGGGAACAACGCATCGAGCGCATACGGCGGCACCAGCCGCCCACCGACGTTGACGACCACGAGCGCGAAGCTGTTGGCCGGCCCCTGCGTACCAGTCAGCGAGAGCGACGCGCCGATGCGCACGGGGCTCGCATTCAGCACCGGCGTTGCGCCGCCCGAATGCGCACAGCCCGCCGCGCCGAGGTTGACCGGTGAGTAGAAGTCGGCGCGATCGAGTCGGTAGTTGAATGCCACGCCGCCGAGACTGTTGCCGAGCACGCGATATTCGACCACCAGGTTGCGGCTGTTCGGCGCGTAGACGAACGGCGTCGTCAGCGGCAGGAAGAACTGCCCGTTCGCCAGCGGGTGCGCGGCGTCGCGCAGGTTGGGCAGCTGGAACAGCGCGGGCCCGAACACCGTCGCCGGTGCGCCGAGCGCGGTCAACGTCGCGTCCTGGCGGAAGCCGAGGTGCGTGATCGATGCGCCGGTCGGAATGACGTCAGCTGCGCCGAAGCACGAAACGGACCACGAATTCGATGCTGCTCGTGACGAGCAGAACGCTGCCGACGACACCGAGGACCCACAGCATCGCCTGATGCGCACCCGCCTGCAGCCGCGCTCGCAGGGCGGCATACCGCGCCACCAGACGGCGCCCGGCCACCAGGTGACCCGCCAGCAGCAGCACGGGTGGCAACACGAAGATCGCGTTGTAGCCGACCAGCAGCAGCAACCAGCTGGCGGTCGAGAGGTCGGCGGCAGTCAGGATCGTGATCGCACCCATGTAAGGCACCGCCGTCGGCAGCTCCATGACGGTCACGGTCACACCCAGGAGTGCCAGCGCCGCCGGGTTCGCAGCCTTCGGCTCGGTTCGCGGCCGCGACCGGGACAAGACCGGCGCGCGCACCGCGCAGACGAGCAACGCGAGGCCGATCAGGCTCTGCACGATCAGTCCGATGCGGCTCTGGGCCAGAGCTCGCAGATTCGGCACGACCACATCGATGCCCAGCATCATGATCGCGCCCAACCCCAGGTAGGTCACGAAGACCGCGGCGATGTAGATCACCACCGAAGTCGCGGTCCGCCCCTGAGCCAACAGGCACAGCGTCACCGCAATGGCCGACGGGTTGATGCTGTCCACGAGGGCCAGCGCAAGGAGGCTGATGATCACGGGGATCCGGAGCGGCGAGCCAGCGCGAACGACATACCCGTTCCGTCGAAGACGGCGGCGCTGGATGTTGCCGTCGTCGCATTCCCCGGTCCAGCGCTTCGCTTCGGCTCGCGATCACGGCCCCGCAGCTGGCCGCCCGGTAGCAGCCGGCGGAAGGCGTTCTGGACGTTCGTGGCGATCACGTTGCGCGGGACACCGCGACAGCGAACACGAGACCGTAGAGGCGATCCTGCGCCTCGGCAGGCACCGACAGCCCGTTGCCCTGGAAGAACCGCATGCCTTCGGCGCTCCCGCACCGCCGCGGCGCAACGTCGACCATGCCGGCGGCGATGTCGAAGCCCTTATAGCTGCGCGAGGCGGCGCGCAACAGTCGCGCCAGCCGACCGGAACCGCAGCCGAGTTCGAGCACGTGCTGGCTCGAGAGCCAATCGAGGTCCAGGCGGCGAGGAGCAGCTCAACCTCGGTCCTCGTGTGCTTCTCCCAGGCGACCGGGTCGTTCCAGCCGGGGTGGGATGCAACGAAGAGGTCGCGGCGCGGCAGCCGGTGACACCTGCGGCGGTAGTGTCGTCTACCTGCCGATCCAAGCCACCAGCTGGGTCGAGAACACGATCCCGAGCGCATTGGCGCCTGCATCGAAGACGAGCGACTGGCAGTCGAGCCGCACGCCGAGCAGTGCGGTGTCGCGTGGCACCGCGATCGGGAACGTCGCGACACCGGTCGCACTGGTGACGGCCGCCAGCAAGCCGAACGGATTCACCGCCGCCGTGCAACCAGGTGCACCGAGGGCCGTCAGGTCCAGCTGCATCGGCAGACCGACCGCGAGCGCCGCGATGGCTCCGACCCCGGCCGCGCGCAGGCGCACGGCGAACGCGTTGCCGAGCGCCGGCCGCCCGCGTGGATCGAGGTGCGGGAGGCGCCCGGCCGAGGTCGGGCATGCTCGTCCGCGCACCAGGACGCGGGCCGGTGTGCCGGGATGGTCGAGGTCGAGCCCTTGCAGCACCCCGTTGCCGCCGCCACCGCCGGCAGCGCCCAGCACGAGGTCGGCCATGCCGTCGCAATCGAGATCGGCGCGCAGGTCGATCGCCGTACCGAAGCGCGGCTGCGGGGCCGTGAACTCGTGCAGCAGCGCATGGTCCCCGCGGCCCGCGAACACGCGCACGTAGCGGGACAACGCACTGCCGGCCACCTCGGGCCTGCCATCGCCGTCGACATCGCCGGCGCCGGCGACCACCGCACCCAGCCGGTCGCCAGGGCTGCCGTCGAAGCGGTGCAACACATGGCCACCCAGGTTGAACACGAACACCGAACCGGAATCGGTGCCGGCACCTTCGTTGTTGCGCGGCGAACCGGCGACGTAGTCGAAGAGACCGTCGCCGTCCCAGTCGCCGCCGAGCGCCGCGACCGAAGTACCGAGGTTCTCGTCGGTGGTGTTGCCGGTCTTCTCGGCGATCGGCGCGAAGTTGCGGCCGCTGTAGACGCGAACGAAGCCGCCGTTCGGCGCCCGCCGCGTCGCCAGCGGTGCCCCGACGCCGAGGTCCGGGACGCCATCGCCGTCGATGTCGCCGACGCCGGCGATGGCGGCGCCGAACCACTCCTGCGGCGCGTCGCCGGCCATCGTCTGCAGGATGGCGCCGGTCCGGCCGGACCACACCCGCACGTAGCCATGGACGGAGGGCAGCCCCAGAGGTGCGCCGGCCGCGTAGTCGTCGAAGCCGTCGCCGTCGAGGTCGCCGACGCCCGCGACCGCGAAGCCGAGTTGGTCGCCGTTGTTGCCGCTCGCCGCGCGCAGCACGGTGCCGTCGACACCCGAGCAGACCCTGACCTGTCCGGCCGAGAAGGCGCCGTGGTCGAGGCAGCCGAACACCAGGTCGGGCACCCCGTCGCCATCGACGTCG
>JALORC010000177.1 GCA_025459175.1 Planctomycetota bacterium | reverse complement strand
CGCGGTGCAGCGGCTGCCGCTGCTCGGCAGCAGCTTCCGCGCCCGCGGCACGGGGCTGCCCGCGTTCGGCATCGTGCTCGCGGTCACGGGGCTGACGTCGACCTCGCTGCCGCTGTCGCTGGTGTTCCCGCAGGCCGGGCCCGGCTGCACGCTGTTCGCCAACGGCGACCTGATCGACGCCGTGGTGCCGGTCGCGGGCACCGCCACCACCGGCCTCGACATCCCGAACAACAACACGCTGCTCGGCCTGCAGCTGTTCCACCAGCACGTGCCGCTGGAGCTCGACCTGTTCGGCAACATCACCGCGGTCACGGCCTCGAACGCGCTGCAGGTGGCGATCGGTTCGTTCTGATCAGACGCCGAGCACCAGCGGGAAGTGCTCGCCTTCGACCAGCGCCCCGGTCGGCAGCAGCGGCACCCCGCGCAGCAACGGTGCCGAACCATCGGCGACGCGCACCCCGGCCCCCATGTAGTTGAGCACCGCGGCCCGGCGCCAGCGATCGCTGCGGTTGCAGTCGCTGCCGTGCAGCGTGTGGCTGTGGTGGATCGTCGCCATCCCGGCACGCACCGGCACCGCGACCGGCCGCCACACCGCCCCGGCCGGCAGGTGGGAGCGGATCGCCTCGAGCGGCGCGTCGAACGGCAGCTTCGGCAACAGGCCCCAGCGGTGGCTGCCAGGCACGAACTGCAGGCACCCGTTCTCCTCAGAGGCGTCGTCGAGCATCAGGTTGACGGTGATGTGGCAGACCGGCGCCGTTCGGGTCCAGTACGAGTAATCCTGGTGCCATGGCACCACCCCCGGGTGGTGCGGGGGCTTGGCGAACACCTGGTCGTGCCAGAACCGGAGTCGATCCTGGCCGAGCAGCTGGGCGCACGGCCGGACCAGGCGCTGGTCGAACACCAGCTCGCGCAGCACCGGGTGCACGCGCCAGCCGCCGAGGAAGTGGCAGACCACCCGGTCCGGCCGGTCGGCATAGCCCTGTTCGACCTCGTAGAGGTTCGGCCGGTGCCGGTCGAGCTCGGCGATGACCTCGGCGACCGCACCGCGGACCCGTTCGACCTCGGCCGGCGCCAGCACCTCGAGCGGGCCCAGGTAGCCCTGGGCGGCGAAGGTCGCGAGCTGGTCCGGGGTCAGCGCTGGGGCGGCGGCGGGCATCTGCCGGCGGATGCTAACGCCAGGCCGCGATCCGGACGCAACCGGCTCGGGACCGCCGACGAACCCGTCGGCCATCGAGCGGGCCCTGCGCACCCTTCAACCCGACGCTCCGTCTCCCTATACCTGTCGGCCCGATTCCGCGGTCCTTCCCCGGTTCGGCCCCCACCCAATGGTCAGCACCCCTTCGTCGTTCCCCCGCCACGACAACTTTGCCAGCCGCCACCTCGGTCCCCGCGAAGCCGAACTGCAGGCGATGCTGGCGACCCTCGGCTGCAGCTCGCTCGACGACCTGACGCAGAAGGCGATCCCCGGCTCGATCCGCTGGCGCGGTGAGCTGTCGACCCCGGCGGCGAAGAGCGAGCGCGCCGCGCTGGCGGAACTGACCGCGATGGCGGCCGAGAACAAGGTGCTGCGCAGCTACCTCGGCATGGGCTACCACGGCACGATCACGCCGGCGGTGATCCAGCGCAACATCCTGGAGAACCCGGGTTGGTACACCCAGTACACCCCGTACCAGGCCGAGATCTCGCAGGGCCGCATGGAGGCGCTGCTGAACTACCAGACCCTGGTGCTCGAGCTGACCGGCCTGCAGGTCGCCAACAGTTCGCTGCTCGACGAGGGCACCGCCGCCGCCGAGGCGATGACGATGTGCCACCGCCTGCACGACAAGGGTTCGGCGGCGGTGTTCTTCGTCGACCAGAACTGCCACCCGCAGACGATCGCGGTGGTGCGGCAGCGCGCCGAGCCGCTCGGCATCGAGATCCAGCTCGGCGACCACCGCTCGGCCCAGTTCACCGAGCAACACTTCGGCGCCCTGCTGCAGTACCCGGGCACCGACGGCCGCATCGACGACCTGACCTCGACCATCGATCGCATCCACCACGCCGGCGGGTTCGCGACCGTCGCCGCCGATCTGCTGGCGCTGACCGTGCTGAAGCCGCCCGGTGAGATGGGTGCCGACGTGGTCTGCGGCAGCTCGCAGCGCTTCGGCGTGCCGTTCGGCTACGGCGGCCCCCACGCCGCCTTCATGGCGGCGAAGAAGGAGTTCCAGCGGCAGCTGCCGGGCCGCATCGTCGGCGTCAGCATCGACGCGACCGGCAAGCCGGCGATGCGCCTGGCACTCGGCACCCGCGAACAGCACATCCGTCGCGAGAAGGCGACCTCGAACATCTGCACGGCGCAGGTGCTGCTGGCGGTCATGGCGAGCATGTATGCCGTCTACCACGGCCCCGAAGGCCTGCGCGCGATCGCCGAACGGGTGCGCGCCCAGACCGCGTGCCTCGCCCACGGGCTCGCCGCGATCGGCCACCGGGTCCAGGACGGCGCCCGCTTCGACACCATCCGCGTGTGGCCGAAGGACGGCGCCGGCAAGGCGATGCAGGCAGCGCTGCAGAAGGGCATCAACCTGCGCGACTTCGGCGACGGCAGCCTCGGCATCACGCTCGACGAGACGGTCGAGACCCAGGACCTGCACGACCTGTACGCGGCGCTCGGCGGCAGCCCGCTGCAGCTGCGCGAAGACCAGCCGGCGCCGAGCCTCGGTTCGTTGGCGCGCACCAGCAGCTACCTGCAGCACCCGAACTTCCACCGCTTCCGCAGCGAGCACGAACTGCTGCGCTACATCCATCGCCTGCAGCACAAGGACCTGTCGCTGACCACGTCGATGATCCCGCTCGGCTCGTGCACGATGAAGCTGAACGCGACCACCGAGATGTACCCGGTGTCGCTGCCCGGCTTCGGCCAGCTGCACCCGTTCGCGCCGCTCGACCAGGCTCGCGGCTACCAGAAGATGTTCGCGAACCTGAGCCAGTGGCTGTGCGACGTGACCGGCTTCGCCGGCTGCTCGCTGCAGCCCAACTCGGGCTCGCAGGGCGAGTATGCGGGGCTGCTGGTGATCCGCGCGTTCCATCGCAAGAACGGCCACGAGCACCGCAACGTGTGCCTGATCCCGCAGAGCGCGCACGGCACCAATCCGGCCAGCGCCGCGATGTGCGGCATGAAGGTTGTCGTGGTCGCCTGCGACGACCAGGGCAACATCGACGTCGGCGACCTGCGCAAGAAGGCGGCCGAGCACAAGGACCAGCTGGCCGCGCTGATGGTCACCTACCCGTCGACGCACGGTGTGTTCGAGGAGGCGATCGCGCAGATCTGCAAGCTCGTGCACGAGCACGGCGGCCAGGTCTACATGGACGGCGCCAACATGAACGCGCAGGTCGGCCTGCTGCGGCCGGGCGATCTCGGTGCCGACGTCTGCCACCTGAACCTGCACAAGACGTTCTGCATCCCGCACGGCGGCGGCGGTCCGGGCATGGGCCCGATCTGCGTCGCGTCGCACCTGGTGCCGTTCCTGCCGGGCCACCCGGTGATCAAGACCGGCGGCCAGCACGCGATCGGTCCGATCAGCGCCGCACCGTGGGGCAGCGCGTCGATCCTGACCATCAGCTACGCCTACATCGCGATGATGGGCCCGGACGGGCTGCGCAAGGCGACCCAGGTCGCGATCGCCAACGCGAACTACATCCGCAAGCGCCTCGAGGGCCACTACCCGGTGCTCTACACCGGCCAGAACGGCATGGTCGCGCACGAGTGCATCGTCGACGTGCGCCAGCTGAAGGCGACCAGCGGCGTCGAGGTCTCCGACATCGCCAAGCGCCTGATGGACTACGGCTTCCACGCGCCGACCGTCAGCTTCCCGGTCGCCGGCACGATGATGATCGAGCCGACCGAGAGCGAGTCGCGGGCCGAGCTCGATCGCTTCTGCGACGCGCTGATCGCGATCCGCCAGGAGATCCTCGAGATCGAGCAGGGCAAGCTCGACAAGCTCGACAACCCGCTGAAGAACGCGCCCCACACCGCCGAGATGGTGACCGCCGCCGACTGGCCGCACGGCTACTCGCGCGAGCGCGCCGCGTTCCCGGCCCCGTGGACCAAGGAGCACAAGTTCTGGCCGCCGATCCGCCGTGTCAACGACGTGCACGGCGACCGCAACCTGGTCTGCTCCTGCCTGCCGATCGAAGCCTACGCCTGAGCGGGTTCCGGGCCGGTTCTGCGGGTTGGTGACTGGCATTGCCGGGCGCCGCTATCCACAATCCTCGGTTCCGCCGTGCGTAGCGGCTGGTCCGGCGCGCCGGTCCGGCCGCCGCGACTGTCACCGCCCCTTCCGATGACGCAGAACCAACCACCCGCTCCAGCACCTGCCCCGGCACCTGCTCCGGCTCCCGCGCACCCGCCGATCGGCGATCGCGCTCCCGAGAGCGTGTTCATCCGGCCGTGGCCGAAGGTGATCTTCCTCTACCCGACCTTCGTGGTCGCGACGATCTTCTTCCTGCTGTCGTGGCTCGACGTCGGCCGCGCCGAGGGGCAGCTCGGCTCCCCCTTGCTCGGCAACACCTTCATGCTGGTGCTGCTGCTGAACCTGCTGGTGTTCTCGTTCGACTTCTCGCGCATCAAGTCGATCACCATCGTGTTCGCGGTGATCGCCCTGGTGCTCGGTGTGTTGTGGATCGACACCAAGGCCGACCTGACCGGCTACATCGGCAAGGTGTTCCGCAGCATCGACATCGAGGTCAGCACCTCGTTCTTCGGCTTCCTGTCGGCGGGCATGGGCCTGCTGCTGCTGATCGTGTTCATCAACACGCGCTTCAACTACTACGAGGTCAACGCGCGCGAGATCCTGCACCACAGCGGCTACCTCGGCGACATCCAGCGCTGGTCGACCGAGGGGCTCGAGATGAACAAGGAGATCTACGACGTCGTCGAGTTCATGCTGATGCGCAGCGGCCGGCTCGTCTTCCAACCGTCGACCTCGAAGAAGGCGATCGTGCTCGACAACGTCGCCAACGTGAACCGGATCGAGAAGCAGGTCAACGACCTGCTCAGCGTGATCGCGGTGCGCCTCAACCAGCAGCCGGGTCCGGGCTGAGTCGGGTTTTGGCACCGCTCCTGATCGCGCTGGGCTCGTGCCACGAAGCCCTGGTCCAACAGCCCCTGCTGGCCGCGTTGCGGGCGGCGCGGCTGGCCCACACGGTGGCCTGGTTCGGCACCGCCGAGGCCCTGGTCGAGGCCCGTGCTCTCGGCCTGCCCGAGGCTGTCGTGGCGCCGGCCGCGCCGGCGCCGGAACGGCCTGAACAGCGCCTCGCGCGGCTGGCGGCATTCGCGGCCGAGCTGCTGGCCGGTCCCTGGTCGCTGCTGGTGTTGGCCGGGCACGGCACCTTCGCCCCGATGCTCGCGGCGATGGCGCGCTCGGCGCGGTTGCCGGTGCTGCGGCTCGGCGCCGGCGTGCGCACGCATCGCGGCCCGGGCGACGCCCCACGGCGCGCCGCCGACCACGCAGCGGACGCCTGGTGCACGGCCAACGAGGAACGCCGGCAGCAGCTGCTGCGCGAAGGGGCGCGGGCCGACGCGGTGTTCGTGGTCGGCGAGCCGCTCGGCGAAGCCCTCGCGAAGCTGCCGGCGGCCCAGGCCGCGCCGGTACCCGCAGCGTCGATCGTGCTGGCGTTCGAGCACATGCAGAGCCTGCAGCCGCCCGAAGCAGCGGCCGCGATGCTCGACGCCCTGACCGGGGCCCGCGGCGCCGTGCCGCTGCTGGTGGTGCCGACGCTGCCGGTGTTCGCCGATCCGACGGTGCGCCTGCCGGTCGGCTGTCGCCGGCTCGAAGGCGGCGCCACCGCACAATTGCACGCGGCGCTCGGCGCCCGCGTCGTCGTCACCGACAGCGCCGGCTGGCAGGATCTCTGCGCGCAGGCCGGCGTGCCTTGCCTCGTGCCGGCGAGCGCCGGGGCGTTGCCGGAACTGCTCGGCGCGGGTGCCATCGCCACGTTCGGCACCGAACCCGGCCAACTGCAGGCGACGCTGCAGCGCCTCGCGGGCTCGCCGCGGCAACCCGCCCCGATCGCCGGCACAGCCGCCGCCACCCTGGCCGCGATCGACACGCTGCGGCAGCCGGGGTCGAAGACGATGGCCCCGGCGGCGGCCCCCACCGCGCTGCCCAGCGACGGCGACGCCAGCGGCCGCACCCTCGGCGAGGACGAGGTCGC
The DNA here is from genome assembly GCA_025459175.1 of Planctomycetota bacterium. Taxonomy (GTDB): domain Bacteria; phylum Planctomycetota; class UBA1135; order UBA1135; family UBA2386; genus UBA2386. The sequence continues at coordinate 3,411 of JALORC010000177.1, read as the reverse complement.
ACTGGTGTCGATGGCGATCCGGCGCGGCACCCTGAACAGCACCCGCGGCACGTTCGTCACCACATTCGAGCAACGCTTCGCGAAGTGGCTGGGCCGCAAGCACGCGATCGCCTGCGGCAGCGGTTCGGCCGCCGTGCACGTGGCGCTGGCGTGCCTGCAGCTGCAGCCGGGCGACGAGGTGATCACCACCCCGATCACCGACATGGGCGCACTGACGCCGATCCTCTACGAGGGCGCGGTGCCGGTGTTCGCCGACGTCGATCCGCGCACCCTGAACGTCACCGCAGCGACGATCGCAGCCCAGCTCACCGACCGCACGCGCGCGATCGTGGTGACGCACCTGTTCGGGCTGCCGTGCGAACTGGCGGCGATCCTCGAGCTCGCCGAACAGCGTGGCATACCGGTGATCGAGGACAGCGCGCAGGCGTTCGGCGCCACCTACCGCGGGCGCCGGATCGGCACGTTCGGACGGCTGGCGGCGTTCTCGTTGCAGCAGGGCAAGCACATCACGACCGGCGAAGGTGGCATCGTCGCCACCGACGACGACGCGCTGGCCCGGCGCGCCTTCCTCTACGTCAACAAGGCGTGGGGCTACGGCGACCCCAAGCCCGATCACTACTTCCCGGCGCTCAACTATCGCCTGACCGAGCTGCAGGGCGCGGTCGCGGTGGCGCAGCTGCCGAAGCTCGACGGCGTGGTCGGTGCGCGGCGCGCGGTCGCGGCGGCGCTGCAGCACGAACTGGCGGGCGTGGCCGGCCTGGTGCTGCCGCAGGACCCGGAGCACGGCACCCACAGCTGGTGGAAGTTCGCGTTCCGCGTCGATCCGGCGCAGATCCCGGGCGGGGCCGTGGCGCTCGGCAAGCGCATGCAGCAGACCGGCATCGCCTGTGTGCCGCGCTACGTGCAGAAGCCGGCGTTCGAGTGCGAGCTGTTCCGCGACTGGAGCAAGTCGCCGGTCACCTGGCTGCCGCTGCAGCACAACCCGCGGCGCGAACGCCCGCAGCCGCTGTATCACCGCGGCGACTACCCGGGTGCCTGCGAAGGCCTCGAGCACGTGGTCGTGCTGCCGATCAACGAACGCTACACGGATGCGCACGTGCGCACCGTGGCCACCGCGATCGCGGCGGCGGCCACGGAGCTGCGCCGTGGCTGAGCCCGCCAGCGAGCCCGTCCCCATCGACCTGGTGCTGGTCGGCGCCGGCGGCATCGCCAACGCCTACCTGCAGGCGCTGCTGCGCACGCCACAGCTGCGGCTGCGGGCGATCGTCGATCCGGCGCCGGCCGCGCGTGATCGCCATCGCGACCTGGTGCCGGTGTTCGCCGATCTCGAGTCGCTGTTCGCCGCCGGGCTGCCGCTGCAGGCCGGCCTGGTGCTGGCGCCACCGGTGCATCACGAAGCGCTCGCCGGTGCGTTGCTGCAGCGCGGCCTGCACGTGCTGTGCGAGAAGCCGCTGGCGATCGACGTCGCCACCGCCGAACGCATGCTCGCTCGTGCGGCGCGTTCGGGCCGCCGGCTGATGATGGGCAGCAAGTTCCGCTACACGGAGGACGTCGCCCGGGCCCGCCATCTGCTCGACGAACGGTGCTGCGGCGACATCGTGATGTACGAGAACGTGTTCTGCTCGCACGTCGACATGACGCGGCGCTGGAACAGCGATCCGGCCACCAGCGGCGGCGGCGTGTTGATCGACAACGGCTGTCACAGCGTCGACCTCGCGCGCTTCCTGCTCGGCCCGATCGCCCGGGTGCAGGCGATGTTCGGTCGCCGCGCGCAACCGCTGCCGGTCGAGGACACGGCGCGGATCCTGTTCCAGAGCCACGGCGGCGCGCTCGGTTCGATCGACCTGTCGTGGAGCGTGCACAAGGAGACCGATGCCTACGTGCGCATCCACGGCACCGCCGGCACGCTCGAGATCGGCTGGCGGCTGTCGCGCTGGAAGCAGGTCGGCGGCGACTGGCAGGTGTTCGGGCGCGGTTACGACAAGGTGGCCGCGTTCGCGGCGCAGCTGCACGATTTCGCGGCCTGGATGCGCGGCGAACGCGAACCGGTGATCGGCGACGCCGACGCGTTGGCCTCGGTGGTCGTCGTCGACTGCGCCTACCGCTCCGCCGCCGAGGAGCGGTGGATCGCGGTGCCGGGCCCGTCCGCGATTGCGGCTGGCTGAGCGGCGCCGCGGCACGGCGCCACCGCGCGTCTTGCCGCGGCCCCGCCGGTGGCCATGATCCACCGCATGGAACTGCCGGCGCCGCGCATCCACCCCACCGCCCTGATCGAGTCCGAGGTCGAACTCGGCCGCGGTACCTCGGTCTGGGACGGCGTGCACATCCGCCGCGGCGCGCGCCTGGGCCGCCAGTGCATCGTCGGTGAGAAGACCTACATCGCCTACGACGTCGTCATCGGCGACCTGGTCAAGCTCAACGCCGCGGTCTACGTCTGCGCCGGCGTCACCATCGAGACCGGCGTGATGATCGCGGCCCACACGGTGTTCACCAACGACCTGCACCCGCGCGCGACCGACCCGGAACTGCTGGCGCCGCTCACCAGTGAACCGACCGCGGACACCCTCACCACCGTGGTGCGGGCCGGCGCCACGATCGGCGCCAACTGCACGATCGGGCCCGGGCTCGAGCTCGGCACGTTCTGCATGGTCGGCATGGGCAGCGTGGTCACCGCCGACGTGCCGCCGCATGCGCTGGTGGCCGGCAATCCGGCGCGGCTGCTCGGCGCCGTGTGTCGCTGCGGGCAGCCGGTCGCGCGCGCAGTGGCCGGCTGCGTGCCGGCCGGCGATCACCCCTGCCGCTGCGGCCGCAGCGTGCGCTGGCCGCCGTCGCCGTCCTGAGAGGCCGAGAGAAAATCAGGATACAGCCTCTCAGATGCTTCTGGTGGCCGCCTGCGCGGCCACGCAGAGAGTTCGAAACCGGTTGTTTCTCACTCTCTGAGCCGCGCTCACTGCGCGTAGACGGACGGGATGCAGTAGGTCCACTTGTTCCAACGCGCGTTGTTGTCGATCGTGCCCCGCAGCGCCGAGCCGTAGAGCAGGGCCTTGGTGCGCACCGCGTTGTCGCTGGTGATCTGCGCCAGCTGGTGCAGGCCACCGGTCAGGAACGTGTGGGCGCCGCCGAGCGGCGAGTCGCCGAACTTGATGCCGCCGGGCAGCCCGTCCCAGTGGTTGGCGGCCACCGGTGCATTGTTGTGCGACGCCGGCACGTAGTAGCGCAGGCCCTGGGCGACGGTGCCGAACTGCTGCGAGGTGACGTTCGTGACCCAGCCGTACTGCACGGTCTCGACGACGTCCTCGGCGATGTCGAGCAGCAGCGGCTCCTGGAAGGCGCGGTAGGCCCCGAGGAACCCGTAGAGCACGGCGCCGTGCTGCCATGGCATGAAGAACTCGTGGTTGTTCGGATAGCCGG
>JALORC010000176.1 GCA_025459175.1 Planctomycetota bacterium | reverse complement strand
GCACCCGGCAACTGGTCGATTCGCCTCGAGACGCGGTTGTTCACCTCGGTCACCCAGTCGGACTTCGACAACCTGATGCTGACCGAACGGGTGCGGCAGGAGATCAACTACACCCGCTCGTCGGCCGTGACGTACGTCGTGCAGTGAGCCGGACCGGCATCGTGCTGCTGTCCGGCGGCCTCGACTCGGGGGTCGCTGCGGCGTGCTTCCTGCGGCAGCCGCAGGCGCAGCTGCGCGCCGCGCTCTGCTTCGACTACGGCCAGCGCGCCGCGGTGCCCGAACGTGCCGCGGCCACGGCCCTGGCCAGGCGTTGGGGCGTGCCGCTGCACACGATCGCGTTGCCGTGGCTCGGTGCGCTCGCCGCGCAGACCGGGTCGCGGCTGTTGCCAGGTACCGGTGCGCTGCCGGCCGCGACCGCGGCCCACCCTGGTGACGACGCGTCGGCGCGCGCGGTCTGGATCCCGGCCCGCAACGCCGTGTTCGTCGCGATCGCGGCGGCCCACGCCGAGGCGCTCGGCGCCGCTTGTGTGGTGGCCGGGTTCAATCGCGAGGAGGCGGCGACGTTCCCCGACAACTCGGCGGCGTTCCTGGCCGCCGGCACCGAGTTCCTCGCCCACGGCACCCGCACCGGCGTCGCGGTGGTGAGTCCGACCATCGAGCTCGACAAGCCGGCGATCGTCGCGTTGGCGCGCGAACTCGGTTTCGTGGCGACCGACTTCTGGTCGTGCTACGAGGCCGGTCCCGAACGCTGCGGTCGCTGCGAATCGTGCTGTCGCAGTCGCTGGACGCGGTGACCGGACGCGGCGGCGGAGCGCCTATGCTGGGACCATCCATGGTGCGCACCTTCGGCATCGTCAACGTGACCGGCGACTCGTTCTCGGACGGCGGCCGATACCTCGAACCCGCTGCCGCGATCGCCCACGGCGAACGCCTGCTCGCCGACGGCGCCGACGTGCTCGATCTCGGGGCCGAGTCGACGCATCCCGACGCCGAGGACGTCTCGGTCGACGAGGAGCTGCGCCGCCTGCGCCCGGTGGTGACCGCGCTGGTCGCGCGCGGGGCGTCGATCAGCATCGACACCTGCAAGCCGGCGGTGATGCGCGAGGTCGTCACGATGGGCATCGACTGGCTCAACGACGTGCACGGCTTCCGCAGCGACGCCGCCCTCGGCGCCGCGGCCAGGGCGCCGGCCAGGGTGCGCTTCGTGGTGATGTTCTCGCGCAGCCGCGGGCCGCGCGCCGACCGGCCGGAACTTGGCGTCGACGGTCTGCTCGCCGAGCTGCAGGCGTTCGCCGCCGAACGCACCGCGACGTTCGCCGCGGTCGGCATCGCCGCCGAGCGGCTGGTGCTCGATCCGGGCATGGGCTTCTTCCTCGGGGCGGCACCGGGCCCGAGCCTGCACGTGCTGAAGCACCTGCCGGTGCTGGTGGGCCTCGGGCTGCCGGTGCTGGTGTCGGTGTCGCGCAAGTCGTTCCTGGGTGCGCTGACCGGGCAGCCGGTGGGGGCTCGGGGGGCCGGCACGCTGGCCGCCGAGCTGTGGGCGGCGCGGGCCGGCGCGGCCTGGATCCGGACCCACGACGTGCGGGCGCTGCGGGACGGGATCGCCGTCGAACGGGGCATCGCCGCGGCGCCCTGATCGCCCGAATTTCCCGTGAACCGGCCGTCGCACCGCGTCGTTCGCGGCGCCCTCCTCCCGATGCACTCCGCCCTCGCCCTCCCTGCACCGGCCGGACTGGCCGCTGCCGTTCTGTTCGCCGTCGCCACGACCAACGCCCAGGACCCGCCGGCCAACGCGCCTGGTTCGGCCCGGCAGCCTGCCGATCCGGAACGGCCTGCGCCGGCGCAGGATCCGGCCCCGGCCCCGGCTCCGGCTCCGGCTCCGGGCGGCCGGACTCCGCAAAAGCAGGTCGTCGTCACCGCCACGCGCACCGAGCAGGACCCGTTCGACACGCCGCGTTCGATCGACGTCGTGTCGCGTCAGGACCTGCAGCGCTTCCAGTTCCGGACCACTCCGCAGGCGCTGCGCATGCTGCCGAGCACGATGATCCAGGAGACGTCGCCGGGCCAGGGCTCGCCGTTCCTGCGTGGCTTCACCGGCTACAACAACCTGCTGCTGATCGACGGCATCCGGCTCAACAACTCGACGTTCCGCAGCGGCCCCAACCAGTACTGGGCGACGATCGATCCGCTGTCGCTCGATCGCATCGAGGTGTTGCGTGGACCCGCCGCCACGCAGTGGGGCAGCGACGCGGTCGGCGGCACCGTGCAGGCGTTCACGAAGAGCCCCGATCGCTACGGGCCCGACGGCGTGCGCTACGGCGGGGAAGTGTACGGCCGCTACGCCAGCGCCGAGAACTCGCCGGCGGCGCGGGCCGAGATCCACGTCGGCATGACCCGCGACGACGGGCTGCGCACCGGCTTCCTGGTCGGTGGCGACGCGCGGTCGTTCGGTGACATCGAAGGCGGGCGCGCCACCGGTCTGCAGCCGAACACCGAGCACGACGAGACCGGCCTCGACGTCAAGGTCGAGCACTGGCTGGCGAAGGACACCAAGCTGGTGTTCCTGCACCAGCAGTACGCGCAGGACAACGTGCCGCGCACGCACGCGACGGTGTTCGGGGAGAGCTACGCCGGCTCGACGGTGGGCACCGACCTGCGCCGCGACCTCGACCAGAACCGGCGGCTCACCTATCTGCAGCTGCATCGCACCGGGCTCGACGGCGCCGTGCAGTCGATGCGGTTCTCGCTGTCGTGGCAGACGCAGCGCGAGCTCGAGGACCGGCAGCCGGCGACCGGTGCCGCGCGCAACCAGGCGTTCGAGGTCGGCACGCTCGGCACGTTCGCGCAGTTCGACAGCGACCTCGGCCAGCTCGGCACCTTGACCTACGGCGTCGACTACTACCGCGACAACGTGAACTCGTGGTTCCGCCGCGCCAGTGGTGCGCAGGCCAGTGACCCGATCCAGGGCCAGGTCGGCAACGACGCCAGCTACGACCTGCTCGGCGTGTTCGTGCAGGACGATGTCGCCGTCACCGACCGGCTCGGGCTCACGGCCGGCGTGCGCTACACCTACGCGGCCGTCGATGCCGACAGCGTGCGCGATCCGAGCGGCAACCGGATCGCGATCGCCGACGACTGGGACGAGTTCGCCGCCAACCTGCACCTCCGCTACCGGCTGCTCGGCGGTTGGAACGTCTACGGCGGCGTGAGCCAGGGCTTCCGGGCGCCGAGTCTCAGCGATCTGTCGAGCTTCGACATCGCTCGCAGCGGCGAACAGGAAGTGCCGACCCCGGGGCTCGGAGAGGAGCACTACACCGGCTACGAGATCGGCACCAAGGTCCGCACCGGCGCCGTGGCGGGCCAGTTCGCCTGGTACTACACCGACATCGAGGACCAGATCCTGCGCTTCCCGACGGGGGCCACCAATGCCGCCGGTCAACCGATCGTGACCAAGGGCAACGTCGGCGACGGCTTCATCGAGGGTGTCGAGGCCCAGCTCGACTGGGAGTTCGCGACGCGCACCGCGCTGTTCGCCGTCGGCACCTGGCAGTACGGCCGGGTGTCGAACTTCAACAACAACGGCAGCACCCGCGGTGAGGAGTTCGTGTCGCGGTTGATGCCGCCGACGGTGATCCTCGGGCTGCGGTGGGAGGATGCCGAGGGCCGGCTGCACGTCGGCACCGACGTCGTGCGCGCCGAGGACGCCGACAAGACCTCGGCTGGTGACAATCGCGACACGCAGCGCATCCCGCCCGGCGGCACCCCGGGCTACACGCTGTGGAACGTGCGCTGCGGCTGGCAGATCGACGACCGTTCGAGCCTCGAACTCGCCTGCGAGAACGTGACCGACGTCGACTACCGCGTGCACGGTTCGGGCAGCAACGCGCTGGGGCGGAACTTCGTGCTCGGCATGCGCGTCACGTTCTGACCGGCGTCGGCGCCGCGCGGGTTGTCCCGCAGGCTCCGTCGCAGGTGGGGACGGGATCTCAAGTTCGCGCCGGGATCGGTCGAAATGCACTCCGTCGCTCGGTGCCGCAACCGCGGGGCCAGCCGGAGTGCATGGAATCCGTCAACGAGATCAAGGAAGCCCTGTCGGCGCGTTCGCGCACGGCCACCCTGGACGAGCTGCGCAGTGAAGGGCGCAAACGCGTCCGGCTGATCCGCGCCGAGCACGTCGCGGCGATGATCAGTGAAGCCGTGCATTCGGCCATCGAGCAATCGGGGCTGATCGAGCCGGCCGAGGCCGAGAAGCTGGTCGAGAAGAGCCGGCAGGAGTTCCGGTCGATCCTGCGCGAGCGCGAACAGGAAGTGCAGCGCGCGCACGACACCGAGGAGGCGCTGGCCGAGCGGGAGCAGGAACTGACCGTGCTCCGCGCCACCTGTGCCGAGCGCGAGACCGAACTCGCGGAGCTGCGCGATCGCTTCGAGGCACTGAGCCAGTCGCTCGCCGTGGTGCGCCACGAACTCGAGGATGCGCACGCCGAGATCGAGGCGCTGCGGGCTGCACCGGCACCGGTGAGTGCACCTTCACCGGCAGCGGTCCGTCCCGCTGCGGTCGCCGCGCAGTTCCACCCGGTGGCGCCTCAGGCGTCGGCGCCGGTCGCCGGCCCCTCGCCCGACCTGCTGATGTCGCTGGTCAACGAGATGGCGAACCTGAAGGCCAACCTGATGCACCAGCAGCAGGTCGCGGCCGCACCGGCGCCGGCGCCTGCACCGGTGCCCGTCGCCGCTGCCGCCGCGCCCGCGGTGCCCGACTTCTCGGCGGCGTTCGAGAAGCTCGCCGGCACGCTCAACGACCGGCTCGAGAAGCTCGGCAAGAAGATGGGCGTCAGCGCGGCGGTCGACAGCAACGCGCCGGTCGACTTCGGCGGCCTGTTCAAGGACACGGGCAAGACGCTCGAGTCGAACATGGACAACATCGAGATCAAGCAGAAGGCCGGTGGCGGCATCGCCGCCAACCTCGCGCGCCTCAAGAAACTCAAGGGCGGCGGCTGAAGCCCCCTCGCGTACCACACACACGAACTCATCCGGGGAAAGCAAGGCGGAGACCAATGACGCAGAACAAGATCGATCCTACGCATGATCACGGTGCCGACACGGCGATTGCCCTCGGCAAGGGCCTCGACGTCGGCACGGCCAATCTGGCCGCGGCGGTGCAGAACGCCGAGGGCGGTATCACGGTGACCGTGGAGCGCAACGCGTTCCTCGACATCCCGAGCGACGTCTACAGCAAGAACATGCTGACCAAGCTGAAGGTGCCCTACGTGGTGCACAACGGCAAGCTGGTCGTCATCGGCGAGGCCGCGTTCGAGCTCGCCAACGTGTTCGGCCGCGAGACCCGCCGCCCGATGTGCGACGGTCTGATCAGCCCGAACGAGCAGGACGCGCTGCCGATGATGAAGATGATCATCCAGAAGATCCTGGGTGAGCCGCGCGTGCAGGGCGAGAACTGTTACTTCTGCGTGCCGGCGCCGTCGCTGGACGTCGACAACAACGTCGTCTACCACCAGGGCCTGTTCGAGAGCCTGGTCAACAAGCTCGGCTACAAGGCGCACGCGATCAACGAGGCCCACGCGGTCATCTTCGCCGAACTGGCGGAGAGCGACTTCACCGGCATAGGCCTGTCGTTCGGCGGTGGCATGGCCAACGCCTGCATCGCCTACAAGTCGATCCCGTGCCTGTCGTTCTCGGTGGCCCGCGGCGGCGACTGGATCGACAAGAACGTCGCCAACGTGCTCGGCTGCCCGCGCAGCAAGGCGACCCACATCAAGGAGCGCGGCATCGACATCCGCGACCCGAAGAGCCGCGAGGAAGAGGCCGTCGCGATCTACTACCGCAGCCTGATCAACTACGTGCTGCAGAACATCAAGACGCGCTTCGAGTCGGGCCAGAACATGCCCAGCTTCCAGCACCCGATCGACATCGCCTGCGCCGGCGGCACGTCGATGGTCGGCGGCTTCATCGAGGTGTTCCGCGACGAGTTCGCGAAGATCGACTTCCCGCTCCCGGTCGGTCGCATCTTCCGCAGCGAAGAGGCCCTGACCGCGGTGGCGAAGGGATGCCTCGTGGCGGCGGCGATCGGCGAGAGCTGAGCCGCGCCCGATCCGTGCAGCAGCGACGGCCACTGCGGTGGCCGTCGTCGTTTCGTCAGGGCACCAGCGTGACGCGGATCCAGTTGGTGAGTTGGCGTTCGGCGACGCCGCTCGGCTCGAGCGTCAGCGCCGCGAAGAAGAGCGGCAGCCCGGCCAGGAACGGCAGCGGCGGCGTCACCAGCACCGGCGTCGCCACAGCGGACGGGCCGAAGGTGCCCTGGAAGCCGGTGAAGAACGGGCTGGCCGGGTCGGCGCTCGCCGACAGCAGGAAGCCCGGGTTCAGCGGCAGCAGGCCACCGTTGGGCAGCAGTGCCCCGGGTGCGGTGCCTTCGCTGCACAACAGCCAGTGCACGAAGCCGGCTTCGCCCGGCATCGCCAGCTGCAGCGGCACCGCGGTGCCGATCGCAGCCGTGGCCGGACCGCGCAGCGGCATCGCATCGGCGAGGAACAGCACGCACTGCTGCAGCAGCCGCGCCCGCACCACGGCATCGGTGATCGTCTCGAGCGGCAGCCCGAGCACCACGGTGCGAGCGCCGCTCACCGGATCGACCTTCTGCACGCCGGCGACGAGGCCGTTGCCATAGCGCAGGCAGACCGTGCTCTGCGCGTTGGTCGGCGCCAGCACGTCGGGGAAGTTGACGTCGTAGGTGCCGCCGCTGCCGTTGTCGAACGCGCTGGCCGGCAGCCCGGCACTGACGGTGCCGACCAGCCCGGCCTGCAGCGAGTAGATCGCGGCATCGTCGGCCGTGTAGGTGGCGCCGAGCAGGTTGCGATAGAACGTGCGGTCCGCCACGTTGCCCTGCGCGTCGAGATCCCAGCCGACCTCGGCGCCGCTGACCAGCAGGCTGCCGCCGCCGTTCAGGTAGCTCGTCACCAGTGACTGCTCGACGCTGTCGAAGGTCTCGTCGGCGGTGCTCTCCTCGCCGAGCGACCAGACCACGACCTGGTAGCCCGGCAGCGTGACGCGACCGAGCCGCACCGCTTCGTTGCTGGCGGCGTCGAAGCCGAGCGAGAAGTTCGCGTCGCGGCGCAGCGCGTCACCGCACAGGCGCAGGTAGTCGCCGGTGTTGTCGGGGCCCTTGACGTTGCGATCGAGGCGATCGAAGCCCTGCACCAGCAGCAGCTGCGCGGTCGCCAGATGGTCGGTGCCGGCGGTCAGCACCTCGGTCGGCACCGAGCGGCCGCTGCTGTTCCACGCCCGCACCCGGAACGACTTCAGGCTGTGGTGCGGCAGCGGGCCGGTCGACCAGTTGGTCGTCGCCACCGACGCGACCTGCACGAAGCCCTTGCCGTCGTCGCTCTGTTCGATCGTGTAGCTGGTGGCGCCGGGCGCCGCGTCCCACGCGACGCGCAGACCGCGGGCACCGTCCTGCACCACGCGCAGCGCGGTCGGCGGCTCCGGCGGGAACACCGCCAGCGGCACGAAGTGGCGCAGCACGCCGCGCGCCATCGCCCGCGCCGCCAGGTAGCGGAAGCGCGGCTGGTGCAGCGAGGTGTGATCGAGCGAGCCCGCCGTGTCGTGGAACGCGAGCTCGACCAGGATGCCGGGCATCGTGTTGAGTTCGCGCACCTCGCCGAAGTTGGCGCTCTTCTGGCCACGATCGACCCAGCTCGCGTTCCACTGGCCCTGCAGGTCGGCGACCAGCTGCGTGTGCACGGCGCTGCGCAGCGACGTCGACCCGGCGGTGGCGCCGCCGCTGAAGATGTAGGTCTCGGTGCCGGTGCCGCCGCCGGCGTTGGTGTGCAGCGACACGAACGCGTCGGCGGTGCGCCATTCGGCGAAGTTCGGCCGCGTCGTCACGTCGTCATCGGCGTCCTGGCCGCCGGCGATCGAGTCCCACACCGAGCTCGGGGCGCCCGCGAACTGGGCCCAGTAGCGCGCCGCTTCGCGCCAGCGTTCGCGGTTGCTGGTGGTGCCGCCGCGCACGATCGAGCCGAGACCACCGCCCAGGCGCACGGTGTCGGCGATCACCACGCTGCCGCTGGCGGTCAGGTTGCTCAGCGTGATGCGGGCGCCCTGCGCCGGCGCGAACCAGAAGTTGCCGAGGTGGGCCCAGGTCAGGTTGTCCTTGGTCTGGTCGACCACCGCGGTGGTGACACCGCCGGTGTGGGTGATGCGATAGGCAGCCGCGGTCGAACGGTTGGTGCCGGCGCGGAACCAGGCGAACACCGGATACAGGCCCTCACTGGTCACCGGGATCTGCCAGGTCGCGGTCGCGGTCTCCGTCGTGCTGTTGGTGCCGACGAAGCGATAACCGAGGCCGGCGTAGCCTTGGGACAGCGACGTGGTCCAGCTGCCGGTCTCCTGATAGCCCGGCGCGCCGGCGTCGTTGTCGGCGAGGCCGGTCTGCGCCTTCTCGCCGTGTTCGCGGCACATCACGACGTCGGCGCCGAGGTTCTGCAGCATCGGGATCAGATACTGGTTGCAGATCTCGGCGGTGTGGATGTCCTCGGTCAGGCCGTCGATGGCGCCGCGCTGCGTGATCCAACCGAGCGTGGTGTGCCAGTAGAAGCCGTGGCCGGGCGAGATCGCGATGCGGCGGCCGCTCAGCGCGCCGAACGGCAGCACCAGGCTGCTGAAGCTCGGCTGCGGCTGCGGCAGGGCCGGTGGGACGGGCGGGGTGCCGCCGTGCAGCGCCGTGCGCAGGTCGATCTCGCTGCCGTTCGCGGTGCGGATGGTGATGCGCACCGTGTCGATCCCCGGCGCGGCCAGCGTGGTCTTGTCGATCTGCTCGATCGCATGTTCGAACTGGCAGCCGGGCGTGGCCTGCAGCAGCGTCGGGTCGAACACCAGCTCCACCGCACTGCCCTGCTGTCGCACGGCCAGCAACTGTGTGCCCGGTGCGACGTGGCTGTGGTAGCCGGCCGCCAACTCGGCCGGGCTCGGGCCGGCGCAGAGGTGCCGGATCGCCGCGCCGACGGAGCCGTGGAACGGGGGCACGGCGGCGAGGTTGTGCCGGTGGAAGAACAGGACTTCCTGGGCGGTGGCGGCGAGGCTGGTGGCAGCGATCGCGACGAGGATGCGGGCCTTCGGCATGGGCCTGGCAGGATACCGTCCGCGCGCGATCGTGCCGGTCGCAGTCCCGGGGTTCCCGAATCCGCGGCGGTGGGATAGAGATGATTGGCGATGAAGCGTCACCACGGGATTGGTTCGGTCGTTGCCTGGCTCGGGTGCGGGTTGCTGGCCGATGTGGTCGCAGCACAATGCGCTCCCGGTCTGGCCTCGAGCGCAGGCACCAATGGCACCGACAACTTCGTCTATGCGTCCGAGCTCTGGGACCCGGACGGTCCCGGTCCGGCCCCGGCCGTGGTTGCGCTCGGTGGGCTGTTCCGGCTCGCCGGTGCCACGTTCGCCAATGCGGTGGTCGCCTACGATCCGGCGCTGCAGACGTTCACGGCGTTGGGCGGTGGCATCACCGGTGGCGTCGCCGAGGTCGGCGATCTGTTGCCGTTGCCGAACGGCGACTTGATCGCGAGCGGCACGTTCACGACCGCCGGTGGGGTGCCCGCTGCCAACATCGCGCGCTGGAACGGCGCCGCA
>JALORC010000175.1 GCA_025459175.1 Planctomycetota bacterium | reverse complement strand
GGCACCTGCCTGCAGCACTTCGGCGTGGTGCCGGCGGTCGGCAAGGTCGCCGACATGGACACGATCGTCCGCGAGCTCGGCCGCGCGGCGAAGGTCATCACGCTGTGAGCGCGCGGCCGGCCCCGTTGCCCCCGCTGCCGCGCTGGCTCGATCGCACGCTCGCGCTGGGCCCGGTGCTGGTGGCGCTGCTGTGGCTCGCCGGCATCGCCCGGTTCCGCCACTACCCGCTGCAGCCGATCGAGTGGGCGGCGATCACCGCCAGCGCGTTCGCGTTGCACCTGCTGGTGCAGCGCTTCGTGCGGCCGCGCCCGCTGCCGCCGCTGCCGCCGCACACCAATCCGCGCACGCTGGCGGCGCTGGCGGCGGCGGTGCTGGCGGTGTGCGCGGCGGTGCTCGGCGGTGTGCTCGAGGCGGTGGTCGAACCCAACCGCCCGAGCGAGGTGCCGTGGTGGCTGCGCACCACCTGGCACGCGGCCTGCACGTTCGGCTTCGGCTACTGCGGGTTCCTGCGCCGACTGCACCAGGCACTGGCGCGACCGGGTCGCTGAGGCCGGCGCGGCCGAACCCGCGTTGGCGTGGACCTGCGCACGCCGGCGCGCCGTGGGCAATGGCAGGAACTGGCGCACCAGCTGCCCCGGGCCTGACCGAGCCGGGCGATTGCGGTAAGACAACGCCCCCTCGGAGGAACCATGCTGCCACACCCCCTGTTGCCCCTCGCCGCCCTCGCCTCGATCGCCGCCCCACTCGCCGCACAACTCTCGCTGGTGGCCCCACCCGGCTACGCCGCGGCCGAGGGCAACGCCAACAACGCGTTCCCGTGGAACCGCGGCGCCGCCAGCATGCGGATCCAGTTCGTGCACGACAGCACCGTGTTCACCAGCCAGGGTGTCAGCACCCCGATCGTGATCACCTCGCTGCGCTATCGACCTGATGCCGGGGCCACCACCATCAGCTGGGCCGGCGGCAGCTGGCCGAACGTGCGCATCGACATGGCGACGTGTACGAGCGACTACCTCTCGGTCAGCAGCGCATTCGCTGCCAACCTCGGGCCGAACCTCACCAACGTGTTGCAGGGTCCGGTCACGGTGCAGCCCGGAGCCGGCCTCGGCGCCGGCGTGACGCTGCCGTTCTACATCGACATCCCGCTGACCACGCCGTTCGTCTACGACCCGGCCGGCGGCGACCTGGTCGTCGACATCCAGCTCGACGGCACCGGCTGGACCGGCACCAGTCGGGCTGCCGACCACGTGTCGCTGGCGGCGAACAACCCGCTCGGTAGCCGCGTCTACAACACCACCGGCCTCGGCGCGACCACCGGCACCGTGGGCCTGCAATACGCACCCGTGGTCGAGTTCGGCTACCAACCGGCATCGGGACTGTTCGCCGCCTTCAACGCAACGCCGACCACGGGGGCGAGCCCGCTGACCGTGCAGTTCACCGACGGATCGTTCTCGTCGGCTCCCGGTGGCGTCACCGGTTGGGCCTGGGACCTCGACGGCGACGGCACCACCGACTCGACCCAGCAGAACCCGTCGTTCACCTACACCGGCTGCGGCGACTTCACGGTCCGACTCACGGTCACCGATGCCACGCAGCAGAACACGCTGACGCGTACCGCTCTGGTGCGCACCGACGAGTTCGAGGTCGATTTCACCGCGACGCCGATCGGCGGCGGCAGCTGGCAGCTGACCGGCAACGCGACGCTGGCCGCGACCGGTTGGGCCTGGGATATCGACGCCGACGGCACGATCGAAGCGACCACGTCGACGGCGACCCTCAACCTCGGCAACGACTGCTCGCGCACGATCCGGCTCACCGCGACCCGCAACTGCCGCTCGGCGCAGACGCAGCGCACCGTGCTGCTGGCGCCGGCCGTGCACAGCGCCAACCTGACCGCCGGCATCGGCACACTCGCGACCCCGAGCGTCGGCAACCTGTTCGATCTGCAGGTGACGGCGCCCGAGGGCGTGCTGGTCTGCGGGCTGACCAGCGCCACCTACACCGGCGTCGGTCCCTACACGGCGTCGGTCTACATCACCCCCGGCAGCTACGTCGGCAAGGACAGCAACCCGGCGCTGTGGCGCCTGGTCGGCAGCGGCCTCGGCCAGATGGGCGGCGGCACCATCACCGCGCCGAGCCTCAACGAGATCGCGCTCTCCACCCCGTTCTATCTGCCGCAGGGCGACTACGGCGTGGCGGTCTTCCACACCTCGACCAGCGGCTCGTCGTACATCGCCTACACGAACGCCAGCAGCGGCCCGTTCGCCGGCACCGACCTCGTGTTCCACCCGGCCCCGGCGACCGCGCCAGGCATCGCCAAGACCAACCTGTTCGGCACGGGTGGCATCCTCACACCGCGGCAGTGGAACGGCTCGTTCCACTACACCAAGGTGACGCTGAATGGCCAGGGCGGCTACGGCACCTTCGGGCTCGGCTGCGCGGGCACCGCCGGCGTGCCGAGCAATCGCGCGCTGAGCCAGCCGCGGTTGGGTAGGCAGCTGTCGGTCGAGCTCGGCAACCTGGCGCAGAACCTGTGCCTCTACTGGTGGGGCGCGAGCAACAGCGTGTCCGGCTTCGGGCCGCTGCCGCTCGACCTCGCCCCGCTCGGCGCCAGCAGCTGCTTTCTCCGCGTGAGCCTCGACGCCTCGGTGGGCCTGGTCGGCATCGGCGGCACCGCTACGTTCAACTTCGTGCTGCCACTGACGCCGACGCTGGTCGGCACCCAGCTCTACGCGCAGGGCGCGTCGTTCGATCCGGCGGCGAATGCGTTCGGCTTCGTCACCAGCGACGCCGCCGGCTTCGTGCTGGGCCAGTAGGCCGCGCCTGCAGTCACGCGAGGCCTACTCCGCGAGCAGCTGCATACCGCCCTGCGCCACGCCGATCTGGCCGTCGGCGCCGGTGCGCGCGGCGAGCGCGCTGGCGTCGATGCGCCCCGCCAACCGATCGCGCCACGCGCCGAGCACACGCTCGACCTCATCCGCCTGCTCGCGCACGAACTCGACGCGGAACCGCCGCAGGCCGGCCGCCAGCAGCCGTTCGGTCCAACGCCCGCTCTGCTGCGGCGCGTGGTGGAACACCGTGTTGCGGCAGCCGACGTCGACGATCACCGGGTGCTCGCGACCCTGGTGGTCGCGCAGCGCGACCTGGTGCCGTTCGCACGGCCGACCACACGAACGGAAGTCGCGGCCGTTGCTGAGCAGGTGGCTGTAGACGCAGTGCTCGGTGTGGAAGGTCGGGATGCGATGGTGCGCCACCACCGCGACCCGGTTGCCGGGCACGTGTTCGAGCAGCGCGAACAGCTGCTTCTCGTCGAGGTCGAACGAGGCCGTGATCGTCTGCAGGCCGAGCGACAGCAGATGGCGCGCCGTCAGCGAGTTGGTCGCGTTCAGCGAGAAGTCGCCGTGCAGCGCGAACTTCGCCCCCTCGCGGCGGTAGCCGAGGCACCGCATCAGCGCGCCGAAGTGCCGCACCAGGATGCCGTCCGGCTCGAGCTTGCGAATGCGTTCGACCAGCGCGTCCTCGCCTGGCTTGCCGATCCGGGTCGTCGCGACGATGACCCGGAGGCCGGCCCCGCGCGCGCGCGCGAACGCGTTGCCGAGCCCGACGAACTCCATCCAGTCGAGCTCGACCTCGCGGCAGCCGAACGCGATCGCGGCGTCGAGCTGCTCGTCGTTCCGCACCAACGGCACCACCAGCGGCGCCGCCTCGGCCAGCGGCTGCACCGCGGCGAACGACGCCGCGACCCGCGCGATCGCCGGTGCTGGCTCCAGCGTGCGCACCGGCCCGCGCTCGAGCTGCGGCAGCAGTTCGGCAACCAGCGCACGGCGCAGCTCCTTCAGTTCACTGGCCGGCAGGTGCAATCCACTGGCGAGCCCGGCGAGCTCGAGCCGACCGAGCCGGAACGGCGTGCCGCCGAAGCCCGCCAGCTTGTCGCCGAGCAGCGCCGCATCGAGACCGGCTCCGCGCGCCGCCTGCAGCGGCGACGTCGATCGCGCCGCAGCGACGAAACCGCGGCAGCGCGCGGTCACCTGCAGCGGCTCGCCGATCGCCCCGCGAACCTCGAGTTCGACCTCGTTGCGGCCCTCGGGCTCGGCCGCTTCGTCGCGTTGCTCGCGCGCGACCGCCGCCGCCAGCGCCGGATCGTTGGTCGCGAACACGCGGTCACCGACCCGCACGCGGCCGAGATCGGGCCCGGGCTGGCCGAAGCCGAGCCGCAGCTCGGCCCCGATCGCATCGACCGCGAACAGCGGGCCGCCGGGCTCGTTCTTGTCCTCGGGATCGCCCTGGTCGAACACGACACCCATGCCCGGCCGCAGCTGCAGCGGCGCCGCGTCGCCGGCGGCCGGCAGCGCGGCGCTGCGTTCGCCTTGCGGTGCCGCCGGACGCTGGTCCAAGGCCAACGCCCCGGTCCATGGCCGGCCGTCGTCGCTGCTGCGCACGAACACGTGCTTGCCGGCGATGCGCGTCACGCGGCCGACGAACACGCCGCGGTGTTTCGGGAACCGGCCCTCGACCAACGTCTGGTGATCGCTGCCACCGAGGAAGCCATCGCTGAAGCCGCGCGTGTAGCTCAACGACATCGCCAGCAGGTCCTGCGCCAGCTGGCGTTCGGCCGCCTTGCGATCGCCGCCCTGCAGCAGCGCATCGACCCAACGCCGGTAGCCGCCGGTCGCGGTGGCGACATACTGCGGGCCCTTCTGGCGGCCCTCGATCTTCAGCCCGTGCACGCCCACCTGCAGCAGCTCGGGCACCGCGCGCGCACCCGACAGGTCCTTCGGGCTCAGCAGGTACTGCACGTCGCCGAGCGGCCGGTGCACGCCGTCGACGACCAGTTCGTACGGCATGCGGCAGCTCTGCGCGCACTGGCCGCGATTCGCCGAACGGCCGCCCCACGCCTCGCTGGTCAGGCACTGGCCGCTCCACGACACGCACAGAGCCCCGTGCACGAACACCTCGAGCTCGGCGTCGGTGCCGGCCGCGAACTGCGCGATCTCGGTCACCGACAGCTCGCGCGGCACGACGATGCGGGTGACGCCGAGCCCGGTCGCGAACGGCGCCGCGGCCGGTTCGGCGATCGTCATCTGCGTGCTCGCGTGCAGTTCGAGCTGCGGACAGATCGCGCGCGCCAGCAGGCACACGGCCGGATCCTGCACGATCAGCGCGTCGATGCCGGCGGCGGCGATCGCGCGCAGCACGCGCTCGAGGGCCGGCAGTTCGGGCTCGAACACCAGGGTGTTGAGCGTCACGTAGGCGCGGGCGCCGGCGCGGTGGATGCGCGCGCACAAGGCCGGCAGGTCGGCGAGCGCGAAGTTGGCGGCGCGGGCGCGGGCGTTGAAGCCGTCCTGCAGGCCGAAGTAGACGGCGTCGGCACCGTGCTGCAGCGCGGCCAGCAGCGACGGCATGGAACCGGCCGGAGCCAGCACTTCAGGTTTGCTCGGGCGGGGCGACATCGGGCCTCGGTAGTATCCGCCGCCGTTCCGGGCCGCAATCGCGCCGGGGCCTCCGCATGTCCTCCGCTCCCGAACTCGACAAACTGCGCGCCGCGATCGACGACGTCAACCGCCGCCTGGTGGCGCTGCTGCACGAACGCGGTCGGCTGTGCCGCACGATCGGCAGCTGGAAGCGCGCGCACGGCGTGCCGGCGGCCGATCCGGACCGCGAAGCCGCGATGCGGGACGCGCTGCTGCGTGAGCTGCCGCCCGATGGTTACGAACGGGACCAGCTCGACCGGATCCTGCAGGCGCTGTTCGCCGCCTCGCGCGCGCTGGTCGACCGCAGCGCGACACCGGCCGGGGCCCCGCGCGATCCGGGCGAGTAGGTGTCGGCGCCGGACGCGGCCGATTCCCGGCGTCGTGGCAACGAAGATTCTTGTCCATTGTCGGCCGCGTTCGGTCATGCAGTTCCTGGTCGACCGTCCGGTCGCCCACAACCCGAGGCCAACATGCGCAACATCCTGCTCTCCTGTCTGCTCGCCGGCACCGCCGCCGCGCAGACCACCGGTGTCCCCGGCATCAACGACCTCTCCGTGAACGGATTCGGTTCCGGCCTGACCTCGTGCGCCGTGACCTGCGTGCCGAACGGCAACGTCACGCTGACCTACATGGTCAGCGTCGCGCCGGGGGCGATCCCGTTCGTGCTGTTCAACCTCTGCCCGTGCCAGCCGTGCTCACTGACCGCGCCGACCAACTTCTGCTCGCCGCCGATTCCGGCGACCGCGTGTCTGGGCAGCAACCAGTCGCTGGACCTCGACCTCAACGCCGCCTGCGGTCCCATCGCCATCCTGCCGGTCGGACCGACCACGACGGGGGTCGTCGGCGTGTCGATCAACGTGCCGCCGATCCCGGGCCCACCGTGCACCAACCTGTCGCTGACCGCACAGGCGATGATCCTCGATCTGTGCGGGGCCGGCCTGACCGCGGCACCCGGTCCGTTCGTGTTCAGCCAGGCGATCACGGTCAACTTCTGACCGGCTCGACGGGCCCTGTCGCGGGGCCCGAGCGCTGGATCACCAGATCGTGACCCGCGCCCCATTCGATGCGATGTGCACGCCGAACGAGTTGCCCGACAGCGCCTGCGCGAACAGTTCGACGCCGTAGAGACTTGGAGTGCTCGGGATCGGCAGTCGCAGGTTGGCTGGGGATGCAATCGGCGACAACTGCGTCCAGGCCGGCTCGACCAGCAACTGGCACTGCGGCAACCACAGCGATGCCAATGACAGCGGCAGCGGCAGACCGTTCCAACTCTGGTTGCTGAATCCCACCAGGAACAACGTGAACGTCATGTTGTGACCGGTGGAGAAGTAGAACTCACCGGTCCAATCGGCCGAGCGACTCGCCGGTTGCACCCGCAGGTTCGCGGACAGCCCGAGGGTGTTGCACGTGGCCCCGAAATACAGGGGTTCGAGGCGCAGCGGTTCGAACTCCCAATGCGCGTCGAGACTGCCGGCCGCGTCGCGTCCACCGACTCGTACCAGCCGCGTGCGCCCGGCATCCCACGCCGTCGCTGGCGCGATGACCGCCGGGGGCCTGATCGTCGGGTGCAATGCCAACCAGCGCTCGCCGTCGAAGCGCCAGACATCGTCCAGCGGCGCCCCGGTCGGAGCGTCGACGCCGCCGACCAGGAAAACCATCCGCTCGCTCGAATGACGATGCATCCCGTGGCCAGCGCGGGCCGGGCCACCGGCCTGCGGCAGCGATTGCCACCCGGAAGACGCCAGCACCCACGTATCCGAGAACACCTGCGTGTCGTCGCGACCTCCGTGCAACAGTAATCTCTCGAGGCCATGGACCGGTGGCGGCTCAGGCCAGAGCGTCACCGCGAGAGCGGCGTCCCGACGCGGCGCTGCCGGCAGCAATGGCGATGGGAACCACGTGCACTGGGTGGAGCCCAGGGACACGAAGGCCCTCCACGTGTCACGCAGGTGCCCCGCCGTGGGCGACCAGCCGCCCACGATGTACAACAACGGTGTCGTCAGGAAGGCCGCATCGGCGCGAGCGATCGGCGGCGGGTTGACGTACGAGAGGGACAACCAGTTCGTGCCGTCGTAGCACCACAGGTCGTTCAACGGTGCGCCGGAGGTATCGAGACCACCGAACACGTAGACCCGCTCGTCGTATGTGCTGTAGCACATCGCATGTCGTTGCCGCGCCTGGGGCGACGCCGTCGGCGTGCGCTGACTCCAGGTACCGTTGCCGAACGCCCAGGTCTGCTGCAACGCCGACGGCGGCCATGCGGCCGTCGACGTGGCGCCACCGAACCAGATCAGTTCGGCGCGTTGCTCGTGGTAGACCATCGCCGACCCGAAGGCCGCCGGTGGTCGCAGCGCCAGTGAGGGCTGGGTCCAGCCCTGAGCGGTTGCCAGGGACGCGAGGAACGCACAGCAGGCAACACGAAGCAACATGGTTGGCCCTCGGTTCGATCGGGAGGTCATGGCATGGTAACAGGCACGCTCAGTAATGCCCGACGGTGACCCGCAGCGCCGGCGAACTGGACACCGCCGCGATCGCGCCGCCGACGCCGAGTTCGAACACCACGTTCTGGCAGAAGAACACGGTGCCGGCGAGCGATGGTTGATTCGGGATCGACGCGAGCCAGCGGACCTCGCCGCCGACCGCGACCGCGAGCGCCAGGAAGTCCGGCGACACATGCAGGAAGCAGTTCGGCAGCGCCTGCGGCAGCAGCTGCGAGAGCGGCACCGGCCCGCTCTGGAAGCCGGCGACCGTCGCCACCAGCGCGCCGTTCGGCATGCCCGGCCCCCACACGTCGAACACGCTGCCGACCCACGGGTCGGTCCGCCCGGTCGCGACCGGCACCGTGCTGGTGCTCGCGCACCCGTTCAGGAACGGCTCGGCCGAAGCAGGACACGGTGTCTGCAGCTGCGCGAAGCCGAGCGCCACCGCGCCACCGCAGCTCGAGAAGCCGCCGCCGAGCAGCAACCCGCTGCGATCGAACCAGCGGCACACCGCGGGTGGAGCATCGAGCGCCGGCCCGTGCGGCATCCACGTGGTGCCGTTCCAGCGCGCGAGGCGACCAACCGGGAACGATCCGGACGCCGTGAACTCGCCGCCGGCGAGCAGGTCGCCGTTGGGCAATACCGTCAACGAACGCACGCGGCCGTTGAGTCCCGCGCCGAGCGGCGACCAGCCGGTGCCGAGCCAGCGCGCGATGTTGATGCTCGGCAGGCCACCCGCGACGCTGAAGTCGCCGCCCGCGACGATCGTGCCGTTCGGCAGGCGCACCAGCGCATCGACGGTGGCGAGACCGCCGGCGATGCCGCTGCCGAGCCCCGACCAGGCCTGCGCCACCGGATCCCAGCGCGCGATGCCCGGCGCCGGCCCGCCGCCCGCAACTGCGAACGAACCACCGGCGATCACACGCCCGGCACCATCGTCGAGCAGCGCCAACACCGAGCCAGAGACGCCCGCGCCGAGACTGTTCCAACCCGCTCCGTCCCAGCGCGCGATGCGTGCGACGGGCACCCCGCCGGCCTGCGCGAAGTCGCCGCCGGCGTAGACCGCGCCACCGAGCGACAGCAGCGCGCGCACCGGCGCATCGACCCCGCTGCCGAGCGCACTCCACGCGAGCCCGTTCCAGCGCGCGATGCCGCTGGCCGACAGCGCGCCTGCTTGCGTGAACGCGCCGCCGGCGAACAACTCGCTGTTCGCAGCAGCCATCGCCAGCACCGGCCCGTTGGTGCCGGCGCCGAGCGGACTCAGCGAGCCGGGGCCGAACGCGGCGATGTTGGCGGCGGTGCGGTTGCCGAGGCTGCCGAAGCTGCCGGCGACGAAGCCGAAGCCGAAGCCGGTGCCGAGCGCAGCCAGCACGCGACCATCGCAGCCGTTCGCGGTGCGCGACCAAGCGGTCCCGTCCCAGCGCGCCAGATGGCGCGCAGCGATCCCGCCCGCGCTGGTGAAGAAGCCGCCGACCAGCAACTGATCGCCGGGCAGACGTGTCAGCACACCTACCGGCGCGTCCGGCGCGCCGGCGAACGCGGACCAGCTGGTGCCGTCCCACCGGGCGAGGTTCGGCGCCGGCTGGCCACCGGCGGTCGCGAACACGCCGCCGGCGATCAGGTCCACCAGGCCACCGAGGCCCTGGCCGAGCGCGGACCACGCGGTGCCGTTCCAGCGCGCGATGTTCGCCGCCGGCAGACTGCCGGCCTGCTGGAACGAGCCAGCCACCACGAGGTCGCCGTTGCTCGCGACGAACAGGTGCACCACCGCACCCACCACCCCACCGCCGAACGCGGACCAGGTGGTGCCGTCCCAGCGGGCGAGCCCCGCGGCCGGCCCACCGCCGGCGGTCGCGAACGCGCCGCCCGCGAGCACGTCGCCGTTGGGCAACACCAGCACGTCGGACACGAAACCACCGATGCCGGTGCCGAGCGGCGACCAACCGGTGCCGTTCCACCGTGCGATGTTGGCGGCGGGCACACCGCCGGCGGTCGAGAAGGTGCCGCCGGCGAGCAGGTCCCCGTTCGGCAGGCGCGCGAGGCAATGCACCTGGCCGTCGGTGCCAGCACCGAGCGGCGACCTTGCGGCGCCGTTCCAGCGCGCGATGTTGGCAGCGGGCACCCCACCGGCGGTCGTGAACGTGCCGCTCGCGATCAAGTCGCCGTTCGGCAACGGCAACAG